>NZ_CP026004.1:3078187-3678673 GCF_003086895.1 Stenotrophomonas sp. ESTM1D_MKCIP4_1 | reverse complement strand
CGGCTCCCCAATGCTGGCCGCACCTGCGGAAAAGATCCTCTACCGGATCCGCACCAAGCCGCGCGCGAGCCTGGCTGATACCGCTGCGTGCAGGCAGATCCAGTGATGCAAGGCCCTGGGCACAGATGTTCAGCCGCCTGGCCACCTCATGCACCGGCTCGTCGCGGAACAGGGCCATGCCCAGCACCAGCCACAGCACCTGATCGCTGGGCAATCTGCGCCTGCGGATGGAGGCCTGTGAGGAGAGCTCCAGTGCGCTGGACACCCATTCCACCGGAATGTTCTGGGTGAACGTGCTCAGATCGGAGAAATTGAACAGGTCACCAAGGTCGAGCAGTTGTTGTTGGATGGGCACAAAAAATCCGATGCCAGAAGACTGGCATCGGATTCTGATTGGCTCAGCTGCTTAAGTGAACAGCATTACGGCAATGCCGGGGTTTTTTCGTTCCATCACTGCAGCGATCAGGCCTTGATGGTGGCCATGTCGATCACGAAGCGGTAGCGCACATCGTTCTTAGCCATGCGCTCCCAGGCCTGGTTCACGTCCTTGATGTTGATCACTTCAACATCGCTGACGATGCCGTGCTCGGCACAGAAGTCCATCATTTCCTGGGTTTCGGCCATGCCGCCGATGGCCGAGCCGGTGACGTGCTTGCGGCCGAAGATGACCGTGCCACCCATCAGCGGCGGATCCAGTTCGGTGATGACGCCGACCAGGCACATGGTGGCATCGCGCTTGAGCAGGCTCATGTACGGGTTGGTGTCATGGCTGACCGGCACCGTGTTGAGCAGGAAGTCGAAGCTGTTGGCGTGAGCCTTCATCTGCTCCGCGTCGCGCGAGACCAGCACTTCGTCGGCACCCAGGCGCTTGGCGTCGGCACCCTTTTCCGGGGTGGTGGTGATCATCACCACGGTGGCGCCCATCGCCTTGGCGAACTTCACGCCCATGTGGCCGAGGCCACCGAGGCCGATCACGCCCACCTTCTGGCCCGGGCCGACCTTCCAGTGGCGCAGCGGCGAGTAGGTGGTGATGCCGGCGCACAGCAGCGGCGCGGCGGCCTTCAGGTCCAGTTTTTCAGAGACCTTCACCACGAAGCGCTGCTCGACCACGATGTGGTCGGAGTAACCGCCCATGGTCAGCTCGCCGGTGTTCCGGTCGTGGCTGTTGTAGGTGTAGGTCGGGCCCTTTTCGCAGTACTGCTCCAGGTCGTGGTCGCAGGCATCGCAATGGCGGCAGGAATCGACCATGCAGCCGACGCCGGCGAAGTCGCCGACCTTCAGGGCGGTGACGGACGGGCCGACTTCGACCACGCGGCCGATGATCTCGTGGCCCGGCACCATCGGGTACTCGGCGCCGCCCCAATCGTCGCGGGCCTGGTGCAGGTCGGAATGGCAGATGCCGCTGTACAGCACTTCGATGCGGATGTCGTTGGCGCCGACGGCGCGGCGCTCGAAGGTGAAGGGCTCAAGCGGGGCGGTGTTGGTACGTACCGCGTAACCATGGGCGAGGGACATGGGGAATCCTTGGCGGGGTTTGTCGAAAGGCGCTTTACAATACGCCGCTCGTACCGGCCCCAAAAGCCCGGATATCGGCATGATTCATCAAGTGGGACTGCACAATGGCCTCTGACAATCTCTCCCACCTGGCCGCCTTCGCCGCCGTGGCCCGCCACCGCAGCTTCCGGAAGGCCGGCGGCGAGCTGACCCTGTCGACCTCGGCGGTGAGCTATGCGATCCGCGCGCTGGAAGAGCGGCTGGGCGTGGGCCTGTTCCATCGCACGACGCGCAGTGTGGCCCTGACCGAAGCGGGCCAGCGCCTGCTGGACCGGCTGCAGCCGGCGCTGGGCCAGGTGCATGACGCGCTGGAGGAGATGAACCAGTTCAGGGACAGTCCGACCGGCCTGTTGCGCATCAACGCGGCCCGAGCGGCGGTCCCCACCCAGTTGGGCCCGCGGCTGACCCGGTTCCTGCACGCCCACCCGGACGTGCGCCTGGAGCTGACCGAAAATGATGGCCTGGTGGACATCGTCGCGGAGGGCTTCGATGCTGGCGTGCGCCTGCACGAATTCGTGCCCGAGGACATGGTGGCGGTGCCGCTGGGGCCGGCGCTGCACGGGATGATCGTGGGTTCGCCGGAATACCTGCGGCAGCACCCGGCGCCGCAGCACCCGCGTGATCTGCTGCAGCACGAATGCATCCGCTTCCGCTTCGCCAGCGGCCATCTGTACAAATGGCAGTTCGACCGCGATGGCCAGTCGCTGGAAATCGACGTGCGCGGGCGCCTGACTTTGAGCGAACAGACCACCATCATGCGTGCGGTGCTCGATGGGTTTGGTCTGGCCTACGTGCTGGAAGATGCCGCGCGCCCGCACATCGAGGCCGGCACGATGGTGGCGGTGCTGCAGGACTGGAGCGAGCCGTTTCCCGGCTTCGTGCTGTACTACCGGAAGCAGCGGCAGATGGCCTCGGCGCTGCGCGCGTTCGTGGACATGTTGCGGAAGTAATGCCGGGCTGATGCAGTAGATCCACGCCATGCGTGGATGGCACGCGCCGATCACTCCACCAGCGCGTCATACCCCAGCCCGACAAACTGGATCAGGCAGAAGCCATGCCCGAACGGGTCGGCCAGCACGGCCAGCCGGCCCCAGCGCCGCTCGCTGACCGGCTGTTCGATCACTGCACCTGCGGCCACTGCGCGTGACAGCGCGGCATTGATGTCTTCCACCACCCAGTCCAGGTGCAGCGGCGTCCAGTGGCGTTCGTAGTCGCGCACGTCGCCCTCGTCGGTGGCCACACTGCCCGCATCACTCTGCAGCAGGTACAGCGGAGTGGGTCCCCCCAGCAGTTCCACCGCGCCGGCACCCATGCGGCGGCCGGCGTGCAGGCCGAACGCTGCAACGTAGAACGCTTCTGCAGCGGCCAGGTCGGGCACATCGATGTTGACGATGAAGGTACGGGCTGGGGAGTCCATGGCGGGTGTCTGCGACGGCCGGTTGCAACGCAGTCTAGACCTGCCGGAGTGAGCTGCGGGTTCATCTGTCGCGCAGATTCAGGCAAGGTAGACAACTGCGACTGACAGGGACATGCATGAGCACATTGACCGAAATCGAGCAGGCCACCGGCCAGGCCTTTCCACCGCTTTTCCAGCAGCTGCTGGCCGCTGGCCGGTTGAGCTGGGGCGGCACCCATCCACAGTGGTCCGAAGCGGTGTTTCCAACGCTGCAGGACGATCCGCCTGTGTTGCTGTACGCCCAGGACTACGAGCCCCTGGAACACGACGAGCTGCTGGAGGCCTGGCAGGATCTCACCGCCGACGATCATTACAACCCCCTGCGTACCGACCTGCAGCTGCTGCCGTTCGCACGTACGGGCGCAGGCGACAGCTACTGTTTCTGGACCAACGCGCCGGGCTTTACCGAAGCGCCGGTGGTGCTGGTATGGCACGACGATGACCGCGCCGACGTGCTGGCCGCCAGCTACCAGGACTTCGTGTTCCGCAAGATGGTGGAAGCGGTGGTGGAGTACGAGCGGCCTTACTCGCTGCTGTCGCATGGCGATCTGGCGGCGAATCTGCAGCGCTGGCTGCAGAGCCATCAGTCCATTCTGCGCAGCGACCAGTATGCGGCGCTGGTGGCGCTGTTCGCGCGTGATGGCGAAATCGCTGACGGTGACATCAGCGACGATGAAGCGCAGGCCCTGGTGAAGCAGATCATCGGCTTCCCGAGGCTGGACGAGTCGTTCTCCTACGTGCAGGAAGGCGCTTGAAGGCAGGGGGTCGCATCCGCGCGAAGCGCGGCTCTGACCCCTTCAACGCCGAACCGGGGTCAGAGCCCTTTCCGTTGGAAAGGGATCCGACCCCATGCCCGGAAAGGGATCCGACCCCATGCCCGATCAGCTCGCCGCCGGGTAATCCAGATACCCCTCACGACCACCACCGTAGTAGGTGGCGCGATCCGGCGCCGCCAGCGCGATGTCCTGCTGCAGGCGCTCGACCAGGTCCGGGTTGGCGATGAACGGCTGGCCGAAGGCCGCGATGTCGATGGTGCCTTCGTCGACCAGGCGCAGGGCGTACGCACGGGTCATGCCACCGGCCAGCAGCATGGTACCGCCGTAGGCCTGCTTGAAGGCCTTCAGGAAGTCCTCGCCGATGGCGCGCTCGCCGCGCAGGTAGTTGTCGTTCAGATGCACATAGGCCAGCCCGCGCTTGCCCAGTTCTTCTGCCAGGTACAGATAGCTGGCTTCGTTGTCTGCATAGGCCGGCATGTCGAAGACCTGGCTGTTTGGTGCCAGACGCACGCCGACGCGGTGCGCGCCGATGCGTGCGGTCATCGCGTCCACGGTGTCCAGGATCAGGCGCGCGCGGTTGCGCAGCGAGCCGCCGTAGATGTCCTGACGATCGTTGGTGACCGGGTTGAGGAACTGCTCGAACAGATAGCCGTTGGCGGCATGCAGCTCGACGCCATCGAAGCCGGCGGCGATGGCGTTCTCTGCGCCACGCACGAAGTCACTGACGATGCCGGGGACTTCATCGGTGCGCAGGGCGCGCGGCGGGGTCGGGTCGGCCGGACCGCGGCTGCCGTCGTCGCGGTACACGAACGCGAAGCTCCTGGGGTCGTGTGCCACCGGACGCGCACTGGCGCTGACCGGCTGGCCACCGTCCGGTTGCAGGGAACTGTGCGACATGCGGCCGACGTGCCAGAGCTGGGCAAAGATCGTGCCCTGCGCGCTGTGCACGGCGTCGGTCACCTGCTTCCAGCCCGCCACCTGCTCGGCCGACCAGATGCCGGGCACGTCGATGTAGCCCTGGCCCTGCGGGGAAACCGGCGTGCCTTCGCTGATGATCAGACCGGCGCTGGCGCGCTGGCGGTAGTACTGCGCGGTCAGTTCGTTGGCCACGGCACCGGGATTGCGGGCACGGGTCATCGGCGCCATGGCGATGCGGTTGGGCAACGGCGTGCCTGCCAGGTCGTAGGGGCGGAACAGCAGATCGGTCATATCGGTCATCTCGGTGTGGGGAAGGGCGCCAGGAGCGCCATGCACACAGGATGGAGTTGACATCGAGGCTCATAAAGAGCTTCGATTTCCCTTTTGGCGGGACATAGCGTCCCCAATGGAGACTGCAGATGCTGCCCGTGGAATCCTTGAATGGTCTGGTGACCTTCGTCACCACGGCGCGCTCGGCCACCTTCACCGAGGCCGCCGAGGCGCTGGGCATCTCGCGCTCGGCCGTCGGCAAGGCCATCGCCCGGCTGGAGGCCCGGCTGGGTGTCCGCCTGTTCCACCGCACCACCCGGCGCATCGCGCTGACCACCGACGGCGAGGCGTACTACGCCTCGTGCGCGGCGGCGCTGGAGGAAATCTCCGCCGCCGAGGCCTGCCTGGGCTCGGGCGCACACCTGCCCAGCGGGCGACTGCGCATCGACATGCCCTCATCGTTCGGGCGCCTGGTGGTGATGCCGGTGCTGTTGAAGCTGTGCCAGCAGTACCCGGACCTGCAGCTGACGGTGACCTTCACCGATCACTTCGTCGACCCGATCGAGGAAGGCATTGATCTGCTGATCCGCTTTGGTGGCCTGCAGCAGGCCGAGCACCTGGTGGCGCGCAGGCTGGGCAGCCAGCGGCTGGTGACCTGTGCTGCGCCGTCCTACCTGCAGGCGCACGGTGTACCGCGCAGCGTGGAGGAGCTGCGGCAGCACCGCAGCATCGTCGGCTATCGCCATGGCCAGCCGATGGCGTGGCGGGTCGGCGCGGACGGTGAGGGCGGCACCTTCATTCCGCAGGCCACCCACCAGCTCAACGACGGAGACGCGGTGATCGACGGTGCCATTGCAGGGCTTGGCATCTGCCAGATGCCGATGTCGCTGGTGCGCCGGCACCTGCAGTCCGGCGCGCTGCAGTCGGTGCTCGATGACAGCATGCAACGGCATGTCGAGATCCATGCGCTGTGGCCGCCGACCCGGCATCTGCGCCCGAAGGTGCGCTTCGTGGTGGATGAACTGACCCGGCTGGGCGCTCAGGGCGCGTTCGATTGAGTTCCATCGGATGCCCTGTATACTATCCCCCAGTATAGTTCCGCAGGTGGCCCGCGATGCCGCATTCCCCCGAAGAGAAGAAGAAGGTCCTGGCCCGCGTGCGCCGTATCCGCGGCCAGTGCGATGCGCTGGATCGTGCACTGGAATCCGGCGCCGACTGCGGGCCGGTGCTGCAGCAGATCGCGGCCATCCGTGGTGCCGTCAACGGGCTGATGTCCGAGGTGATGGAGGCCCACCTGCGCGAGGAATTCGGCCAGCCGGCCACCTCCGATGAACAACGCGCTGAACGCGTGCGCGAGATGAGCGGGCTGATCCGCTCGTACCTGAAATAAACAACGGCGCACCATAGCGCCGTCCATCCTGTTATTGCCTGTCCTTGGAGAACCCGCCATGAAATCCCGTGCCGCCGTCGCCTTTGGTCCCGGCCAGCCGCTGCAGATCGTCGAGATCGACGTCGCCCCGCCGAAGGCTGGCGAAGTGCTGGTCAAGATCACCCATACCGGTGTCTGCCATACCGATGCCTTCACCCTGTCCGGCGATGATCCGGAAGGCCTGTTCCCGGTGGTGCTGGGCCACGAAGGCGCCGGCATCGTGGTGGAAGTGGGTGAGGGCGTGACCAGCGTCAAGCCGGGCGACCACGTGATTCCGCTGTACACCGCCGAATGCGGTGAATGCCTGTTCTGCAAGAGCGGCAAGACCAACCTGTGCGTGTCGGTGCGTGCCACCCAGGGCAAGGGCGTGATGCCCGACGGCACCAGCCGCTTCAGCTACAACGGCGAGCCGATCTACCACTACATGGGCTGCTCGACCTTCAGCGAATACACGGTCGTGGCCGAAGTGTCGCTGGCAAAGATCAACCCGGACGCGAACCCGGAACACGTCTGTCTGCTGGGCTGCGGCGTGACCACCGGAATCGGCGCGGTGCACAACACCGCCAAGGTGCAGGAAGGCGACAGCGTGGCCGTGTTCGGCCTGGGCGGCATCGGCCTGGCGGTCATCCAGGGTGCGCGCCAGGCCAAGGCCGGCCGCATCATCGCGGTGGACACCAATCCGTCCAAGTTCGAGCTGGCGCGCGAATTCGGCGCCACCGACTGCATCAACCCGAAGGACTTCGACAAGCCGATCCAGCAGGTCATCGTTGAGATGACCACTTGGGGCGTGGACCACAGCTTCGAGTGCATCGGCAACACCAGCGTGATGCGTGCAGCGCTGGAATGCGCGCACCGCGGCTGGGGCCAGAGCGTGGTGATCGGCGTGGCCGGTGCCGGCCAGGAAATCTCCACCCGTCCGTTCCAGCTGGTCACCGGCCGCAAGTGGATGGGCACCGCCTTTGGCGGCGTGAAGGGCCGCAGCCAGCTGCCGGGCATGGTGGAAGACGCGATGAAGGGCGATATCGAGCTGGCCCCGTTCGTGACCCACACCATGGATCTGGACAAGATCAACGAAGCCTTCGACCTGATGCATGAAGGCAAGTCGATCCGCTCGGTCGTCCATTACTGAGCCTGGGCATGGGCTGGCTGGATGCCCTGCGCCGGCCGCGTGCGGAAGACCCGCGCGCGGCCCTGGTCGCCCCGATCGAGCAGGCGCTGCGCGCGCTGGGCTGGGTCGAGGGCGAGGTTGGCGCGCCGCGTGCGGTGGATTCGCCGTTCGGCATCGATGAGATGCCGTTCGAGCACTGGCTGGCACAGGTGTTCCTGCCGCGCCTGCACGAGGCGCGCGCCGATGGCCAATGGCCGCCGCGCAGCGACGTGGCGGTGGCGGCCTTGCGCAACCTGGACGGCCAGCCCGGCGTCGAACCACTGCTGCACCTGCTGTCCCGGCTGGATGCAATGATCAACACAGGCGTGCGCTGACGCGCCGCGCAGGAGAACACCATGGAACGCATCGAACACCGCGCCTGTTTTGGCGGCTGGCAGGACGTCTACCGCCACCACTCGGCCACCCTGGGCTGCGACATGCAGTTCGCCGTGTACCTGCCGCCGCAGGCGGCCACGCAGGCGCTGCCAGTGCTGTACTGGCTGAGCGGCCTGACCTGCACCGAACAGAACGTCATCACCAAGGCGGGTGCGCAGCGCTACGCGGCCGAGCATGGCGTCATCCTGGTGGCGCCGGACACCAGCCCGCGCGGCGATGATGTGGCCGATGCCGAAGGCTACGACCTGGGCAAGGGCGCGGGCTTCTACCTCAACGCCACCGAACAGCCGTGGGCGAAGCACTACCGCATGCACGACTACGTGGTGCACGAACTGCCGGCGCTGATCGAAGCGAACTTCCCGGCCACCGATGCGCGCGCGATCAGCGGCCATTCGATGGGCGGCCATGGCGCGCTGGTGCTGGCGCTGCGCAACCCGGGCCGTTACCGCAGCGTGTCCGCGTTTTCGCCGATCGTGGCGCCCAGCCAGGTGCCGTGGGGCCAGAGGGCATTCACTGCCTATCTGGGCGACAACCCGGCGGACTGGGCGCAGTGGGATGCCACCGCGCTGGTGGCCAATGCCGGCGAGCGTCTGCCGCTGCTGGTCGACCAGGGCGATGCGGATGAGTTCCTGCAGACCCAGCTGCAGCCCGAACGCCTGCAGCAGGCCTGCGATGCCGTCGGCCACCCGCTGACCCTGCGCCTGCAGCCGGGCTATGACCACAGCTATTACTTCATCGCCAGCTTCATCGGCGAACACATCGCCCACCACGCCCGCGCACTGAAGGCCTGAGTTGTAGAGCCGAGCCTATGCTCGGCTGGCTTTTCGGTAGAGTCGAGCGTTGCTCTACTGGCTTTCCTGGGTGCCAAAGCAGTCGAGCAAGCTCGACTCTACCCAGGCCGGCCGACCACGCTCGACGCTACCGGGGCTGTGCCAGCCCCTGCGCCATGGCCTGCGCCTGTGCGCGCTGCGCATCATTCAGGTCGGGCAGGTTCGCGGCCAGCATGGATTCGAGCAGGGCTGGACTGAAGGATTCGGTGGCGCGGATCAGGTAGGCGGTCGCCTTCACCGGGTCGCGCACACCGAAGTCGTCGCTGGCGAACACGTGGAACGCCTCAAGATAGCTGCTGTCGCTGGGGGCGGCGAGGCCTGCCTGCGCGTACTCGACCACCTTGTCCTTGAACGTGTCCCAGGTGCCATCAGCACGGGCGGCCAGCGTGCTGGCATACCCCTGTCCATAGAAGCGGTACTGCGCCCGGGCCCGTGCATCTCCGCTCCGGGCGGCCGCGCTGACCAGATCGAACTGCCAGCGAGCGGGATCGTCGATACCGGCGCAGAAGCGATCGGTCGTGTTGAGCTGCGTGGCCACTGCATCGCGTTCACCGATGGGCATTCGGTCAGCCCGGCGAACAAAGTCCGCCTCGATGTCCGCCTGATGCGCGCAATCCTGCAGCTGCATCAGCAACCACAGCGTGGTCTTCGCATCCCGCCCGGCGACGCGCTGCCAGTGCGGCAGGTCCTGTGCAATGGGTTCCCCTGCAGCGCGCAGGGCCCTCAACCGGCTTGCCAGTGCGGCCGGAGCCGGGACCTGCGCCGCTGCCCGCACTGCCGTATCAGCCGTTTCGGATGTCTGCGGGCCGCTGCTGCCGGGGTCTGCGTGGGTCCACGCCCACAGTAGCGCCAGCAGACCTGCGGCGCACAGCACCGCGATCACCTGCAAACCGCGTCCCTGCATCGTGGTCCCCATCGTCCGTGATGTCCGCAGGTTACCGTACCCCGGCAGCCCGTATCCGCCGGGATCGCCTTTCTTGCAGTGGATCACGCCGCACTGGTGGTGGGGCGCGCTGTAGAGTCGAGCTTGCTCGACTGGCTTTTCCGTAGAGTCGAGCAAGCTCGACTCTACCGGTCGTCTTCTTCCGCTGCTTCGCGACCCTGCTGGCGGATCAGGGCCTCTTCGCGTGCATCGTTGATGGCGTGGCGCACGCCATCCAGATCGATGGTGGATTCATCGTGTACGAAGGTGCCGGTGAGCTCGCTGTCCGGCAACAGGTTGCCAGCCTCGAACAGTGCCCACATTTCCTCGCCATACCAGCTGTCCAGCAGCTCGGGCGCGAAACGGCCCAGGTAGCCGGTGAGGGTGTTGACGTCCCGCAGCAGCATGCTGCGCGCGGCGTTGTTGCCGCCGGCACTGACCACCTGCGGGAAGTCGATCACCACCGGGCCATCCGGCCCGACCAGTACGTTGTATGGCGAAAGATCGCCGTGGATCAGGCCGCAGCAGAGCATGCGCACCACCTGGCGCACCAGGGTCTGGTGGTACGCGCGGGCCTGGTCGGCCTCCAGCTCCACTTCGCCCAGGCGGGCGGCGGAATAGCCCTCTGCGTCGGTCACCAGTTCCATCAGCAGCACGCCGTGGTAGTAGCCATGCGGCTCCGGTACCCGCACACCCGCGTCGCGCAGCTGGTACAGCGCGTCCACCTCGGTGTTCTTCCAGGCGGCCTCCTGCTGCTTGCGGCCGTACTTGCTGGACTTGCCGATGGCACGCGCTTCGCGGCTGCCGCGTACCTTGCGGCCTTCCTGGTATTGCACGCGCTGCTGGAAACTACGTTGGGCCATGTCTTTATAGACCTTGGCGCAGCGCACGTCGTTGCCGCTGCGTACCACGTACACAGCCGCTTCCTTGCCGCTCTTGAGCGGGCGCAGCACTTCGTCGATCACGCCATCGTCGATCAGCGCACGCAGTCCTTCGGGGGTCTTCACGGGTTTTCGGGAGACGCTCGGGGGGCGGGGGAGGGAGTTTCGCATCTCCAGGCCGTGCCTGCTTGCCTGGGCCCCGGCCCGGCGCCAGGACACCCCTCGTGCTCCTGCCTTTATCTGCAGTGGATCACGCACGTTCACCGTGGGTCGCGCTATGGTGCGCACATACGGCCTTGCGGATGGGGGTAGTGCATGCCGGTAGTGCTGGCGCTGCTGTACGTGCTTTGCCACGGGGTGGTCGTGGCGTTCTGGCCTGGGACGGCCGGCGGCGGATCCTTTGCCTTCCTCACGGCCGCCCCCCTGCTGGCGGCGGCCGCCTGCCTGTGGCGGGCCCAGCGTGATCGCGCGGCGCTGGGCTGGCGCGCCACGGCGCTGGCCCTGCTGCTGTGGGCGGGGGGCATGGGCGCGAACATGCTCGATGCACTCAGCGCCGGGCGGCCCAGCATCACCCCCAGCATCAGCCTGCTGCTCTACGTGCTGTACGGCGTACCGCTGGTCTTCATTCTCGCCCGGGCGCGGCGCGAGCGCTGGACCATCAGCCTCATCGACGGTCTGATGGCTGCCCTGCTGGGCGTGCTGTTCTTCGTGCACACGCAGTCCTTCGCCGACCGCATCGACATCGATGACCAGGCGATGGCCAACATGCAGCACATGTTCGACATCCAGAACCTGTGCATTGCCGTGTTCGCCATGGTGCGCTGGCTGGCGGGCGATGCACCCGAGCGGCGGGTGTTCTTCCGTGCATTGGCCCTGTATGCGCTGAGCTACCTGCTGGTGGCGTTCTACATCAACCATTACACCGTCGAGCAGTCCTTCGGCGCGTACAACGACCTGCTGATCGACGTGCCGTTCCTGCTGCTGGCCCTGCTTGCGCTGCGCCAGGCACCGGCGCCGGGCCTGGTGCTGCACCCGCGTCTGTCGCGGCTGGTGCAGGCGGGCGGGCCGATCATCCTGCCGCTGCTGCTGCTGGTGGTGGGCACGTTGGTGGTGGACCATGCGCGACCGTTGGCGGTAGCCGGGTTCGTGGTGGCCACGTTGGGCTTCGGCCTGCGCAGCACGCTGCTGCAGACCGATCTGCTGGAACGCCAAGTCGGGCTGGACCAGCTGGCGCGCCAGGATGGCTTGACCGGCGTTGCCAACCGGCGCCAGTTCGACACCGTGCTGCAGGCCGAGTGGAACCGTGCGCGCCGCAGTGGCACCGAACTGGCTTTGCTGCTGGTGGACATCGACCACTTCAAGGCATTCAACGACCAGCACGGCCATCCGGCCGGAGACCGCTGCCTGCGCGCCGTCGCGGCCGTGCTGCAGGCCACGGCGGGGCGTGCGGCCGACAGTGTGGCGCGCTACGGCGGCGAGGAGTTCGCGGTGATCGTGCCGGGCAGCCCGTTGTCGGGCGTGCTGGCGCTGGCCGAGCGGCTACGCGAGGCGGTGGAAGCGCTGAACCTGCCCGAAGGCCCGGTCAGCATCAGCATCGGCGTGGCCTATCTGCATCCACCGGCCACGGCCAGCGCCGACCAGTTGCTGGCGGATGCGGATGCGGGGCTGTACGCAGCCAAGCGCGCCGGCCGCAACCAGGTGACCCTGCACGCTCGCGTGCTGGACGATGAAAGCGGCGAAGAAGGCGTGATTGATTGTTGATGCGGGCGCGGAGCCGGCCGTTGCCCAAAGCGCCAACCAAGGTTGGCATCTACCAGGGCAGCGCGGCAGGCACACGTGATCGATTGGCGGGCGTGAAGCCGGTAGTTGCCAACCTTGGTTGGCAGCCGTTGTCCGAAGCGCCCACCAGGGTGGGCATCGTGTGCGATGTCAGCCGCCGCGCGTTTCCACCAGCACCGGGCACGGTGCGTGGTCCAGGGTCCATTGCGCCACCGAGCTGTCGAGCAGGCGCTGCAGCCGCGACAGGTGGCGGTGGCCGATGACGATCAGGTCGGCGTCCAGCTCGCGGGCTTGAGTGCTGATCACTTCGCCGGGATCGCCCACCGGCATCGCCGGTCGGGCGTCGACTCCGCGCTCGTGCAGCTGTGCGACGGCGTCCTGCAACAGGCCTTCCGCCTTGGCCCGCTGGCGGGTGGCCTCAGAGTACTCGCGGCGGTCGGCTTCGCTGGCGTCGTCGGGCAGGGCGAACTCGGGATCGATCACGCACAGCAGGTGCACGCGGCTGCACGGGCCGGCGACGCGGGTGACCAGATCCAGCAGCGGGTCGTGCTGGTGGCCGCCGTCGAGGGCGACCAGCAGGGTAGTGAACATGGGGCAGACTCCTTGGCAGGCGGTGATGGTCGCCCATGCCGCGCCGCGCACCCATGCCGTGTGGTGCAGGCAATACGTGCATGGGGCGCAATCGACTTTGACTGAGAGTGTCGTAGAGTCATTCCATCTGTTGGAGACTGCCATGTCCCTGCCCGACCTCAATCTGCTGCTGGCCCTGGATGTCCTGCTGGACGAAGGCAGTGTCGCCAGGGCGGCCCGGCGCATGAACCTGAGCGCGCCCGCCATGAGCCGCACCCTGGGCCGGATCCGCGATGCGCTGGGCGACCCGGTGCTGGTGCGCGCCGGCCGTGGCCTGGCGCCGACCCCGCGTGCGCTGGAGCTGCGCGAGCAGGTGCGTGATGTGATCGAGCAGGCCCACCGGGTGTTCAACGATGGGCGCGAAGTGGACATCGGGACGTTGGAACACACCTTCAGCATCCGCGCCAACGATGTGTTCATCGGCAGCTACGGCGGCCGCCTGCGCGAGGTGTTCCGCGAGCAGGCCCCAGGCTGCACGCTGCGCTTCATGCCCGAAGGCGATACCGACGATGACGCGATGGTGCAGGGCCGGATCGACCTGTACATCAGCACCGCCGGCAAGCACACGCAGGAAACCAAGGTGCAGAACCTGTTCACCACGGCGCTGCTGGGCGCGGCGCGCGAGGACCATCCACTGTTCGACGGGGACATCACCGCCGAGCGCTTCGCCGCCTGCGACCACATTGCCGTTTCGCGGCGCGGCATCGCCCATGGGCCGATCGATGACGAGTTGGCGCAGATGGGCCTGCGGCGACGGGTGGCGATGGTCATCCCCACCTTCCACGGTGCAATCTTCGCCGCCGCCGCTTCGGATCTGGTGCTGCCGCAGATGCCCAGCGTGATGCTCGATCGCATCACCTACATGGGGCTGCCGCTGCGCATGTTCCCGCTGCCTGTGTCGGTACGGACGGTGGCTCTGGTGCAGGCCTGGCACCCGCGTATGGACAACGACCCGGCACACCGCTGGCTGCGCCGTGCGATCAAGAGCATGTGCGACGCCGACGCTTTGTAGAGCCGAGCCGCCCGTGCCGACCAAAGGTCGGCACCTACCACCATCGCGTGCCGACCAACGGTCGGCACCCACGGGCCCCCGACACCCGTGCGTCTGGCGCACGACTGGCATCGCATCCACGCCATTTTCCGCAGTAGTGGCCCTGCCTAGACTGCGCTCCCCACCTTCACGGAGCGCACGCCATGTCGCTTCACCTGCCGTGCGCTGCACGGATCGATCGGCGCCGATGAGCGCGGTCACCTTGCCCCGGGCGGCCGCCATCGCCTCCGCCCCCGTCTTTGATCGCCGCATCGTGGTCGGCCTGTGCGGCGTGCTGCTGGTGGTACTGCTGTCGGGCTTCAACGAAAACGTCACCAAGGCCGCGCTGGCCGATATCCGCGGCGCGATGGGGTTCAGCGTCGATGACGGCAACTGGATCACTGGCATCTACAGCGCCATGTCGGTCAGTGCCATGGCTTTCGCGCCCTGGTGCGCAGTGACCTTTTCGCTGCGCCGCTTCGGCTTGGTGATGATCGCGGCCTTCATGCTGCTGGGCGTGCTGTGCCCGCTGGCGCCGAACCTGCCGACCTTCCTGTTGCTGCGCGCGCTGCAGGGCCTTGCCGGCGGCGCGCTGCCACCGTTGCTGATGAGCGTGGCGCTGCGCTTCCTGCCGCCGGGCATCAAGCTGTACGGCCTGGCCGGCTATGCGCTTACTGCCACGTTCGGCCCGAGCATGGGCACGCCGCTGGCCGCGCTGTGGGTTGAACACGCGGGCTGGCAGTTCGCGTTCTGGCAGATCGTGCCGTTCTGCGCGGTTGGCATGGTGATGGTCGGCTGGGGCCTGCCGCAGGACCCGATGCGCCTGGAGCGTTTTTCCCAGTTCAACGGTGTGGGCCTGGCCCTGGGGCTGCCTGCGCTGGTGATGCTGGTGCTGGGCCTGACCCAGGGCGCGCGGCTGAACTGGTTCGATTCGCCGCTGATCACGGTGCTGCTGGACGGCGGCAGTGGCCTGCTGGTGCTGTTCTTCATCAACGAATGGTTCCACCCGCTGCCGTTCTTCAAGCTGCAACTGCTGGCCCATCGCAACCTCAGCTATTCGCTGGTGACCTGCGTGGGCGTGCTGTTCGTGCTGCTTGCGGTCATCTCCATTCCTTCCGGCTTTCTGGCCGGCGTGCAGGGCTATCGGCCGTTGCAGACCGCCCCGATGCTGCTGTGGGTGGCGCTGCCGCAGGCGATTGCGTTGCCGTTGGTGGCGGCACTGATGAACCAGCGTGCGGTGGATTGCCGCTGGGTGCATGCCGCCGGCCTGGTGTTGCTGGCGACAGCGTGCTTCCTCGGCGCGCAGCTGGACGTGCAGTGGAACCGCGACAGCTTCCTGTGGGTGCAGCTGCTGCAGGTAGTGGCGCAGCCGATGGCGGTGCTGCCGTTGCTGCTGCTGGCCACCACCGGTCTGGCGCCGCAGGACGGTCCCTATGCCTCGGCCTGGTTCAACACCGTCAAAGGCTTTTCGGCGGTGTTTGCCGGTGGCGTGCTCGATGCGGTGGGGCAATCACGGCGCCACTTCCATTCCACCGCGCTGGTCGACCACCTGGGCAACCAGCCGTGGTTGCCGGCCAGCGCCGATCTGCCCGCGCGGCTGCACGCCCAGGTGCAGGCCCTGACCTCGGCGGACCTGTACTGGCTGGTCGCGCTGGTGGCCCTGGGCTGCCTGCCGCTGCTGCCGTGGGCCACCCGCGTCCATCCGCCACGTGCCGTGGCCTGACCTCTCCCGCAAGGACTTCCCCCATGAGCCTCAACAAGACAACCCTCAATACCGGCCTCGCGCTGGGTGTATTGGCCCTGGCCATCGGTGGCTGGCTGCTGCTGCGCGACGGCCGCTACCAGCGCACCGACAACGCCTACGTCAACGCCGATTTCACCGTGGTCGCACCGAAAGTGGCCGGCTTCGTCAGCAGTGTCGAGGTGCAGGACAACCAGACGGTGAAAGCCGGTGATGTGCTGGCCCGCATCGATGACCGCGACTACCAGGTGGCGTTGCAGGCAGCGCGCGCCGATCTGGTCAATGCGCGTGCCCAGCTGGCCAATGCGCAGGCCGCGCTGGCACAGCAGGGCTCGCTGATCGAACAGGCGCGGGCCAGTGTGGATGTCAGCCGATCCGAGCTGACCCTGGCCAGTGCTGACCAGCAGCGTTACCGCGCGCTGGCCAGCGATGGCGCCGGTACGGTGCAGAACGCGCAGCAGGCGCAGTCGAAGCAGGCTGTGGCCCAGGCCCACCTGCAGCAAGGGCAGGCCGCACTGAGCAGCGCACGCCAGCGCACCGCCATCCTGGCGGCGGGCGTGCAGTCGGCGCAGGCGGCGGTGCAACGCGCAGAAGCGGCGCAGGCCCGCGCGGAGCTGGATCTTTCGCATACAGAGCTGCGTGCGCCGATTGATGGTGTGGTTGGCCGCCGTGCGGTGCGCGTGGGTGCCTACCTCACGCCGGGCACGGCCGTTGCGGCCGTCGTGCCGCTGCAGCGTGCCTTCGTGGTCGCCAACTTCCAGGAAACGCAGATGACCCGCATGCACGCAGGGCAGCCGGTGGAGTTGACGGTGGATGTATTTCCCGGCACGCGCCTGCATGGTCACGTCGACAGCATCGCGCCGGCCACGGGCGTGACGTTCGCGGTGGTCGCTCCGGAAAACGCCACCGGCAACTTCACCAAGGTGGTGCAGCGCATTCCAGTGAAGATCGTGCTGGAACCGGGCCAGCCGCTGCTGGATCAGTTGCGTGCCGGCATGTCGGTGGAGGCACGCGTGGACCTGCAGGGCGGGGAGGGCGCATGAGCATGCCCGCGTTGATGAAGGCCGTGGCCAGCGCGTCGCTGTGCATGGCCGTGGCGGCCTGCACGATGGGCCCGGACTTCGTACGGCCACAGGCCGAGCTGCCGGCGCAGTGGCAGGGCGAGGCGGTGGCCGCGACGGCCATCGACGATGATGCGGCATGGTGGGCCGGTTTCCACGATCCGCTGCTGGGGCAGCTGGCCCAGCAGGCATTGCAGTCCAACCTGGATCTGCAATTGGCCGCCAACCGCGTGCAGCAGAGCCGCGCGGCGCGTGGCATCAGCGCCGCTGATCGCCTGCCCGCGGTCGCGGGCAGCGCCAGTGGCGTGCGCGCACGCAACAGCGAAGTGGGGCTGAGCGATCCTTCCGGCAATGCCGGGCGCGAGGATTACGGACTATTCCAGGCGGGCGTCGGCCTGAGCTGGGAACTGGATCTGTGGGGCCGCGTGCGCCGCCAGCTGGAAGCGGCCGATGCGCGCGTGCAGATGGCCGAAGAAGATGCGCATGCCGTACGCATTGCCCTGCTGGCCGAAACCGCACGTTCCTACCTGCAGCTGCGGGCAACCTCGCAGCTGCTGGCGATCACCGAGGACAACCTGGGCATTGCCGCCGACATCCAGCGCTTGACCCAGGCGCGCCAGCAGCAGGGGGTGGCCAGTACCCTGCAGGTGTCGAGCGCGGCCGCGCAGGTGGCTTCGCTGCAGGCACGCATCGCGCCGCTGCGGCACCGCCAGTCGCAGCTGCGCAATGCACTGGCCTTCCTGCTGGCCAGGCCACCGCAGGGGCTGGACGCGCAGCTGCAGGGCATGCGTGCCGACTGGCCGCCGTTGCCCGCTGTGGCTGTGGGCCTGCCCAGTGAGCTGGTCGAACGTCGTCCGGACATCCGTCGTGCCGAAGCGGCGCTGCATGCGGCCACCGCGAACATCGGCGTGGCCCAGGCCAGCTTCCTGCCCCGCATCACCTTGAACGGCGATGCCGGCTTCCAGGCCAGGCAGCTGGATGGCCTCGATGGGTGGAATGCCCACCGCTTCAGCGTGGGCCCGTCGATCAGCCTGCCGATCTTCCAGGGCGGCCGCCTGAAGGCCAATCTGGCGTTGAGCCGGGTGCAGCAGCAGCAGTCGGCGCTGCAGTTCCAGCGCACGGTGCTGCAGGCCTGGCATGAAGTGGACGATGCCATCGATGGGTACGCGGCGGAACAACAGCGCACGACGCAGCTGCAGGTGGCGGTTGAGCAGAGCGATTCCGCGCTGGGTGCTGCACGGCGCCAGTACCAGGCCGGCGTGGTGGACATGCTGGATGTGCTCACCACCCAGCGCATCGCACTGGACAACCGGGCTGCGCTGGCCAACAGCCAGGCCACGGCGGCCATCGCCCGGGTCGAGCTGTACCGCGCGCTGGGCGGTGGCTGGTAGTGCCGGCCGCTGGCCGGCAGCGTGGTAGTTGCCAACCAAGGTTGGCGTCTACCAGAGCATCGCCATCGGCACCGGGTCGATCACGGCGCGGGCGGGGGCCTCAACGCACGTCGCGCAGTTCCCAGTGGTGGCCGGCCAGCAGGCGCAGGCGCTGCTTGAACACGTCACTGTCGATGCGGGTGGTGGCCACCAGGTTGATGCGCAGGTCCTTCTGTTCGCCGGTGACGGTGGCATCCGGGTCGGTCACGCCCCACTGCGGCTCCACGGCATCCGGGTCCGGCTGCTTGGCCTTCCAGCGCTCGAACAGCGTGCCGCTGCGCAGCGCGTCCTGCAGCTCTTCGGCGAAACCGCCGGCGCTCTGCGAATGGAAGGAAAGATCAGGGTCATTGCCGCGGGCCTTGGACGGGTCGGGCAGGCTGATGTGGTACTGCGCAGGCATGGTTCTTCTCCTTGAGGTGCGGCAAGGCTGGCACAGCCGCAGTGCAATGCTTGTGTACGCCAGAACGGCTTATTCGAAGCGATGCGGCCCGTCGGCAAAGCCCACGGTCACCGCACCCTTGCCGACGTTGACCATGCCGGTCAGGCTCATCACCGACTCGTACACCTCCACCCCATGGCTGGCGCAGACCTCCTTCATCTGCGCATAGCCGGGCAGGGCGCGCAGTTCGTCCAGTTCGCCGCCGTAGCTGACGCACACGGTGGGGGTCATCAGCCCGCTGCGCACACGCTGGCCGACCACCGCGAACAGCTTCTGCACGGCGTTGTCGAAGCCCTTGATCTTGGCTACCGGGCCGGTTTCGCCACGGTAGCCGTGCAGCACCGGCTTGATGTCCAGCGCGCTGCCCAGCGCGGCACTGAGCAGGCCGACACTGCGGTCACCCTTGTGGCGTGCGCGTGCGCGCATGTAGTACAGGTCGCGGGTGACCATGTAGCCGTGCACGTTGCCGGACAGTTCTTCCAGCCGCTCGCGGATCTGCTGCACGCTGGCGCCGCTGTCACGCAGGCGCACCGCTTCCACCGCGGTCACCGCCTGCGCGGCGAACAGGTTCTGGGTGTCCAGCACGCGTAGTGCGAACGGCGAGTTGTAGCCCGCCGCCTGGCGCACCGGCTTGTAGTCGTTGAGGATGGCGAAGCTGGCCTGCAGCGCGTTGTCGTGGATCGGACTGCGCGTCTTGGTGATGGTCATGCAGAACACGTGGTCATAATCGATGACCAGCTGCTGCAGGAACAGATCGCGGATCTGGTTGACGCTGAAGGGAATGGTTTCGGCCTCGGCACCGTGCTCGGCCACGTGGGCATGCAGGAAGCTCAGCGTGGCCTGCTCGTCCCGGTGGTCGGCCAGCACGGCCTCACCGATCCGCACGGTGATCGGCAGCAGGACGATGTTGTGCTCGGCAATGAAATCCTGCGGCAGGTCACAGGCCGAATCGACGACGATTCCGATGCGCATCCGGCTCCCCCTCCAGGGCGGTTGTAGGTTCGGAACGTGAAAGCTATCGCAATTTCATCCGTGGCGCGCGAGGGAATCGCGCCACTGCCTGTTCAGCGATTGCGCTGCACGGCCACTGGAAGCGTTACCACGGCCTGCCAGTCCGGGCGCTGCAACAGGCCGGGGTCGGCCAGCACGGCGGCCATCATCGGGTGTGCATCGTTGCCCCAGAACAGTTCGCCGTCGATGGCCAGGGTCGGCACACCAAAAACGCCCGCATCGATGGCCGCTTCGGTGTTGCGGCGCAGTTGCTCCTTCACCGCCGGTTCGGCGCAGGCGGCCTGCACGTCGTTGATGCCCAACCGTGCTGCCGGCGTGCGCAGCGCCTCGGCGCTGTCGGCGGCGTTGCCCTCGCGCCAGATCCAGTCGAACAGCACATCCACCGCCTGCGTGCTGGCACCGGCGGCCAGGCACAGCCGCAGCACGGCCAGCGGATTGAACGGATGGCCAGGCGGGAAGCGCAGCGGCGTGCCTTCGGCCTGTGCCGTCCACAGCAGCTGGCGGTAGATGAAGCGGCGCTTGGCCGGAATCTCCGCCGGGCCGAGGTTGCCCAGGTGGTGCAGCACCGCGCCGAAGGCGATCGGCACCGGCTGGATTGCCGCAAACTGCGGCAGCTGCTTGACCTTCTGCCAGTGCAGGTAGGAATAGGGCGAGACGAAATCGAAATACCAGCGCAGGGTCGGCATCGGCGGGTTCCTCGGGGCGGTCAAGGCTGTGCGTTGTGCTGCAGGTAGCGGTCACGCAGTTCGGTCTGGCGCGAGCGCATCGGCATGGCGCGGCCGCCCAGCCAGACCTGTTCGGCATAGTGCGCGACATCCAGCGGGTCGCCTTCCCACAGCACCAGGTCGGCGCGCTTGCCCGGTTCGATCGTGCCGATCTGGTCGGCCACACCCAACACCTGTGCGGGCACGCGGGTCAGGCCGGCCAGACCATCGGCCCACGGCAGGCCATTGGCCACCGCATTGCCGGCCAGCTGGCGCATCTTGCGGGCGTTGTGCGAGGCATCATCGCGCTGGGCAAAGCTGACCGCCACGCCGGCACGGCGCAGGCGCGCGGCATTTTCCAGGGTGGCGCCGATCTGGTCGAAGGTGGTGGGCAGGTTGCCCAGCGCATCGACGAACACCGGCACCTGCGCGGCCGCCAGTTCCGGGGCCATCTGCCAGGCTTCGGCACCGCCGGCGATGGCGATCTTCACCTTTTCGCGTGCAGCCCAGCGCAGCAGCTGGCGGATGTCGGCGGCGCGGTCCACTTCCACCACGATGCGGCCCTGGCCCGCCAGGTAGCGCGCCAGCGTGCGGCGGCCGGCGGGTGTCAGCAGCGCATGCGGCGAATCGGCGGCGACCTGCCCGCGCGCTTCGTCCACCATCTGCTGCAGCAGCATCCACTGCGCCGCGCGCGACTGCCCGGTCAGTTCCGAGGCGGCCGCACCCAGGCGCAGGAACAGCGCACGCGGGCCGATCGGGTCGGCACTGCCATCCAGACGCATCACCCCGCCCTGGCCGGCCACGAAGCCACCCCCGGTGGCAGCCCCCAGCGCAGTGAAGCCGATGCCATCCAGGCGTGCCACCGGCACCAGCACGGAGGCCGGGTTGTAGGCCAGGGTGACGTCGAATTCGGGGCGCAAGGGCTGCTCGCCGATCTTCAGGGTGCTGTCCACCGTGCTCGATTCACCGGAGACTTCCTCGATGCCGATCTCGGTGATGCCACCGAACAGCGCCGGCGTCAGCGGACGGCCATTGGCTTCGACCACGGCCACCCCGGCCGGCGCGGCCAGGCCGGGGCCGACCGCGCGGATCAGCCCACCCTGCACCAGCACGTCGGTGTTCTGCAGGCTGCCGCGCGCGCTGGCGGTGTGCACCGTGGCGTTGCGCACCAGCAGGTCCTGCGCCGATGCAGTGCCCGCGATGCCTGCCAGCACCATGACGGTAGCGCCAAGCCACGCCCGGCGGCGCTTCCTGGCCGACCTCGCCAACTTTGTGGAACGGACCATCAGCGCACCTCCTGGCCAAGCTGGAAATCTGATCGCGGCGTGGCCGGTGGGGCGCCACGGTCGAACAGCCGCCGGCCATCGACGAACACCTGTTCGGCCAGCGCGTAGGAGCTGAAGGGATTACCGTTCCACACCACCACGTCGGCCATCTTGCCGGCCTCCAGGGTGCCGGTCTGGCCCTCGATGCCCAGCGCCTTGGCGGCGTTGGCGGTCATCCAGGTGATGGCATGTTCCGGGGCGATGTCCGGCATGCGCGCGCGGCGTGCCGCGGCCATCACCTTGGCCGCCTCCTGGTTCAGGCGCTGGATGCCCTCGGGGGAGTCGGAATGGACGATGGCGCAGCTGTTCTTCGGCCGGTCCACCAGCGCGATGTTTTCGGCGATGCCGTCGAAGGCCTCCATCTTGAAGCCCCACCAGTCGGCCCACAGCGCGCCGCAGACGCCATCGGCAGCCAGCCGGTCGGCCAGCTTGTAGGCCTCTACGCCGTGGTGGAACGCAGCCACCTTGAAGCCGAATTCCTTGGCCAGATCGAGCATGGTGGCCATTTCGTCGGCGCGGTAGCAGTGGATGTGCACGCGGATGTCGCCCTGGATGGCGCCGGCCAGCGTGTCCAGCTTGAGGTCGCGTTTGCCGCCGGCATCACCGGCGCTGTCGCCCTTGTCGCTGCCGAACCAGCCCTTGCGCTTGGCCGGCTTGGGGCTGTTCTTGGCGATGTAGTCGGCCGCGTCGATGAAGGCCGCGCGGTAGCCGGCGACGTTGCCCATGCGCGTGGCCGGCGCGGTGCCCTTGCCGCCGTAGACGCGCTTGGGGTTCTCGCCGCAGGCCATTTTCAGCCCCCAGGGTGCACCGGGGAATTTCATGGCCTGGTAGGTGGTGGCCGGTACGTTCTTCAGCACCACGCTGCGGCCGCCGACCAGGTTGGCCGAGCCGGGCAGCACCTGCATGCTGGTCACGCCGCCGGCCAGGGCAGCGGTGAAGCCGGGATCCTGGGGCCACACCGAGTGCTCGGCCCACACGTTGGCGGTGACCGGCGCGGTCATCTCGTTGCCATCGCTGTGGGCACCGACGCCCGGGCTGGGGTAGACACCGAGGTGCGAATGCACGTCGATCAGGCCCGGGGTGACCCACTTGCCCTGCGCATCGATGCGGGTGATGCCGGCGTCGGCCTGCAGCTGGGGGCCGACGGCCACGATGCGGCCGTCGCGCAGCAGCACGTCGGCATGGTCCAGGCGCTGGCCGGTGCCGGTCAGCACGGTGGCGTTCTGGATCAGCACCGGGCCATCGGGATGGGCGCGGTAGGTGCTGGGGTAGGGATCGGCGACGAAGCGTGAGGCGCCCACCGCCGGGGCGGTGCTCAACGAGGCCAACGCCAGGCCAAGGCCGGCGCGCAACAGCGTGGATGACATGCGGGTTCCCCAGGCAGGCATGTGAATCCACCGACGCTATCCGGCGCCGGGGCCGGTTGCCAAGTGACCTTGGGCACCCCGGACGCCCCCCACGATGCCCCGGAGGGCGGGCACACGCCTACAATGGCACCCCCACGCCGCACCGGATGCGCCATGAAGAGCAAGCAGGAAATCGTCGACAACTGGCTGCCGCGCTATACCGGCGTGCCGCTGGACCAGTTCGGCCAGCACATCCTGCTGACCAACTTCGGCGGCTACCTGCATACCTTCGCCGAGCTGACCGGGGCCCCCATCGTCGGCCTGGACCGGCCGATGGCCAGTGCGACGTTCGACGGCATCACCATGATCAACTTCGGCATGGGCAGCCCGAATGCCGCCATCATCATGGACCTGCTGTCGGCGGTGATGCCCAAGGCGGTGCTGTTCCTGGGCAAGTGCGGGGGGCTGAAGCGCAAGAACCAGCTGGGCGACCTGGTGCTGCCGATCGCCGCCATCCGCGGCGAAGGCACCTCCGGCGATTACCTGCCGCCGGAAGTCCCGGCGCTGCCGGCCTTTGCCCTGCAGCGGGCAGTGTCGACCATGATCCGCGACCTTGGGCACGATTACTGGACCGGCACGGTCTACACCACCAACCGCCGGGTCTGGGAGCACGACGAGGCCTTCAAGGAGCGGCTGCGGGCGATGCGCTGCATGGCCATCGACATGGAAACGGCCACGGTGTTCGCCGCCGGCTTTGCCAACCACATCCCCAGCGGGGCCCTGTTGCTGGTGTCCGACCAGCCGATGATTCCCGATGGGGTCAAGACCGAGGCCTCCGATGCCAAGGTCAGCTCCCAGTTCGTGGAAAACCATATCCAGATCGGCATCGAGGCGCTTAAGCTTATCCGGCGCAACGGCAAGTCGGTCCGCCACCTGCGCTTTGACGAATGATGATGATGGCCTGGCGCGGTGCGCCGGCCCTGGAGAGCAGGTGATGGACGTTGCCGCGCAAGTGGTGGAATTCTGGAACGAAGCGGGCCCGGCGAAGTGGTTCGCCCGCGATGACGCATTCGATGCGCAGTTCCGCACGCTGTTCCTGGAGGAACACTACGCGGCGGCCGCGCGCGCGCGCGAGCACTGGCTGGGCAGCGCCGAGGGCGCGCTGGCGTTGATGCTGCTGCTGGACCAGTTCCCGCGCAACTGCTTCCGCGGTACCGCCCATGCCTACGCCACCGATGGCCTGGCCCGGCATTACGCCATGCGTGCCATTGAAGAGGGCCTGGACCTGCAGCTGGTACCCAAGCTGCGTGCGTTCATCTACCTGCCGTTCGAGCACTCCGAAGATCCGTTCGACCAGGATCGTTCGGTGGCCATGTTCGATGTGCTGGGTGACAAGGAATACCTGCAGTTCGCCGAACTGCACCGCGACATCATCCGCCGCTTTGGTCGTTTCCCGCACCGCAATGCCGTGCTGGGGCGGATTCCCGGTCCGGAAGAGCTGGACTACCTGGCCGAAGGCGGGTTCGCAGGGTAGATCCACGCCATGCGTGGATGCAGAAAAAACGCCGGCGATTGCCGGCGTTTTTGCGTGGTGGGGTCAGAGCCCTTTCCTGCGGAAAGGGATCCGACACCGGGGCCACTGATCGTGGTGGGTTCAGATCCCTTTCCGCAGGAAAGGGATCTGAACCCAGAGCAGCCGATCAGTACTTCGGCACGCCGTTGTCCACTTCGTCCGACCAGGCATCGATGCCGCCGGTGACGTTGAACACCTTGGTGAAGCCCAGGGTGCGGAACTGCTCGGCGGCCTGCGCGCTGCGGCCACCGTGGTGGCACAGGAAGGCCAGCGGGGTGTCCTTGGGCAGGCCTTCCAGCTCGGCGCGGCCATTGCCGTCGAAGCTCTTGAACGGCACGCCGACCGCAGCGATCGCGCGCTCGTCGGCCGGGCGCACGTCGACCAGGGTCACGTTGCCGGCACGCACCAGGTCATCGGCGTCACGCACGCTGATTTCCTGCACCGGCTTGGGCGCGTTCGGGTTGTCGATGGCCAGGCCCTTGCCGCGGATGTCATCGACCCAGTCGATGGTGATGCCGTCGGCGCGGCGTGCGCTGGACAGGTCGAACTGCACGCGCAGGCCGTTGGATTCGGCGGCAATCGCGCTGTCATCGTGCGGCGCCAGCTGGAAGTTCGGCTGGAAGCGCGCATCAATGGTCAGCTGCAGCGACGCACCCGGTGCATCGGCCAGTGCGCCCTTCAGCATTTCCACGGCGGCCGGGGTGACCGTGATGCGCGGCGGGGTGCGGTCCGGCGCGGCCAGGCCGAGCACGCTGCTCAGTTCGCCGCTGGCGGCCATCTGCAGGATGATGTCGCTGCCGCCGACCAGTTCGCCGTCGATGTACAGCTGCGGGATGGTCGGCCAGTCGCCGTAGGCCTTGATGCCTTCACGGATTTCCTGGTCGGCGAGCACGTTGACGTGGGCGAAGTCCACGCCCAGGTCCTGCAGGGCGCCCACGGCCTTGGCCGAGAAGCCACACTGCGGCATCGTCGGCTGGCCCTTCATGAACAGCACGACGCGGTTGGCATTGAGGAGGGATTCGATGCGCGAACGCAGGGCGGGATCGAGGGACATGGGAGGTCATGGGTCCGTAAATGCGAATCACGCATTCTACGCCCCATGGCATCATGGGGCATGACCAACGCAGGAACATTGCATCGCATCCCGACCCGGCCGTGGCGCTGGCTGCCGTGGCTGCTGGCGTCGCAGGCGGTGGTGATCCTGGTCTGGGTGCTGGCCGGCTGGCGCTGGGGGGTGCCGCTGATGGTAGCCAGCCACGCCTTGTTCCTGGTGCCGGTGTTCCTGCCCAACAGCCGCTTCTACGCCCCGGTACTGGACCGCCTGCCCGAGGCGGGCGACAGCGTCTGGCTGACGATCGATGACGGCCCCAGCGCGGAAACCCCGGCGCTGCTCGACCTGCTGGACCGGCACCAGGCCAGGGCGACCTTCTTCCTGGTGGGTGATCGCGCCCTGGCCCAGCCGCACCTGGTGGAAGAGGTGCTTCGCCGCGGCCATGACCTGGGCAACCACAGCCACACCCACCCCCAGACCCGGTTCTGGCGATTGGGCCCGGCGGCGATGCGGGCGGAGATTGAAGGCTGCCACCGGGCCCTGGAGACGGTCAGTGGCCGTCCCGCGCGCTGGTACCGCTCGGTGGTGGGCATGACCAATCCGTTCGTGGCGCCGGTACTGGCGGCACTGGGGCTGGTGCGGGTGGGCTGGTCCGCACGCGGCTATGACGGCGTGGGCTGTACGCCCGATGGCGTGCTGGCGCGGCTGCTGCCCGACCTGCAGCCCGGCGCCATCGTGCTGCTGCATGAAGGCGCCGCGCATGGCCACAACCTGGCCATCATCGAACGCGTGCTGCAGGCGCTGGACCAGCGCGGCCTGAAGGCTCGACTGCCATCGCTGTAATGCGGTAGCGCCCGAGCCTATGCTCGGGCGGCGGCGCGCTGCGTCGTAAAGGCAGCCGAGCATGGGCTCGGCTCTACACGGGGGATCGCCGCGCCACCAGCAGCCAGCTGTTGAACGGCGTGCGTCCATGCAGCGGACGCTCCTGGCCCACCTGCAGCCCGGATCCGGCCAGCGTCGCCCGCAGCAGTGCGGGGTCCGGGTAGTGCCGGGGCCGCGTTCCCATCCAACCCACCAGCCAGGCCAGGCGGTCGGCCACGCGCGTGGTGCGGTCACGGCGGTCGCCGGTGGCCAGCGGCGTACGCAGCAGCAGTCGGCCGCCGGGTCCCACCCGCGCGGCGGCGGCTTCCAGCAGGGCCTGCTGCGCCTGCGCATCCAGGTACTGCAGCACATCCAGCAGCAGCACGTGCCCGGCCTGCGCTGGCAGCGGTGCCTGCACATCCAGGCAGTCGAACTGCACCCGGTCCAGGCCGGCCGCGGCGCGGCGCGCGCGGGCGATCTTGCCGGCATCCACATCCACGCCCAGGTAGGGCGGGTGGCGGCCGCGCTGCCGCAGTACATGCGCGAACAGGCCCAGCCCGCAGCCGAGGTCCAGCAGCGGCAGGGCATCGTCGGGAAGATGCTGCAGGACGCCGTCGTACAGCGGATCACTGCCCAGTTTGCCGCGCGTGTAGTAATAGTCGCGGCGGTTGCCCCAGGCCTGCACCGGGCGGAACGCCTCGGCGATGGCCCGTGCCTGGCCGCTCGCCAGCGGTGAACAGTTCAGTGGTGTGCCGTTCCCTGGCAGGCCATCCATCGCTCAGTCCGTTCGCTGCAGCAGATGCGTGGCGACAGGCAGGGCGCGTTCGGCCCACAACGCGTACATCCGTGCGGAAGGATGCAGGCAATCGTCGGCAATCATCGCCGGGTCGGTGCCGTGTACGCGGCTGATGTCGGTGATGTCGACGAAGGCCACGCCCTGGTGGGTGCTGATGACTTCGGCGGCAGCGTTGAACTCGTCGGTTTCGATCTCGATGCGGGCCAGGTCACGGCCGCTGCCGGCACCGAACGGGGTGGTGCCCCAATCGGGGAAGGACAGCACCAGCACGCGGCCGGCATCGCCGCCGGCAAAGCCGATCGCACGCTGCAGCAGGGCCTCGAACTGGTGGCGGTACTCGTCCAACGGGCGCCCGCGGTACTGGTTGTTGACACCGATCAACAGGCTCACGAACGCAAACGGGCCCTGTGGATCGGCCGCGTTGATGCCCGCGTCCAGCTCGTCGGTGGTCCAGCCGGTGGTGGCGATGGTCTGCGGGTCGGCCAGGTCCACGCCCTGTGCACGCAGCGCCGCGGCGAGCTGGTGCGGCCAGCGGCCTTCGACCGCGACCGCTTCACCGATGGTGTACGAATCACCCAGTGCCAGGTAGGACAGGGCCACGCTCAGGCCACCGAGCGGCGCGGCTTCAGCGGTATGACCTTGGTAGCGTCTTCGGCGCGGCGGGCCAGTACGCGGTCGATGCGCGCAAACACATCGCGCATCACCGAGGCTTCGGGCAGCAGGGTCACGCGGAAATGGTGGCGGTAGGGCACGTTGAAGCTCGATCCCGGTACGACCAGCACGCCCTCGTTGTTCATCAGGTCCAGTGCGAAGGTGTGGTCATCGAAGCCCTTTGCAGCAGCGCCGACCACGGCCGGGAACGCGTACAGCGCACCGGCCGGGGCAACCAGCGACAGGTGCTCGCTGGCCTCGCAGGCTTCGATCACCGCGCGGCGGGTTTCATACAGGCGGCCGCCCGGGGCACACAGTCCGGAAATGGTGTCCGGGCCGTTCACGGCCGCGTCGATGGCGTACTGGCCCGGCACGTTGGCGCACAGGCGCAGCGCGCTGAGCAGGTCCAGCGCGGCGCGGAACTCACCCAGGCGCGCGTCGTCACCGCTGAGGTGGGCCCAGCCCACGCGCCAGCCGCAGGCACGGTGCACCTTGCTCAGGCCGCTGAAGGTCAGGCAGGGGTGGTCGCCGGCCAGCGGCGCGACCGGCTGGAACACCGCGTCGTCGTACAGGATCTGGTCGTAGATCTCATCGACCAGCAGCAGCAGGTTGTGGCGGCGGGCGATCTCGACCACGCGCTCCAGCAGCTCGCGCGGGTAGCTGGCGCCGCTGGGGTTGTTCGGGTTGATCAGCACGATGGCGCGGGTGCGCGACGACACCAGCGTCTCGATCTCGGTCGGGTCGGGCTGGAAGCCGTTTTCCGGCGCGCAGCGGTAATAGACCGGACGGCCATCGTTGAGGATGGCCGCCGCCGACCACAGCGGGTAGTCAGGCGAGGGCACCAGCACCTCATCGCCGGGGTTGAGCAGCGCACGCAGCGACAGGTCGATCAGCTCGCTGACGCCATTGCCGACGAACACGCGGTCGGGATGGGCATCGGGTGCGCCGCGTCGCGCATAGGCGGCGGCGATGGCCTCGCGGGCCACAGGCAGGCCCTGCTGGTGGGTGTACGGATCAGTGCGGCCCATGTCATCGGCGATCGCGCGCTGCAGGTGTTCCGGCGCACGGAAGCCGAAGTTGCCCGGGTTGCCGATGTTCAGCTTGATCAGCTTGCGGCCCTGCGCTTCCAGCTCCCGCGCTCGCCGGGCCAGTTCTCCGCGGATCTCGTAGCGCACTTCGGAAAGGCGCTCGCGGATGGCCAGGGGCTTGGGCGAAGGGGTGGACATGGGAGCTGGGCCGTCAAAAGGCATGGGGCTTCCATCCTACCGGAATTGCTGCAATGCATGGCAAGGCCCCAGGGCCTGCGGCTGCTGGGCTGGCAGGGCATCTGGCCGGTTAGAATGGCGGCGATGACCCAGACCCCCGATTTCAACGCCCTGCAGACCATCGGCTGGCCCTGGCCGGGCCCGCCGCAGCAGGCCGACTGGCAGGCCGCCATGGCCACGCACCCGCAGGCCCGCCCGGCGCGGGTGATCGAACAGCACCGCACGCACTATGTCGTGGCCGATGGCCCGGAAGCCTCGATCAAGGCCGAGTCGCTGCCGGAATGGCAACGGCCGCGCTTCCCCAGCCATGAACGGCCGGCGGTGGGTGACTGGGTACTGCTGGAGGGCATCCGCATCGTCGCCCTGCTGCCGCGGCGTACGGCCATCAAGCGTGGCGCGGCCGGTGAGCATTACCACCAGCAGGTCATTGCGGCCAACATCGACACGGTGTTCATCGTCTGTGGCCTGGATGCCGACTTCAACCCCCGCCGCATCGAACGCTACCTGCTGCTGGTGGGCGGTGGCGGTGCGGAGCCGGTGGTGGTGCTGACCAAGGCCGACCAGACCGAGTACAGCGAAGACGCGCTGGCGGTGCTGGAGGAGCTGGAGATGCAGGGTATCGCCCTGCACGCGATCAACGGCCTGGATGCCGACAGCGTGTCCGTACTGGAACCGTGGCTGGGCCCCGGCCGCACGGTGGTGCTGGTGGGTTCGTCGGGTGCCGGCAAATCCACGTTGACCAATACTCTGCTGGGCGAGCAGCGGATGAAAACCAATGCGGTGCGCGCCAACGATTCGCGCGGCCGCCACACCACCACCCACCGTGCCTTGATGCCGCTGCCGATGGGCGCGTGCCTGATCGACACACCGGGCATGCGCGAGCTGAAGCCGACCGGCGAAGAAACGCTGTCCGAAGGCGGTTTCGCCGATATCGAGGCATTGGCTGCGCAGTGCCGCTTCAACGATTGCATGCACCAGCAGGAGCCGGGATGCGCCGTACGCGCGGCCATCGATGCCGGTGAGATTGAAGAGAGCCGGCTGCAGAACTACTTCAAGCTGAAGGAAGAAGTGGCTGCTGCGGCAGCCAAGCTGGCCGTGCGCCAGGCCGAAACCGCGCAGGAGCGCGGCGGCAGGAAGGGCAAGGGCCAGCAGTTCCGCCCGGTGAACAAGAACCGCCGGCGGTAGCAGCGACTGACGGTAGCGTCGACTGACGGTAGAGTCGACTGACGGTAGAGTCGACTGTTAGTCGACTACTCTTCGACGGAAATCATCGCGCGGCGTTTCGTAGTGGACTAACAGTTAGTCGACTAACAGTCGACTCTACCGCCAGTCGACGCTACCGGACCGGCGGGTGTGCATCCCCGCGATACCGCCGCCTCCACCGTGGCGCGCTATAGTCCGCCCATGGAAACGACGGCGACGCTGGACCATGACGTGGCCCACCATGCGGCACTCGACGCGCGACTGGTCGAGGCCGTGGGCGGCATCCGCCTGCTGGGGCTGACCAGCTGGCCGGCAACGGTGCAGGCACCGTTCCTGGAAAGCGTGGCCCGCGGCCAGCCTGTCCTGCCGAAGGTGGATTATCCCCGGCTCGACTTCAGCGAGGAACGCCGCGCACTGGCCGCCATCGCCGCAGAGTGCGACACGGCCCATCCGCTGGGGCACTACGTGCAGCAGTCCGCACAGAGCTGGGACCTGGCAGCACAGCTGCTGGAAGGCCTTGGCACGGCCGCGGTGGATCGCTGTTCGGTGCAGTTGTTCGGTGCGCCGGAACAGCCGCTGCCGGGCAACGGCCCGAGCACGCGCGAGGCCGCCCGCCACTTCATCCAGATCGCCAGTGAACTGGACAGCGAACTGCTCGCACCGGAAGAGCAGGTACCCGTGTCGGCCATTGCCCTGCAGCTGCAGCTGCAGAATGATCTCGACGGCTTCTTCGAGTCGCGCATCATCCAGGTGCAGCTGGATCCGGATCTGGTGTCGAAGGCCGCGGCTGGGCCGACCCGCATCCGCCTGCGCACCACCGCGCGCTTCAGCGCCTACGACCGCGCGCAGCTGTTCCACCACGAAGCGCTGGTGCATTCGCTGACCGCCTTGAACGGCCGCGAACAACCGGTGCTGCCGAGCCTGGCGCTGTCGTCGCCGCGGGTGACCGCCACCCAGGAAGGCCTGGCCACGTTTGCCGAGCAGATCACCGGCAGCATCGACATCGAGCGGCTGAAGCGCATCAGCCTGCGTACCGAAGCCATCGCGATGGCGCGCGAAGGTGCGGATTTCATCGAGGTGTACCGCTACTTCTGCGATGCCGGGCAGAATCCGGAGGAGAGTTTCGCCTCGGCGCAGCGCGTGTTCCGCGGTGTACCACCGAGCGGCGGCCTGGCCTTCACCAAGGACACGGTGTATCTGCGCGGGCTGGTGTCGGTACACACCTTCTTCCGCCACATGCTGGCCGAAGATCGCCTGCAGGTCTGCCGCTGGCTGTTTGCCGGCAAGATGAGCCTGACCGATGCGATCACCTTCGCGCCGCTGTTCGAGGCCGGTGTGCTGAAGCCCCCGCGCTGGCTGCCGCACTGGGTCAGCCGGGCCAACGGGCTGGCGGGCATGCTGGCGTTCTCGCTGTTCGCCAACCGCATACGGATGGACCAGCTGGCGCCGGAGTAAAGGCATTCAGAGCCGGGGTCAGAGCCCGTTGCCCAGCAACGGGATCCGACCCCGTGCCATTCCAACAGATTGCGAGCAACTGTCGAAGGCGGGGCACTGTGGGTTTGCGGGGTGTGAGCCGCATGGATGCGGCGACCAAGCCCCCATGGACGGGTTAACGGCGTTCCCGCAAATCCACAGTGCCCCGCCATCCCACGGGATGCAGTCTTTTGACGTTGACGTTGACGTTGACGTTGAGCAGGTGCAGGGCGCAGCCCTGCCGAAAAAACCCACGAATGAGACGCGCGTCACTGCCCGCAACACCCGCGCGACTTCGTAAAAAACCTTTCATCTTCCCTTTGCATAGTGGCCGCGCGCCGTACCGAGCTGCGGCGGACTTCCCCCATGCAATGGATCTACATGCAGACCCGATACCTCACGATCGCCGTGGCGATCGCGCTCTCCGCTGCCAGCGCCCATGCCGCCGAAACCACCGATGCCACCGCCGACGCCACGCTGAGCGCACAGACGCTCGACACAGTGTCCGTCATCGGCCAGGGCGAAACCCGCCAGGTGCAGCGCATCACCGCCGTGGACAAACAGGTACTGCCGCCGGGCACCAGCGGCCAGAAGATCCTCGACCGCCTGCCGGGCGTATCGGTGCAGTCCAATGATGCCTTTGGCGCGAACGAGGAATCGCAGACCATCAGCCTGCGCGGCTTCGACAAGAGCCGCCTCGGCTACACGCTTGATGGCATCCCGCTGGGCGACAACAGCTATGGCAACTACAACGGCCTGAGCATCGCCCGCGCACTGATCGCCGAGAACCTCGCCGGCGCTGAACTGTCGCAGGGCATCGGTTCACTGGGCGTCGCCTCCACCAGCAACCTGGGCGGCACCATCCAGTACTTCTCGATGGACCCGTCCACTGAATTCGGCGGCCGCGCCAGCGTCACCGTCGGCGATAACAACCAGCGCCGCGGCTACCTGCGCGTGGATACCGGCGACATCAACGGCTTCTCCGCCTATGTCTCCGGTGTCCACCAGGACCAGGACATGTGGGCCGCGCCGTACCAGAACCAGACGACCCGCCAGTTCAACGCCAAGGCGGTGTGGAACGTGGGCGACCACCGTTTCGGCGCGTTCGTCGCTACCTCGCGCGCCAGCCAGGCCAACTATGCCTATCTGTCCAAGGACATGCTGGCCCGCGGCCTGGGCTGGGATTGGAACATCTACGCGCCGGACTGGGACCGTGCCGTCGCGGCCGCCTGGTGCGCCCCCGGCACGCGCGATCCGGCCAAGTGCCAGTTCAGCGGCGGCGTCAACAGCATCGACGATGCCTACTACCAGAGCCGCGCGCTGCGCGATGACAACCTGTACTCGGTCGATGCCGACCTGCGCCTGGGCGAGCAGGGCCGCCTGAAGCTGGTGGCCTATCACCATGACAACCGCGGGCAGGGCCACTGGTGGGCACCGGGCCAGCCGTCCTACCCGGGTACCGATCGCATGCTGCCGATCTCCATCCGCAGCACCAACTACACCATCAACCGCGATGGCCTGACCGCTGCGGTGTCGTGGCAGGTGGGCATCCACGAGCTGGAAGCCGGCCTGTGGTACGAGCAGAACGACCACAACGTGTCGCGCAATTTCTACTACATCAGTGGCCCGTTCCTGGATGATCTGTACCTGAAGAATCCGGACCGCCTGCTGTTCAACCAGGACTTCGACATCCGCACGCAGCAGTTCTACGTGCAGGACCGCATGCGCTTCCTCGACCAGCGCCTGACCGTGGACGTGGGCATCAAGAGCCCGAACACGCGCATGCGCGCCACCGCGAAATCCGGCGTGGAAACCAGCATCGCCTCGGGCACGCTGACCGCCAAGGAATCGGTGCTGCCGCAGGTCGGCCTGGGCTTCAAGCTCAACGCCAACAATGAGCTGTTTGCTTCGTACGCCGAGAACATCGCAGCCTTCGTCGGCGGCGGCAGCGGTGGCCCGCTGCAGGTCTCGCCGGAATCGTTCGCGGCCAGCGCGGGTCTGGAACCGGAGAAGTCCAAGAGCCTGGAAGCCGGCTTCCGCACCTTCGGCGAGAAGTACCAGGCCTCCATCGCCGCGTACAACGTGAAGTTCGACAACCGCCTGCTGTCGCTCAACCCGTGTTCGAGCATCGAAGTCGGCACGCGCCCGGAGTGCGTCACCCGCTTCATCAACGTGGGTTCGGTGAAGAGCCATGGCGCCGAGCTGACCTTCATCCTCAAGCCGGTCGACGGCCTGCAGTGGTACAACGCGCTGTCCTGGAACAAGACCACCTATGAGGACAACTACACCTCCGGTGGCGCGATCGTGCCGGTGGCCGGCAAGATCACCGTGGACACGCCGCAGCGCATGGCGTCCAGCGAGATCAGCTGGAACCGCGATGGCTTCTTCGCCAGCCTGCGCGCCAAGTACACCGGCAAGCGCTATTACACCTACACCAACGACCAGTCGGTGCCGGGCGTGACCACCTTCGATGCCGGTGCCGGTTATGACTTCGGCCCGGGCATGGGCCTGCGCAACATCCGCGTGTCGTTGAACGCGACCAACCTGACCAACAAGCGCTATGCGGGCCAGCTGAGTTCGTTCGCACCGACCGATCCGACCGGTACGCGTTATGCCATCCATGCCAGTGCACCGCGCCAGGTGTTCATGACGGTGGCGGCGGAGTTCTGACCGGGTAGGGATGAAGCATCCACGCATGGCGTGGATCTACTGAACGGTGGATCCACGCTGTCCGGGAGGGGCACGGGTCGGCTATTGGTCGTGGTCACTCCACCTTGATGTGTGCGGCTTTACCGGCGATGGCATGGCAGCCGCAGCTGAGCAGGTGGCCTTCCAGCACGATCGGCAGACCGTTGGCCAGGTGGGTGCTGCTGCCCTCGACGAAACTGTGCTCGCCGGGGTGCAGGGAACAGCTGGCGTAGTCACCCTTCACCGCCAATGGATGCCCATTGATGCGGTGGGTGGAAGCATGCTGGCAGCGGGTGACCTCGCCGTCGCCCGTGGTGGAATCGCCTTGGCAGATGGGGGAAGGCATGGCATCACCACCGACCCGGAGGGGGCGTGCGGTAGATCAATGTCGCGGTCACGCGCTCGCCGTCCAGCAGTTCCAGCACCGCATCGTCCTTGCCAAGGCGGTAGCCGGTTGCGGTGCTGAGTGCGGTGGCAAAGCGGTCACCGATCGTGTCGAACGCTGCCTTGTGGCACCTCGCACCTGTGCGGGCGACAGCCTCGATGGCCAAACCTTCTTCGCCATGCAGGCGGTAGATGCCGGTCAGCGGCTGGCAGCCCGCGAACCCGGTGATACGGCGGCCGTCCGCCTCGAAGATGACAAAGCCTGCCTGGGATTTAGGCACCAGCTGGACAGCGGGGTGATGGTCGTCAACTGGAAGGTGGCTCAGCTTCCAGACGGTTTGAAGCAAAGGCTGCGGGGCTTCGGGACCCGCCTGCCAGGGCTCCGGGGCGTACCAGGGGCGGGGTGGGGCTTCAACGGCCTGAGGCGCTTCTCTTCTGCACGCTGCCAGAGTGAACGGAAGTGCCAGCGCCAGAAGCAGCGTGGTGTAGTTCTTCATGCGGTTTCCTTGTGGAGCGGCACATCTGATGGGGTGTGGGCAAGGACAGGCTGCAGCAGTAATCCTTCTGCGGAAGCAAGCACGACCACATGGTTGCCGCCGCTGTGGGCGGCCAGCGCCAGTGAGGACGCGCCTGAGCCACTGCCCAGCGCGCCCACCTGGGTGTGAACATCCGTGGCGTGTTCGGGGGCGGCCAGGTCGATGGGCTCACTCAAGCCAGCCAGCGCACGCCGGAACGCGCGGATTGACCCAGGCTCGGCCTGGCTGTCGAACCAGATGTGAAGCGCACCTTGAGGAAGGGCGGTGGTAAGCGCGTTCCATGCGTCCACAATGCGCTGCTGCTGTATGCCATGAGAATCCGGAGCTTCGGTGCGCCGCTGGATCGGGATGAAGACCGGATGTGGCAGCGATGCCAGCACAGGCGCAGCGTCCCACTGTGCGACCTGTTCGTGTGTCCACGGCGCGGGGTACCACGGGTCATGGGTGCCCGCCGCGCGCTCTGGAACACCGTCGGTCATTTCCCCGGACATGGCCTGGTGCCAGGTTGAGCTTGGATGAACGTGGGTTTCGGGTGTGGCGAAGCGCGATGGGATCATCGATTCCATGGCGTCCCGCCACCAACGATAGGGCATGCGCAACGCGTCTACATCCACACGCGACCCCGGTATGGCTTCGGTGCGGATACGCGACGGCAGATGCTCACGACTGATCCAGAACAGCACGATGCTGTCGCAAGGAGATTGTCGAGGCGCTTGCTGGCCCGGGTCTCCGCGAATCAGGCGCCCATCGACGCTGAGTAGCGCGATGCTGTCCAGTTGCCGTGTCTCATCCATTATCCGATGCAGGTTCTGCATCAGCGGCGCGAGTGTGAGCCCGTCCATATCCTGCTCGCGCAGCAGTAGACGGGCAGGTTGATCGGATTGCATTTTCATCAGGCCCGGCCAATGCCGGGCGGCATAGCGACTGGCCTCTGTAATGGGAGGGGCCAGTGTCAGAATCGGCAGCGGGCCGCCATCGGGTACGTCTGTTGCAAGCATGTCCATGGCCAGAGCCAGTTGCACCTGCAGCTGCATTCCGTGTTGAGCAGAGCCATTGTCGATGCGCGCGCCTGCGTTCTCCGCAGGCACTGGGTGCCTGCGATGCGAAATTGAGGAAGCAAGCTCCGCAGCGGCGCTGCCTGCCATCCAGGCATGACACGCGCGAATGCAGAGCGTGCCGGGTACAGGTGATGGGGTGGAGGCGTGAGGCTGGGCCGGAGCCTGGGCAGCCGGAGACCGGAACGCCTGCTGCAACGCATACCCTGCCGTGCAGACAAGCGCGGCCCCAATCACGCCGCCGAGCCACGGCACCAGCGCCGCCGCGCCGGCTCTCTCGGTCGGATCGGTCGCGTAGAGGACCATCAGCACAGACCAGGCCACGGTCAGCAGAAGGAATGCGAATGTCCAGGCAGAGCGGCTCATGACAAGCCATCCGCATAGGTGAGGCGTTGGCTCATGCCCACTGGCTTGGTTGTCGGGGACGGCTGTGCCAGTGGTCCAGAAGGCGTTACCGCCGTCGTTGTACCGGAAGTGATGCGAAACACCTGGCGACGACGCAGGTAGCTCCAACGAGGCTCGCGGCGGGTGGATGTGGCAATTGCATCCAGGGCGTCGAGCTTGCCATCCATGAGTGATGCCGGCCTGGCATCCGTGAAGATCGGTTGGCCGCCATCACGGAAGATCTTCAATGCCCGCCGGTCCTCGACGTTCAACGGGTCGATCGGTGGCGGTGGCCTGTCTTCACCAGAGGCCGGACGCTGTTCCAGCCGTCGCTGATACCCCGGCAGCGTGACCTCGTCATAACGGCGCCGCGCCTCTCTATAGCGTCGATCTTTCTCCTCCAGTTCCTTGTGCATGTTGTCGTAGTCGCGCTGGCACTGGGGGTCGGTCAGAACGAATGCCGCGCGGGAATCATGGACGTGGTCTTCCAGCAGTCTGCGGACAGCGGGGGAAGGATCGGGCGAGGTACTCCAATAACGCTGGTACATGTCCCGCATGGGTGGAAAGCCGGTGACGTAGCCGTAGACCCCGGACCAGCGACTCACCATGCTGCGGAGCGTGCCACCCAGGCCCTCGCAGGCCTCAACATCCTGGTGCAGCTCGACGTTGGACTGGTCGAGATTGATGTAATCCTGCATCAAGGCAGGTTTGCACTGCCGGACGAAGGGCTGGGCGATGTAGTCGTTCCTGCGCAGTACGCTGCGGCGCCAGCCGATGTAGTCGAGATAGTGATGGTGCAATTGCCGCATCAAAGGTGCACCGCCCTTGAAGCTGCCGAGGCGGCTTTGATGTGCATCAAACGCACTTTGAAGCTCGGGGGAGATGGCGAAGTCATCTGCGAGCCCCTGTTCCTTCAGGTTTTCGAGGTCAACCAAGGGCACACCTGCTGCATGTGCCCGGCGATACATGTCGTTGAGCGGAATCTGCGACAGCATGTCCTGCTGCTGCTGACGAATGGCGCCGGACCGGTTCGTGCCTTTGCCCTGGGTAATGGGGCCGTAGCCACCACCCACGTCAGAGTGCATGCCGGGGTAGATGATCTCCAGGCGCTGAGGTGCATCACCCTGCCCTGCGCCGATGGTGGTAAGCGGGAACGAATTTCGCGCCTCGTGGGCAGCAATCATGTGCACGCACTGCTCGACAAAGCCTGGAATTTTCATGTGAAGGGGCTCAGCCCACTTCAAGTGACCATCGCCGGGCAGTATGGGCACCGAGTCGGCTACATGCACCGATGCCACCGTGTCGAACAGCCCCATGAAACGCACCCGCAGAGGAATGCCACAGATGGCGGCCTGTTTTCCGCCGGTCCATTCGATGAGTTGATTGAGGAACGCGCGGGCAGCAGTGGCGCCACGTGAGAAGCCAAACAAGTCCAGGGTGATTCCGGCAATGTTGGGTGCGGCGGGCTTGGGGTGGGCGAGAATGCCAGCCAGTGTAGTGGTCCAGACCTTTACCTGCTCCTCGTCTTCGATGGCGCGGATGAGCGCCTGCTCGTTCTCTTCGACAATGGGCGGGTAGCCACTGAGCCTGGCGATTCGATTGGCGACGTACAGGTAGGCATAGCGCAGGCGGCGGTCGCCGTAGAAGCCATCACGCGCGCCAAGAGGGTGCGGTTCGTGCTCGCCGATGGACGGAAACGGCGTGCCGACGCCGGGGATGTAGAGCCTGCTTTGACCAGTTTCGGATTTTTCAAGACAGACATCGAAGAGCCGTGCGACGTTGCTGTGTGAACCACTTGGCCTGTCTTCATCTGCGTGGTTGCGCGTGCCGTCAAAGAAGATGGAGACCTGCATTGTGATTAGGCAAGGTGCCGAGCCGGAACTGATCTGCGCTGATACTGGATTGAGGTGCAGCGTCGCCGGTGCGTCGCCGGGAAGCCATGCAAATTCGATCTCCCGCTTACTCATGTTCGCCAATGCCTCTTTTTTCATTGAAGTTCTTATAGGGGTAGCGCGCGCCGGGATAGTCAGGGTGGCGCGGTGAAAGTGCGCTAGGAACAACCAGAACCTCATCATTTTCAAAGATGTGCAGCCAGGTTTCGGCGACATAGGTGTAGGGCTGGACCGCTACATCTTTCTCTACCCAACGACAGCCTTTGTCTTCTGGTTCGCCTTGTACATAGTCCAGGTTTCGCTTGCAACGCCGCCACTTCACACGAACCGACAGTCCGGGATACCAACGGGTAGGCAGGCTGATCGCGCCCAGCGTGGTGCTCGCCCCAGTGCTTGCTCGCCCGCCTCCCTTTCCGTTCACATAGACCGGCCGAACGAAGGTGTCAGTCGGCTCGTAATCCATCGACGTCAAATTGCTGCCGATGTACTTCGGCTGCTCGTAAGCCTTGTCTGCACGCGCGCATGCACAGAGCGCTGCGGTAAAAATCAGCGGTATGATTCGGGTTGGCATTCGCCGTGGTCGGGTGCGTGTCGCCAACTGGCAGCAACGGGAACACTGGAGAAGCTTGGCGATTTTCTGCTTATTCATTTTCGCCAATGCCTCTCTTCTCATTGAAGTTCTTGTAGGGAAAGGACGCGCCCGGATAGTCCTGATCGCTCGGGAAAAGCGCACTGGGAATGACCAGCACTTCATCGTTCTCAAAGATGTGGAGCCAAGTCTCTGCAACATAGGTATAGGGCTGGACCGGTACGTCCTTCTCCACCCAGCGGCAGCCTTCGTCTTCCGGTTCACCCGGAACGTACTCAGTACCTGCCTCGCAACGCCGCCACTTGACGTGAGCCATCAGTCCGGGATGCCCGCGGGTCGGCAGGCTGAGGACGCCCAGCATGGTGCTGCCACCTGTGCCCGCGCTGTCGCCTCCCTTTCCGTTCACATAGACCGGCCGAACGAAGGTGTCAGTCGGCTCGTAGTCCATGGAGGTCAGGTTGCTGCCGATGTACGTCGGCGGCTCGGGGGCCTTGTCTGCGCGCGCGCATGCACAGAGCGCTGCGGTAAAAATCAGCGGTATGATTCGGGTTGGCATTCGCCGTGGTCGGGTGCGTGTCGCGAACTGGCAGGAACGGGAACACTGGAGAAGCTTGGCGATTTTCTGCTTATTCATTTTCGCCAATGCCTCTCTTCTCATTGAAGTTCTTGTAGGGAAAGGACGCGCCCGGATAGTTCTGATCGCTCGGGAAAAGCGCACTGGGAATGACCAGCACTTCATCGTTCTCAAAGATGTGGAGCCAAGTCTCTGCAACATAGGTATAGGGCTGGACCGGTACGTCCTTCTCCACCCAGCGGCAGCCCTTGTCCTTTGGCTCTCCCGGCACGTAGTCAATGTTTCGCCTGCAACGGCGCCACTTCACGCGAACCGTCAGTCCGGGATACCAGCGGGTCGGCAGGCTGAGGACGCCCAGCATGGTGCTACCACCTGTGCCCGCGCTGTCGCCTCCCTTTCCATTCACATAGACCGGCCGAACGTAGGTGTCACTCGGCTCGTAGTCCATCGACGTCAAATTGCTGCCGATGTACTTTGGTGGCTCGTATGCCTTTTCTGCACGCGCGCACGCGCAGAGTGCTACGGTCACAATCAGCAGCAGGATCCAGCTCGCCACCCGCAAAGTTCGGGTGCGTGTCGAGAGTTGATAAGGTCTTGAGCCTTGGAGAGGCTTGACGATCTCCGGCTTACTCATCTTCTCCAATCCCTCGTTTGTCAAAGAAATTCTTGTAGGGATAGGGCGCGCCAGGATAATTTTCGTCGCTCGGGAAGAGCGCGCTTGGAATGACCAGTACCTCGTCGTTCTCAAAGATGTGCACCCAGGTCTCCGCTACGTAGGTGTAGGGTTGGACCGGTACGTCCTTTTCCACCCAGCGGCAGCCCTTGTCCTTTGGCTCTCCTGGCACGTAGTCCAGGTTTCGCCTGCAGCGGCGCCATTTCACGCGAGCCGTCAGTCCGGGATACCAGTGGGCCGGTAGGCTGAGGACGCCCAGCATGGTGCTCGCGCCATCGCCGGCCATGTCACCTCCCTTCCCGTTCACATAGACCGGCCGGACAAACGTATCGGTCGGCTCGTAATCCATCGATGTCAGATTGCTGCCTATCCAGGTCGGCACGGGTTGCGATACTTCCCGGGTCTTCCAGATCACCAGCAGCACGGCAGACAAGGCGACGTACGCGATGAGCAGTGCAGCTTTCGCGACCGGGTGCAGCGAACCCAGTTTCAGCAGAAGCGAACGTCCCAGCGAACGAGAACGGTCGTGCATCACTCCTCCTCAACGGCTCCGGTCACCGCATGAATCGGGTAGTGGAGCTGCGCATCCTCTTGCCCCGCGTCTGCACCAGCGTGGCCTGGAACAAGCATTGACACGCCAAAGGCAGCGGCAGCTGCGGCAGTCAGCAGCGCAACGCTGATCCACGCCTTGCCCGCAGACCGGGCTTCATCGGCGAGTTCAGCCGCCGAGATCTTTTCCACGTGTTCCAGTTCCCGTGCCCACTCCGCTTCCTCTCGCTTGGCCTGGTGGTGCAGGCCGAAGATCAGCAGAGCCGCAGGCACCATGACGGCGGCGAGGTACAGCGGCATCAGCATCGTTGGGGGGTGTTCGCCGTACTGCGCGTAGCCGATGGCCATCACCAGCACTGCGGCAATGGAGCCGAATGCCATCTGATCGAGCGCGCGGGCATGCCGCATTCCGATGGCATGTCTTAGAAAACCGCGGCGCATGCCATTGACGACGAGGAACAGGGGGACGGCCAGTACCAGCGCAAAGCCAACGGGACTTTCCTCGCGTGCGTAGGCCACGCTGCCAGTCGCAGGCGGCCGGAAGGCGGGCAGCAGCGAGACCGCCGAAGTGACCAGTGCCAGCGTGACCAGCGTGTCCAGCAGGATCCAGCCGACCATGGTGGATTCCTCCCGCACGCTCCCGTCGCCATCGTCCGTCTTCCGTGCGTCCGGGGATGCGGTGCTCCGATCTGTGTTGTTCAAGCTGTGTTCTCCGTTGTCAGATTGAATCGGATGAAGGTCGAACGACCTCCGCATTCCCCAGTGCCATCCACAGATCCGCGCCTCGCAGCGCTTGTGCATGCACCGGATGCGCGCTAAGCGCATCCGCGTCCTCACTGCGAAGCACACCCCAGGCAATCCAGCTGGCCAGATCACTTGGTTCCACATAGCCGTGCTGCCGTGCTGCGGCAATCAGTGTTGTCGCCAGAGCGTGGCGCGCTTCCCGGGGTGTAGCTGACGGCATGGAGCGAAGCGTGGGTTTCAGTGATTGCAGCAGTGCATCAGCCAATCCCAGTTCAGCGAGCGCCGCCGTCTGGTCCGCGTCCCAGCCAGGAGACGCGTGCTCCATCCCAGCCATGGCATGCAGCGGGGGAATCGCCAGTGGCATCGCCCGTCCGTCGCGGTCTGCCAGCCACCACCCGGCCCACGGCGTGCTGAAAGCGACAAGCTGCTCGGGATGCCACACTTGGATCGCCGCACGCAGCACCCGCCCATCTGCCAGCCGGGTGTACTGCATGCCGGCTGGGTCGCCGTCGCGCAGCCAATGGCGCAGGTGCACGAGCGTCTCTCCGAAGGTGCAACGGCTGGCCAGCCAGTTCATTCCAGGGCCGCTGCCGTCCAGCCCCAACGACACGGCGTGGGCAGGGGACATCAGCCAAGGGCCGAGCGCCTGTGCCGCCCCGGGCAGATCCGAAAACAGCGAGACCGCGTCGCCTGCGCAGCTTGCCAGGCGTGCGCCGACGTCGCGCTGCATCGCGCCGTCCACCAGCACCAGCGGCTCGATACCGGGCTGCGTTCTGCAGTCACGCCACAGTGGGGGCAGTGGATTCATGCCGCGCCCGCCAGCTGCACGCGGGCGCTACCTGCGGCCGCAGCTCTGGCCAGGCAGGGCAGGCAGATCGGCGGGAGTTCGGTCGGCAACGTGCGGCTCCAGTGGTCGCTTGCCGGGCCTTCCCAGCGGTGCTCGGCACCGTGGAACGCCAGCGCCCCTTTGCTGCCGACCGTTACCCCATCACCGATGCGGATGAAGCTGCCATCGGCGGCCACCAGGCGGATGCTGGGTGAGGACAGCACGATCTCCCCCTTCTCCGTGCTCAGCTGCATGCCGGCGAGCGCATGACCGTCCAGCAGCCCGTCACGGGCCTGCAGCTGCAGGTCGCCCTGGTTGGCGACGGCCTGCACGCCGCCCTCGGCCACGAACATCGACAGGCCTTTGCCGGCCAGCAGCTGCATGCGTTCACCGCTGGTGTGCTGCACCCGCCCCTGCGCCACCACATCGTGGTGCTGGCCGCTGACATGCAGCTGGCTGGCAGGCGAGGCACTGACCAGGCCGGCAGATGCCGCCAGCGCAATGACCGGCTCGTTGGCTGCGACGGTATCCCCCGACCAGCCCTGCAGTGCGGTGTCCAACGCTGTCTGGGCATCGGCGTCCGGTGTGCCGGCCTGCAGGCGCGTGGCCATCTCGGCCAGGGTGCCGAACAGCTGGCGGCAGGTGCCAAGGACGTCCAGCAGCTCCGGCAGCGCCATCTGCGGGCCGGTTCCACCGCTCTGCGCATGGCTGCTTACCAGCAGGCCTTTGGCCGAGCGCAGCGCCAATGCCGCATCGGTGCGCAGCTCCGCACCCTGGCCGCGTGCCTGCGCGTTGCCATCGCTGCGCGGTGTTGCTACATGGCCCAGGTGCAGTGCACTTTCGAAGGGGCTGGATCGCAGCGTCGTGCCCAGTGCCTGCCCGGTGTCGTCCATCGAGAGTTCATTGAATCCGTCACCACCGTGCTCGTGGCTGCGGATGCCCGACACGGCGCGGTTGGCCGGCAGGCTGCCCATGCCACTAAAGCGTGGCGTTGCGTGGCGCCCGTTGTAGACGCCAGCGATGACCAGAGGGCGATCAATGTCGCCGTGAAGAAAGGCGACGACCACTTCCTGACCCACCCGTGGCAGGAACTGATGGCCAAAACCGTCACCTGCACTGGGCATGGCCACGCGCACCCAGGTGGATGACCACGCGTTCTGACCATCGCGATTGGCCGGTTCATCCTGGTCACGCTGCCAGTGAAAGCGGATGCGGATGCGCCCCAAGGCATCGGTGTACACGGTCTCGCCCTCCGGCCCCACCACCGTCGCGGTCTGCACGCCGGGCGCATTGGGACGCAACAGGGGGCGCGTGTGCATGGGTACCAGCGGCATATCGCCCGGCACCGCGCGGAACCGGGTGAGGCATTGGCCTGCCGGGGGCAGGTGCCCAGCTGCCGGAGCGAGGGAGGCCATCGCATCAGGGAGGTTGTTGGTAGCAAGCACGTGCACGCCACTGATGAGGAAGCCCGCAGGCGCCGGTGCCCCGGCTGTACCAGGTCGTCCTTCCACCAGCACGCTGTCGGCGGTGGCAAGCCCGCGGAAGTCGCCCTCGCCGAGGCACGTCCTCGACCTCAGCTCCTGCGCCTGCATCTGCAGGCGCGCGTAACGGTTCATGTCCGCAGTGTTGCTGCCGTAATAGAGGGTGCGTGCCTGATGGCTTTCCAGACCCTGCACGCTCCGGGTCATATAGGCACTTGCCGACAGCGCGAGACCGTCGCTGCCGCGCAGGCGCTGTGCGCTCGCATAGTCGAAGCTGGACAGCGTGTGGCGCGAGGGAATCAGCCTGTGCAGCAGCTGCCACCCCTGCAGATGGGGCGTGCCGTCATCCGTACCGGCGGCGCGGTGTGGCAGGGCAACGGCGCCGTCGGGATCAAACAGAGGCTGGTCGCTCAGAACAAGCACGTGGCGCGGCGTGCCGTCCACCCGATCGAACTCGAACCGGTAGCTGATGCCTTCTTCGGCAAGCAGGCGTTCGATGAACTGCTTGTCCGATTCGTTGAACTGCACGCAGTACGAGCGCATGTCATGCTGCGCCAGCAATGAGCGCCGATGGTCGAACGCCAGGGCGATGCTGGTGTTACCCTGGCGGTGCTCCTCAAGAATGCATGCCACGATATCCGGCACGCTCATGTCCTGGAAGACGCGGCAGGCCGTCCGTCGGTCCAGCAGGGCCAGCGCTGACACGATCCGGAATGTGACGTTGTGCCACGCGTCGTGCTGTGCTGTACACCGGATGGCATCGACGATGCCGCAGAACCAGCGACGCCCGTTGCCGGGGCGGGTCACGCCGACGCCTACAACGCGGCCCTGCAGTGCCTGTACCTCTTCAAGGCTAGCCTGCACCAGACCGTGGGCGGTGAGAGCGAAATCCTCGTTGAACGCATCCCGGTAGTCGAGCGACTGGATGAAGACCGACGGTTCATCTGCGCCCGGTCCCCAGCAGGTATCAATCAGGCGATCGCCACTCACGGGTTTCGCAATCGTGTGCATTACAGCGTGCCTCCCTGGCAGAGTGTTGGCGCAGGGTGCGGTCCGTTGACTGCCGTGGTCTATAGGACGATTACGAAAAATGAAGGTGATTTCTGGCTGGGTGCGCTGTAGGGGTAGCGTGGGTGGTGGCAGGTGCATCCACGCATGGCGTGGATCTACTGATCCCACGCTGTCGAGGAGGGGCGACTAAACTTTTGGGTTCCCGTTGTGATGGAAGCCTCCCCCTTGACCCCCGACGAGTACGAACGCGCCTCGCGCACGCTGCTGCAGGAGTACCTGCTGCAGGCATCACCTGCGCAGCGCCACATCTATGTTGCGCGCCGCAACCATGACGACAGCCCCGAGCTGCTGGCCTGGCTGGCAGGCCGCAGCGAGCTTGATCGCGCGACGGCCCTGCTGATGTACTGGTCGCTGGGCGCAGCCTGGTTCGCCCAGTACGCCAGCGATGGCGACGTGCCCGAGCATGAGCGCGATGCCTACGCGATCGTCCAGGGCATCGAGCAGCGCTATCTGGCAGGCTTCTATGCCGATCATGGGCTCGCCTTCGATCCATGCAACTGGCCTGGCCCATCGGCGGGCGATCATCCCGGGCTGACGATGCGCCGTGCCGTGCCGGACACCATGCTGGCCGCCGTCGTGGGCGCGCGGGCGGTCGATCCTTTCGCGGAGGTGATTGACGAAACCTTCGATGACGGCCTGCCATTGGACTGGGCTGCACAACTGCAGGACCTGGCCGCTGCGATGCAGCCTGATCGTGGCCCGGCCCTGGGCGACGACGTGGCCGGCGACGTCGACATCTATGCTGAAGCGGTCCCACCGATGCTGTCGCCGGTGGCGATGGCATCGGATGCGGGCTGGCCGGTACTCGAGTCCTTCCTGCGCCAGGCATCGCCGCAGCAACGCCATCAGGTGATGCTGTTCGCCGAGGCCAGCTCACTGTCAGATGCGCTGCAGTGGTTGCTGGACCAACCGAGCCTGGCTGCATCCAGCGCACTGGCGCTCTACTGGAACCTGGGCGCGTCGTGGTACGTCCCGTTCGCCACGATCGAGGATGTGCCGAAGTCGCACCGCTACACCGCTGCGGTGCTGCGACAGATCGAGCAGCGCCTGGCTGAAGGCGCCTACGCGGATCACGGGCTGGGTTTCGACCTGGAGTGGAACCGGCCACGGTTTCCCACGCGCTGGCCGGGTCGGGAGGTGTTGCGTGCGATTCCCGCCCTGATGTGGCTGCCGCGCCCGGGTCAGATCGTGGAGGAATCGGACGAAGTGGATTTCATCAGCGGCCTGCCCGAAGACATTGCCGAGGCGCTGGCGAACGCCCGCGGGTAGAGGATCAAGCATCCACGCCATGCGTGGATGGGCGCCTCACCCCATGTACAACCCACCATTGACCGGGTAATCCGCACCGGTCACATACGAGGCTTCATCCGAGGCCAGCCAGGCCACCAGGCCGGCCACTTCCTCCGGCCGGCCCAGGCGGCGTACCGGCACCGAGGCGGCCAGCCGGTCCAGCACGTCCGGCGGGAAGCTGCTGATGGCCTGGCTGGCGATGTAGCCGGGCGACAAGGTGTTCACGGTGACCCCGCGCGAAGCGACTTCAGCAGCCAAGGCACGGCTGAAACCGTGCATTGCCGCCTTCGCCGTCGCGTAGTTCACCTGGCCGATCTGGCCCTTGTGGGCGCTGACCGAACCGATGTTGACGATGCGGCCCCAGCCGCGCGTGGCCATGCCATCGACCACCTGCTTGGTCAGGTTGAACAACGCGTTGAGGTTGGAGGCGATCACCGCATTCCAGTCCTCCACCGTCATCTGCCGGAACAGCAGGTCGCGGCTGCCGCCGGAGTTGTTGACCAGCACGTCCACTTCGCCCACTTCGGCGCGCACCTTGGCGAAGGCCGCCGAGGTGGATGCCCAGTCGGTGGCATTGCCTTCGGAGGCGATGAAGTCAAAGCCCTGCTCACGCTGTTCGCGCAGCCAGTTGGCCTTGCGTGGCGAGTTGGGCGCGCAGCCGGCGACCACGGTGTGCCCGGAGCGGGCCAGGCTCTGGCAGATGGCAGTGCCGACACTGCCCATGCCGCTGGTGACGTACGCAATACGAAGGGTCATGGCAGAACGCTCCTTGGGAGGCAGGTCATGCAGCGAAGAGGGGATACAGGCCGAACAGCAGTCCACCGGCCATCAGCAGCAGCGAGATGGCGATGGCCCACTTCAGGGTGAACTTCTGGTGGTCGGCGAATTCAACCTTGGCCAGGCCCACCAGCAGATAGGTGGAGGGCACCAGCGGGCTGAGCAGGTGCACCGGCTGCCCGGCCAGCGAGGCACGGGCCATTTCCACCGGGGTGATGCCGTAGTTGCCGGCGGCCTCGGAGAGGATCGGCAGCACGCCGAAGTAGAAGGCGTCGTTGGACATGAAGAAGGTGAACGGCATCGACGCGATCGCGGTGATGACAGCCAGGTACGGGCCCCACGATTCGGGAATGATCGCCAGGAAGCTGTGCGACATCGCCTCGACCATGCCGGTGTTGTTGAGGATGCCGGTGAAGATGCCCGCGGCGAAGATCAGCGCCACCACCGACAGCACGTTGCCGGCGTGGTTGACCACGCGGCGGCGCTGTTCGGCCAGGTTCGGGTAGTTGATGACCAGGGCGATGGCGAAGCCCACCATGAACAGCACCGGCATCGGCAGCACGCCGGCGATCAGCGCACCCATCAGGGCCAGGGTCAGTGCCAGGTTCACCCACAGCAGCTTCGGGCGCTTGATGTCCTCGGCGTCTTCCACCGACGGCAGTGCGTTGTTGTCATCAGACACGCTGTTGTCCATCCAGCTGCCACCCTGCGGCAGGGTGACCACGCCCAGGCGGCGGCGTTCCTTCATGCCCAGGTACCAGGCCAGCAGCAGCACGCCGGCACAGGCGATCACCATCGACGGGATCAAAGGCACGAACACATCGGCCGGGTCCACGTGCAGCGCGGTGGCGGCACGTGCGGTCGGGCCGCCCCACGGGGTCAGGTTCATCACGCCGCCGGCGAGGATGGTCACGCAGGTCATGTTCAGCGCGTTCATGCCCAGCCGCTGGTACAGCGGCAGCATCGCCGAGACGGTGATCATGTACGTGGTCGAGCCATCACCGTCGAGCGAGATCAGCATCGCCAGCACGGCGGTGCCGAGCACGATCTTCATCGGATCGCCCTTGACGAAGCGCAGGATGATGCGCACCAGCGGATCGAACAGGCCCGCATCGATCATCACGCCGAAGTAGAGGATGGCGAACATCAGCATCACGCCGGTCGGCGCGATCTTCTTGATGCCTTCCAGCATCATTTCATCGATGTCGGCCCCAAATCCGCCCATCAAAGCGAAGATGATCGGGATGGTGATCAGGGCGACCAGCGGCGACAGTCGTTTGCTCATGATCAAGTACATGAACGTAATGACCATGCCAAAGCCGAGGATGCTCAGCATCATCTGCGGACTCCTAATGAAGACAGGACGTGGGGAAGGGGAGGGGATGGGGCGTCAGAAATCGAATTGCAGGCGGCCGGTGACCGCACGCGTGCGGTCCAGCGTCACCCCCGCGAGACGATCGCGGTTGCGGCTTTCGATGACATCGAGCATGAAGCGCAGGTTGTCGCGCAGGTACCAGTTGCCGCCCAGCGTCCAGGCGGCGGTACTGCCACGGCGCAGGTCCGGTGCGCCGTCGAGGTGCTGGGCGCCCCACATCTGGTCGTAGCGCAGCGCGACTTCAAAGGCACCGGCTTTGTGGCGGATGTCCTTCACCCGGGCGAAGCGCCCGGTCTTGCGGTCGTAGGCCTTGCTTTCGCCGGTGACGAACCAGCTGAGCATGCCGTAGGCGGCCATGACGTCACCGCGCTGGGCGCCGTCGTCGAAGGTCGCGCCGCTGAACTCACCCTGCCACGAAAGCGGGCCGCGCACCTGCGCGTATTCCAGCGACCACTTGTTGACGTCGGTGTCGCGGCCGGCGGAGAAGTCGACCAGGGTCAGGCGGCTTTCGTCGGACAGGTGGCCGGCCGGGCGCGGGCGGATCTTCAGGCCCGGGGTGCCGTTGCTGCCCGGATTGTCATAGGCCTCGTGGGCCAGCGACAGGCCCAGGTGCAGCACGTCGCCGTCGCTGGGCGAGGGGGCCCAGGTGACGCGGCCACCGGCAGCACGACCCTTCACCTGCCAGGCGTCGATGCTTTCCAGGCTGTAGAGGCTGGCCGCCCAGGTGAAGTCGCCCGGATTGGCCTGCCAGGACGCGCCCAGACGGTACAGCGGTGCCAGGGTGGTGCCGGCGTTGCCGCGCTCCAGGAAGCTGCCGTAGTTGGAACTGGTGCGGTCATCCAGCGAGAAATACTGCTTGAACTGGCCGACCGTCAGCTTGCCGGCCTTGCCGAAGCTGCGGCTGAGGTAGACGTCCTTGGCTTCGACGCGGTCCCCGGAAAAATCGGCCTCGGCCTTGTAGTCGACCACGAAAAACTTGCCCGACACATCCACCCAGGCACGGCGGATCTCGGTGTCGTCCTTGTTCGGGGTGCCGCGATCGTCGTTGTCGAACGTGGCGAAATCCAGGTGCAGGCGGCCGCCGACGGTGGCGGTCACCGGCCGGTGGTCTTCCGCAAAGGCCGGCGCAGCCAGCGCAGCCAGGGCCATCATGGCGGCGGGGCGCTGCCAGGCAAACTTCAGTTCCACAAACCCTCCCAGGTGCGCGCCGGGCGCGCGGCAATCGTGGGCACCGGATGGTGCGCGGCCGCAGTCTGGGTTGCCGTAGCTGTCATCGTCCTGTCAGCGGTTTGTGCGGTGCAGCGTAAATGCTGGCCGCTGCGCTCGCCGGGTATGGCTTGCCAGACGCCGTCGCGCCGCACGCGGTAGCATTCGCTTCCCTCCTCGTGCCTTCCCGCTCCCTGCCGATGCGCCTGCTGCTGGTCGAAGACAATCCGGATCTGGCCGATGCCATCATCCGTCGAATGCGCCGCAGCGGGCACGCGGTGGACTGGCAGGCCGACGGCCTGGCCGCCGCGAGCGTGCTGCGCTACCAGAGCTTCGACCTGGTGGTGCTGGATATCGGCCTGCCCAAGCTGGATGGCCTGCGTGTGCTGGCGGGCATGCGCGAACGTGGCGACAGCACGCCGGTGCTGATGCTGACCGCGCGCGATGGCATCGAGGACCGCGTGCAGGCGCTGGATGTGGGCGCCGATGACTACCTGGGCAAACCGTTCGATTTCCGCGAGTTCGAGGCACGCTGCCGCGTGCTGCTGCGCCGCGCGCGTGGCCAGGCCAGCGAGGTGGTACAGGTGGGCGGATTCCAGTTCGACAACGCCGCGCACCGCGTCACCGTGGATGGCGAGCCGATCGAACTGCCCAACCGCGAGTACCGCCTGCTGGAGATCCTGGTCGGCCGCCTCGGCCAGGTGGTGGGTAAGGATGAGATCGGCAATGGCCTGTTCGGTTTCGACGATGAGGCCGGGCCGAACGCCATCGAACTGTATATCGGCCGGTTGAGAAAGAAGCTGGCCGGTGCACCGCTGCGCATCACCACCGTGCGTGGCGTGGGTTACCTGCTGGAAGAAGCCGGCGACGGCAGCGGCGACGGCGATGGCTGAGGTGCGTCCTGCCGGAGCCGCGCCCGGTTCGCTGCGGCGCACGCTGCTGCTGTACCTGGGTACGCTGCTGGCAGTGTTCGCCGTGGCGCTGCTGTTTGCAGCACGCGATTACGGCCAGCGCGCCGCCAACCGTTCCTACGACCATCTGCTGGTGTCTTCTGCCCTGTCCATCGCCGATTCGGTGGCGCTGGTGGATGGCCAGTGGCAGGTGGATCTGCCGTATGCCGCGCTGGATCTGCTGGCAATGGCGCCGGAAGACCGCGTGTTCTACCGCGTGGCCGACAGCCGCGGCATTCTCATCACCGGCTATGGCGACCTGCCGGCGCCGCCACGCCGGCCCGGCACGCAGCCGCAGTTGTTTGACGCGCTCTACAGTGGCGAGACCGTGCGCTTCGTGGTGGTCAGCCGCAGCTTCGCGGCAGCCTCCGCGCAGGGCGAGGTGCAGGTGCAGGTGGGGCAGACCCGCCGTGCGCGCGAGGCCTTGGCGCAGGACATGGTGACCCGCGCGCTGCTGGCGATCGGTGTGTTGTCGCTGATGCTGCTCGCCCTGGTGGCCTTCGGTGTGCACCGCGCCTTCCGGCCGCTGGTGCGCGTGGAGCGCGAACTGTCGCGGCGCGAACCGTCCGACCTGAAGCCGCTGGATGCACGCGTGCCGCGCGAGATGGACCAGATGGTGGCGGCACTGAACCGGTTCATGGAACGCCTGTCCAGCAGCAACGAGACGCTGCGCGCGTTCATGGCCGAGGCCGCACACCAGATGCGTACGCCGCTGGCCGCACTGCGCGCGCAGGCACAGCTGGCGCTGGATGACGACGATCCGCAGGACATGCGCCGCAGCCTGCAGGCCATCGAACGCAACGCCACTCACATGAGCCGCCTGCTCAACCAGCTTCTCAGCGATGCCAGCGTGATCCATCGCTCCAACCTGCAGCGTTTCGCTGCGGTGGACCTGGTCGAGACCGTGCACCAGGCCCTGCATGAAGCATTGCCGCAGGCCGGCCCAGCGCCCCGCGTGCAGCTGGCGATGACGGCTGAGCCCGTGCAGGTGCATGGCGACGCGCTGCTGCTGCGCGAGGCGATCAAGAACTTGGTGGACAACGCGCTGAAGTACGGTGGTGATGGCCCCCTGCAGATCGCGCTCACTGTCGAAGGCGGGCACGCGATACTCACCATTGCCGACCATGGTGCGGGCATCGCGGCGGCCGATGCAGGGCGCGTATTCGAGCGTTTCGCCCGGGGGGAAGGCGCGCCGGCCGGTGGCGCTGGCCTCGGCCTGGCCATCGTCAAGCGCGTGGTCGACAGCCATGGCGGCCATATCGACCTGAGCAACCGCCCGCAGGGTGGCCTTGTCGCCACCATCCGTCTGCCCCGGAGCAGTTCATGATCCGCTTGTTCGCCACCACGTTTGCCCTGCTGCTGGCGCTGCCGGTGCTGGCTGCGCCGGGAGACGTGCGCCGCTTCACCGCGCAGGGGCCGGTCACCGCGCAGCTGCGCATTCATGGCACCACCGACATCGAAGTGTTCGCCGTGGTCATCGCCGATTACCAGCGGCTGCACCCTGGCACCGAAGTGGTGTACGAAGACATCATCACCCAGGATCTGTACGCGCGTTACCTGCATGATCGGGCCGGACCGGATTCGCCGGACCTGCTGATTTCCAGCGGCATGGACCTGCAGACCAAGCTGGTGAACGATGGCCACGCGCTGCCGCATCGTTCGGCACAGACCGCCGCGCTGCCCGCCTGGGCGCAGTGGCGCAGCGAGGCCTTCGGCATCAGCTACGAACCGGTGGTGATGGTCTACAACACCCGTCGCCTGCCAGCGGCGAAGGCACCGCATACGCGCCGCCAGCTGCTGGACCTGCTGCGCGCCGAGGGCACGCCGTTGCGCGGCAGGGTCGGCACCTATGACATCGAGCGCAGCAGCGTGGGCTATCTGCTGGCGACCCAGGACGCGCAGCGCGGCAGCATTGCCGGTGCACTGCTGGGGGCGCTGGGCGACAACGCGGTGCTGCGCGAAGAACGCACGGGCGTGCTGCTGGACAAGGTTGCCAGTGGCGAGCTGTCGCTGGTGTACAACGTGCTGGGATCGTACGCGCAGGCACGCATCGATGGTGGTGCACCCCTGGCCATCATCGAACCGGAGGACTACACCCTGGTCGTGCTGCGCACCGCGGTCATTCCGCGTACCGGCCCGCACCCGGAAGAAGCACGGCGCTTCCTCGATTACCTGTTGTCGCCGCGTGGCCAGCAGGTGCTTTCGCGCGAGGCTCGGCTGATGCCGATCGTGACCGGCAACGCCCGTACGGGCGACACGCCGGGCCGCAGCCGCCGTCCCATCCAGCTTGGCCCGGGCCTGCTGGTGTACCTCGATGCGCTGAAGCGGCGCCAGTTCCTCGATGCCTGGCGCAGCAGCGTGGAGCCGGCCGGGCGCTGAGCCCGCGGCTGGCGCCGGTCCATGGCCGGCGGACGGGTACAATGGCCCCATGAGCGAATACACCATCCTGATCGCCGATGACCATCCGCTGCTGCGTTCGGCGGTGGTGCAGTCGCTGCGGCAGAGCCTGCCGCTGGCGCAGGTGCGCGAGGTAGCCAGCGCCGATGCCCTGGCCGAAGCCCTCGACGCCCAGCCCGAGGTGGACCTGGTGCTGCTGGACCTGACCATGCCGGGTGCGCACGGTTTCTCGGCGCTGCTGCATGTGCGTGGCTCGCACCCGGATATCCCGGTGGTGATTCTTTCCTCCAACGACCACCCGCGGGTGATCCGCCGCGCGCAGCAGTTCGGCGCCGCCGGGTTCATCCCCAAGTCGGCCCCGGCCGAGACCATCGGCCAGGCGGTGCAGATGGTGCTCGACGGCAGCCTGTGGTTCCCGGCGATGGCGCCCGAGCGCAGTGAGTCCGACGCGCTGCTGGCCGCGCGCCTGGCCCAGCTCACCCCCCAGCAGTTCCGCGTGCTGCTGTGCCTGGCCGATGGCCTGCTCAACAAGCAGATCGCCTACGAACTGGGCCTGGCCGAGAACACGGTGAAGGTGCACGTGACCGCCATCCTGAAGAAGCTCGAGTGCCACAGCCGCACCCAGGCGGCGGTGCTGGTGAAGGCGCTGGAACCGGAAGGTGACGCGGACGGGATCTGACCCTGTGTTGCTGCTTTTGTAGAGTCGAGCTTGCTCGACTGGGCTGGAAATGCCAGTCGAGCAAGCTCGACGCTACAGTCGTCAGACGCTGAGGGAACGCAGATCAATGATGGGGCGCATGCCTTCGGTGCCGTCCCACTCTGCAGGCAGGCCCAGACTGGCGAAAGCGTCCACGATGGCCTGCCCGATCCGCTCCATGGCAGCGCTGTCGGGCGGGCCCCAGAAGCCGATGGACAGATCGCTGGTGCGCTTGGCGCGTTTCATGTCATCGCCGGAATAGAAGCAGAATCCTCTCAGGCCGGCAGCGGTACCGCCGCGTTCAACGAAGCGCTCGTGGGTGTCGTCATGGCCGTCGTCCTGGGTATCCCCCTGCGCGTGGCCAGTGACGATGCCCGTTGCCTCCAGAGCTGCAAAGGCCGCATCGATCTTTGCCCGCGCCAGTTTCCAGGCAGCGGCGGACATCTTCCGGTCGGGTTTGCGTACCGGCGCTTCGGGTGGCGCGTGGCCCGTGAGCGCGCACAGCAAAGCTTTCACCTGTGCAGACCAGGCGTTCTCCACGACGTGGTTTCCGTGTGCGTCTCGCACGTCCGGCCGTGCGCCGGCATCCACCAGAAGTTGCACGGCTTCCGGCCCGTCCGGCGAGAATTCGGCCGCCAGGTACAACGCAGTGCGTCCGCCATTGGCTTCGTGCTCAAGCGGGCTGCCGGCATCGATCAACAGGCGCAGCGTGGCCAGCGTGTCTTCCATCGGCGCGTGGTCGGCACTGCTGGCCGCGCGCTGCAGCGCGGTGAAGCCATGGGCGTCCACGGCGTGTACATCCGCGCCCGCTGCAAGAAGCGTCGCCGTGGCCTGCGCGTTGGCTGCCCATGCAGCAGCAAACAGGTCAGCGGGAACATCGGTCTTTGGGGATTTCGGCATGGATAGCCGTCCTGGCACAAGGGGGCTTCCATTGTAGAGTCGAGCTTGCTCGACTGCTGTTGCCAGCCCAGTCGAGCACGCTCGACGCTACGCGCGGTGCCGCAACAGCATCTGTGTCATCAGTGCCCGCAGTGCCGGGGGGCGCACGGGCTTCGGCAGGAAGCCCCAGCCCTGTTCGGCGGCGTGCGCCTTCAGCGCTTCATCGCGCTCGGCGGTCACCAGGATCACCGGCGGCCGCGCCTGCCACAATCTGCACAGTGCCTCGTACAGGTCCGGGCCGTGCCATTGCCCCATGCGTACATCCAGCAGCAGCAACTGCGGCACGTTCAGTGCACTGGCGATTTCCAGCGCGCCCTGCGGGCCATCGGCCAGCTCGACGTTGCAGCCCCAGCGCTCCAGCAGCGCGCGGGTGGCGGCACACACGCGCGGATCATCATCGATGCTCCAGACCCGGCATTGGCGCAGTGGGCTGTCGTCGGATGGTTCGGCGGCCACCACGGGCGGCGGTGCCGGCGCGGCCACATCGTCGGCATGGCCCAGTGCCACGCTCACCGCGAACACGCTGCCCTTGCCCAGGGTGGATTGCAGACTGATGCGGTGCCCGAGCAGGCGGCCGATACGCTCGACGATGGCCAGCCCCAGGCCCGCGCCCCGTTCCTGTTCGACGCCATCGTTCAGGCGGCGGAATTCCTCGAAGATCTCGCCCTGCAGGCTCTCCGGAATGCCTGGGCCCTGGTCGTGCACTTCGATGCGCAGCTGGTCGCCCACGCGGCGGCAGCCGATCAGCACGCGACCACGCGGGGTGTAGCGCAGGGCATTGGACAGGAAGTTCTGCAGGATGCGGCGCAGCAGTGCTTCATCACTCACCACCACTGCGCGGGTGTCGACCCAGTGCAGCTGCAGGCCGCGGCTCTGCGCGGCGATGCCGAATTCGCGCGCCAGGGTTTCCAGCAGTGGCGACAGGGCGAAGGCACGCACGCGGGTCTGCAGCGAACCCGATTCCAGCCGGGAGATGTCCAGCAGGCTGTTGAGGATGGCGTCCTGCGCAGCCAGTGCGGCATCGACATGCTCGCTGAGTTCGCGTGCTTCGCCACTCAAGCGCGCGCGCAGCACCGAAACGAACATGCGCGCCGCATTGAGCGGCTGCAGCAGGTCGTGCACGGCCGATGCGACGAAACGGGTCTTGTAGCGGTTGGCCTGCACGGCCTCGCGGCGCGCCTCGTCCAGGTCGTGGGTACGCTCGGCCACGCGGTGTTCCAGTGCGTCGGCCAGCGAGCGCAGTTCACGCGCAGCGTTCTTGTAGCTGGTGATGTCCGCATAGCTGGTGACGAAGCCGCCATCGGGCAACGGGTTGCCGCGGATCTCAAGCACGGTGCCGTCGTCCTTCTCGCTTTCGCGCATGTGCGGGCGGCCGCTGCGCAGATGGTTCAGGCGGCGCTCGATGGCATCGTCGATGGGGCCGGGGCCAAGCAGGCCACGGCGGGCATTGAAGCGGAACAGTTCTTCGATGGGCCGGCCCACCCGCACCAGCCCCTGCGGGAAGCGGAACAGTTCGATGTAGCGCGAATTCCACGCCACCAGGCGCAATTCGCGGTCGATGATCACCACACCCTGCGGCAGGTGCTCCAGGCTGCGGCTGAGCCCGCTGTCGGCATCGGTGGCGGCCTGCAGCAGGCCATCCTGGGCGGTTCGCAGCTCCTGCGCGTGCTGCTTGAGCAGGGTTTCCAGTTCGCTGCGGCTGCGTTGGCGGTGCCGCGACAGGCGCTGCCGCTGCTGCACGAACAGGGTCAGGAACCCCAATGCCATCCACACGGCGGCACCGGCCATGGCGGCGGCCCGGCCGGCACTGGCGGCACCACCGGCATCGTGCAGCAGGTGCAGGCTCCAGTCTTCATCGCGCAGCGGCAGGGTCTGCCACAGCATGGCCTGCGGCAGCGCCGGATCGAGCAGGCGCACCATCCGTCCACCGTCGGCCAGCACGTCCTCGGTACGCACGCGCAACGGCTGCAGCGAACGGTCCGCATACTGGCGGGCATCGAGCATCTCGCGGCGTTCCTCGGCCCCCAGCGGGCGCAGCAGCCGGTAGCGCCAGGCATCGCGGTTGGCCAGGAACACCACATCGTGGTTGTCACTGGCCAGCACCACATCCGGGCTGCCCAGCCATTCCTGCTCCAGCGCCGACAGCTCGATCTTGATGACGATCACGCCGATGCGCTGCCCATCGCCATCGACAATGGCCTCGGACATGAAGTAGCCGGGCACGTTGGTGGTCATGCCGATGCCGTAGAAGCGGCCCCGGCCATGGGCCATCGCCTGCTGGTAGTAGGGGCGGTAGGCGTAGTCCTCGCCCACGTTGCTGGCCGGCTCATTCCAGTTGCTTGCGGCCACTGCAACGCCATTGCGGCCGACCAGTGTCAGGGTCGAGGTACGCGTGACCTGGTTGGCGCGCTGCAGCTTGAGGTTCAGGCGCTGGCGTTCAGCCGCCGTCAGCGGTGTGCGCAGCGCCTGCAGCAGGTCCGGGTCCAGCGCCATCACCTGCGGCAGGGTGCCGAAGCGGTCGATGCGCTGCTGCAGGCCCTGGCCGTACAGCTGCAACTGGCGCTGCACCTGGTTGCTCTCGGCAGCCAGCGCGCGCCGCCAGGCCAGATGGCCGGCGATGATCGCGCACAGCACCGTGCCGCCGACCATCACGGCGATGGTCAGCAACAGCATCCGGTGGCGGCTGAGCCAGTACATGGCGGCAGTCTACGCAGGGCCGGCGGGCGTGGCATGCACGCCCGCCGGTTTCTGGTCCGTGGAAGGGATCAGAAGTGCATCTGCGCGCGCAGTTCAAAGATTTCCGGGGTGCTGTGCACGCCACGGCGGCTGGCATCGACCTTCACGTAGTTCGCCTGGAACTTGAAGTGGCTGGTCAGGTACCAGTTGGCGCCCACGGTCAGGTCGTGCTGGCGGCCGCCGAGGATGCTGCCGTCATCCAGGTCCAGGCGGCTGTAGCGGGCCAGCAGCTCGACCGCGCCGTAGCTGTGGGCCGGCTTGATGTTGGCCACCGCGCCGGCGTTGTACGGGCGCGATTCGCCGGTCAGCACCCAGCTGGCCATGGCGTACTCGCCATTGCCGGTGTAGTCGGGCAGGCCCTTGCGGGTCACCGTGGCCTGCAGGGCTTCGGCCTGCAGCGAGAACGGACCGCGGATCCAGATGCCTTCCAGGCCGGTACGGCGGATCTGGTCGGCGGTCACCAGGGCGCCGGAGTCGACCAGGCGGATGTCGGTCAGGCCGGCTTCCGGGCGCGCACGCAGGCGGGCGCTGGCTTCATGGTGCACATCACGGCCGTCGCTGTAGCCGCGCGGGTTTTCCTGCGAATAGGCCAGGCCCAGGTGGACCACATCGCCCGGTGCCTTGACCGGGGTCCAGACCGCGCGCACGGCCTGGGTGGTGCCCGGGTTGTCACCCTGCAGGTCCTTGCCACCGTAGGCGCCAGCCTGCAGCAGGTATTGCGGGCGCTCCAGCACCCACTCCACGCCGGTGCGGCGGCCTGCGTAGAAGGCCTGCACGGGCAGCGCGGTTTCCAGGAAGCTGCCGGCGCGCGAGGAGGTGTTGGCGTCCAGGCCGACCGGGGTCTTCATGTAGCCGAAGCGGAAGCGGCCGACGTCACGGCCGAAGAAGGCCTTGCTCTCGAAACGCACGAACACGTCCAGCCAGGTATCGGACTGGAAGTCGTAGTAGACCATCGCGTCATACACGCCCTTCTTCTTCAGCGTGGCGCCGAATTCCTTGCGGCGCACGGCGTCATCGTCTTCGATGCCGCTGCCCGTGGAAAAGTCGTTGTAGTCGTAGGCGATGTTGGCCGTGGCAGCCAGTTCGGTGCCGTCGCTGAAGGCGTACTTGGTCGGCCAGTTGTCGAAATCGGCGGCGGAGGCGAAGGCGGGCAGGGCGGCCAGCGACAGGGCCAGCAGGGTCGGAATGGGGCGCATGGTGGTGCGGCTCTCTCTCTCGGATGCGTGTGGACAGGACAACAGCGGCCGCAATGGCCGGAACTTTCGCAGGGGGCGCCCGATCGTTCAGGTCGGGCCATCGGCCGTTCCCGGGACAGGCGGTGCGGCGCCAGTGTAGGCATCCGAGCCACCTGAACCGGGGGGCTAGTACCAATAGGTTATCTGCGCCGGCGTGCCCGGCGCGTACAAAGGCGTCCATTGGTTGCACCACCCGCCACGCCGTGCCGGGCCTGCCACCAGTTCCACGGAGGCGGTCCCTGCACAGCGGGGATCGTTCGCGCCAGAACTCTCCCCTTCCGGAGTCCGCCATGCACATCCCGACCACCGCACCGGTGCCCAGCAAGCCGTTGCCGCTGTACCGCCAACTGTATTTCCAGGTGATCGTGGCGATCATCCTGGGCGCCGTCCTCGGCCACTACGAGCCGCTGATCGGCGAGAAGATGAAGCCGCTGGGCGATGCCTTCATCAACCTGGTGAAGATGATCATCGCGCCGGTCATCTTCCTGACCATCGTCACCGGCATTTCCGGCATGACCCACCTGCGTACGGTGGGCCGGGTCTTCGCCAAGGCGATGGCCTACTTCCTGTTCTTCTCCACCCTGGCCCTGATCGTCGGCATGATCGTGGCGCACGTGGTGCAGCCGGGCGCGGGCATGAACATCAACCCGGCCGAGCTGGACCAGACCGCGGTCCACAGCTACGTGGAGAAGTCGCATGACCTGACCCTGGTCGGCTTCCTGATGGACGTCATCCCGAAGACCCTGATCAGCGCCTTCGTCGATGGCAACATCCTGCAGGTGCTGTTCGTGGCCGTGCTGTTCGGCATCGCGCTGGCCTCGGTGGGTGAGAAGGGCAAGCCGATCGTGAACTTCCTGGAAGCGCTGGTCGCTCCGGTGTTCAAGCTGGTGCACATCCTGATGAAGGCCGCCCCGATCGGTGCCTTCGGTGCCATCGCCTTCACCATCGGCAAGTACGGTGTCGGTTCGCTGATCAACCTGGCCTGGCTGGTGGGTTCGTTCTACCTCACCGCTTTCCTGTTCGTGGCCGTCATCCTGGGCGTGGTCTGCCGCCTGTGCGGGTTCTCGGTGTTCAAGCTGGCCCGCTACCTGAAGGCCGAACTGCTGCTGGTGCTGGGTACCTCGTCCTCCGAATCGGCGCTGCCGTCGCTGATGGAGAAGATGGAACGCGCCGGTTGCAGCAAGTCGGTGGTCGGCCTGGTGGTCCCCACCGGCTACTCGTTCAACCTGGACGGCACCAACATCTACATGACCCTGGCCGCGCTGTTCATCGCCCAGGCCACCAATACCGAACTGACCCTGGGCCACCAGATCGCCCTGCTGCTGGTCGCCATGCTCAGCTCAAAGGGCGCGGCCGGCGTCACCGGGGCCGGCTTCATCACCCTGGCCGCCACCCTGGCCGTGGTGCCGGAAGTGCCGGTGGCCGGCATGGCACTGATCCTGGGCGTGGACCGCTTCATGAGCGAATGCCGCTCGCTGACCAACTTCATCGGCAATGCGGTGGCCACCGTGGTGGTGTCGCGCTGGGAAGGCGCGCTGGACCGTGACCGCCTGAAGCTGGCGCTGGATGGCCGCGAGAGCGAGCTGCCGGCACCGGTCGACGCCGTGCCGGAGGCACTGCCGGCCAAGGGCTGATCCAGATGTGTGGTACTGCGGGGCCGGTCACGTGAGTGACGCGGCCCCGCAGCGTTTCACGGCGTCCCATGGCTGTCATGGGCAGCGCCGAAGCTGGTCCCTGGACCCATCGCATACGGCACGGAATTGTGCGGTCGCAACATGATTGCGACAGGATAGCGACAGGTCCAGGCCCTCCAACGGGGGTATCATCCCCTGTCCCCCTTGCCCATTCATTAATCCACGTCGATGTCCAACGAAGATTTCAAACAGGCCGCCCTCGATTACCACCGGATGTCCCCGCCGGGCAAGATCAAGGTCTCTGCAACCAAGCCCATGCTGACCCAGCGCGACCTGTCGCTGGCGTATTCGCCGGGCGTTGCATACGCCTGTGAAGCAATCAAGGCGGACCCGCAGCAGGCCAGCGAGCTGACCGCGCGCGGCAACCTGGTGGCGGTCATCTCCAACGGCACCGCGGTGCTGGGCCTGGGCAACATCGGTGCGCTGGCCGGCAAGCCGGTCATGGAAGGCAAGGGCGTGCTGTTCCAGAAGTTCGCCGGCATCGATGTGTTCGATATCGAGGTGGACGAGACCGACCCGGACAAGCTGGTCGACATCATCGCCTCGCTGGAGCCGACCTTCGGCGGCATCAACCTGGAAGACATCAAGGCCCCGGAATGCTTCGTGGTCGAGCGCAAGCTGCGCGAGCGCATGAAGATCCCGGTGTTCCATGACGACCAGCACGGCACGGCGATCATCGTCGGTGCAGCGGTGCTCAACGCCATGGCCATCACCGGCAAGAAGATCGAAGAGGTGAAGCTGGCCACCACGGGCATGGGCGCGGCCGGCGTTTCCTGCGTGAACATGCTGGTGCAGCTGGGCCTGAAGCCGGAGAACATCCTGGCCTTCGACCGCGAGGGCGTCATCCACACCGGTCGTACCGACCTGGACCCGGAAAAGCAGCGCTATGCGCGCGACACCGACAAGCGCACCCTGGCCGAGATCGTGGACGGCGCGGACATTTTCCTGGGCCTGTCGGCACCGGGCATCCTGACCGCAGAGATGGTCAAGACCATGGCGCCGGACCCGGTCATCTTCGCTCTGGCCAACCCGACCCCGGAAATCATGCCGGAAGTGGCGCGCGCTGCGCGTCCGGACGCGATCATCGGCACCGGCCGTTCGGACTACCCGAACCAGGTCAACAACGTGCTGTGCTTCCCGTACCTGTTCCGCGGCGCGCTGGACGTGGGCGCCACCGCGATCAACGAGGAAATGAAGATCGCCTGCGTGCGCGCCATCGCCGCGCTGGCCCGCCGCGCGGCCACCGACATGGGCTCGGCCTATGGCGGCGACACCCCGAGCTTCGGCCGTGAATACCTGATTCCGCGTCCGTTCGACCGCCGCCTGCTGGTGGAACTGTCGGCCGCCGTGGCCCAGGCTGCGATGGATTCGGGCGTGGCCGCCCGTCCGATCGCCGACATGGGTGCCTACCGCGACAAGCTGGCCCAGTTCGTCTACCGCACCAGCCTGATGATGAAGCCGGTCTACGACCGTGCGCGCAGCGACAAGCAGCGCGTGGTCTACGCCGAAGGTGAAGAAGAGGTGGTGCTGCAGGCCGTGCAGAACGTGGTCGATGACGGTCTGGCGCACCCGATCCTGATCGGCCGCCCGGAAGTCATCGAATCGCGCATCGAGCGCCTCGGCCTGCGCCTGAAGATCGGCGAGAACATTGAAGTCACCAACATCAATGACGACCCGCGCTTCAACGAGTACTGGCAGTACTACCACGGCCTGACCGGCCGCCGCGGCGTGACCGTGGCCGCAGCGAAGAACCTGATGCGTTCGCGCCCGACCCTGATTGCCGCCGTGATGGTCGCGCGTGGTGAAGCCGATGCGATGCTGACCGGCATCGTCGGCCGCTTCCACAAGAAGCTGGGTTACGTGCGCAGCGTGCTGCCGCTGGAATCGAAGGTCACCTCGACCTCGGCGATGACCGGCGTGATCAACCAGCAGGGCGTGTTCTTCTTCGTGGACACCCACGTGCAGGAAGACCCGACCGCCGAGCAGCTGTGCGAGGCGACCCTGCAGGCCGCCTACCGCATGAAGCTGTTCGGCATCGAGCCGAAGGTGGCGCTGCTGTCGCACTCCAACTTCGGCAGCCATGATTCCAAGGATGCGCTGAAGATGCGCCAGGTGCGTGAGCTGCTGCTCAAGCGCAACCCGCGTCTGAACGTGGATGGCGAAATGCAGGGCGACACCGCGTGGGACGAAGCGCTGCGCCAGAAGCTGCTGCCGGGTTCGACCCTGCAGGGCCGGGCCAACCTGTTCGTGCTGCCGAACCTGGAAGCGGCCAACATCGCCTACAACCTGGTGCGCGTGTTCACCGATGGCGTGGCGATTGGTCCGATCCTGATGGGAGTGAATAAGCCGGTGCACATCCTCACCACCAGCGCGACCTCGCGTCGGATCCTGAACATGACCGCCATTGCCGCGGTGGATGCGCAGATCCGCAAGCAGCTGGAAGCGGAAAAGAAGGCGTAAGCCTTCGTTCCAGCGACAGCTGCAGAAACGCGCCCCACGGGGCGCGTTTCTGTTTCCGCGAAGCGGAAACGGGTAGTGCCGGCCGCTGGCCGGCAATCCCACACCGTTCGATCTGCGGCAGCAGCCGGCCAGCGGCCGGCTCTACCCAGCGGTCAGCGCTTGCCGCCCTGTGCCGGCGCCTCCATGCGCGGCCCCGCGTACGTGCTCCACAGTGCAGGCAATGCCTTGCCGGTGCGGGCCTGCCACAGCGCCGGGGTATATCGCCCAGTGCGCAGGGCGGAGTCCAGGGCCAGCACCAGGCCAGGGTGTTCACCCTCGGCCCACTTCAGGAATGCGCCGGTCACGCGGTAGCCGCTGTCGAAGGAATGCCCCACCTTGACCACCGACGGCAACGCCCAGCCTGCGGCGGCGTTGTCCACGCCATAGCGGTCGCGCGCGTAATCGGCAATGCCTTCCACCAGCCACCCCGGTACCTGCTGGTCGCCATAGCTGGGGTAGCCCTGCACGATGTGCATCGCTTCGTGGGTCACCAGATCCACGTCATCCGGGTGCTTGGCCAGCCAGCCCGGATTGATGGTGATGGTGGCCGCTTTCTCCTTTTCCCCCACATAGGCCACGCCGTCATACCCGGGGTCGATCACAATGCCGACCTGGGTCGGTGCCGTCGGGTGGAAATCAGCGCGTTCGCGCAGGTAGGCCGAAAAGAACGTCTCGATGATGCGGGCGCGTACCGGAGCGGCCAGCGCATCGGTGGCATCGCGGTAGTGCAGGGTCACGCCCTGGCGCGCCTCGGTGGCCTCCACCGCATGCGCGGAGGTGGCGGCGAGGGCGGCGGCCAGCGCCGCGGTGGACAGCAACAGTCGGGAAACAGTCATCGTCATCCTCAACGGGTCCGGACGGGAGCCGGTGCAAGCAGTTCGATTTCAGCCAGGGCCAGCCGACCCGGCGCGCCGAGGCGCAGGCGGTACTCGGCATGCTGGCCCGGCGTGGCAATGCGGAACGGACGGGTCTGGCGGGGCGAATCGAAGGTTTCGTTGCTGCGTTCGTCGAGCACGGTCCAGTTGCCGCCGCTGCTGCGCGCTTCCAGGGTCCAGCTGCCGCCCCGGATGGCATTGTCGCCGCTGGTCAGCGTGTACATCGTCGGTGCACCTTCGCCGACGGCCGTCAGTGCGATGACGGCACCTGCGCCCAGCGGGACGGCCGTGGTCGCATCGTCATCCAGCAGCGCGGGCACAGCACGGCCATCCGCCAGCGCCGCGCGGGCGCCGTTGCCTAGCAGGTCATGCAGCATCTGCGGGCGCTTGCCCGCTGCGGTGAGCGAACGCGGCACATCATCGGCACCGCTGCCCCAGCGCGAGGGCTGCGGTCCCATCACGAAGTCCAGCGTCGCGCCCTTGGCGATCACCTCGTGCGGCACCCAGGTCTTCGTCCACGGCTTGCCGTTGATCTTCAACGACTGCACGTAGACATTCTGCGCCGAGTTGTTGGCTGCATTGACGGTCAGCACGGCGCCGCCCTGCAGTTCCACCCGTGCATGCTCGAAGGCAGGCGAGCCGATCACATACTCCGGTGCACCCATGCGCAGCGGGTACAGGCCCAGCGAGGCCAGCACGTACCACGCCGAGGTCTCGCCGTTGTCTTCGTCGCCCGGATAGCCCTGGCCGATCTCGCTGCCGACATACAGCCGCGAGAGGATCTCGCGCACGTGCTGCTGCGTCTTCCACGGCTGCCCGGCGTACAGGTACATCCACGGGATGTGGTGCGCCGGCTGGTTGCTGTGCGCGTACATGCCCATGCGCACATCGCGCGCCTCGGTCATTTCATGGATGGTGCCGCCGTAGGAACCGGCCAGCGCCGGGTCGGCGGTTTCCGGGGTCGAGAAGAAGGTGTCCAGCTTGGCGGCCAGCTTGTCGCGGCCACCGTACAGCGCGGCCAGGCCCTCGCCGTCATGCGCGGCGGTGAAGGCGAAGGTCCAGCCGTTGGATTCGGTGTAATCGTAGCCCCACACGCGCGGGTCGTACGCCTTGGCATCCACGCGCCAGCTGCCATCGGCCTTGCGGCCCTGGAAGAAGCCGGCCGCCGGGTCGAACAGGGTCGAGTAGCCGGCCGCGCGATAGCGGAAGTACTCGCCTTCCGTGCGGTAGCGCTCGCGGGCGGCGGCGCTGGTTGCCTGCCTGGCCAGTGCGTCGGCCATGTTGGCGATGCCGAAATCGTTCAACGCGCCTTCCATCGTCCACGACATGCCTTCATGCACGTCGGCGCTGGCATAGCCACGGAAGGTCGAACGGTCCATGCCCTTGCGGCCGACATGGCGGTCCGGCGGCACCACGGTGGCGTTCTTCAACGCGGCGGCGTAGGCCTCGGCTGGGTCGAAGCCACCGATGCCCTTCAGCCACGCGTCGGCGAAGGCCACGTCCGAACTGGTGCCGACCATCAGATCCGCATAGCCCGGCGAGGACCAGCGGGCGATCCAGCCACCGGCGCGGTACTGCTCGATGAAGCCCTGCACCAGCTTGCCGGCATCGTCCGGGGTGAACAGCGCGTAGGCCGGCCACGTGGTGCGGAAGGTGTCCCAGAAACCATTGTTGACGTACACCTGGCCATCGCGCACGGGCGCGAAGCTGCGGGTGGCGCTGCCGTCGGTGTTGTTGTCCTCGGCACTGGCCTGGCTGGCATAGCGCCAGTCGGGCGCGGCGGCAGTGCCGGCATTCTCATGGCCGGAGTTGGGGTACAGGTACAGGCGGTAGAGGCTGGAATAGAGGGTGGTCTTCGCGTCGTCGCTGGCATTGCCGATGTCGAAGCGGGCCAGGCGGGCATCCCAGGCGTCCTGCGCACGGCCGGCCACGCTGTCCAGGGTGTCGGCGGCGGCGATTTCCAGGTCCAGGTTGTGGCGTGCCTGTTCGATCGAGATCAGCGAGGTGGCGATGCGCATGGTCACCTGGCGGTCGCTGCCGGCATCGAACTTGATGTAGCCGGTGGGGCGCCCCGTGTCGATGCGGCCGCTGCTGCGCCACGGCTTGTCGAAGCGGGCCACCACGAACATGCGGGTGGCGCCGTTGGACAGGCCGCTGCGGGTGTCGGTGTAACCGCTCAGGGTCTGCGTGGCCGCATCCAGAGTCAGGCCGCCGCGTGCGTCGACATTGTCGAACAGCAGGTTGGCATCACCGCCTTCGGGGAAAGCGAAGTGGAACAGTGCGGCGTGGTCGGTCGGCGCGAGGGAGGCCGCGATGCCGTTGTCGAAACGCACGTCGTAACGGTACGGGCGCGCGCGTTCGTGGGTACGGTCGAACGACAACGCGCGCTTGCCACGGTCGGCCTCCGGCACGCCGCGGCTGGCCGAGGGCATCACCTGGAACGTCTGGCGGTCGCCCATCCACGGGCTGGGCTGATGGCTCAATGCCAGCGCCTGCAGCTGCGGGCGGTTCTGCGCGTCGTTCTGCTCGTTCCAGCGGTACAGCCAGTTCAGCGCGCCGGCATCGGTCACCGGGGTCCAGAAGTTGAACCCGTGCGGCACCGCCGTGGCCGGGAAATTGTTGCCGCGCGAGAACGTGCCGTTGGCCTGGGTGCCGCGGGTAGTCAGCACCCAGTCCGAGACCCGCTGTGGCACGTTGCGCGGCTGCGCATCCAGCTGCACATCATCGATCCAGCCCGATACCGGCGCGCCGTCGGCGCTGGCCACTTCCAGTTCGATGGCCACCACGCGGCGGCCACGCAGCGCCGGCACGTCGCCCAGGCGCACGGCCTTGCGTGCCCACTGCTGCGGGTACAGCGTCTTCGAGTCGCCCTGTGCCTGTGCCCCCAGCGCGATGCCGTGCTGGTCACGTGCGCTGCTGGCCGAAACGCGGCTGCCATCGTCCAGGCGCAGGTCCAGCGAGACGTAGGTGGAGGCCACGGTGTCCTTGCCGACGATTTCCGGCAGCACCAGCCAGGACAGGGTGGTATCGGCCTCGATGGCCAGATCGGTACGGAACAGTTCGCGCCGCGCGCTGCCACCGTCGGTCTGGTAGTGCAGGGCGCGCAGGCCGCTGTAGCCGACGTTGCGCTTGGCCGCGTACGGCGCGGCCGGACCCTTGCCGATCTGCAGCTGCAGGGCGCCGCTGGCCGTGGCCGGTGCCGGTTCGCCCGCTTCAAACGAGGTCTGCAGGCCCTGTGCCATGGCCGGCAGGGCAGGTGTGGCGCAGGCCAGGGCGAGGGCAAGCGGAAGCAGGGCGCGGCGCGGATCGGACAGGGTCATGCAAGGTCTCCCGGGGTAAGGCAGGCGGCAGGCAGAACCCGCATCGGCACGCACCTCGGACAGCATCGCGCCCGCCGCCCGGGGGGGCAGTGGAAAGGGGCGATGCCGGTCCGGTGGGGGGCGGGCCATGCGATCGGGTCAGGGTCGGAATCGTCCCGATCCTGCCTCAGCCCATTGCCCCCTGACAAGTGCAATTAGTTCGATCCAAATCGGGCAAAACCGTTTCATTTCAAATTATTGACAGGGTGGCTTGGATCGATTTAAAAGTGCCAGCGCATCCCCCGCACCGGAATGTCCCGCATGTCCTGATCCGGGCTGGCCCCATCGCCACCCCGTTGTTGCCCGCCACTGCCGTCCATCCACGACCCTCCCGTCCGCCCCCCCACCGGCAGGACCGTCATCCGTCTCTGGAGAGAGCTTGATGAAACCTCGGTTGTTGTCGTTGTTGATGTCGTCGTTGCTGTTGTCGCCGCTTGCCGCGCAGGCCCAGTCCACCCCGCCGGGCGAGGGCGCTGATCCGCCACGCACCCGCGATCTGGACGCGGTCACGGTCACCGGTTCGCTCATCCCGCGCGCGCAGGTGGAGGGGCCCTCGCCGGTCACCACCATCACCGCCGAGCAGATCCAGGCGCAGGGCTTCACCACCGTGTTCGACGCGCTGCGCTCGCTGCCGGTGTCCAATGGTTCCGTGCAGGATTCGCAGGGCACCGGGTTCTACACTCCGGGCGCCAAGACCATCAGCCTGTTCGGCCTGGACCCCAGCTACACCCTCACCCTCATCAACGGGCGGCCGATCAACAGCTATCCGCTGGCCTACAACGGCAACACCAGCATCGCCGACATCGCCAACATCCCGCTGGGCATGGTCGAGCGCATCGACGTGCTGACCGGTGGCCAGTCGTCGGTGTATGGCTCCTCGGCCATTGCCGGCGTGGTCAACATCGTGCTGAAGGACCGCGTGGAAGGTACCCACCTGCGTTACCGCGTCGGCGGCTACAGCCAGGGCGGCGGCTCCAGCCAGCGCTTCAGCGCCAGCAGCGGTCAGAGCTTCGGCAACCTCGATATCAGCTACGGGCTGGAGTACACCAACCAGAAGGCGATCTACGCCTTCGATCGCAGCCGCATCGACAGCGTCAACGACAACCCGACCGGCCCGCAGGATCCCTCGCGCAGCTTCCTGCGCATGCGCATGGGCCCCAACGCCTACATCGACCCGGGCGCAGCCACCTGCGCGCCCTTGGCGGACCTGTTCGGCGGCAGCACCGTGTACGCGCACCGCGATATCTCCGGCGGTGGCTACTACTGCGGCAGCCCCGACAACGTCGGCACCGCTTCGCTGTACAACGCCAGCCAGGACGTCAACGCCACCACGTTCCTGCGCTATCACCTGAGCGAGGATACCGAGCTGTATTCGGACATCCTGTTCGGCTTCAGCCGGCCCACCTACAGCGGTGGCAGCCCGTTCTGGAACAAGACCTTCTACAACCAGACCAGCGGGCAGTTTGAACAATGGCAGCGCATCTATGCGCCCGAGGAAGTCGGGCTGGATGCCAAGGACCAGCGTGTCTACACGCGCTCGCTGAATGTCACCGCCGGCGTGCGCGGCGTACTGGGGGGCTTCGACTACGACGTCTACGTCAACCGTTCCAGCACCGATGTCACCCGCAAATCCACCGATTTCCTGGCCAAGGGGGGCGTGGACGATTACTACCTCGGGCCGATGCTGGGCATGCAGGATGGCTATGAGGTCTACGCACCGGACCTGTCACGGCTGTACCAGCCGATCACCCGTGAGGACTACAACCGTTTCAGCGGCCTCAACCGTGCCGCATCCAGTGCCTCGCGCACGGCCGTGACCGCACTGCTGACCGACCGCTCGCTGTTCACCCTGCCGGCCGGCGACGTCGGCTTCGCGTTGATCGCGCAGGGCCAGCGCGAGAAATTCTTCAACCAGTCGGCCGACCCCAATGCGGGCGTGCTGTTCCGCGGCCAGACCGCAGGCACCTCCGCGCAGGGCCAGCGTGACCTGTACGCGCTGGGTGCCGAGCTGCAGGTGCCGATCGTCGATACGTTCAGCGCCAACCTCTCCGGGCGCTACGACAAGTACGCGCTGCAGGGCGGTGGCGGCAACGGCAAAGCCACCTGGAAGCTGGGCCTGGAATACCGGCCGATCGAGTCGCTGCTGCTGCGCGGCAGCTACGCCACCGCGTTCCGCTCGCCGGACATGTTCTACCTGTTCTCGCGCGAAAGCAGTGGCTACACCACCAACACCGATCTCTACCAATGCCGGCAGGCCGGGTACACCTCCGACAACTTCGATGAGTGCGATCAGTCCGGCCTGTCCGTACTGTCCTCCAGCACCGGCAACCGCGACCTGAAGGACATCACCGCGCGCACCTTCACCTATGGCGTGGTGTGGTCGACGCTGGACAACGCCTTGACGCTGTCGGTGGACTACAACTCGGTGGTCATCGAGAACGAAGTGCGCATCCTGGGCACCGACAGCATTCTCGACACCGAGGCCAACTGCCGGCTGGGCGTATCGGAAAACGGGCAGACCCGGTTCGACATCAACTCGCCCACCTGCCAGCAGGTGCTGGGGCAGGTGCAGCGCAAGCCCGCCACCGATCCGCTCAACCCCAACGGCGTGGACAAGGTGTTCTCGTACCCGATCAACATCGCCAGCCAGCGCCAGAACGGCGTGCAGGCAGCGCTGGACTATCGCTGGGGCACGCAGTCGGCCGGTGATTTCGCCGTCAACGCCGGCTATTACCGGCCGCTCAAGCACACCACCCAGGACAAGGAAGGCGATCCGGTGTATGACCAGCTGTGCTGCGGCAACTCCAACGAACTGCAGTACCGCGCCACGTTGGGCGTGAACTGGACGCGCGGGCCGTTCACCGCCAGCGCGTTCGGCGTGCGCAACGCGCCCACCTGGGACAGCCGGGGCGAGCAGCGCAACATCGGCCCGTGGACCACCTGGAATGCCACCGTCGGCTACCGCATCAACGATCTGGCCAGCCTGCTGCTGACCGTGAACAACCTGACCGACGAGATGCCGCCGATCGACCGCAGCAACGGCAACTGGCCGTATTACGACCAGGGCATCTACAACGCCTATGGGCGCTCGGCCTTCCTGGAACTGTCGCTGGACTTCCAGTAGGGCGGCCGGCCCCTCGGGTACGCCCGGGGGGCTTGAACGGGCAAAGGGCAGGGGCGGCCGGGGCGCCGCCCCAAGGTGCTAGAATCGCAGGCCTCGCAATCCGTTCATCGACACCCGCCATGAGCCATACCGCCACCGCGCCCGCCAACGCCGAAAAGCGCTACACCGTGCACCGCAGCGACCTGCCGCTGAGCTGCCCGACCCCGGAAATGGCGCTGTGGAACTCGCATCCGCGCGTGTACCTGCCGATCGAAGACGAGCCCAACGGCGAAGCGCAGTGCCCGTACTGCGGTTCCACCTTCGTGCTGGCCGACTAAGCAGGCCCCTCGATGCGCCGACTGACCGTGGTGCAGTTGCTGCCGGCGCTGCACTCCGGTGGCGTCGAGCGCTCGACGCTGGAGATCGCTGCGGCGCTGGTCGCCGCCGACCATCGTGCGCTGGTGGTTTCCGCCGGTGGCCGCCTGGTGCAGCCGCTGCTGGACAGCGGTGCTGAACACCTCACCCTCGACATCGGCCGCAAATCGCTGCTGACCCTGCGCCACCTGCCCACCCTGCGGCGGTTGTTCGCCGAGGTCGGCGCGGACATCGTGCATGCCCGCTCGCGCCTGCCGGCGTGGCTGGGCCTGTACGCGATCCGCGCGATGCCGGTGGCACAGCGCCCGCACTGGGTGACCACGGTGCACGGCCTCAACTCGCCCAGCCGCTACAGCGCCGTGATGACCAGCGGTGAGCGCGTCATCTGCGTGTCCAACACCGTCCGCGGGTACGTGCGCCAGCATTACCCGACAGTGCCGGAGCAGACCCTGCAGGTCATTCCGCGTGGCGTCGACGTCAGCCAGTTCCCGCGCGTGGCGCGCACGGACCGCCGGCCGCGACTGGCCCTGGCCCGCGACTACCCGTGGCTGGCCCAGCAGGACGGCCCGTTGCTGCTGCTGCCGGGCCGGGGCACCCGCCTGAAGGGGCATGCGCATGCGCTGCAGCTGCTGGCTGACGTGCGCGCGGCCGGGGTTCCGGCGCAGCTGTGGATGCTGGGTGCCGACGAGCCGGGGCGCGAAGCCTACGTCGCGGAGCTGCGCCGCCAGGCGGCCGCGCTGGGCGTGGCCGAGGCGGTGCAGATCACGCCGCCGACCGCACGCATCGCGCAGGCTTATGCTGCCAGCGATCTGGTGCTGCAGCTGTCGGACAAGCCCGAGGCATTCGGCCGTACCGTGGTCGAAGCGCTGTCGGTCGGCCGCCCCGTGCTGGGCTGGGACCATGGTGGCGTGGGCGAACTGCTGCAGCAGCTGCAACCGGCCGGCGCCGTGCCGCTGGGCGATGCACGGGCCCTGGGTGAACGTGCCCTGGCCCTGCTGGCGCAGCCGCCCTCCTTGCCGGCCCGTATCCCGTTTACCCTGCAGGCCATGCAGCGCGATACCCTCCGTCTCTATGCCGACCTTGCAGGCTGACATCGCCCCCCAGGCGGGTGAAGACCGCGCGGGCCGCTGGGCGCCGTGGTGGGTGCTGGCCTACGTGGCGCTGTGGCCGCTGCCGGGCATCGCCGAAACGGTGCTCGGTCTTGGCGCGGTGTACGCCGCGGTGCGCATGATCGTGCGCCGCCTGCAGCACCGCCCGCACCTGCTGACCCCCGCCGCGTGGGCACTGACCTCGATCCTGTTCCTCGGCTACTGGCTGCCGCAGGCGTTCTCTGCCTTCGATGCGATCGATCCCGCCGCATCGTGGACCAAGGCCGCCGCCGGACTGCGCTACCTGCCTTTCATGTGGTTGGTGGCCATCGCGGTGGCCACTCCGCAGCGGCGCCGCCTGATCTTCGGCGGGCTGGCGCTGATCACCGGCCTGTGGACCTTGGACGCACTGGTGCAGGCGGTGGTGGGCAGCAGCCCGTGGTTCTGGTCGTTGCAGCAGCTGAAGCTGGCGATCAGCGGTCATGCGTTGTGCCCGGCCGAGGAAATGGTCCTGGCCGACCGCCTCAGCGGTCCGTTGGGCCCCTGCAACCTGAAGTTCGGCCAGGTGCTGGCCAGCCTCTCGCCGTTCCTGCTGCTGCCGGCCGCGCGCCGCTTCGGCACGCCGGGCTGGCTGCTGGCAGGTGCTGCGCTGGCCATCGTGCTGCTGCTGGCCGGCTCACGCGCGTCCTGGATCACCTTCGCGGTGATCGTGGTGTACAGCGGTGTTCGCCAACTCGGCTGGAAGCGGCTGGGCCTGCTGGCGCTGGCCGGCGTATTGGCATCGGCGGCGCTGACCGCCAGCGTGCCGCAGCTGCGCGAGCGCGTGGCGCGCACGGCGATGGCCTGGGAGGGCGGCAGCGATGGCGTCGATCAGGCGCTGTCCGGGCGCGGACGCATCTGGAGTGCGGCCGGCTGCATGATTGCCGGACACCCGATCAATGGCGTGGGCGCACGCGGCTTCCGCGATGCCTACCCGCAATGCGTCGATGACCAGGGGCCTGCAGTGTGGGGTGCCGAACCGGCGCTGCACGCGCACCAGATCGTGCTGGAAATCCTTGCTGAAACCGGTGTGCTGGGCCTGCTGCTGTGGCTGGCGGCTGTCGCCCAGGCCTGGCGCGCCTGGCGCTTCGCACCGCCGGCGGCACGCGAGCGCGCACGCCCGGCGATGCTGGCGCTTGCCGCCACGGTGTTCCCGCTCAATACCCATCTGGCGTTCTATTCCGCGTTCTGGGGCGGCGTAACCGTGCTGCTGGCCGCGCTGTTCGTCGGCACCCTGCTGGCCCGCGAACCGGATGAAGCGCTGAAGACCGCGTGATCGTGCATCCACGCGTGGCGTGGATCTACCGATGATCGCGCATGTACGCGCGACGTGGATTCACGGGTGACGATTCCGGATGACGTGCCGAAGGCCGCGTGATGGTGCATCCACGCATGGCGTGGATCTACCGATGATCGCGCATGTATGCGCGACGTGGATTCACGGGTGACGATTGCAGTAGATCCACGCCATGCGTGGATGGAGCTTTCCCGACGCCGCAACGGGTAAACGCCCAATAGCGGCGTTCCCGCACCTGCCGCACGCTGGGCACATGGCCAGCCCCCGACTCCGCTACGGTCGTTACTCCAGCACGGATAACGTATACCTGCTGACCACGGCCACCGCGGGCCGTGAACCCTTCTTCGACGATGCCGCCAACGTGGCGATCCTGGTCGATGCACTGCGCTTCGTGGAACGCGCCGGGCTCAGCCACAGCCTGTCCTGGGTGGTGATGCCCGACCACCTGCACTGGTTGATGGAACTGCATAAGGGCACCCTGGCCGAGTGCATGTCGCTGCTCAAATCCCGCAGCAGCCGCCTGCTGAACCAGCAGCTGGGCCGGCGCGGTGCACTCTGGCAGCACGGCTACCACGACCACGCGGTGCGGACCGACGAGTCACTACACGAGAAAGCCATGTACATCATGGCCAATCCGGTCCGCGCCGGGTTGGCATGCGTGGTGGGGGAGTATCCCTACGCGTGGTGCCGGTGGCCGTTGTAATCCGCTGGCACCGCGCGAAAATCATCCACGCATGGCGTGGATCTACTTGTAGAAATCACTGCGGCCGCCGGGCTGGCGCTTGAACCGCCGGTGGATCCACAGGTACTGGTCTGGCGCCTCGCGCACCATCTGTTCGATGGCCTGGTTCACCCGCGTGGTATCGGCTTCCACGTCCTCGCTGGGGAAGTTGTCCAGCGGCGCGCCGATCTTCAGGAAATACTTCCCGCCTTCGCGACGGTGGAAGTAGGGAATCACCGCGCAGCCGGTCATCCGCGCCAGCTGGTGGGTGGCGGTGATGGTGGCCGCGGTGTGGCCGAAGAACGGCACGAACACGGTGTCCTTGCCCCGCATGTCCTGGTCCGGCGCGTACCACAGGAAGCCGCCCTTCTTCAGGTGGCGCACGGTGGCACGGATGTCTTCGTTGGCGTACATCGCCTTGGCATAGCGCAGCCGGCCGAACTTCACCGCCCACTCATACACCGGGTTCTTGTGCTTGCGGTACATGCCGGACAGATCGACGTGGTCGCACAGCAGGCGGCCGCACATTTCCAGGGTCATGAAGTGGCCCGACACCAGCAGCACGCCACGCCCCTCGGCCTGCATCTGCTTGAGGTGTTCCACCCCTTCGATGTGCACCTGGGGGCGGATGCTGTCGATGCTGCCCCACCATGAACGCGCGCACTCGAAGATGCCCACGCCGAGCGCGTCGAAGCTGTCGCGCACCAGGCGGTTGCGCCAGGCCTCATCCTTCTCGGGGAAGCACAGCTTGAGGTTGACCTCGGCGGCACGGCGGCGGCTGCCGAGCAGGCGCCAGGTGATCCAGCCGACGCCACGGCCCAGCGCGCGCTGCAGCATCCAGGGCAGGCGGGCGATGCCGAACGCGGCGAACATGGCCGCGAACATCGGCCAGTTGCGGGGATCGGCCAGGGACGGGCGGATGGCGGTAGAGGCATCGGACATGCGGGCATTCTACCAACCCCGCCGCGTGTCTTTCCCGGGGGGCTCCCGTATCCTTGCCGCATGCGCAAAGACCCTGTCGAATGGATCCTGCGCGGCCTGTACTCGGCCGTGCTTTACATCCTGCTGCCGATCACCGTGTACCACCTGGTCTGGCGCGGTTTCCGGGTCCGTGAATACTTCCGGCGCTGGGATGAACGCTATGCGTCCTACCCGCAGCCGACCGGCCAGCCGCGGGTCTGGCTGCACGCGGTCTCGGTGGGTGAAGTCAACGCCGCCGCGCCGCTGGTCAACGCCCTGCGCGAGCAGCGCCCGGATATCCGCTGGGTCATCACCACCATCACCCCGACCGGTTCGGAGCGGGTGCGCGCGCTGTGGGGCGATGCGCTGGACCACGTGTACCTGCCGTACGACGTGCCCGGCAGCGTCAACCGCTTCCTCGGCCACTTCCAGCCCAGCCTGGCCCTGATCCTGGAAACCGAACTGTGGCCGAACATGCTGTTCGGTTGCCGCGACCGTCGCATTCCGGTGTACATCCTCAATGCCCGCCTGTCGGCCCGCTCGCTGCGGGGCTACCGGGTGCTGGCTGCGCTCATCCGCCGTGCGCTGCGCACGGTCACCTGCGTGGCTGCACAATCGGACGATGACGCCGCGCGCTTCGTGCAGCTGGGTGCGGCGCCGGAACAGGTGCAGGCGCTGGGCAACCTGAAGTTCGACATCGCCACGCCGGACGTGGCCGCGTTCGTCGCCGCGTTCCATGGCGATGTGCCTGCCTCGCGGCCGGTCTGGATCGCTGCCAGCACCCACGAGGGCGAAGAGCAGGCGGTGATCGACCTGCATCGTCGCCTGCGTCAGCAGTGCCCGGATCTGCTGCTGCTGTGGGCGCCGCGGCACCCCGAGCGTTTTCCCAAGGTGGAAGCGCTGGCCCGCGAACAGGGCTGGTCGGTGGCCACCCGCCGCGCGCAGCAGTGGCCGCAGGCCGGCACCGAGGTCTTCGTCATCGACACGCTGGGTGAGTTGATGCCGTTCTACGCGTGCGCGCAGGTCGCCTTCGTCGGCGGCAGCCTGCAGGCCATCGGCGGCCACAACCTGCTGGAGCCGGCCGCGATGGGCACTGCGGCCGTCACCGGCCCGCACCTGCACAACTTCTCGGAGATCTCCCGGCGCATGCGTGAGGCCGGGGCTCTGCTCATCGGCGATGACGTGCAGGCCGTGGGTGACCATCTGCAGCACCTGCTGGGTGACATCGACGCCCGCACGGGCATGGCCCAGGCCGGCTGCGCGCTGGTCAGCAACGGCCGCGGGGCACTGCAGCGCACCGTGGCCCTGGTGGAACCGCACCTGCCGCCACCGCGCAGCTGAGCGGCGGCAGGTGCAGGTCCGCGAGCGGCGTCAGGCGCCCGTGGCCAGCAGATCGCCGAGGAACAGCCAGGCGAAGCCGAAGTAGATGAACACGCCCAGCAGGTCCATCACCGAGGTGATCAGCGGTGAGGACAGCGTGGCCGGATCGGTGCCGATGCGGCGGGCCGCGAACGGCAGCAGGGCGCCGATGATGCCGCCCGCGACCGTGCAGACCAGCATGCTCAGGCCGACCACCAGCAGTACCTCCATGCCGACACCTTTGCTGAAGTAGGCCAGGATCGCCTCCAGCACCGCCACGCACAGGCCCAGCAGCAGCGCGACCGGAATCTCGCGGCGGATCACGAACCAGACGTGGCGCCACTTCAGTTCCAGCTCACCCAGCGCCATCGCGCGTATGACCAGCGTGGCCGACTGGCTGCCGGTGTTGCCGCCCATGTCCACGATGGGCGCGATGAAGGCCGCCAGCACGATCACCTGGCTCAGCAGTTCCTCCTGCGAGGCCACGAAGGTGCTGGTGATGATGCCGAACACCGTGAGCATCGCCAGCCAGAACACGCGCACCCCGAACATCGTGCGCAGCGGCGTGGACACCACATCCAGGTCGTTGCCGCCCATGCTGGCAGTGCCGCCGAAGCGGGCGAGCTGCGTGGCGTCCTCCGCTTTCTCGATATCCATGGCGTCATCGACGGTGACGATGCCGATCATCTGCTGGTCGTCGTTGACCACGGGAACGGCCAGCAGGTCGTAACGGCGGATGATCTCCGACGCCCGTGCCTGCGGCCAGCCGGCGTGCACGCAGACCGGGTCGGGTTGCGCGATGTCGCCGATGCTGCACCCGGCGTCGGCCAGCACCAGGTCACGCAGCGATACCGTGCCGCGCAGGGACTGCCGCGCATCGAGCACGAACACGACGTAGATCGTTTCCTTGTCCGATGCGGTGGCGCGGATGTGCGCCAGGGCCTCCGCCACAGTCATGCCGGCGTCCACCGCGACGAAGTCCGAGGTGGTGGCGGCGCCGACGGTGCCTTCGGCATAGGAGGACAGGCACAGGATGTCCTCGCGTTCGGCACGGTCGAGCGCGGCGAGCAGGCCGGGCTTATCCGGTGCGTCCATGCGGTTGAACAGGTCCGCACGGTCGTCGGCGGGCATGTGCTCGAACAGCTCAAGCACCAGGCCGCGGGGCAGGGCGCAGACCAGCCGGTCCTGCAGCGCGCCATCGAAATGGGCGAACAGATCGGCACGCGCCTGCGTGTCCAGCGCCATCAGAAGCGGTGCCAACTGGTCGGGGGGAAGCCCCTGCAGCGCTGCCGCCATGTCCAAGGGGTGGCTGCTGCGGGCGAGCAGCGCGAAGCCCTCGGGATTGCGGCTGCGCTGGTACGCACGGATGGCAAACATCAGCTCTTCACGGTTCATCGAACGATCTCCAGGGAAATGCACGCCGCCGGCGATGGGGCCGCGTGCGGAAAAGGCGGGGAGGAAAGGGGCACGCGCAGTGCCAAGGGCATTACCGGGACAGCGGCAGGTTCAGGCCGAGGGTCAGCCAGCGCTCGCCTGCATCGCCGAAGCGACGGCCGGCCAGTACATCCAGGGTTGCGCCGGCAGCACCCAGTTCGCGGCGCCCGCCCATCTGCACTGCGTGGCTGCCTGCAGCATCGCGGGCGCCTTCGGCCAGCAGCGACCAGCGCGGCAGCAGCGGCAGTTCCATGCCGATGCCCGACGTCAGGTAGCGCGCATCGCGCTCGACACGCCAGCCGAGGTTGGCGTGCAGCAGCATGCGGCCTGCGGTATCCAGGCGCAGGCTGAGCGGCACGGTGACGCCCCAGTTCGCGGCATTGCCGGAGCGCGCGTCATTGCCGGCATCGGCACTGATGGCCACCCGCAGCCGATCACCCTCCGGGCCCACGACGGTGCGCTTGGCGCCCAGCGCCCATGGCATGCCCTGGCCATGGGACAACCGGCTGATGCCCAGTGACCACTCGGTATTGCCGAGCCCGCAGGCCGGCACCAGGGTGGCCTGGCGGTGGTTCGTGTGGTGGCTCAGCCAGCTTTCAAGCTGGCACTCGGCCGCGGGCGTGGTGCCCGCATCGTCCACCAGCAGGCTGGCGGCAGCGTGGACGTCAGCGCTGAGCGGCAACGCCACCAGCACAGGGATGAAACGAAGAGCGAAAAGGCGCATGGGCGATCTCCAGACGAATGGAAACGCCAGCGGCACCTGCCCGGGCCGTTGTAGTGGATGCTGCGATGTAGAGGGAAAAGGCCGGCCGGAAGGCAGGCAGGGTCCCGTCCTGTGCGGACGGAACCTGGCGTGGTGTCAGGAGTTCGTCAGCTCAGGTGCTGCAGCGTGATCGACTATGACTGTCCAAGCAGGGGCCTCTGGGGCAGAAGGAATGCGCAGGAGAATAGGAGCGGGTCCGGCAACGATCAAGCGGCAAATGCGACAGCTGCGCCCACGCGCGACCGCCGTGCCCTGATGGCACTGATGCGCAGGCCGGCCACGCTGGCGCTGTCGCGTTCAACGGTTTCAAGTCTGCTTGATGCCATCCCCGCTGACGTTGATGGACCGGGTTGCGCTGCCGCCGCGTGTCTGCCATCACAACGTGACACACCGTCGGCCGATTCTGATTCCGTCCCCGTGTCCGGACTGCCAGCCTGATGTCGACCACGCTTGGGCGGCATCAAGGGAACTTGCGATGAAGGACGACAGCGGTGCCGATCTGCGCAGCGGGCGCGCGGCCCTGGACCCATTCGGCCGCGACCAGCTGCTGGTGCTGGCGCTGGCCCTGCTGGTCGGTGGCAGCGTGATTGCGCTGGTGGGCCAGAACACGGCAGCACGGGCCGGGCCGGCCATCGTGCTGAGCCTGTTGCTGGCGGCGCTGGGCACAGTGCCGCTGCTGTTCTGCCTGCGCGAAGTGATGCGGCGCTCACCGGATGCCGCGGGGCTGCCGGGGTTGCTGCAGATCGCGTGCGGGCAACGCCTTGCGGCTGTGCTGCTGGGCCTGCTGCTGCTGGATCTGCTGGCCACCCTGGTCGGTGCAGCGCAGTCGGGCGCCCGCCACCTCCATGCCGCCGCCAGTGCGCTGGAGGAGCCGCCGCAGCGTTGGCTGCCGGTGTCGATGGCGGCAATGCTGGGGCTGGTGCCGGTGGGCGTGGCGGCACTGCTGCGGCCACGTCGTGCGGTACACGTGGCCTGCGCACTGCTGACCCTGAAGGTGGGCCTGGGCCTGATGCTTGTCGCGGTGGCGGCGCGCTACGTGCACTACGGCAACTGGGTACCGTGGTTGCCCTCGGCCACCGGGCCGCATCGTTTCGGTCTGGGCGGCGTGCTTGCCGCTGCCGTGCCCCTGCTGGGCGTTTTCGCCAGCGTCGGCCTGCTGCTGGTTTTCGCCCCACGGGTGCAGCAGCCCCACCGGCAGCTGACCCGGGTGGCCGGGGGCACGGTGCTGGGTACCATGCTGATGCTGATGGGGCTGGCGGCGCTGCAGTCGGGCCTGGTGCAGTTCGCGGCGCTGGACAGCACGCGGCCGCTGTCGGTGGCCGTGCAGAGCGTGCCGGAGTTGGAGTGGATGCTGCCCCTGCTGCCAGCGGCAGGCTGGGCTGGGCTGGCGGCACTTCAGGTGGTGGTGCTGCTGCTGGCCATGGAACTGCTGCCGGCGCTGTGGAAGGCCGGTGCCGGCCGCGATGATCGCGCCCCGGGGCGGGTGGGGATGGCGTTGGGGCTGACCGCGCTGGCCATGCTGCTGGTGCCCTGGTTGCCCGGGCACGCGGCGCTGCCGTCGGGATGCGTCGTGCTGCTGGTACTGGCGGTGCTGTGCCTGGGGCTGCTGCGAGGGGCGGCCGACGTGTCGCCGCACCGCACGGCGATGATCCGTCTGGTGGCACCGCTGGCGGCGTTGTTGTGCCTGGTGCCGCTGGCCCGCCAGATCCAGCTCTGGCAGGGATGACGTGGGCCGCCAGCGAACGGCATCCACGCATGGCCCTCCCATCCATCTCCGCCCACAAAAAAACCACCCTTGCGGGTGGTTTCTTCTTCTGCCGGAAGGCGACGACTCAGTTCGTGGTCGTCGCCGGGTTGCCGGCATCCTGGGTCAGCAGGCGGTTGATGTCCTGCAGTTCCGCCACGTCCAGTGCGCCCAGCGACTGGCTCAGCAGCAGACGATTCTGCAGGAAGGTGTAGCGCGCGTTGGCGTAATCCAGCTGCGCCGAGAACAGGATGCGCTGGTTCTGGATCACGTCCAGCACCGTGCGGGTACCCACTTCCAGGCCGACCTGCGACGCGTCATACGCGCTCTGTGCCGAGACCACCGCCAGGCGGCGGGCTTCCACTTCGCTGATGCCCTGCACCAGGGTCTGGTAGGCATTGCGGGTGTTACGGTCCAGCGCGCGCTTCTGCTGCTCGTAGCCGTCCTGGGCGATGTCACGCTGGGCCAGCGCCTGGCGCACGCCGGACTGGGTGGCACCACCGGAGAAAATCGGCACGCTCAGGGTCAGGCCGATGCTGTTGCTGCGTGCATCCGGGGACAGCGAGCCGGCACCGGTGCTGTCGCCCCAGGTCGCGCTCTTGCCCCAGCTGCCGCCCAGCGACAGGGTCGGGTAGTGGCCGCCACGTGCAGCCTGCACGCCGGCTTCGGCCGCGCTCACCTTCAGTTCCTGCGCCTTCAGCGCCGGGTTCTGGCTGGTCGCCTGCTGCACCAGCTCACTGATGTTGCCGCGGTTGGCCGGGACTTCCGGACGGAAATCGGCCGGCAGGCCCTTCAGGTTGACCACCGGCTGGCCGGTCAGTTCGGTCAGTGCCTGGTAGTTATCGGCCAGGGTGTTCTGCGCAACGATGGTGTTGGCACGTGCCTGGTCGTACTGGGCACGTGCTTCGTGCACGTCGGTGATCGGCGCCAGGCCCACTTCCAGGCGCTTGTCGGCGAAGTCGAACTGCTTCTTCGCGGCCGCTTCATTGGTCTGTGCGGCGTTCAGCGATTCGATCGCCACCAGCACGTTGAAGTAGGCCGCCGAGCTGCGCACGATCAGGCTGTCGTTGGCCGAATCGAGGGTGAAATCCGCCGCCTTGCTCAGCTCGCGCTGCGAACGCAGGTTGTTGATCTGCGTCCAGTTGAACAGCGTCTGGCTGCCGTCGATCGTGTAGTTGCGGCGCTTGCTGGTGACCGAGCCGGAGTTGGCATCGGCATTGGCTTCGCTGCGCGTGCGGTTCAACGAGGCCGTGCCGTTGATCTGCGGCAGCAGCGCGGCACGCGCCTGCACGGCGCCTTCCTTGTCGTACAGCCGGGTCGATTCGGCGGCCGACAGTTGCGGATCGCCATTGCGTGCCATCTCGTAGACCTGCAGCAGGTCGGCGGCATGGGCGGACAACGGCAGCAGGGCAGTGGCCAGCGCAACAGCGAGGGATCGGCGGATCATTGCGGCTTCCTTGGACTCAGAGGTGGAACTGGGGTGCCGGGGCGGCACCGCGCAGGTAATCGATATCGGTTTCAAACAGCGATTCGGAGCTGCCATCGGCCTTGACCAGCAGGGCTTCCATCGCCGGGGAGCGGCCGTGGATCACGAACAGGCGACCGCCCGGACGCAGCCACGAGGCAAACTGTGACGGCACGACGTCGACCGCACCAGTGACACAGATCACGTCAAAACGGCGTTCGGTCTGCCAGGTCAGTGCATCGGCCACTTCGACGCGGACGTTGGTGCCCAGGCCGGAAGCGTCCAGGCGTGCACGCGCGGCGGCGGCCAGTTCCGGGTCGATTTCCAGGCTCAGCACGTCGCGCGCCAGCGCGCCGATGCAGGCGGACAGGAAGCCGCTGCCGGTGCCGATTTCCAGCACTTCGTCACCCGGCTGCAGATCCAGCGCCTGCAGGGTACGGCCCTCGATGACCGGCTTCATCATCTTCTGGCCGTTGCCGATCGGCAGTTCGACATCGGCATAGGCCAGCGCCCGGTGCGCGTCGGCGACAAAGGCCTCGCGCGGCAGGCGGGCAAGGACGTCGAGCACCTTGATGTCCAGCACGTCCCAGGGACGGATCTGCTGTTCCACCATCAGTTCGCGGGCGTGGGCGTAATCAATCGTCATGAGGTTCAAATCCAGCGCAGTGGGCCGGCCATTTTACCGGTGCCGGAGGCCGGCGGCGCGCCCAGAGCATCAGCTGCCGGGTGGCCGGGGTCGCAGTGCCGGAAGTCATCGCGACCTCCGGTTCGTTCAGTTTCGTGCTTCAGGCGGTTCCAGCCCCTCGCGGCGCATAGGCGCGCAGGAAGAAATCGACGCTGTCGGGCACGTGGCTGGAAGCATCGCATTGCCCCGGTGACAGCGGCATGCCGCACATCCGGTTCATATGGACTTCGCCCTTGATGAGGGTCAGGAACTGCTGGCCGGCCAGCCGGAAGTCGGTGATTTCCAGCTCGCCGCGCGCGGTGCGCGACCGCAGGAAATCGGCCAGCGCCTCGCAGGTACGCTCCGGGCCGGCCTGCCAGAACAGCTCGCGCAGGCGCTCGTCGGTTTCCGGCGCCATCATCACCCGCTGCACCGAGATCGCCGCGTCGGAGGTGATCATCTCGAAAAAGGCCTGGCCGATGCCCAGCAACTGGTCGCGCAATGGGCCTTCTGCATCGGCCACGAACAGCGCGTCCGGCAGCATTTCCATGCACTTGGACTGCACAGCTTCGGTGAAAAGCGTCTCTTTATCGCCAAAATGGCTGTAAACGGTCAGCTTGGATACGCCCGCCTGCGCGGCGATGCTGTCCATGCTCACGCCGGTATAGCCCTGCTCGACGAACAGGGTCTTGGCGGCTTCGAGGATCGCCGCGCGCTTGCCGAGGTCCTTCGGACGCCCGGGACCGGCGGCCTTGGCAGCAGGCTTGGCCGACGCTTTGCGGGAAGTGGGGGAACTCATTCCGACAATACTAGACCAAGCGGTTCGATATTTATACTATACCGGCCAGTTTACTAAATTCGGGTCGGCCGCCGTGCCGGCTCCCTCGCGTTTGAACCCTGCGTTTTCAGGACGTTGACCGATGAAGAGCGTGCGCTGGCTGGGCGGTATGGTGTGGGTGGTGGCGCTGGCCGCCTGTTCGGGGCCGGAGCAGGCGCCGCAGGCGGCGGTGCCGGTGCTGGTGGTGCATCCGGGCGAACAGGCCGGGCAGGGCGCCGCCGCGTTCCCGGGCACGATCCGTGCGCGCCAGGAAAGCCCGCTGTCGTTCCGCGTGGGCGGCAATCTGGTCAAGCGCCATGTCGATGCCGGCCAGCGGGTGAAGCAGGGCGATGTGCTGGCCGAGCTGGACGTGGCCGACTTCGCGCTGCAGGCGCGCGCCTCGCAGGCGCAGCTGGCTGCGGCCGAAGCTGACCTGGCGCGGACCCGCGATGACCTCAAGCGCTACCAGGTGCTGGCCGACCAGCAGTTGGTGAGCCGCTCGCAGCTGGACCAGCAGAGTGCGGCGTTCAAGGCCGCACAGGGCCAGGCCAATGCGGCGCGCGCCAATCTTGATGTGCTGCGCAACCAGGCCGGTTACGCCCAGCTGCGCGCGCCGACCGATGGCGTGATCGCCAGCCGCGAAGCCGAGGCCGGACAGGTCGTCTCGGCCGGCCAGACCATCTTCAACCTGGCCGCCGACGGCGCCCGCGAAGTGCTGATCGACCTGCCTGAAGCGACCGTGCGCGATTACGCCGTGGGCCAGCCGGTGCAGGTGGAACTGTGGAACCGGCCGGGCCAGCGTCTGCCGGGCACGATCCGCGAGATCGCCGCCGCCGCCGATCCGCAGGCGCGGACCTATGCCACGCGGGTGAGCCTGGCGGCCGAAGCGCTGGCCGATGTCGAGCTGGGGCAGAGCGCGCGGGTGTTCAGCAGCGCGGGCCGCAACGGCACCCTGCAGCTGCCGCTGGCCGCCCTGCAGCGCGGCGCCAATGGCACTTCCAGTGTCTGGGTGGTGGACCCGGCCAACAGCACGCTGAAGGCAGTGACCGTCACCACCGGTGCCTATGGCAGCCACAGCGTGCCGGTGCTGTCCGGCGTGGCTGCCGGTGACTGGGTGGTGGCGGCGGGCGGGCACCTGCTGCGCGCGGGCCAGCCGGTGACGGCGGTGGACCGGCAGAACCGCCCGGTGCTGAAGCCGGCCACGCCGGCCGCCGCGCCGAAGGCCAAGGAGTAAGCCGGTGCGCCGTTTCAATCTTTCCGAATGGGCGCTGGCCAATCGCCCGCTGGTGCTGTTCGCGATGCTTGCCTTCGCGGTCATCGGCGCGTGGTCGTACAAGCACCTGGGCCAGTCCGAAGATCCGCCGTTCACCTTCAAGGCGATGGTCATCCGCACGCAGTGGCCCGGCGCCACCGCCGAGCAGGTATCGCGGCAGGTGACCGAGCCGATCGAGAAGGCGCTGATGAACACCGGCGAGTACGAGTTCATCCGTTCGTACTCGCGCCCGGGCGAATCGCAGGTGATCTTCATGGCCCGCGACAGCCTGCGCTCCAAGCAGATTCCGGACCTGTGGTACCAGGTGCGCAAGCGCGTGGGCGACATCCGCGCGACATTGCCACGTGAGATCGTCGGCCCGTTCTACAACGATGAGTTCGGCGACACCTACGGCAACATCTATGCACTCACCGGCAAAGGCTTCGACTATGCGGTGATGCGTGACTACGCCGACCGCATCCAGCTGGAACTGCAGCGCGTGCCCGATGTCGGCAAGATCGACCTGGTCGGCCTGCAGGACGAGAAGGTGTGGATCGAGCTGTCCAACACCCGCCTGGCCACCCTGGGCCTGTCGATGCAACAGGTGCAGCAGGCGCTGGCCGACCAGAACGCGGTGACCGGCACCAGCTTCTTTGAAACGCCGACCGACCGCGTGCAGCTGCGCGTGACCGGTCAGTTCGACAGCATCGAGGCGATCCGGCAGTTCCCGGTGCGTGCCGGTGAGCGCACCGTGCACCTGGGCGACATCGCCGAGGTCAAGCGCGGCTTTGCCGATCCGGCCTCGCCGAAGATGCGCTTCATGGGCGAAGAGGCCATCGGCCTGGCCGTGGCCATGAAGGACGGCGGCGACATCCTCAAGCTGGGTGCGAACCTGGATGCGGAGTTCGAGCGCCTGCAGAAGACCCTGCCCACCGGCATGCAGCTGCGCAAGGTGTCCGACCAGCCGCAGGCGGTGGAAGAATCCGTCGGCGAGTTCGTGCAGGTGCTGACCGAGGCCGTGGTGATCGTGCTGCTGGTCAGCTTCTTCTCGCTGGGCCTGCGTACCGGCCTGGTGGTGGGGGTCACCATTCCGCTGGTGCTGGCGATGACCTTCTTCGTCATGCACTACTTCGACATCGGCCTGCACAAGATCTCGCTGGGCGCGCTGGTGCTGGCGCTGGGCCTGCTGGTGGACGATGCGATCATCGCGGTGGAGATGATGGCCACCAAGATGGAGCAGGGCTACGATCGACTGCGTGCGGCCAGCTTCGCCTGGGAATCGACCGCGTTCCCGATGCTGACCGGCACCCTGATCACCGCGGCCGGCTTCCTGCCGATCGCCACGGCGGCCTCCAGCACCGGCGAGTACACCCGTTCGCTGTTCCAGGTGGTGACCATCGCGCTGGTGGTGTCGTGGATCGCGGCGGTGCTGTTCATCCCCTACCTGGGGGACAAGATGCTGCCGGACCTGTTCAATCCGCAGCCGCCGAAGCCGGGCAGCCTGTCCGCGCGCTGGCTGGCGAGGCGCCGGCAATGGGCCGACCGCTACCCGGCCTTGGCCAACCTGCTGCGTCCGGCCGAGCACGGTCATGACCATGACCCGTACCAGCGGCCGTTCTACACGCGTTTCCGCCGCTTCCTCGACGCGTGCCTGCGCCACCGCTGGTGGGTGATCGCCGCGACCATCGGCCTGTTCGTGTTTTCGCTGATGATGTTCCGCTTCGTGCCGCAGCAGTTCTTCCCCGATTCGACCCGGCCGGAACTGATGGTCGACATCGAACTGGCCGAAGGTGCGTCGCTGCGTTCGACCCAGGCCCAGGCCGAGAAGCTGGAAAAGCTGCTGCAGGGTCGCGAGGACATCGCCAACTATGTGTCCTACGTGGGCACCGGTTCGCCGCGCTTCTACCTGCCGCTGGACCAGCAGCTGCCGGCGACCAATTTCGCCCAGTTCGTGGTGCTGGCCAAGGACACCCATGCCCGCGAGACCGCACGCGCGTGGTTGATGAAGGAGGTCATTCCGCAGTTCCCGGACGTGCAGATGCGCGTTACGCGCCTGGAAAACGGTCCGCCCGTGGGCTACCCGGTGCAGATGCGCGTGTCCGGCGAACACATCGAGCAGGTGCAGGCCATCGCGCGCCAGGTCGAGGCCAAGGTGCGTGAGAATCCGCACGTCATCAACGTCAACCTGGACTGGGACGAGCCGAGCAAGGTGGTGCGCCTGGTGATCGACCAGGAACGTGCACGCGCGCTGGGCGTGAGCAGTGCACAGGTCAGCCAGTTCCTGGCCAGTTCGCTGGCGGGGCAATCGGTGAGCGTGTACCGCGAAGGCAACCGCCAGATCGAGATGCTGCTGCGCGGCCCGGCCGACGAGCGTGACCAGCTGCAGCTGCTGTCCAGCCTGGCCATGCCTGCGGGCAACGGCGGCAGCATCACGCTCTCGCAGGTGGCCACGATGGAGTATGGCTTCGAGGACGGCATCATCTGGCACCGCAACCGCCTGCCGACCGTGACCGTGCGTGCCGACATCGGCGATGGCATGCAGCCGCTGGACGTGGTGCAGCAGATCCTGCCGACGCTCGACGGTATCCGTGCGCAGCTGCCCAGTGGCTATCTGCTGGAAACCGGCGGCACGGTGGAGGATTCGGCGCGTGGCCAGGATTCGATCAAGGCCGGCATGCCGCTGTTCCTGATCGTGGTGGCGACCCTGCTGATGCTGCAGCTGCGCAGTTTCTCGCGGGCGGCGATGGTGCTGGTGACCGCACCGCTGGGCATCATCGGTGCCACCCTGTTCCTGCTGCTGTTCCGCGCGCCCTTCGGCTTCGTGGCGCTGCTGGGCACCATCGCGCTGGCGGGCATGATCATGCGCAATTCGGTGATCCTGATCGACCAGATCCAGCAGGACATCGATGCCGGGCATGACCGCTGGCATTCGATCATCGACGCCACGGTGCGCCGCTTCCGCCCGATCGTGCTGACCGCGCTGGCGGCGGTGCTGGCGATGATCCCGCTGTCGCGCAGTGCGTTCTACGGCTCGATGGCGATCTCGATCATGGGCGGCCTGATTGTCGGCACCGTGCTGACGCTGGTGTTCCTGCCTGCACTGTACGCGGCGTGGTTCCGGGTCAAGCCGAACGAGGCGCGCGATTGATGGTGCCGGGGTAGGATCCCTTTCCCGCAGGGAAAGGGCTCTGACCCCAGCGCTCCGGACCGCGTCCCCTGTCGTTGCCGGGGTCAGAGCCCTTTCCTGCGGAAAGGAATCCGACCCCATCCACGGTAGAGCCACCCCATGGGTGGCTGCGTGCAATGCCCGCGTGACGCCAGCAGATCAGGAGAGCTTGGCCAGCACCGCGTCGGTGGCGGCAGCGGTGCTGACCGCCTGCCCCTTGGCTGCCAGGTCGGCGGTGAACACACCGTCATCCAGCACCGCATGCACGGCTGCTTCCACGGCCGCGGCTTCGGCTTCCAGCCCCAGCGAATGGCGCAGCAGCATCGCGGCGCTGAAGATGGTCGCGTAGGGATTGGCGATGCCCTTGCCGGCAATGTCCGGCGCCGAACCATGGATCGGCTCGTAGATGCCCACTGCGCCCGGCTCGCCCAGCGAGGCCGACGGCAGCAGGCCCAGCGAACCGGCCAGCATCGAGGCCTCGTCGGTGAGGATGTCGCCGAACATGTTCTCGGTCACGATCACGTCGTATTCGCGCGGCTTGGCCAGCAGGTGCATGGCCATCGAATCAACCAGCTGATGTTCCAGCGCCACGTCCGGGAACTCCTCCCGGCCGATGCGCGCGGCCACGTCGCGCCACAGACGAGAGGTTTCCAGCACGTTCGCCTTGTCCACCGAAGTGACCTTGCCGCGGCGCTGCTGGGCCAGGCGGAACGCACTGCGCAGCACGCGCTCGATCTCGGCCACGGTGTAGCGGCACAGGTCGCTGGCGCTGTCCGCATCGCGGGTCTTGTCGCCGAAGTAGATGCCGCCGGTCAGCTCGCGCACCACCACGAAGTCCACGCCCTGCAGCAGCTCGGCCTTGATCGGCGAGGCGTGCAGTGCGGCTTCATGGGTGCGCACCGGGCGCAGGTTGGCGTACAGGCCCAGTGCCTTGCGGATGGCCAGCAGACCCTGTTCCGGGCGCACCTTGGCGTTCGGGTCGGACCACTTCGGGCCGCCCACGGCGCCCAGCAGTACCGCGTTGGCGGCCTGGCAGGCGGCCAGAGTGGACGCCGGCAGCGGTTCGCCATGGCGGTCGATGGCGATGCCACCGATGTCGTGCTCGCTGAAGGTGAAGGTGTGGTTGAAGCGTTCGGCGACGGTTTTCAGGACGGCTACCGCAGCAGCGGCGACTTCCGGGCCGATGCCATCACCGGGCAGGACAACAATCTCAGCGTGCATGCTCACTCTCGTAACGTTCGATTTCAGGGACACGGCCCAACAGATACCCCAACTGGTCGACACCTTCCAGCAGGCAGGTCTGCGAGAAGCCATCCAGCGGGAAGGAATAGACGCGGCCGTCCGGCGTACGCAGCTCGCGTGCGGCCACGTCGATGGTCAGTTCATCGTCCGGGCGCTGCATCAGCACCTGCACGTCGGCCTCGTCCAGCACGATCGGCAGCAGGCCGTTCTTCAAAGAGTTGCCACGGAAGATATCGGCGATCTCGCTGCTGACGATGGCGCGCAGGCCCAGATCGGTCAGCGCCCACGGCGCATGTTCGCGCGAGGAACCGCAGCCGAAGTTGCGGCCGGCCAGCAGGATGCTGCGGCCGGCGTTGTGCGGCTGGTTGAAGGCGAAGTCGGCGACGGGCGAGCCGTCGGCCTGCCAGCGCCAGTCATTGAAGGCGTTGCGGCCCAGGCCGGCACGCTCGGTGGTGGACAGGAACCGCGCCGGAATGATCTGGTCGGTATCGATGTTGGTCTGCGCCAGCACTACGCTGGACGAGGTCAGGGTACGGAAACCGGCCATCACGCCACCTCCTGTGCAAACAGTTCGCGGGTGTCGGCCACCTCGCCCTTCACTGCCGCCCACGCCGCACTCATCGGCGAGGCCAGCAGGGTGCGCGAACCGGGGCCCTGGCGGCCCTCGAAGTTGCGGTTGCTGGTGCTCACGGCCAGCTGGCCGGGGGCGACCAGGTCACCGTTCATGGCGATGCACATCGAACAGCCCGGCTCGCGCCACTCGGCACCGGCCGCGCGCACGATCTCGTGAATGCCTTCGGCTTCGGCCTGGCGCTTGACGATTTCCGAGCCCGGCACCACCAGCATGCGCACGCCGTCGGCCACGTGGCGGCCACGCAGTACCTGCGCCACCTCGCGCATGTCGCTCAGGCGGCCGTTGGTGCACGAGCCGACGAACACCACGTCCACTGGTGTGCCGGCCAGCGCCTTGCCCGACTGGAAGTGCATGTAGTCCAGGCCCTTCTGCGCGGCGGCATCGTTGGCGGCAGGAATCGGCGCATCCACGGCGATGGCGGTGCCCGGGTGCGTGCCCCAGGTCAGGGTCGGGCGGATGTCCGCGGCGTCGATGTGCACTTCGCTGTCGAAGCGTGCACCCTCATCGCTGCGCAGCTGCTGCCAGCGTGCCACGGCGGCATCGAAATCGGCGCCCTTGGGGCCGCGCGGGGTGTTGGCGACGAAGTCGAAGGTGACCTGGTCCGGCGCCACCATGCCGGCGCGCGCGCCGGCCTCGATCGACATGTTGCACAGGGTCATGCGCTGTTCCATGTCCATCGCTTCGATGGTGCTGCCGCGGAACTCGATGACATGGCCGGTGCCGCCGTTGACGCCGATCACGCCGATGATGTGCAGCACCACGTCCTTGGCACCGACGCCGGGCGCCAGCGCGCCATCAACGGTGATCGCAAAGGTTTTGGCCTTGCGCTGCAGCAGGCACTGCGTGGCCAGCACGTGGCCGACTTCGCTGGTGCCGATGCCGAAGGCCAGCGAACCGAAAGCGCCGTGGGTGGAGGTGTGGCTGTCACCGCAGACGATGGTCATGCCCGGCTGGGTGAAGCCCTGTTCCGGGGCGATGACGTGGACGATGCCGCGGTTGTCCGAGGCCATGTCGAACAGTTCGATGCCGTACTCGGCGCAGTTGCGCGCCAGGGTGGCCACCTGCGCCTCAGAGGCGGCGCTGGCATAGGGCAGCTTGCCGTCCGCACCGGCCGGCAGGGTCGGCGTGGAGTGGTCCATGGTCGCCTTGGTGCGGTCCGGGCGACGCGGCGCCAGGCCACGCGCACGCAGTTCGGTGAACGCCTGCGGCGAGGTGACCTCGTGGATCAGGTGCAGGTCGATGTACAGCACGGCGGGGGCGCTGTCGGATTCGGGAACCACCACGTGGGCGTCCCACAGTTTGTCGTACAGGGTGCGGGGTGCGGAAGTCATGCGTATGCCTGGCAGAAGTACGAGATAACAAACATCAGTAAAGAAAATGAAACGGTCAAGTCAGCGACGGCGGGCGAGCACGCGCAGGCGCACATAATCGGCCAGGGGCTGGCCGGCCGCATTGCGCGGCAGGTCGTCCAGCAACGCCGCAGCGGCCTCGCGCACGTTGGCGCGGGCATCGGCCGGCAGATCGTCCAGCAGCGGTGCGGCGAACACGCGCAGCCAGCCGGTCACGCCGCTGGGCAGGGCGGTCGGGCGCGGCGTGGTCTCGATCAGCTGCACCTGGAAGCCATGCTGGCGCAGGCGGTCGGCGTAGGCATCGGCGGTGGGGAAGTACCACTGGAATGCGCTGGCGCCGTGGCCATGGGCGGCGCGTGCGGCCTGCACTGCGGCGATGATCGTGGCCACATTGCCATGGCCACCGAATTCGGCGACGAAGCGGCCACCGGGTCGCAGGGCGCGGCGCACGCCTTCCAGCACGCGGTCCGGGTTGCCCATCCAGTGCAGCGCGGCATTGCTGAAAACGGCATCGAATTCGTCAGTGAAGGTCAGCGCGTGGCCGTCCATCACTTGTGCATCGACGCCGCGCGCGCGGGCGGCATGGATCAGTTCCGGCGATGCATCCACGCCGTGGATGCGCGCGCCGCTCAGGGCCAGTTCGGTACTGAGGACGCCATCGCCACAGCCCAGGTCGAGGATGCGCTCACCCGCGCGCGGATCGAGCAGGCGCGCGACCGCGCCGCCGAGCAGCGGCACGAAGCCGGCATCGATCGCATAGTCCTGGGCATTCCACTGTTGGCCGGCGGCCGGGGTGGGGGTGTCGAAGGCACTCATCTCAGCTTCCTCAGGCAGTGGCGGCGGTCGGGGTTTCGGTGTTGCTGGCAGCGGCCTGGCGCTGGCGCAGCAGGCGGTTGGCGACGTCCAGCCAGGCCAGCGCGGAGGCTTCGATGATGTCCTTGCTGGTGCCGGTGCCGTCGTACTCCACGCCTTCGTGGCGCACGCTCAGGTTGGCTTCGCCACGCGCATCGGCACCGATGCCGACGCTGTGCACCTGGTAGCTGTCCAGCTGCAGCTGCACGCCGGTGGCCGAAGACAGTGCGCCAAACAGCGCATCGACCGGGCCGTCGCCCTGCGCGGTTTCGGCCACGCGGTTGCCTTCCGGGTCCGACAGTTCGACCAGGGCGTTGGCACGGCTGCCGACATCGCTGATGGTCATCGAGGCCAGGCGGTAGCCCTGGGAATCCGCGCCGCCCTGCATCAAGGTCTGCAGGTCGGCATCGGTGACCACCCGCTGCTGCTCGCACAGGCCCTTGAACTGCTCGAACACCAGCTTCAGTTCGTCCTCTTCCAGCCAGAAGCCCAGCGCACGCAGGCGCGATTCGACGGCGGCGCGGCCGCTGTGGCGGCCCAGCACCATCTGCGAATCTTCCCAGCCCACATCTTCCGGGCGCATGATTTCGTAGGTGCCGCGGTGGCGCAGCATGCCGTGCTGGTGGATGCCCGATTCATGGGCGAACGCATTGGCACCCACGATGGCCTTGTTGCGCTGCACCGGCATGCCTACCAGGCGCTGCAGCAGCTGCGAAGTGCCGACGATGCGCGGGGTGTTGATCGCGGTGTCCTGTTCGTAGAACGCCTGGCGCACCTTCAGCGCCATGGTGATTTCTTCCAGCGAGCAGTTGCCGGCGCGCTCGCCGATGCCATTGATGGTGCACTCGACCTGGCGCGCGCCGCCCTCGATGGCGGCCAGCGAATTGGCCACGGCCAGGCCCAGGTCGTTGTGGCAGTGCGCGCTGAAGATCACGTTGGCTGCGTTCGGGACGTCGGCCACGCCGGCGATCACCTGCTGGAACATCGCGCGGATCTCTTCCGGGGTGGTGAAGCCCACGGTGTCGGGCAGGTTGATGGTGGTGGCACCGGCGGCGATGGCCACGCGGGCTACTTCAACCAGATAGTCCAGCTCGGTGCGGGTGGCATCCTCGGCCGAGAATTCCACATCGTCGATGTACGAGCGCGCCAGCGTCACATGCTTGTGCACCGATTCCAGCACCTGCTCGCGGGTCAAGCGCAGCTTGTGTTCGCGGTGCAGCGGGCTGGTCGACAGGAACACGTGCAGGCGCGGGCTGACCGCTGCTTCCAGGGCGCGTGCGGAGGTTTCGATGTCGGCCTGCAGGCAGCGCGACAGCACGGCCAGGGTCAGGCTCGGGCGGCGCAGCTCACGGCCGATCAGGGCCATCGCTTCGCGGTCGGACTGCGAGCTGGCCGGGAAGCCGGTCTCGATGATGTCCACGCCCAGTTCGTCCAGCGCACGCGCCATCACCAGCTTCTGCGGCGGGCTCATGCTGCAGCCGGGGGACTGCTCGCCGTCACGCAGGGTGGTGTCGAAGATGCGGATGCGCGGGGTGGTAATTCGTTCGATGGTGGTCACAGGGAAATCTCCTCGACAGCGGGCGCGACGGCTTGCAGGTTGGAAGGGGAAGAGGTGGGGGAGGCGGGGGCGCTGGCCTTGCTGGGCGAGCGCGGGGTTTCACTGCGGCGCCGGCGCGGTTTGCGCGGCGGCCGGGGGCGGATGTCAGTGAGCAGGCCGGCCAGGACGCCGGCATCGATGTTGCCGCCGGAGACCACCGCGCACTTGCGGCGGCCCGCCACGCGACGGCCAGCGGCCAGGGCCAGCGCACCGGCACCCTCGGCGATGATGTGTTCTTCCAGGGCCAGGCGGACCAGGGTTTCGCGCAGCTCGGCTTCGCGCACGATCACTACATCGTCCAGCAGCGAGGCACACAGGCGGCGGGTCAGGTAGCCGGGCACCTTCACCCGCACGCCATCGGCCAGCGACGGCACCGGGGCGATCTCGTCGACGTCGCCACGGATCGCGCGGGCCATGGAATCCACGCCCTCGACCTGCGCGCCGATGATGCGCACGCCCTGCGATTTCAGGGCCAGCGCCACGCCGGAAGCCAGGCCGCCGCCACCGATGGGCACGATCACCACGTCCAGTGCATGCGGGGCCAGTTCGATGCCGACCGTGCCCTGGCCAGCGATCACGTCGGCATCGTCGAAGGCGGACAGGAAACGATAGCCATGGCGCTGCGCCAGTTCGACGGCGAAGGCAAAGGCCTCGTCGTAGCTGTTGCCATGCTGGCGCACGGTGGCGCCCCAGTGGGCGACGCCTGCGATCTTGGTGGCCGGTGCGCCATGCGGCATCACGGTGATGGCGGGCACGTCCAGGCGGTAGGCGGCCCAGGCGACGCCCTGGGCATGGTTGCCGGCCGAGGCGCAGATCACCGGGCGGGTGTCGCCGCGCTCGCGGCCGGCCAGCAGCGCATTCAATGCGCCGCGCACCTTGTAGGAACCGGTGCGCTGCAGGTTTTCCAGCTTCAGCCAGGTACCGAAACGCTCGGCATGGTGCAGCGGGGTAGGCGGCAGGAAGCGGCGCAGGCGGGCCTGCGCAGCCAGTACATCGGCAACGCTTACGTCGCCGACATCGCTTTCCTTGCTGGCATCAGCGGCCGGCATGGGCCACCAGCGGGGTGCCGGCGAGCGCCGGGCGCGGGCACGGGCGACGAAGAAGACGCCTCCGTGCCGGCACCGTGGTCGCTACGGTACGGGTGTTCATCAGGCAGCTCCTTCCACGGGCGTCAGCTGTACCGACACGCAGTCGTAGATCTTTTCCATCTGCCGGCACAGGGTGTCCGGCGGCCGCTGGCCATCGACCACCAGCTGCAGGTGCCAGCGTCCGTCATCGGCGGCCACCGGCGCGCCGTTGATGGCGCGCGGGGCGAAGCCGCGGCGCTCGGCCATGCCGATCACACGCAGCAGCGCGCCTTCGGCCGGGTGCAGCACCAGGTCAAGCCGGTATTGCATTGGGGGTCTCCTGGCGGGCGTGGGCGGGGTTGCTTTCCAGCATGGTGCTGTTGGCGGTGTTGGGCGGCACCAGCGGCCACACATTGGCGCGGGCGTCGATGGCCACGTGCAGCAGGGCCGGGCCCGGTTCGGCCAGCAGTGCGGCCAGGCCACCTTCCACGTCGTCGCGGTTGTCGATGCGGCTGGCGGCGATGCCGAACACCTTGGCCAGGGCCACGAAGTCCGGGTTGTCGGACAGGTCGATCTCGCTGTAACGCTCGGCGAAGAACAGTTCCTGCCACTGCCGCACCATGCCCAGCGAACTGTTGTCCAGCAGCACGATCTTCACCGGCAGGCGGCAGCGGGCGATGGTGGCCAGCTCCTGCACGTTCATCATGAAGCTGCCATCGCCGGACACCAGCACCACGGTGCGATCGGGGCAGGCGAACTGCGCCCCCATCGCCGCCGGCAGGCCGAAGCCCATGGTGCCCAGCGCGCCACTGGTCAGATGGTTGCGCGGGTGATTGAAGCGGCAGTGCTGGGCCACCCACATCTGGTGCTGGCCGACATCGCAGGCGATGACCGTATCGGCCGGCGCCACTTCGCTCAGACGCTTCAGCAGCGCCGGAGCGTAGATGTGCTGGCCGGGCGCGTCGTAGCGGGCGGCAAAGCGGTCGCGGTGCTGGGCACAGCGCTTGCGCCATGCATCCTGGTGGGCCTTAAGGGAGGGGAAGGCCGCACGCAGGGCACGGATGGCATGGCTGACATTGCCGGGCACCGCGACATCGGCGCTGCGCAGTTTGGAGATCTCGTAGGCGTCGGCGTCGATGTGGACGACACGGGCGAACGGCGCGAACTCGGCCAGCTTGCCGGTGGCGCGGTCATCGAAGCGCGCACCCAGCACCAGCAGCAGGTCGCTTTCCTGCACCGCCATGTTGGCCGCGCGGGTGCCGTGCATGCCCAGCATGCCCAGCGACTGCGGGTGCTGCGGCGGCAGTGCGCCCAGGCCGCGCAGGGTCATCACCGTGGGGATGGCGCTGGCCTCGACGAAGTCGCGCAGATCCTGCACGGCCTCGCCCAGGGCAATGCCACCGCCGGCGTAGACCACCGGCTTCTCGGCGGCGGCCAGCGCGGCGATGGCCTCTGCGATGGCGGCATCGGCCGCTGCTGCCGGCGGCTGGACACTGGCCGGCACGTGCGCAGGCAGGTGGCTGGCATCGGCCAGCTGCACATCCTTCGGCAGGTCGATCAGCACCGGGCCGGGGCGGCCCTCGCGCGCAATGCGGAAGGCATCGGCCACCACGCGCGGCAGGTCATCGACACTGCGCACCAGCCAGCTGTGCTTGACGATGGGCAGGGTCAGGCCGAACACATCCAGTTCCTGGAAGGCGTCGGTGCCCAGCAGCGGTGTACCGACCTGGCCGGTGATGCAGACCATCGGCACCGAATCCAGCATCGCATCGGCGATGCCGGTGACCAGGTTCGACGCGCCGGGGCCGGAGGTGGCCACGCAGACGCCAACCTGGCCACTGGCGCGGGCGAAGCCATTGGCTGCCAGCGCCGCACCCTGCTCGTGGCGCACCAGGATGTGCTTCAGCGACGAATCCACCAGCGCGTCGTAGAACGGCATGATGGTGCCGCCGGGATAGCCGAACAGCGTACGGACGCCCTCGGCCTCCAGCGCCTGGGTCAGCCAGCGCGCGCCGTTGGGCGGCGCGCTGCGGTGTGTGGGAGAGTTCATGGGGGAACCTTGCAAAGCGGGTGGGGGAGGGCCGCGTGGTTACGCGGCCTGTCCTTGCAACCAGACCATCTTGGCGCGCAGTTCCTTGCCCACCTTTTCGATCGGGTGCTCCAGGTCGGCCTGCTTGAACTTGTTGTAGTTCGGCAGGCCCGCTTCGTACTCGGCCACCCAGTTCTTGGTGAAGGTGCCGTCCTGGATGTCCTTCAGGACTTCCTTCATGCGCTCCTTGGTGCCGGCGTCGATGACGCGCGGGCCGCTGACGTAGTCACCGTACTGGGCGGTCTCGGAGATGAATTCCAGCATGCGCGAGATGCCGCCTTCGTAGAACAGGTCCACGATCAGCTTCAGTTCGTGCAGCACTTCGTAGTAGGCGATTTCCGGCTGGTAGCCCGCTTCGACCAGCGTCTCGAAGCCCGCCTGCACCAGCGCCGAGGCACCGCCGCACAGCACGGCCTGTTCGCCGAACAGATCGGTTTCGGTTTCTTCCTTGAAGGTGGTCTGGATCAGGTTGGCGCGGGCGCCGCCCAGGCCGGCGGCGTAGGCCTGGGCATGCTGCGCCGCCTTGCCGCTGACATCCTGGTAGACCGCCCAGATGCACGGCACGCCACGGCCGATCTCGTACTCGCGGCGCACCAGCGCGCCCGGGCCCTTCGGCGCAACCAGCACCACGTCCAGGTCGGCGCGCGGCTCGATCATGCCGTAGTGCACGTTCAGGCCATGGGCGAACAACAGGCAGGCACCCTGCTTCATGTTCGGCGCCAGCACCTCGTTGTAGAGCTTCTTCTGCACCATGTCCGGGGTCAGCACGGCGACCAGGTCGGCGTTCTTCACCGCCTCGGCCGGCGCCACCACGGTGAAGCCGTCGGCCTGGGCCTTGGCCTCGGTCGGGCCACCCGGACGCAGCCCTACCACCACGTCGAAGCCGGATTCGCGCAGGTTCAGTGCGTGGGCGCGGCCCTGGCTGCCGTAGCCGATGACGGCGATCTTGGTCTGGGGCAGGTCGTTGGTGCTCATGGGGGAGGTTCCTTGCGTGGGAAGAAAAAGACGGCCGGCAGTCGAAGTGACGTACCGGCCGGTCAGGGGAAAACGGTGGGGGAGGCGCCGGGCATCGCACGGGCACAGCCACCACGAGGCGTCGTGGTGTGGCAGGTCCGGGTTTTGCAGTTGGCGGTGTTCATGGTGGTTGCGTCTGAAACCAGGTCTTGAAATGAAAAAACCCGCACCGGGGCGGGTGCGGGTTTTTGATGAGTTCCGGTGTGTCTGTTGCTTACACGCTGGCTCGTCCCGCACCTGTAGGTTGGGTAATAAGTACGAGCACAAGAATCGAACGCAGCGAGGCGGCGCCGCTGTCGGCGGCTTCAACGTGGGTTCGCAGTGGCGTGGTGTGGTGCAACATGTGATCGAGAGAAACATGGCCCATTCGGCAGTGTCAACCCTCGCAACCGATTTTTTTTTGGTTTCCGCTGCATCCGGCGCAATCGCTTGTGGCGCAAGGATGGTTGCTTCTGAAAATGTTTCGGTGAACCCGAATTCACTCTTTTCAGGGGGGTGTTTGCGCGGGAATGAGGGGGTTGTTGTGTTCGACCCCGGCTGCTCCCGCCGCGGTGCCCAGGCGCCCATGACCTCTGCCCGATACCGCATGCAGGCCGCAGCGGCGAAGATCGGGGACCACCCTTCCATCGGAAACCGACCGTGTCCCGACGTATTGCCCGTTCCCTGCTGGCCGCCGCCCTGCTGTCCGCCCTGCCGACCGTGTCCTTCGCCGCCGATCGCATCACCGGCCAGACCTTCGCCACCCGCTCGGAGGTGATCGCCCCGCACGCCATGGCTGCCACCTCGCAGCCGCTGGCCACCCAGGTCGCGCTGGATGTGATGAAGGCCGGTGGCTCGGCGGTGGATGCCGCCATCGCCGCCAATGCCACGCTGGGGCTGATGGAGCCGACCGGCAACGGTGTTGGCGGCGACCTGTTCGCCATCGTCTGGGATCCCAGGACGCAGAAGCTGTACGGCTACAACGGGTCGGGCCGTTCGCCGAAGTCGCTGACCCTGGCCGAGTTCCAGCGCCGCGGACTGAAGGACATTCCGGCCACTGGCCCGCTGCCGGTGTCGGTGCCCGGCGCGGTCGACGGCTGGTTCGCGCTGCATGAACGCTTTGGCCGCAAGCCGATGGCCGACAACCTGGCCCCGGCCATCCGCTATGCCCGTGAAGGCCATCCGGTGGCCGAAGTGATCGCCTACTACTGGGACCGTTCGGTACCGAAGCTGTCCAGGTACCCCGGTTTCAGCGAACAGTTCACCATCAACGGCCACGCCCCGCGCAAGGGCGAGATGTGGAAGAACCCGAACCTGGCCAATACCCTGCAGCAGATTGCCGACGGCGGCCGCGATGCCTTCTACAAGGGCGCCATTTCCCACACCATCGGCGATTACTTCAAGGCCAACGGTGGCTACCTGAGCTACCAGGACATGGCCGACCACCATGGCGAGTGGGTCGAGCCGGTCAGCAGCAACTACCGAGGCTATGACGTGTGGGAGCTGCCGCCCAACAGCCAGGGCATCGCTGCGCTGCAGATCCTCAACGTGCTGGAAGGCTACGATTTCTCGAAGATTCCGTTTGGCTCGCCCGAGCACGTGCACCTGTTCGTCGAAGCCAAGAAGCTGGCCTTCGCCGACCGTGCGCGCTTCTACGCCGACATGGCCTTCCAGCCGGCACCGGTGCAGAAGCTGATCTCGAAGGACTACGCCGCCCAGCGCCGCGCGCTGATCTCGATGGACAAGGCGCTGAAGGAAGTGCAGCCCGGCACGCCCAAGCAGTTGGAAGAGGGCGACACGATCTACATGACCGTGGCCGACGCCGACGGCATGATGGTGTCGCTGATCCAGTCCAACTACCGCGGCATGGGCAGCGGCATGGCGCCGCCGGGGCTGGGCTTCATCCTGCAGGACCGTGGCGAGATGTTCGTGCTGCAGAAGAACCATCCCAACGGCTACGCGCCTGGCAAGCGTCCGTTCCAGACCATCATCCCCGGTTTCATCACCAAGGATGGCAAGCCGTACGCCAGCTTCGGCGTGATGGGCGGCGCGATGCAGCCGCAGGGGCACGCGCAGATCGTGATGAACCTGGTGGACTTCGGCATGAACCTGCAGGAAGCCGGCGACGCGCCGCGCATCCAGCACGAGGGGTCGACCGAACCTACCGGACAGGCGACGGCGATGAGCGATGGCGGTGAGGTGAACCTGGAAACGGGCTTCCCGTACGAGACGGTGCGTGCGCTGATGCGCAAGGGGCATCGCATCGTGTTTGCCGACGGCCCGTATGGTGGCTACCAGGCGATCATGCGTGATCCGGAAAGCGGGGTGTACTACGGCGCTTCGGAGAGCCGCAAGGACGGGCAGGCGGCGGGGTACTGAGTCTCCCGACCAACGGGCGCAGCCCACTCTGCGGTGGGGCGTGGGCGCGGGATCATGTGATTGGGCCGGGCGGGTGGGTTGGTCGGGGGACGCCGTGAATCCGTCCCTGGAGGCTTGGCAGCCGCATCCATGCGGCTGACACCCCCGCCCAACCCACCCGCCCGGCCACGGACAGTTTCCGTGGCCGCCACCGCAGGAAAAGAAAAAAGAAGAGCAAGAGCAAAGGCAACAGCAACAGCACAGCCGTGCGCTATGGATGGGGTCGGATCCGTTTTCCGCAGGAAAACGGATCCGACCCCTTCTCGTTTTCCGATACACCTCATCCACGCATGGCGTGGAGAACCAACCGTCACCGGGAAACTGTCGGGGGTGGGGCGGTGTGGGGGACAGGACCGCAGGCGCCATGGATGGCGCCTACGAGCCCCCATGGACGGGTTTACGGCGTGTCCTGCCCACCCACACGGCCCCGCCCAACCAGCAGCAACCCAGAGCCGCTTTTGAATTTGACCGTTGCACTTGCTTGAAAAAGCGGTGCAGCCGCAGGCTGCAAAACACCCTCAATCCTGATCCTGCGCGCGTGCGGCCTCCGCCTGGGTCACTTCCTGCGCCGCCATCTCGCGTGCGATCCACGCATCGATCATGTGCCGCTGGCGCTGCGCCTGCCGTCGCTCCCGCGTGTACTCCTGGTCCAGTACCCGGTACAGCGACACCATCACCAGCACCATCAGCAGCGCGAACGGCAGTGCCGCGATCGTGATCATGCCCTGCAGCGCATCCAGGCCGCCTGCCAGCAACAACGCCGCTGCGATCAGCGCAACGGCGATACCCCACGCCAGCTTGCGCTTCAGGGGCGGATCGCCCGCCTCGTCGGTGGACATGCTGGCCAGCACCAGCACGGCCGAATCCGCCGAGGTCACAAAGAAAATCATCAGCAGTACCAGCGCGACGCATGACAGCAGCAGGGGCAGCGGCATGCTGTCGAACAAGGTGAACAGCACCGTTTCATACCCGTTGCCCAGCGCCTGCACCAGATCGGCATGACCGAAGATCTGCGACCACAATGCAGTGCCGCCGAACACGGAGAACCAGAAGAAGCCCAGCAGCGTCGGCGCAAGCACCACGCCCACCACGAACTCGCGAACGCTGCGGCCACGCGAGATGCGCGCGATGAACGAACCCACGAACGGCGCCCAGGAAATCCACCAGGCCCAGTAGAAGATCGTCCAGTCGGCCACCCACGTGCTGCCCGAGAACGGCGACATGCGCAGGCTCATGGTCACCAGCTGGTTCAGGTAGGAACCCAGCGTGGTCGTGAACGTATCGAAGATGAAGCCCGTCGGCCCCAGCACCAGCAGGATCGCCGCCAGCAGTGCAGCCAGGGCCAGATTGAAGTTGGACAGCCACTTCACCCCGCGTTCCACGCCGCTGGCGGTGGAGGCCATGTACAGCACGAACGCCACCGCGATGATGGTCATCTGCACCGCAACGGTTGCCTGCAGGCCGAAGACGCGCTCGACGCCGGCGGCGATCTGGATGGTGCCGAAGCCCAGCGTGGTGGCCACACCGATGGCAGTAGCCACCACGGCGGCGACGTTGACCGTCTTGCCGATCCAGCCGCGATGGTGGCGGCCGATGATCGGTTGCAGCATGTCACTGACCAGGCCGCGGCCATTGCGGTTGAACTGGAACCATGCCATGGCCAGACCGATCAGTGCATAGATGGCCCACGGGTGCAGGCCCCAGTGGAAGAATGCATAGCGCATCGACGCGCGCGCGGCATCCATGCTCTGCGGCTCCAGGCCTTCAGGGGGCTTGCTGAAATGCGAGATGGGTTCGGCTGCGCCCCAGAACACCAGGCCGATGCCCATGCCCGCTGCGAACAGCATCGACATCCAGCTGGCACGCGAGAACTCCGGCTCGGCATCTTCGCCGCCGATGCGCAGGTTGCCGAAGCGGCCGAAGGCCAGGTACATCAGGAAGGTCAGTGCGAGGAACACGACCAGCAGATAGAGCCAGCCGACGCTGCGGATGACATCGGCCAGCACCGACTGCACCACGCTGTTGAAGGGGCCTGGCGCGAAGCCGGCCAGCAGCACCAGTACCAGCACCAGCGCGATGGAAATGCGAAACACCATGAAGGAGCTTCTCCGATCAAGGGATTGAGGGGAGCGAGCCAGAGCTTGCAGCGAGGGCCGCACGGGCGGCAGAAGGAACCGGACGTAACGACACGGTGCCTCTGCACGTTACTGAACGCGATGTCATCGTTCCGTTAACGAGACGGGGTCAGAGCCCGTTGCGTGGCAACGGGATCTGACCCCGGATCTCTGGAATGGCAGGGGTCGGACCCCGTTGCTCTGCAACGGGCTCTGACCCCGGATCACCGCACTGTGCTCTAATGCGCGCCAAGAAGCGGGGGTACCGCGGCCTGGTGGCCGCGGTTGAGATAGTCCCTTGGAACCTGATCCGGTTCATACCGGCGTAGGGAAGCTTTGCAGTGCTGCCGTGCCCGGAGTCCGCCCAAGGACCGTCCGGGCGCGGTGCGCAGTGCGCCGCCGCTTCGTCCCTGACCTTCCTGGACGATGCCCGATGAACGCACAGCCTTCCAACCTGCAGCAGCAGGCCCAGCAACTCTCCACGTCGGTGACCCGGCCCATTCCCGGTTCGCGCAAGATCCATGTGCCGGGTTCACGGCCGGACCTGCGCGTGCCGATGCGCGAAATCGCGCTGACGCGCACGCCGGCACTGTTTGGTGGCGAAGAGAACGCGCCGGTCACGGTCTATGACACGTCCGGCCCCTACAGCGATCCCGATGCCCGCATCGATCTCTCCGCAGGCCTGCCGGCGCTGCGTCGCGCCTGGGTGGAAGAGCGTGCCGATACCGAGCAGCTCGATCGCTTGAGTTCTGCCTTCGGCCGCAGCCGTGAGCAGGATGCGAAGCTTGATGCCGTGCGCTTCCCGGCGCGCAGCCTGCCGCGACGTGCACGTGCCGGTGCGAACGTCACCCAGATGCATTACGCACGGCGCGGCATCATCACGCCGGAAATGGAATTCGTCGCCATCCGCGAGAACCAGCGCCTGGAAGCGATCCAGGATGCGGCGCTGCTGCAGCAGCATCCGGGGCAGTCCTTCGGTGCCGCCATCCAGAAGATCATCACCCCGGAGTTCGTGCGCGATGAAATCGCACGCGGGCGCGCGGTGCTGCCCAACAACATCAACCACCCGGAAAGCGAGCCGATGATCATCGGCCGCAACTTCCTCACCAAGATCAACGCCAATATCGGCAACAGCGCGTTGTCCTCGGGCATCGCCGAAGAGGTGGAGAAGCTGGTGTGGGCGATCCGCTGGGGCGGCGACACGGTGATGGATCTGTCCACCGGCAAGCACATCCATGAAACGCGCGAGTGGATCATCCGCAATTCCCCGGTGGCGATCGGTACCGTGCCGCTCTACCAGGCACTGGAAAAGGTCGACGGTCGCGCGGAAGCGCTCACCTGGGACATCTTCCGCGACACGCTGATCGAACAGGCCGAGCAGGGCGTGGACTACTTCACCATTCACGCCGGTGTGCTGCTGCGCTACGTGCCGCTCACCGCGCAGCGCGTGACCGGCATCGTCAGTCGTGGCGGGTCGATCATGGCCAAGTGGTGCCTGGCGCACCGGCAGGAGAACTTCCTGTACACGCATTTCGAGGAGATCTGCGAAATCATGAAGGCCTACGACGTGACCTTCTCGCTTGGTGACGGTCTGCGCCCGGGGTGCATCGCCGATGCCAACGACGCGGCGCAGTTCGGTGAACTGGAAACGTTGGGTGAGCTGACGAAGATCGCGTGGAAGCACGATGTGCAGACCATGATCGAAGGGCCCGGCCATGTGCCGATGCAGCTGATCAAGGAAAACATGGACAAGCAGCTGCGCGAATGCGGTGAAGCGCCGTTCTACACGCTGGGGCCGCTGACCACCGACATTGCGCCGGGCTATGACCACATCACCAGCGCCATCGGTGCGGCGATGATCGGCTGGTATGGCACGGCGATGCTCTGCTACGTCACCCCGAAGGAACACCTGGGCCTGCCCAACCGCGAGGATGTGCGCGACGGCATCATGGCCTATCGCATTGCCGCGCACGCGGCGGACCTGGCCAAGGGCCATCCCGGTGCGCAGGTGCGCGACAACGCACTGAGCAAGGCGCGTTTCGAGTTCCGCTGGGAAGACCAGTTCCATCTTGGCCTCGATCCGGAAAAGGCCAAGGCGTTCCATGATCAGACGCTGCCGAAGGATGCACACAAGCAGGCGCATTTCTGCTCGATGTGCGGCCCGCACTTCTGCTCGATGAAGATCACCCAGGACGTGCGCGATTACGCCGAGGCGGGGTGGCAGCGGTAGCACCAGGCACTTTCCTGCTCCCTGCCGTGCATGACGTTGCCGGCCAGTGGCCGGCACGACCGCACGTGGATGCAGCACCGGCTATGCTCGCGCCCATCACCCAGGGGAAGGACACCATGCCCGTTGCCATCACCACCCGCTGGCTGGCCATCGCCCGCCGTCATCCTTCCGCCTGGCTGCTGGGGGCGCAGTTGATCGCCGTGCTGTTGTACCCGGCGCTGGACGACACGGCGGGCGGTCGCGCCGCGCTGGGCGTGTTCGGCATGGCGGTGCTGGGGCTTGCACTCTGGGTGGTGCAGCGCAGCCCGCTGGGCACATGGCTGGCGTTGGTGCTTGCCATTCCGTCGGTCGTTTTTTCCATCGCCGCCGCGCTGCTGGAGCGGCCGGCGCTGGGCACCACCGCGCAGCTGCTGGAAAGTCTTCTGTATTTCTATACGGCCGGCGCGTTGATTGCCTACATGCTGCAGGACCATAAAGTCACGCGCGATGAACTGTTTGCGGTTGGGGCAACGTTCACATTGCTTGCGTGGGGATTCGCATTCGCGTTCGCCGTGTGCCAGCAGTGGTATCCAGGCAGTTTCCAGGGCAGCGAAGCGGGCCCTCAGCGCACGTGGATGGAACTGCTTTATCTGAGCTTCAGCTTGCTGTCAGGAGTAGGGCTCAGCGATGTCGTACCACTGCATCCGCAGGCTCGCGCATTGGTCATGCTGGAGCAGTTTTCAGGCGTTATGTACGTTGCGCTGGTGGTGTCGCGGCTGGTCGGATTGACCATGATCCGGCGTATCTGAAAATGAACCCCAGCTAAAAATTTCGCGCCCAAGCGGGCGCGAATGATGTTGCTGCTTATGTGAATGCGTCGGCGAGAGAGAGCCTGATGTCGACCACGCGTAGGCGAGGTAACCTGCATAGGCTAATATTCGCCCGCTTCGTTTTTTTTGCGGTATGCGCCGATGCTTTTTGCGGAATCTGGCTTCTCGCTGTGCCTCGGACAGATGTGTGTCGATCGGCAGTTGTTTCCGTGGCCCGTTTCAGACCTGTAGCAGTAGATGACCAGCGAAACCCAGCCGCCTGAAGCCGACCGCATACGGATCGGCGATTGCACCGTGACGTTGTCCTCCCGTGAGGTCGAGGTCGTGGGTGCGCGTCGTCCGCGTCGGCTGACGCCGAAGGCATTGGGCGTGCTTCGCGTGCTGCTGCGCCAACCCGGGCGCGTGGTCACCCGCGAAGAGCTGTTCGCCGAGGTGTGGCCCGATACGTTGCCCACCAACGATGTGCTGACCCAGGCCGTGACGCAGCTGCGCAAGGCGTTCAGCAACGATCAGGACAACAGCCAGACCTACATCGAAACCATCGCCAAGACCGGCTATCGATTGCTGGTTCCGGTGCAGGTGCTCAGCGATGCCGTCACCGTCAGCGCCGAGGAAAGCGCGCCGTTGCCGGCCGTCGTGATCGACGAATCAGTGGCGCCGCCCTCACCGGCAGCACCTTCGCCGGCACGTCGCCGCTGGCGCTATTGGCGTCGCCGCCTGCTGCTTGCACTGGGCGTGGCGATGCTGCTGGCGCTGCTGGTGATGGCCGTGCTGCTGGCGCGTCGTCCCGCGCCGCCAAGCTCGCCGGTGGATGCCGCGGTGGAAGATGGCACGCGCGTGATCGGCAGCCCCGAACGCCCGTATCGCCTGATCACCGCAACGGCCGGATTCGAGACCTATCCCACGTTGTCGCCGGATGGTTCACAGGTCGCCTATGAAGGCGCCAACGACGACGGCAAGGGCGGCAGTGCGATCAGGGTGCAGACCTCGGGCAATGCGCCGGCGCGCCAGCTGCTGTCGCCCCCGGAAGGCGCCAACGACCGGTTCCCCAGCTGGTCACCGGATGGGCGCGAAATCGCCTTTGCGCGCTTCGGTGCCGGCGGCAGCTGCCAGGTGCTGATCGCCAGCGCCACCGGCGGTGCGCTGCGTCAGGCGACCCGCTGCGATGGCACCGAACTGCTCAGTTTCGACTGGACCCCCGATGGCCGCGGTCTGGTGTTCGGCAGCATGGTCGGGCGGTACGCCCATCGCGGCATCCGCGTGCTTGACCTGCCTACCGGGCAGTGGCGGGCGCTCGACTACGCGGTGGACGAGGACGACTTCGACTACGCGCCGCGCTACTCGCCCGATGGCCGCTGGCTGGTGTTCGTGCGCAACCCGCAACTGGGCGATCTTTGGCGCGTGCCGGCTGCCGGTGGCACGCCGGAGCAGCTGACCAATGAGTCGGCTGAGCTGCGTGGCTGGGCCTGGCTCGGTGATGGTCGCAGCATCGTGTTCGGCCGCCGCGTCGACAGCGAGGCGCGCCTTTACTACCTGGATGTGGCACGGCGTACCCTGCGTGATGCCGGCCTGGATGATGCGCAGTGGCCCGCGGTGTCGCGGCGCGGCGACATGCTCGCCTTCGTCCATCGGCGTGCCCAGTTCGGCGTGTTCAGGATGCCCGCGAGCGGCGGCAGTGAACGCCTGTTTGCGTCCAGTGGGCGCGACGGGCAGCCGATGCTCGCCCCCGATGGCCACCAGATGGTCTTCAGTTCCGACCGCTCGGGCAGCTTCGCGCTGTGGTGGGCCGACCTGCGGCGGCCTGATTCGCTGCGGCCGATCGAGGGACTGCGGCCGGAAGCCCGGCAGGCTCCCGACTGGTCCGAGGACAGCCGCCAGGTGCTGGTGGTGGGCCGCGATGAACACGGCAAGGCCGTGGTCTACGAAATCGCCCCGCGCGACGAGCGGCTGCAACTGCTGCCCGTGCCGGTCGAGCAGCCCCTGCAGGTGCTGTATGGCGCAAGCCCCAACCAGCTGCTGGTGCTTGAACGCGACGCCGACCAACACACCCGCTTGACCCTGTTTGATCGCAGCAGCCAGCCGTGGCGTCGCCTGGGCAGCCTGGAAGGCGTGTCGCAGGCCCGTGTGGATCGTAGTGGGGGGCGGGTGGTGTTCACCCGCCTGGCTGCCAGTGGGCTGTGGTCCATCGGCCCGACCCTGGACCCGGCCAGCATCCAGCAGATCAGCCAGGACCGGCCCAGCCGGTGGCGCTACCGCACCTGGACTGTGGCAGGGCAGGGCGGCATCGATTACCTGGGCACCCGCAACGACTGCGCCACCACGCTGGTACGCATGCGTGACGGGCACGACGAACCGGACCGCTGCCTTGACGCGCAGCGGCTCAGCGCAGGCAACGGTCTGAGCGCCAGCGCAGATGGCAACGAGCTGTACCTGGCCCTGGCGGTCAGCGACGGCGCGGACATCGGCGTCATGCGCCTGCCGAAGGCGCCGCCGCCGCTGTTTCCGGCCTTCAGCAAGTTCATGATTTTCAAAGAGAATTGATCTTCGTAAGTTTTTCGTGGTGATCTCGTCGCGAATTCGTGGCGATCTCGTCAGACTTTCCTGACGCGGAAGCACCTGATTGGGCAAAACGGTGGCCTGTACTTGGCAAATCCGTGGTGCCTCCATGCGTCAACTCTCTCTGGCCGATCGCGGCCAAACCGTGTCCCTCGACAAGGCCATCGATGATGTCGCGCCGACCTGCCTGGGCGTCGCACGCCTCGGCAGCCTGCAGACCTCCGGCACCAGCTTCACGGTGTGGATGCAGGTGCGGGGCACGTCCTGGGTGGAAGCGAAGGAAGGTCGCTTCCGTCTGCGCCAGGGCGAATGGATCGCGTTTGAGAAGGAATCGCGCCCGCTGGTGCAGGCCGGTCGCAACGGCCTGTGCGTGGGACTGAACCTGAATGCCGAGGCGCTGCGCGTGCTGGCCGAGATGGCCGACTGCGGCCTCTATGCGGGCCGTGGGCAGATGAGCCGCGGTGACGCCCGCGTCGGCCTGCGCCTGTGGCGTGATGCACTGGCCAATGGCCTGCCCGCACCCGCGCTGCGCCCGTTGCTCCTGCACCTGGCCGGCCTGCAGCGCACCCTGGCGGACAACGTGCAGCGCTGCCCCGGCCGCTCACGCAGCCGCAAGCGCCAGGTGTTCGGCCGCATGCAGCGCGCCCGCCTGTACCTGGAAGGCAACAGCCACCGCGTGGTGCGTATCGGTGAACTGGCCGAGCTGACCAACTTCTCCAGCTGGTACCTCTCCAAGACCTTCCAGAGCCTGTACGAAGAAAGCCCGCAGTCGCTGTCCGCGCGCCTGCGCCTGGAGCGCGCCGCCGATCTGCTGCGCGATACCGACATGATGGTGGGTGAAGTGGCCGCCGCCAGCGGTTTCGACAACTGCTGCAGCTTCGCCCGCGCATTCCGCGCACGCTACGGCACCTCCGCTTCGCGTTTTCGTGAAAACGGCGCGAAGCTTCCGCCACAATCGGCAAAGTCTCCGGGTGTGTCGCGCAAATACAGCGCTGCAACGCAATCGTAACGTGCTGGGGTGTTTTAACACGCTGCTAACACGTACCTTGGAGAGATTGATGAACTTCCGTAATCCCGCAGTGCGTCTCGGCCTGCTGCCGGCCGGCATTGCGCTGGCGCTGACGCCTGCGTTTGCTTCCGCCCAGGAAGCGGCTTCTGGCACCACCGACCTCGATCGTATTTCGGTCACCGGTTCGCGCATCCGCGGCGCCAACATGGAGACGCAGCAGCCGATCCTGACGATGACCCGTGAAAGCCTGGAAAAGCAGGGCTTCTCGAGCGTCGCTGACGTGCTGAACAACCTCACCTCGGCCGGCTCCCCGGCCATCTCGCGTTCGGAGTCGCTGGCTTCGGGCGAGAACGTCGGCGGCTACTACGTCGACATCCGCAACCTGGGCGCCGAGCGCACCCTGGTGCTGATGAACGGCAAGCGCCTGGGCGCCACCACCTCGGGCCTGCAGGACCTGAGCCAGATCCCGATGTCGGCCGTTGAGCGCATCGAGATCCTGAAGGACGGCGCGTCCTCGATCTACGGTTCGGATGCCATCGCCGGCGTCGTGAACGTGATCACCCGCAAGAACTTCGACGGTGGCGAAGCCAACGTCTACGTCGGCCAGTACGGCAACGGCGACGGTGACACCGAAACCTACTCGATGACCCTCGGTGCCCGCGGCGAGCGCGGCAGCCTGACCCTGTCGGCCGAGTACAACAAGCAGGACCCGGTGTGGGCCAAGGACCGCTGGTACAGCCGTGACGGCTCGCTGGGTCCGAACTCGACCTCGGCCGACTGGAGCCCGATCAGCCAGAACGGCAGCTGGTGCAACCCGACCCTGTACAACTGTGCAGGCAAGGACGCTGTCTGGCAGACCCTGAACCAGGGTGGCGATCCGACCAATGCGGCGGATTACCATGAACTGACCGAAGACGAATACGCCAACTCCAACCAGCAGATGAGCCTGCTGACCGGCGTCAAGCGCAAGTCCGTCTACATCAACGGCACCTACGACTTCACCGACTCGATCAGCCTGAACACTGACCTGCTCTACAACGAGCGCCAGACGTTCCAGCAGATTGCCGGCTACCCGTACCAGTCCGCTGCCAGCAACATCAACACCCCGCTGTCGGCTGCCAGCGCCTTCAACCCGGTCGGCCAGGAAGTCAGCTTCCGCCGTCGCCTGTGGGAAGTGCCGCGTACCACCGACAGCCAGCTGAAGACCCTGCGCTTCGCGCCGACCGTCAGCGGCTACTTCGACTTCGCCGGCAAGACCTTTGACTGGGACGTCGGCGCTCTGTGGAACCGCAACGAGTCGATCAAGACCAACCGCGGTGACATGAGCCTGATCGCTGCCAAGCAGGCGCTGGGCCCGTCGTTCATCAACGCTGATGGCGTGGCACAGTGCGGTACCGCTGCCAGCCCGATCGCGCTGGGTGACTGCCGCCCGTGGAACCCGCTGCTGCCGTACGGCGTGGACGGCCAGGGTTCGCTGGCTGACAAGGACCTGCAGGACTTCCTGTTCCCGACCTTCACCACCCGTGGTGTCACCAAGACCACCAGCTTCACCGCCAACCTGGCCGGTTCCATCGTGACCCTGCCGGCCGGCGACCTGGGCTTCGCCATGGGCGTCGAACACCGCAAGGAAGAAGGCAGCTACGTGCCGGACGCCTTCGCGCAGTCGGGCCAGTCCACCGGCCTGGGCCAGAAGCCGACCCGTGGTGAGTACGATCTGAACGAGGTCTACCTCGAACTGAACGTGCCGCTGCTGGCCGACGTGGCCTTCGCCAAGGAACTGACCCTGAACGTTGCCAGCCGTTACTCGGACTACAGCAACTTCGGTGGCACCACCAACAGCAAGTTCGGCCTGACCTGGCGTCCGATCGAGGGCCTGCTGGTCCGCGGTACCTACGCAGAAGGCTTCCGTGCGCCGACCATCAGCGACCTGTACGGTGGCCTGAGCTCGAGCTTCGAGTCGTACATCGATCCGTGCGGTGTCACCGCCCCGGGCTCGGTCAACGGCAATGCCGCGTGCAACTCGGCCGGCGTGCCGGTGGGCTACACCCAGGTCGGCCAGGGTGGCAAGGTCTGCTCGACCCTGCCGTGCCAGTCGGGTGACCAGTTCATCTCCGGTGCCAACCCGAACCTGAAGCCGGAAACCTCCAAGAGCACCACCTTCGGTCTGGTGTGGAGCCCGCAGTGGGTGCAGGGCCTGGACGTCTCGCTGGATTGGTACAAGTACGAAATCAGCGACATGATCATCGCGGACAGCGTCGACCGCATCCTGCGTGACTGCTACGTGCTGGGCAACTCGGCCCGTTGTGCCGACGTCGTGCGTGCCGATGACGGCCACGTCAGCGCCATCACCTACGGCACCGCCAACCTCGGCAAGATGGAAACCGAAGGTTACGACCTGGGCATCAAGTACCGCCTGCCGGAACTGGCCATCGGTCAGTTCAACATCGACTGGACGACGAGCTACACCGCCAAGTACGACGAGGAAGGCGAGAACAGCAACGGCGACACCATCATGATCGGTCGCGTCGGCGAAGCCGGCCTGTTCCGCGTGCGTTCCAACGTCGGCATCAACTGGCAGTACGGCGATTTCGGTGTGAACTACACCGCTCGCTACTACTCCGGCATGAAGGAAGGCTGCATCGACACCGGCGAGTTCTGGTGCAACGCGCCGAACCACTACGCCAACGGCGAAGCTGATCCGCTGCGCAAGACCGGCTCCAACACCTTCCACGACCTGCAGGTCAGCTGGAAGGCTCCGTGGGATGCCACCATCGCCCTGGGCGCCAACAACGTGTTCGATCACAAGGGTCCGCTGATGTACTCGGCCCCGAACTCGGCGTTCGCCTACTACGGTGGCTTCGACGTGGGTCGCTTCCTGTACATGAAGTACACCCAGCGCTTCTGATCCATCGAAGCGTCGCAACACGCAGTACAGGAGGGCGGACCGCAAGGTCCGCCCTCTTTGTTTGTGGCTGCTGCCGACCCATGCCGGCGGTTTTCCGGATTCTCTGTAGGGAAACTCTGACGCAGGGCAGAGGGTGAATTCGATCACGGACTACGATTGACGCATCCAGCACAGTCCCGTCGTCCAATGACGGACGCTTGGAGACGGATATGAAAGCCACGCTCTTGCGCAAGCTGTCTGCCGCGGTGCTGATCTACGCCACGCTGGCCGGGTCGACATCAGCCCAGAACCTCATCGTCTGTGCCGGTGGACGCTATTGCGAGCAGGTTCGCCAGGAATGCCTCGCAGCAGGCGGCTCTGCGGTGATGTGCCAGCTGCAATGGCGCAACTGCGTGCTGGACGCCTGTCCGCAGCGCTGATGCGCAGATGGCGCGCCCACGGGCGCGCCATCGCATCGGTTCAACCGGGTTGGGTCAGGCTTCGGTCGGTACCAGCCCCATCAGGCTGTTGGCATGCTCGCGCCACTGCGGCAGCTTGTTCAGCACGCCGGCACGCTGCAGGTAGTCCTCGTCCACCGGTTCGCCGTTGACCAGCGCCAGGGCGACATGCACCGCACCGGTCACCCAGAAGCTGCGCGTGTTCGCGCGCTGCGGCTGCAGGTGGAAGGCCACCGCTTCGATGATCGGCATCGGCAGGCCCCACAGGCCCAGCAGGTAGGCACCGGCCTCGGCGTGGCCGGGGCGCGGATCATCGGCCAGGGCCGGTTCGCTGCGCTCGTTGCGCACGCCGGGCAGCAGCAGGCCGATATCGGCCAGCAGCGCCGCGGTGGCGCCCAGTTCGGCACTGGATTCTGGCAACAGGCGGGCGGCCAGGCGCGAGGCCATCAGCGCGCGCTGCTGCAGCGAATTGCGCTCGGCACCGGACAGTGTCGGTGCGGAGAAGACTTCGCTGGCCAGCACCAGATCGCGCAGCGTGGCCAGTCCCAGGCGGGTCACCGCGGTGCGCAGGTCGGCAATGGTGCGGCCCTGGCTGAAGAACGCCGAATTGGACAGCTGCAGCACCTTGGCCGCGATTGCAGGATCGGCGGCCACCAGCTTGGCCACGTCGGCACTGTCGGTGTCGTCGTCATGTTCCAGCGCCTGGGTCAGGCTCAGGTACAGGTGCGGCGGCGAGGGCAGCTTCTCGATGCGGCCGATGGCGTCGCGCAGGCGCGGGCTGTCCAGTACGTCGCGCAGTTCTTCCAGGCTGGTCAGTGCTTCCAGCAGCACTTCCGGTGCCAGCGGCAGCGGCAGGAAGCGGTGGGCCACACCGATCAGGCGTGCCGGCGGCGGCCGGTTGCCCTGCTGGGCATCGACCAGCGCGATACGGATGGTTTCCGGCCGCAGCGTGCGGATCTGACCCAGCAACGTGGTTGCATTGAGGTCGGGCAGCTGCGGGCAGACGATCACCGCATCCACGCTCTGGGCCGCCACCGCCGACATCGCGGTATGGCCATCGAAGGCGGTGAGCGGTTGCCATTCTTCCCCAAGATCGGCAATGAATTCGCTCAGCTCAGCCGGCAGGCTGGCTGAATCCCCAACTAGCAGAATACGCACGACACATTCCCCTGGCTGTCTCGACGGTGCGCGTCGACGACGTGTGAAGTGACGCAATTTACCTAATACGGCGCCAACAGTGCTGGCCCGCAGTGTCGAAACGTGACCCGCATCGCTCCGGCGCGCTGCACCGGAGCGATCCTGTTCAGGCTCAGGCCTTGCTGTCGAGGTGGCGCTGGTGCGCCTCGATCAGGATCTGCTTGGCCTCGGCCGCGCCACCCCAACCGTCCAGCTTGACCCACTTGCCCTTTTCCAGGTCCTTGTAGTGCTCGAAGAAGTGGCCGATGCGCTCCAGCCAGTGGCTGGACACCTGGGCGATGTCTTCCACGTGGGCGTAGCCGCTGAAGATCTTCGAGACCGGCACGGCCAGGATCTTCTCGTCGCTGCCTGCCTCATCGCTCATCTTCAGCACGCCCACCGGACGGCAGCGCACCACCGAACCCGGAACCAGCGGCAGGGGCAGCACCACCAGCACGTCGGCCGGGTCGCCATCGCCACACAGGGTGCTCGGCACGTAGCCGTAGTTGCACGGGTAGCGCATCGGGGTCGACAGGATGCGGTCGACGAAGATCGCGCCGGTTTCCTTGTCCACTTCGTACTTGACCGGCTCCGAGTCCTTCGGGATCTCGATGATGACGTTGATTTCTTCCGGCGGGTTCTTGCCGGGCGAGACGAGTTCCAGACCCATGGTGTGCTCCAGGTGGGGGATGTAGACGGATAGCGGATCATTTTATGCCTTTGCCGTCCGCTGTGCAGGGTAGGGCGGGGCCGACCTTCGTCGTGGACGCTGGCGGAGGAAACAGGGCGGGGTTTTCCGATGGGGCCCGGGCGTGGCCGGGCGCAGGCTGGTGACCCATTCCCAAGGAACATCGCCATGCACTGGATGCCCTGTTGTGGTCTTGCCGTCGTGCTCTCCGTGGTCCCGTCGGCGTGGGCCGGCCCTCATGTGGACCTGATCGATTTCCCCCGGACCGAAGCCAACTGGGACCGTGCCTACGACCTGGAGGCTGCGCTGGCGGCCGAATTCTCCGCCCTCTGCGCCGATACCCTGTGCGAGGGCGACTACAGCAACTATCGGGTCATGCAGTTCCGCTGTGCCGTACGGGAGCAGGCCGGCACCGTGCAGCGCTGCGCGTGGGTGGTGGCTGCCAGCGAACTGGCCGTGCAGGCCGACACCGGCGTGATACAGGTGGCCGATGGTCGCTGGGTCTGCCCGGTGGATCTGCGGCCCGGGGTGCCGGTGGAAGCCTTCCATGCGTCGCTTGCCGCCCCCGGCGGCCTGGTGGCGCCGTTGCCGGTGGTCGGTCGCAGCCTGTTTTCCGGCCTGTTCGAGTGCCTGCAGGGCCCGGGGGTGCAGCCATGAGGCGCGCCCTGTCGTTGGTGATCGGCCTGCCGCTGTGCCTGGCCAGCCTGCCCGCCGTCGCCGCGGACCGTTACGTCGATGCCCGTCTCCATCCAGACCAGGCCAGTGGCTGGGAGCGTTTCCGCAACGTCGAGCGCGCGCTGGTGGCCGGCTTCGATGATGTCTGCGGCGATACCTTCTGCGAAGGGGAGTACTACAACCTGCAGCCCATGCGCCTGCGCTGCTCGGTCGAGCGGGCCACTGGTCGGGTGGCCGCCTGCACGTGGACCTTCGTCGGCAGCAGCACCTCGGTACGCGCTGATGGCAGCATCGATGTCGACCTGCGCAGCTATGCCTGCGTGCTGCCGCTGGCCCCGCAGACACCGCTGCAGGCCCTGCTCCAGGCCTGGGAAGCCGCTCCCGCGCGGGAGGCGCTGGATGTGCCATTGCCGGGCACCTCGACCAGCGTCTACGACGGCCTGACCTCGTGTCTCTGAAGGCGCTGGGGCGGCCTAAACGTGACTGATTCGCATTTACGGAGTAGCATGCGCGCCGCTCCCGTCCGTCTCCGTTCCGCGCATGCCCTCCAATGCCGCCACCCTCACCGAACTGCTGATCCGCGAACGGCCGGCGCTGCTGCGCCGGGTGCAGCGCATCCTGGGGGGAGACAGCGGCGCCGAGGATGTCATCCAGGCGGTCTGGTTCAAGGCGCGCGGGGTCGACAACCAGCAGTGCATCGACAACCCGCGGGCGTACCTGTACCGCCTGGCCATCAACCTGGCCACCGACCATGGCCGCGAATCGACCCGCCGCAACCGCCTGCTGGCCGAGCACTACCTGTGGCAGGAGGAGGATGAGGTGTCCACCGAGGCGCAGGTGATGGCGCAGGACGAACTGCAGCGTGTGCTGGACGCCGCCGGGCACCTGCCCGAGCCGACCCGTACCATCTTCCGCCTCAACCGCCTGCAGGGCCTGACCCAGGCCGAGATCGCGCGCCAGTTGGGCGTGTCGGTGACCACGGTGGAAAACCACGTGCGCAGCGCGCTTGCACGGTTGGCCTGGGCGCGTGAGGGCCGATGATCAATCGCCCTTGGGGGCCGCCGCGCCACGAACGTCTTGATACCTGGGCCGCGCTGCGGTTCAACCCTTTTCCCCGCGCCTGAACGCGCCCGACTGCCAGCCGATGAGCCCGCACTCCACTCCCAGCGCCCGCGCCGATGACCCCGTGGCTGAACAGGCCCGGAACTGGATCGTGTTCCTGGCCTCCGGCGCGCACACCGATGCGCAGATGCAGTCCTTCGAGCAGTGGCTGGCACAACCCGGCCACCGCCGCGTCTTCGAGCACGAACGCCGCCTGTGGCGCAGCCTCGGCGCCGCGCCCGTGGCTGCGGTCGCCGCCACCACGACGCCTCGCTCGCCCACGCGTGCGCATGCCCGTCCACGCCAGCGGCGCCTGCGCTGGGCCGCCGCCGCGGTGGCCGCCCTCGCGCTGCTGGTCACCGGCCCCGATGCCTGGCTGCGCCTGCAGGCCGACCATCGCAGCAATCACCTGGTGCAGGCGGTGCAGCTGCCTGATGGCAGCCGTGCAGTGCTCGACGCCGACAGTGCCATTGCCGTGCATTTCGATGCACAGGCGCGGCGTATCGAACTGCTGCAGGGGCGGGCCTGGTTCGAGGTGACCCCCGATGCGCAGCGACGTTTCAGCGTGGTCGCTGGCAACGGCGTGGTCGAAGATATCTCCACGGCATTCACTGTCGCCCGCCAGGGCAGCACGGTGGAAGCGGAGGTGGGGCAGGGCCGCGTGCGGGTGGCCAATCCGATCGACGGCGGTTGGACCTACCTGCAGGTGGGGCAGCGTGCGAGGTACGGCGCGCACAGCGGCGTCACCCGCCTGCCCGACGTGGCCGCCGATCGTGTCGGCGCCTGGCGCGACGGCGAACTGCTGCTCGATCGCATTGCTGTGGTCGATGCGGTGCATGAGGTCAGCCGCTATCGCCGCGGCGCAACCTTCGTCCGCGGCGATCTGTCGCGCCTGCCGGCGGTGAGCGCGGCGCTGCGCATCGACCAGCCGGACCAGGCGCTGGATGCCCTGGCCGCCACGGCGGGCCTGCACGTGACCCGCCTGCCGCTGGGCGTGGCCATCGTCCACCAATAATTCCACGCCCTGCGGGGATGGATCGCGCGCATCGCACGCAAGCGGTGAATCCGCCTTGGGGTTTCTTCCGCCCCATTCGTCCTACCCAGCGAACGTACCCGCCGCCGCCACGTACGTCGTTGTGTCCGCGCCAAGCGCGGATGACGCCGCACCTGCGGCTCCGTTCTCCTCACAGGTTTCCCATGTCCGACATCCGTCGTCCGGGCCGCGCACCGCGCCCGTCCCGTCTGTGCATCGCCCTGCTCGCCGCTGGCCTGGCCGGCACCACGCCGTCCGTACTGGCCCAGTCCGGTACGACCGCGCCTGCCGCACTGCTGCGCTTCGACATTCCCGCCCAGCCGCTGGAAGCGGCGCTGCGCGCCTACATGCGCCAGTCCGGCGTGCAGGTGGCGTATCCGGCCGCGCTCGGCAACGGGGTCACCACGCAGGCGGTCAGTGGCACCCTGTCGGCCAGTGATGCGCTGTCGCGCCTGCTGCAGGGCAGCGGCCTGGTGGCGCGCCGCGTCGGCAGTGATGCGGTCACCCTGGAAGCCGCGCCGGCAGCGGCCGGCAACGGCGTCATCGTCACCGACACGCTCAGCGTGTCCGGCGAGCACATCGAAGGCGGCGCGGTCAGCGATGAAGCGCGCCTGCTGGACAGCTACCGCAGCGTCGGCTCCACCACCACGATCAACCGCACCCAGCTGGAACGCTTCCGCGGTACCTCCAACGGTGACATCGTCAAGGGCGTGGCCGGTGTCACCGCCGGCGACCCGCGCGTGGGCAACGGTTTCGACGTCAACATCCGCGGCATCCAGGGCCAGAGCCGCGTGCCGGTCATCATCGACGGCGGCCAGTCCAGCATGGATACCTACCGTGGCTACGCCGGCCAGTCGCAGCGCACCTACCTGGATCCGGACCTGATTTCCCGGCTGACCATCACCAAGGGCCCCAGCCTGCAGGCCAACGCGTCCGGTGGCATCGGCGGCGTGGTGGAAATGGAAACGCTCAACGTCGATGACATCCTGCGCGAAGGGCGCGATGTCGGCGTGCGCGTGCGTGGCGGCCTGGCCAACGGCAGCGCGAACAACCTGCCGGGCTACGACGCCGCACCGCGCACCGACCGCGATGCCACCGGCAGCCAGTTCTTCAATGTCGCTGCGGCTGGCCACTGGGATCGCTTCGACCTGGTCGCCGCCTATGCGTACCGCGACAACGGGAACTACTTCGCAGGCAAGCACGGCTACGACGATTTTCCGCAGACCCGGCGCACGCTGGCACCGCTGAACCCGCCGCATTCTGAAGTGTTCAACACGTCCTCGCGGTCGAAATCGGCGCTGCTCAAAGGGACCTGGCGCATCGACGACGTACAGACCCTGGAGCTGGGCTACCGCCGCTATGAAGGCACGGCCGGAGAGATCATGGCGTCGCAGATCATCCGCGTCGACCGTGACCGCGTGCCGCAGTGGGATCCGGGCCACGTCGACATGGACAGCTACAGCGCGCGCTACCGCTTCAACCCGGACAGCGACAAGGTCGACCTGCGCATCAACGCCTGGTACACCGATACCGACAGCGTGATGTACAACAACCTGACCGGCATCACCCCGTGGTACTACGACCGCCGCACGGAGTGGTACGACGCGCCCAGCTTCAGTGGCAACCCCGGCTACAAGGACGCCTACCGCAACCCGCTGCGGCAGAAGCGCTTCGGCCTGGATGCCAGCAACACCTCGCTCTTCGAGACCGACGCCGGCCGTTTCACCCTGGATTACGGCCTGTCCTACAGCGATGAAGACATCGCTCCGGGCAGCTCCGGCCCGATCATGCACGACGATCTGGTCAACAACCGCTTCCTGCGCAACGCCGAGCGCAAGGAGTACAGCGCCGTGGCGTCGCTGAAGTGGGAGCCCGACGAGCACTGGGAAGTGCAGGCCGGTGGCCGCTGGAACCGCGTGGACGTGCACGACCGCAATCGCCTGGCCACTCCGGACCAGTACGCCGTGCAGGGCCAGTACCGCTACACCGAACTGCTCAACGGCGACCCGACCCTGCCGTCCTGGCGTGCCAAGCGCATCGCGCTGCTGAACTGGTACCCGGATGCCAACGGTGATTTCACCCAGGCCTCGCTGCTGGCATCGCCCTACGAGCGGGGCACCGTGGCCGATATCGGCGGCTGGAACTTCTACGACGCCGATGACGCTGAAGATCTGCTGGTGCCGGTCAGCTGGACCTGGTCCAAACCGATCCGCCGCCGCGACAGCGCGTTTTCGCCGACGGCCAGCGTGGCCTTCCACTTCAGCGAAGACAGCATGGTCTACCTGAAGTATGCCGAAGGCACCAAGCTGCCGAGCCTGTTCGAGACCACCCTGGGCCTGTTCACTGCGGCCAAGCCGGTGGCCGAACTCAAGCCGGAACGCGCCCGCAGCTGGGAACTCGGTGCCAGCACGATCCACCGCGATCTGTTCGTCGCCGGCGACCGCCTGGCGCTGAAGCTTGCGTACTTCGACACCCGCATCGACGACCTGATCACCCGTGATTACCGCACGCTGTCGGCCGGACTGATCCGCAACGTCGACCAGTTCAAGGTGTCGGGCATGGAGTTCCAGTCAAGCTATGACAGCGGCAAGCTGTTTGCCGATCTGTCAGCGCACTACTACTTCAAGGCCAAGACCTGCGCCCCGGACATCGCCGCCGAGCGTCGCGCCTATGGCGTGCAGCGCCGGATCGAGGAGCTGGCCAACACGCCTGACTGCGTCGACGGCGGCTTCGAGGGCTCGTACTCCAACACGCAGAACCCGCCGCGCTACATGGTCAACCTGACCGTGGGCTCGCGCCTGTTCGACGAGCGGCTGACGTTCGGCACCCGCGTGATCCGCAACGCCGGTCCGATCAGCAAGCTGGACAAGGAATGGAACGTCGGCCTGTCGGCCATCCAGCAGCTGTACCGCCCGACCACCCTGGTGGATGTGTTTGCCAGCTGGAGCTTCAACGACCAGTTGTCGGTGGAAGCCAACGTGGACAATCTGACCGACCGCTACTACCTGGACCCGCTGGCCCTGGGCGTGATGCCGGCGCCGGGCCGCACCGCGCGCCTGGCGTTGACCTGGAAGTACTGACCGGTCATCCACGCATGGCGTGGATCTACCGGGCCAAAAAATGGTAGTGCCGGCCGCTGGCCGGTAACGCCAGCGGGCGGCTCATCCACGCTTGGCTTGGATCTACTGGGAACGCCGGGCCATGCCCGGCGTTCCCCATTCCGCGCTTACAGCCCGCGCGCCGCCTTCACTGCGTCTTCGTGCAGCGCTTCATTCAGCTCGTCCACCACGGTGGTCCAGGCCGCATCGGCCTGCAGCGATTCGGCCAGGAACTGGCGCTGCGCATCGCTCCAGTAAGGCGCATCAGCCACTTCCACTTCGGTGGCCAGCTGGTGGTCGCGGATGAACTGGGCAATGCCCTCGTCGCTGGCATCCAGGCCCAGCTGCAGGAACAGGTTGGTCATGCTCGGTTCGGTGGTGATCATTGGAAGCTGCCTGGCAGGAGAAAGGTAAGCTGCATTATCGACGCATGCCGCCTTGGGGGAAGCCCCTTGCGATACGTCTCATCACCGACGCTTCCCCCTGGCACACCGATGACCGCGACAACTTCCCCCGACGACAGCCGCAGCGTGCGCCTGAAGGCTGCTACCCGTGACAGCCATGGCGCTCTCGACAAGCGCATCATGGCCGGCGACATCTTCGCCGACCGTGGCAACTTCGCCCGCTTCCTGCGCGTGCAGTACCGTTTCCACCGCAGCATCGACGCGCTGTACGCCAGCCCCGCGCTGGACGAACTGCTGCCGGCCCTGCACGAACGCCGCCGCCTGAACCAGGTGCGCAGCGACCTGCAGGATCTGGAACAGACCCTGCCAGGCCAGGATATGCCGCCGCTGCAGGCGGACCTGCCGCTGCCGGCCGCGCTGGGCTGGCTGTACGTGGCCGAAGGGTCCAACCTGGGCGGCACCGTGCTCTACAAGATGGCCGCCGCACTGGGCCTGGATCGTGATTTCGGCGCGCGGCACCTGGCCGCCCACCCCGATGGCGCGGCACGCCATTGGCGCGAGTTCACCGCTGCGCTGGATGCGGTGCCGCTGACGGCCGAGCAGGAACAGCAGGTGATCGATGCCGCCGATGCCGCGTTCCGCAGCGTGCATGGCCATGTCGAAGTGGAATTCGGCCCGTGAGCGGCCTCGGCTGATGCGCTGGCTGTGGTTCGTGCTGGGCTGGTTGATGGTCGGCCTCGGGGTGATCGGCGCACTGCTGCCGGTGATGCCCACCACCATCTTCCTGATCCTGGCGGTGGGCTGCTTCGCCCGCAGTTCGCCGAAGTTCGAGCAGCGCCTGCTGGCCCATCCGCGGTATGGGCCCTCGCTGCGCCTGTGGCGCGAGCAGGGTGCGGTCTCGCGCAAGGGCAAGGCGTTTGCCAGCGCCGGCATGGCGGTGGGCTTCGCCCTGTTCTGCTGGGGCGCGCACCCCTCCTGGCGCCTGCTGCTGGGCGTCGGCCTGTTCTTTGCGGTCAGCGCGGGTTACGTGCTGAGCCGCCCGGCACCCCGGTCCGAGCCCACACCGCTGGTGGGCGTGAACGATGCCGAATCCCGCGCGGCGCGCCGCCGTGCGTCTCCCCCCGATGCTGATGGACATTCCGACGATGCTGCCTGCTGATCTGGCCCCCCTGGCCGCGCCCGCCCTGACACCCTGGGGCATGTACCTGGCTGCCGATGTGGTGGTCAAAGCGGTGATGATCGCGCTCGCTGCGGCATCGCTGGCCACCTGGACCGTGCTGCTGGCCAAAGGCTGGGAGCTGTCGCGGCAGGCGCGCGCGCTGCGGGCGGCACGTGCACGCCTGCTGGCCGCGCCCACCCTGCCGGGCGCTGATGCCGAACCCGCGTTGGCGGCAGGCATTGCCGCGTCCATGCTGGATGCCGCGCGCAGCGAGCTCCGGCTTTCGCAGGATCTGGCCTGTCGCGAGGGCACCAAGGAACGGGTCGCCTCGCGCCTGGACCGGCTGGAGCTGGAGACCGCACGCGTGCAGCGTCGCGGCATCGGCGTGCTGGCCAGCATCGGTGCAGTGGCCCCGTTCGTGGGCCTGTTCGGGACCGTGTGGGGCATCATGAACAGCTTCATCGGCATCGCTCACAGCAACACCACCAACCTCGCCGTGGTCGCCCCTGGCATCGCCGAGGCGCTGCTGGCCACCGCGCTGGGTCTGGTGGCAGCGATTCCGGCGGTGCTGGTCTACAACCATTTCAGCCGCGTGCTGGCCGGCCTGCGCGGTCTGCTGGGTGATCTTTCGGCGGCGGTGCAGCAGCTGGTCTCACGTGATCTGGACCGGGCGGCCGCGCGCGCGCCGGCCAGCACGTTGCGCGCGGTGCAGTGAATGGCGATCAGGACCGCTTCCGACCGCGATGACGCGCCCGAAGAGGCGCACGAGATCAATGTCACCCCTTTCATCGACGTGATGCTGGTGCTGCTGATCATCTTCATGGTGGCCGCGCCACTGGCCACCGTTTCAGTGCCGGTGCAGCTGCCGGCCAGCAATGCACAGGCCACGCCCAGCGAACAGGCGCCGGTGTACGTGACCGTGCAGGCCGACCTGTCATTGCGTGTGGGCGAGCAGCCGGTGTCGCGCGACGGGCTGGGCGCCGCAGTGAAGGCGGCCACGCACGGTGATGCGGAGCAGCGCATCTACCTGCGTGCCGACCAGCGCGTGGCCTACGGCGAACTGATGGCCACCCTGGACGCACTGCGTGCGGCGGGTTATCTGAAGGTCGCCCTGTTAGGGCTGGAACAGGGCGCGCAATGAATACCCTGCGGCGCTGGGCGACCAGCCTGGCGATCGTGCTGCTGGCACACGCGCTGCTGATCACTGCCGTGTGGTGGTGGCATGCGCGCGCCGTACCGGTGACCGCCGTGGCCCCGCCGGCGGCGCTGATGCTGGAACTGGCGCCCACTGTGCAGGCACCGCCGGCACCGCCGCGCGCGCTGCCGACCGGCCCGCTGCAGCAGGAGCAGCAGCGTCGCGAGACCCTGCCGGAGCAGCCGCCCGCGCCCAAGGTGCCGCCGCGCCCGCAGGGCGATCTGCAGCCGAAGCCCCAGGTTCCGGCCAACACTGTGCAGGACAGCGCCGAGGTCAACGTCGACCGCACCACGGCACCGCCGGAGGTTCCGGCTGACGCCGCCCTGCGTTATGCCGCAGCGCAGACCACCGCCGGCGAACGCAGCCGCGCCAACGCCACCTGGCAGGGCCTGTTGCTGGGCCATCTGCAGCAGCACCGGCGCTATCCACGCCAGTCCGAACGGCTGCGCCAGCAGGGCGTAGCCTACGTGCGGTTTGCCGTGTTCCGCGATGGTCGCGTATCGGCCGCTCGCATCGAGCGCAGCAGCGGCTTCGCGCTGTTGGACCAGGAAACCCTGGACACCGTGCAACGCGCCAGCCCGGTGCCGGCGCCGCCGGCCGAGGTGGCCGGCGACCCGGTGGAGGTGATGGTGCCGGTGGCGTTCTACCTGCGCGGTCGCTGACCGGCAGCGGGGTCGGATCCCTTTCCGCAGGAAAGGGCTCTGACCCCAGCAGGATGCACGCGGTCGCCAGACCGTAGAGTCGAGCGTGCTCGACTGCTCGTGCGGTGCAGGCCAGAAGCAGTCGAGCAAGATCGACTCTACGGGACGGTCGATCATCCACGCATGGCGTGGATCTACAGCAGCGGCACCAGCAGCAGTGCCACGATGTTGATGATCTTGATGAGCGGATTGATCGCCGGGCCGGCGGTGTCCTTGTACGGATCACCGACGGTATCGCCGGTCACCGCAGCCTTGTGCGCCTCGCTGCCCTTGCCGCCGAAGTGGCCATCTTCGATGTACTTCTTGGCGTTGTCCCACGCGCCGCCACCAGTGGTCATCGAAATGGCCACGAACAGGCCGGTGACGATGGTGCCGATCAGCAGCCCGCCCAGCGCGCGTGGCCCCAGCAGCAGGCCCACCACCACCGGTACAGCCACTGGCAGCAGCGACGGCACGATCATTTCGCGGATCGCCGAGCGGGTCAGCATGTCCACCGCCTTGTCGTACTGCGGCTTGCCGGTGCCCTGCATGATGCCGGGGATCTCGCGGAACTGGCGCCGCACTTCCTCCACCACCGCACCGGCTGCACGACCGACGGCCTCCATCGCCATCGCGCCGAACAGGTAAGGAATCAGTCCGCCGATCAGCAGGCCGATGATCACCGTGTGGTCGCTGAGGTCGAAGCGGAATTCCTGGCCCGGATTGGCGGCCTGCAGGTTGTGGGTGTAGTCGGCAAACAGCACCAGCGCGGCCAGCGCCGCCGAACCGATGGCATAGCCTTTGGTGACCGCCTTGGTGGTGTTGCCCACCGCGTCGAGCGGGTCGGTGATGTCGCGGATGTCCGAAGGCAGCTCGGCCATCTCGGCGATGCCGCCGGCGTTGTCGGTGATCGGGCCGTAGGCATCCAGCGCCACGATCATGCCGGCCATGGACAGCATGGCGGTGGCTGCGATGGCGATGCCGTACAGGCCGGCCAGCGCGTAGGCGCCCCAGATCGCCGCACAGACGGCCACCACGGGCAGGGCGGTGGACTTCATCGAGATGCCGAGGCCAGCGATGATGTTTGTGCCGTGGCCGGTGGTCGAGGCCTGCGCCACGTGCTGCACCGGCTTGTACTGGGTGCCGGTGTAGTACTCGGTGATCCACACGATCAGGCCGGTCAGCACCAGGCCGATCAACGCGCAGCCGTACAGTGCCATCGGGCCATGCACGTTGTCGTTCATCAGCCCGGTGGTGATGGGGTAGAACGCGATGGCAGCCAGCACGCCGGAGACGATCACGCCCTTGTACAGCGCGCCCATGATCGAGCCGCCTGGCTTCACCTTCACGAACAGTGCGCCGATGATCGAGGCGATGATCGACACCCCGCCCAGCACCAGCGGGTACAGCACCGCATTGGCCCCGGCTTCGCTCAGCATCAGGCTGCCCAGCAGCATCGTCGCGATGACCGTGACGGCATAGGTCTCGAAGAGATCGGCCGCCATGCCGGCGCAGTCGCCAACGTTGTCACCCACGTTGTCGGCGATCACCGCCGGATTGCGCGGGTCATCCTCGGGAATGCCGGCTTCCACCTTGCCCACCAGGTCAGCGCCGACGTCGGCGCCCTTGGTGAAGATGCCGCCACCCAGGCGCGCGAAGATCGAAATGAGCGAAGAACCGAACGCCAGCCCGACCAGGGCATGCAGCGCCTGTTCCATCGGCAGGCCCAGGCGCAGCAGCAGTGCGTAATAGCCGGCCACGCCCAGCAGGCCCAGGCCCACCACCAGCATGCCGGTGATGGCGCCGCCACGGAACGCGACGTCCATTGCCGCGCTGATGCCGTTGCGGGCGGCCTCGGCGGTGCGCACGTTGGCCCGCACTGAAACATTCATGCCGATGTAGCCGGCGGCGCCGGACAGGACCGCACCGACGGCAAAGCCGATGGCGGTGTACCAGCTGAGGAAGACGCCGACCAGCACGAACAGCACCACGCCGGCCACGCCGATGGTCAGGTATTGGCGGTTGAGGTAGGCGCGTGCGCCTTCCTGGATCGCCGTGGCAATGGCGACCATGCGTTCATTGCCGGTGGGTTGGCGCAGGATCCAGCGCGCCGAGACGATTCCGAACAGGATCGCGAGAATGGCGCAGCCCAGCGCCAATGACAGCCCATGACGTTCCAGCATTAGACCCCTCCGCAGAATGGATGGTGAGCATCCAGTGGCGATGAACGTTCACCACGAGGGGGACAACGGGTTGCAGCCTGGAACCAACCCGTACCGACCGAGGCGGTCGTCCGACGTATGGCGGTGTTCAGCATTCCCTGGTGCCGGCAGTATGCGTCCGTCACCCTGCAGAGTCGAGCCATGCTCGACTGGCTCTTGCGAGCTGCGCCGCATGACTTGTGGGCGCCCCACCAGATGAGCGCGTCGCCATGCGCGCGGAACCCGCCGCCGGTCCATGGGCATGCTTTGAGAGCCACATCCCCTTTGCACCCGGTTAAGCCACGCTCTGCAAGCCTGCGCACAGTCACGACGGAGATTGCCCATGCGCCTGTCCTTGTTGCTGCTCGCCGCCCTGGTCCCGGCCATGCCGGCACTGTCTGCGGAGACGCCCGAACTGCAGCGCGCAGTCGGTGCACCGCAGGCGGTGGGCGCGGTCCATACCCTGCGGCAGATTCCCGAAGCCTGCGCCCGGCTGGAAGGCGTGTTCACCGGCCAGGCGGCCGAGCCGTACCGGTTCTCGGCGGTGCGCACCAGCGAGCAATGCCAGCCGCGTGCCCGTTTCGTCGACTACGCCAAGGCGCAGCCGGGTGCCGACAAAGGCTGGAAGCTCAACGACGTGATCCGCGTGCCCAATGCGGCGTGCCCGGCGCAGCAGGCGGTGGTGCGGGTGTGGCGCCTGCCCGTCAACAACACCCAGGCGCTGGATGGCCAGGGCCAGTCGCGCATCTATCTGGAAGAAGCAAAGAAGCAGGCGGCGGCCGGCAAGATCCCGCAGGTGACGATGTTTGCCGCGCAGCTGCAGGTGGAAGGCAAGGCCTGCAATTGAGTTGCATCCACGCACGGCGTGGATCTACCGGTAGGTGCCGACCGTTGGTCGGTACCTGATGCCGCATCCACGCATGGCGTGGATCTACCGGTAGGTGCCGACCGTTGGTCGGTACCTGATGCCGCATCCACGCATGGCGTGGATCTACCGGTAGGTGCCGACCGTTGGTCGGTACCTGATGCCGCATCCACGCACGGCGTGGATCTACCGGTAGGTGCCGACCGTTGGTCGGTACCTGATGCCGCATCCACGCATGGCGTGGATCTGCTGGAGCCTGCCTTGGTCGGCAGGCTCCGGTGCAGCGGTCAGTTGCCGCGGCAGTCCTTCAGCCAGAGCACGCGGCCGATCTGGTCGTAGTTGTCGACCACGCCGGTCAGCGTCACCTTTTCGCGCGGGCGCAGGGCCAGTGCGTAGGCGGTCTGGTTGGCGGCGAAGGAGCAGGTGATGGCCACGCGCTCGAAATCGATGCTGCCGTCGCTGGGCAGGTCGAAGCCGGTGTTGTAGGTGCCACCGCTCCTCAGCACCGAGGTGATGCGGCCGGTGATGGCGTAGGTCTTGCCCTTGTAACGGGGTTCGATGGCCGCCGGATTGTCGCGGTTCTGGCTGCGCAGCTGCGAGCCGAAGCGGTCGGCGGCGATGGTCACCACCGATGCCTGCGGGGCGGCCTTGGCGGCCTGGTCACCGGCCTTGCCCGGCTTGACCTGGTTGAGCAGCTTGCACATTTCGGTGCGCACGCCGTCGGCCGAGGCGATGGCGCCCTTGTTGACCTTCACCACCATGGCAACGGTGCCCTGGCCGCCTTCCGAGGTGGCGCTGATGATCATCGGGATCGGCTTGTGCGCCATGCTCTCCGGTTCCTCGATCAGCATCGAGCCGCCTTCGATGTCCTCGCTCAGCACGTCCATGTTGGCGTTCTTGGCGATGACCCGCATCTGCCCGATGGCGCTGGCCACGCTCAGGTCCGGGTGGCTGACCGACGAGGTGAAGGTAGTGCCGGTGAAGGGATTGCCCTTCTTCTGGAAGTTGGTTTCGCAGGTCGCGGCGAACGCGGGCGCGGCAGCCGTGCACAGCAGCACGGCGAGGAAGGTCTGGCGCTTCATGGATACAGTCCTTGTGATGTGGCACTACGCGCCCGCACCAGCGGGCGACGGATGGGTGGGTATGCATCGGCCCCTTGGCCCCGGGCCGGGCGCTGATTGTGGGCCGCTTCGCAGGTCGCTGCAATCCAATCATCAAGGGCCCTTACCACCGGCAAGGGCCCTTGCGTTACAAGGTGTGACGGAGCTCAACCTTCAAAGGCAGGCAGTTTCTGCTTCACCGCCACGTTCTTCAGGCTGACGTACTTCGGCAGGCCATCACTGCCGTAGGGCAGGGGCGCCTCGCCCTTGATCAGCGGCGACAGGTACGCGCGGGCCTTGTCGGTGATGCCGAAGCCATCGCGGCGGATGAAGCCGGCGGGCATCTTCTTCTCGTGGTTGGCGATCTTTGCCAGCGGCGCGGCCTCGATCTTCCAGCGGTAGGGGGCATCGCTGCTGCGCACGATCACCGGCATCACCCCGTTCTGGCCCTTCAGTGCCAGCTGCACGGCCGCCTTGCCCACTGCCTGTGCCTGTTCCCAATCGGTCTTGCTGGCCAGGTGCCGGGCCGACCGCTGCAGGTAATCGGGCAGGGCCCAGTGCACCTTCAGGCCCAACTGGTCCTTGACCCGCCCGGCCAGGTGCGCGGCCACGCCACCCAGCTGCGAATGGCCGAAGGAATCCTTGCCGCCGCCGGCATCGGCGACGAAGCGGCCGTCGGCGCTGGCGATGCCCTCTGAAGCCACCACCACGCAGTAGCCGACGCGTTCGACCACGGCCTTGACCTTGGCCAGGAACGTGGCTTCGCCATACGCGCGTTCGGGCAGCAGGATGATGTGCGGGGCTTCGTCCTCGCCGTTGCCGGCCAGGCCGGCCGCAGCAGCGAGCCAGCCGGCGTGGCGGCCCATCGCCTCGTAGATGAAGACGCGGGTGGAGGTCTCGGCCATCGCCGCCACATCCAGCGCCGCTTCGCGCACGGAGACCGCGGTGTACTTGGCCGCCGAGCCGAACCCCGGGCAGGTGTCGGTCACCGCCAGGTCGTTGTCGATGGTCTTGGGCACGCCGATGCAGGTCAGGTCGTAACCGGACGCCTTGGCCAGCAGCGAGACCTTCAGCGCGGTGTCGGCCGAGTCGTTGCCGCCGTTGTAGAGGAACCAGCGCACATCGTGGGCACGCAGGACGTCCAGCAGGCGGTCGTAGCGGGCGCGGTCGGCTTCCAGCGATTTCAGCTTCACCCGGCACGAGCCGAAGGCGCCGCCCGGGGTGTGGGCCAGGGCGCGGATGGCGGCGGCACTTTCCTTGCTGGTATCGATCAGCTCCTCGCGCAGGGCGCCGAGGATGCCGTTGCGGGCGGCCAGGACCTTGATGCCCTTGGCCCGGGCCTGCTCGATGACCGCTGCCGCAGTCGCGTTGATGACCGCCGTGACGCCGCCGGACTGGGCGTAGAGGAGGGTGCCGCTGCGCATGTTTCTACCTGCTCGCTGAGGGGGACATTGCAGTGACATTACCCGGATGCGCTAAAGTGGCGCTATTGCGGTGCAGCGATACCGGTCCGTCCGGGGCGCGAACCTTCTTTGTTTTCAACACGTTGGAGTCAGGTCAATGCGATTGGTTCTGTTGGGACCGCCCGGTTCGGGCAAGGGGACGCAGGCGACGCGCCTGAAGGAAAAGCTGGGCATCGCCCACATTTCGACCGGTGACATGCTGCGCGCGGAAATCGCCGCGGGCTCGGAACTGGGCAAGCAGGCCAAGGCGGTGATGGATGCCGGCAACCTGGTGTCCGATGACATCCTGCTGGGCATGCTGGAGTCGCGTCTGACCCAGGCCGATGTCGCCAAGGGCTTCATCCTGGACGGCTACCCGCGCAATGTGGCCCAGGCCAATGCGATGGACGGCCTGCTGGCCAAGATCGGCCAGCCGCTGGACGCCGTGGTGCAGCTGGACGTGGCCACCGAGCTGCTGGTCGAGCGTATTGCCGGCCGCGCCCAGGAACAGGGCCGCGCCGACGACAACCCGGAAGCAGTGCGCCAGCGCCTGCAGGTCTACAACGACCAGACCGCTCCGGTGGTCGATTTCTACGCCGGCCGTGGCACCCTGGCCCGCGTCGATGGCGTCGGTGACCTGGACGAGATCGAAGCCCGCATCCTGGCGGCGATCAAGGGCTGATGGCGGTCGGCCAGCCTTGCGCTGGCCACCGTAGCGGTACAACGAAACAGGCCTGATCCCTCCGGACCAGGCCTGTTTCGTTTCATAGGTGCCAGCGATGAGCTTGCTCAGGGCTCCGCAGCATGAGCTCCCTTGGGGATGGCCTCTTGGGGAGTAGGACCGGTTCGGGTACTACGGCTGGCTTCCTGAATTGTGTACGGGTTCACATACCTGCGCTATCAGGAATTCCCTGACAGACGATTGGAGTTTTCTCACAGGCGGTGTAGGACTTGTCTGAGCCCGTTTTCGACAATGGCCCTATACAGCCGTGATCGGTCACAATCTCCGGTCATGAGCAGCGTACATATCCTTGCAATCGCCGGCACCTTCATGGGTGGCGTGGCCGCCCTGGCGCGGGAACTGGGCCATACGGTCAGTGGCAGCGACCAGGCCATCTATCCGCCGATGTCCACCCAGCTGGAGCAGCTGGGCATCGTCCTGGACCAGGGCTACCGTGCCGACAGCGTACCTGCGGGCACCGCCGAGGTGGTGATCGGCAACGCCCTGTCGCGTGGCAACCCCGCCGTGGAAGCCGTGCTCGATGCCGGCCAGCGCTACATCTCCGGGGCCCAGTGGCTGTCCGAGCAGGTCCTGCCGGGCCGCGACACGCTGGCCGTGGCCGGCACCCACGGCAAGACCACCACCACCACCATCCTCACCTGGCTGCTGGAAAGCGCCGGGCGCTCGCCAGGGTTCCTGATCGGCGGCGTGGCCGAGGATTTCGGCGTCTCCGCCCGCCTCGGCCAGGGCCGTGAGTTCGTGGTCGAGGCCGATGAGTACGACACCGCCTTCTTCGACAAGCGCAGCAAGTTCGTGCACTACCGGCCGCTGGTGGCCATCCTCAACAACCTCGAATACGACCACGCCGACATCTTCCCCGACGTGGAAGCCATCGAGCGCCAGTTCCACCACCTGGTGCGCACGGTGCCCGCGCGCGGCCGCCTGATCGTCAATGGCGAAGACGCGCACCTGGCCAAGGTGCTGCAGATGGGCTGCTGGACGCCGGTCGAGCGCTTCGGGTTCGACCCGTCGCTGGAATGGCACGCGGAGCTGCTGGCCGCCGATGGCAGCGCGTTCCGCGTGCATCACCGTGGGCAGGCGCTGGGCGATGTGCACTGGTCGCTGCTGGGCCGCCACAACGTGCTCAATGGCCTGGCCGCGCTGGCTGCGGCGCATGCGGTGGGCGTGGCCCCGGCTGAGGTGATTCCGGCGCTCGCACGCTTCCGCAGCGTCAAGCGCCGCATGGAAGTGATCGGCAGCCATGACGGCATCACCGTCTACGATGACTTCGCCCACCATCCCACGGCGATCGCGACCACGCTGGAAGGTCTGCGTGCCAAGGTCGGCGACGCGCGCATCGTGGTGGCGATGGAGCCGCGCAGCAATTCGATGCGGTTGGGCGCGCATGCGCAGGCGCTGGCGCCGTCGCTGGCGCTGGCCGACGAAGTGGTGTTCCTGCACCGGCCGGAACTGGCCTGGGATGCTGCGGCCGTCATCGCGGCCGTGCGCGGGCAGGCCCATGCCGTACCGGATACCGACGCGCTGCTGGCGCAGCTGCAGTCCAGCGTGCGCAGCGGTGACCACGTGGTGTTCATGTCCAACGGCGGCTTCGACGGCGCCCCGCGCCGCTTCCTCGCCGCCCTGCAGGCCCGATGAGTACCGACGTTTCGCTGCCGCTGTTTCCGCTGCACACCGCGCTGGTGCCCGGCGCGGCGGTCGGCCTGCGGGTGTTCGAGCGGCGCTACCTGGACCTGGTGCGTGATACCGGCCGCAGTGGCGAAGGTTTCGGCGTCTGCCTGATCCTGGAAGGGCAGGAGGTGGGTGAACCGGCCACGCCTGCCGCTTACGGCGTACAGGTGCGCATCGAGGATTTCGATGTCGGCGCCGATGGCGTGCTGCAGCTGCGCCTGCGCGGCACCCGGCGCTTCCATGTCGAGCGTACCCGCGTGCGCGACAACGGCCTGGTCGTGGCCGACGTGCGCTGGTGCGAGGAAGACCCCGATGACGAACTGAAGCCGCAGCACGCGCTGCTGGCCACGGTGCTGGGGCACATCATCGAACAGGCCGGCGAAGCCTATGCGCCGGCCAACCCGGTGCTGCTGGACCAGGCCAGCTGGGTCGGCTGGCGGCTGGCCGAACTGCTGCCGCTGGGCGAGCAGCAGCGGTTGCAGCTGCTGCAGATGGATGACCCGCACCAGCGGTTGCAGCAGTTGCTGGGGTGGATGCCGTAGGGCCGGAACGGAACCGGTAGTTGCCAAGCTTGGTTGGCAGCCGTTTGCGCGAAGCGCCAACCAAGGTTGGCGTCTACCAGAGCGTGACCGCCGCCATCACGGCTGCGTTTTCAGCCGCAGCACCGGCAACCCGGTTTCGGCATGCACATCCTCGTGCTGCGGCAGGCCCTGCACCGCATCCTTCACCGCATTGAAGGCGGGGTCGATGCCGCGCACCGGGTGCCACATGCCGATCCACTGGAAGTGGCGCTCGTAGCGCAGGGTCTGCGCACTGCCCAGCCACAACGGAACATCGCCGGGCTGCAGCTGCGCCGGCGCCTGCCACAGGCGCAGCACGTAGCGTTCTTCCGGCTTCGCGCCCTGGCGCACCATCAGCAGCGCTTCCACACGCGTGTCGAGCGTCGCGGGCAGCACCGGCAGCTCGTCGGCACCGGTGTTCTTGTCCAGCATCAGCAGCGCTTCTTCCCAGCCGGCCTGCGCCTGTACGGTCCACCCGCGTGCTTCCAGCTGCGCCTGCAGCGGTGCCAGCGGACCGGCCAGCTGCACATCCAGCGGCCAGCGCTGGTCATCGTCGAACTCGTTGCGGCGCGCCGGCAGCTTGGCCCAGTCCTGCTGCCACCAGGCCTGCATGTCGATCGCCACCGGTGCCGGCAGGGTCGGCTCGAAACGCTCCAGCTTCACCGGGATGTTGCGCGGCGCGTACCACATCGCCGCCACCGCGCAGACGCCGTAGAACAGCCACGCCACCGGCTTCACCCAGAACGAGCGGTTGAAGCGGCGGCGGTAGGCGATACCCAGCACCAGCAGCCAGAACGTGCCGAACAACATGCCGCCGATCACGTCGCTCAGCCAGTGCGCGCCCAGATACAGGCGCGAGAAGCCGATCAGGCTGACCACGATGCCCGACACCAGGTAGGGCCAGACGCGGGTGCGGCCGGGCATTTCGCGGGCAATCAGCACCGCGAAGAAACCGAAGGTGATGGTGGCCATGGTCACCGACACCGACGGGAAGCCGAAGCCGCTGCTCGCATCGACCGGGCGCACCACGTCCACGGTGGCGCCCAGCAGCTTGGTCAGGGCCAGGCCGAAGGCCAGCGCGGCCAGCCAGTGCGCGGCGGCCATCCAGCGCCGGCGCCACACCAGGTAGCCCATCGCCGCGGCGGTGGCGGGCATCAGCACCTGCCAGGCGCCCAGCGAGGCCAGCGCCGCCATCGGGTAGTCGGCCAGCGGATTGCGCAGGGCCAGCATCGCCTGGTGCACAAGCAGATCGATGGCCAGCGGTTCGCCATGGGCGACCACCACGGTCAGCAGCGCGAACCAGCCCCAGCCCAGCAACAGCAGCATCAGCGCCAGCATCGCCAGCGGTACCGACTCGCGGCGCTTGGGGTCGAGCACGCCCACCGTGTAGCGGCCCAGCGTCGGGTGGCGGTTGGACCAGTCCAGCAGGCGCGCCAGCCAATGGTCCATGCGCGCGGCCGACCAGCGGTAGCCGTAAAGCACGATGGCCCAGACCAGGCCGAGGATGACCATCAGCAGGCCGACCACCACCACCAGGCGCCCGGCAACGGCAGCGACGGCGTCATAGGCCTCGCCGAGGATCCAGCCCGGGGCCAGGAACAGCACTGCCCACGACAGGCTGGCGATGCCGCTGGCCTGCACGTAGCGGCTGGCCGGCATCTTCAGCATGCCGGCGATCGCCGGCACGAACGGGCGGATGGCACCGACGTAGCGCGCGATCAGGATGCTCTTGAAGGCATTGCGGCGGAACAGGTTCTCGCCACGGTCCAGCAGCTGCGGGTAGCGGCTGAACGGCCACACGCCGCGCAACCGGTCGCCCCAGCGGCGGCCGATCCAGTAACTGATGCCATCACCGGCGAACGCGCCCAGCGCCGCCGCCGCCACCGCATACGGCCCGGAGATCTGGCCCAGGCCGATGAACACGCCCACCGCGAACAACAGCGGCAGCGCCGGCACGATGGCGCCGAGAATGATGACCGCATCGCAGAAGGCGATCAGAAAAATAACCGCGCCCGCCAGTACGGGATGGGCGGCAATCCACGCGAGGGTGGCGTCGATCCATGAAGAGTCCATTGCAGGATTATAGAGGCGTGAAGGTGACTGGTTCCCAGCGGCTTGGTGACCGTTTGCAATCGGCGTCATCGCCTAGAATGGGCCCATGCCGCACTCGAACGACGCTCCAACGCATGCCCTGAAGGCCGACAGCTTCGGCCGCATCCTGCTCGTGCAGGGGCCGCAGGGCCCCTTCGTGCGCCGTGACCTGGGGGCCACGCCGCTGTGGTTGCGACTGCCGGCATGGTGGCTGGCCCGCCGCGAAGCACGCGCGCTGCGACATATCGAGGGCATGGCCGATGTGCCGCAACTGCTGGACTGGGATGGCCGCCACCTCGACCGCAGCTTCATGGCCGGTGACGCCATGTACCAGCGCCCGCCGCGCGGCGACCTGGCCTGGTTCCGTTCGGCACGTCGGCTGCTGCAGCAGCTGCATCGCCGGGGCGTGGCCCATAACGACCTGGCCAAGGAAGCCAACTGGCTGGTGACCGAGGACGGCCGCCCGGCACTGATCGACTTCCAGCTGGCGGTGATCGGCAACCCGCGTTCGCGCTGGATGCGCCTGCTGGCCCGCGAAGACCTGCGCCACCTGCTCAAGCACAAGCGCATGTACTGCCGCGAATCGCTTACCCCGGTGGAAAAACGCGTGCTCAAGCGCACGTCCTGGGTGCGCGAGCTGTGGTTCGCCACCGGCAAACCGGTCTACCGCTTCGTTACCCGCCGCATCCTGCACTGGGAAGACAACGAAGGGCAGGGGCCGAAGCCTTGAGCGAAGCCGTCGTGGTGACCGCGCCGCCGAGCGCGGCCAGCGTGCTGCGTGCGCAGCTGCCCGGTGCCGGTTTCGTGCACGCCTGCCAGATCAGCACCCGTCGCAACGGACGCAGCGCGCTGCAGGCCTACCGCGATATGGCCGCGACCATTCCCGGTTGGTTCGATGGGCTGATGGCGCTGCGCAACCGTGGCATGCGCCTGCTCGGCATGAAGGACCTGGGCTCGTTGCGCGCGGTGCAGGACACTCCAGCACCGCGAGCGGGCCAGCGTCTGGGCATCTTCACCCTGCAGTCGCTGGACGAGGACGCCATCGTGCTGGAAGACAACGACCGCCACCTGCGCGTGCAGCTGGCCCTGCAGTGGCAGGGCGACGTGCTGGAAGTGGCCACGGTCGTGCATACCCATAACGCGTTCGGGCGGATCTACATGCTGCCGGTGGCGCCGATGCATCGATGGATCGTGCCGCACCTGTTGCGCAGGCAGGTGCAGGCGTATCGCTGAAGACCCGCGGTGTTCCGTAGCGTCGAGCATGCCCGCGTGGCGCGGGTTCGCATGCGGACGCGAAGGGGCGGCGTGAATCGAATCATTGTCTGGCAGGGCCGCGCGGCTCAGGAGGAGCAGGGGGTGTCAGTTCGTGCAAAGCAGAAGTGGGACATCGGAAGCGTCTTTCTGCTTCCGCTTGAGGATGGCGATTCGTGTGTTGGCCAGGTCATCGGGCGTGAGTCGCACGTTCTGAATAGTGCGGTGATTGCGCTGTTTGATCTCAAAGGTGCCTGGGCAGGTGGGGATATCCCCCCTCTAGGCCTGGACGCACTGTTTTCGGCTCTTTTTGTAACCCGCGATCTGCTGGATTCGGGTCGTTGGAAGGTGGTCGATCTTCGTGAAACAGGAGGCGTGGTTGACGCGGCCCCCTATGAGGCGCTGCGCAGGAGCGGATTCATTGGCGCCAAAATTCGAGGCTCGGGGATCGTGGAAGAGTTTGCAAATGCCTTCTACGGTCTTGCGCCCTGGGACGACTGGTATGTGCCGGACTATCTTGATGCCTTCTTGATTTCGGCGGACAGGAAACCGACTGATCGTCTTGTGTACTCGGGAAGGCACTCGATGTAGATGGCAGTGATATCGGATATGAGATCTGTTTCGTAGAGGTTGAGCATGCTCGACTCCTTCCGGCATTGATTGCAGGAGGCGCCATGGAGGTTCATGTGGAATCAATGGATGTAGCTGCGACGCTGGCGATGTACAGGCGCCTGCTCGCCGATAGTCATGACGAGGCGCGTATCGCTGACGCCATGGTGTTCTGCTGGCAGACCCTTGATCCGGGGCATGTCGCAGCCACGGATCTGCGCGGCGATCTGTTCGACGCCTGCGCCGGGCAGCTCGGCGAACTTCTCCGGTCGGTCGAAGAAACCTGCGGGCCGTGGAGTGCGCCTGCCTTCTGGAAGCGCTACATCGAGTGGGCTGACTACGGGACCCTGTTCAGCACCGAAGATCAAAGGGAATTCGCGCGGCATGATCCGGGCTATATCGAGCCCGCGTTCTCCGTGTTCTCGTTCACCGGGGGACAGCAGATGCGGGCAGAGGCGATGACCGTGCTCGCCGGGTGTGCGGCCTCCAGCACCCTGCGGGCCTCGTATGTGAGGTCCGTCATCGAAAGCCGTCTTCGCAGCGAAGCGTTCGCGGCCCGCACGCGTTGATTTCAGCGCCAGGCAATTGATTGGGATGATCCATGTGGTACTGCGCGCACGCCATCTTCTACTACGAAAGCGGTGGCCAGGAATCCTTCCTGGTGCATGAGCTTGCACGCGGGGATGCCATCGAGGTTCTGTACCAGGAGTAGAGTCGAGCTTGCTCGACTGAGGCGCGAGGAGCAGTCGAGCAAGCTCGACTCTACACAAGGCAGTCGAGCAAGCTCGACTCTACACAAGGCAGTCGAGCAAGCTTGTATGTTCCTCCCGGCTCCTACGAGGTATGTAGGAGCCAGGGTGGAGGGACCGCCAAGCAAGCATCTGCGGAGTCGAGCCGACAGACGAGTCGAGCGATCCCCATCCCGCACACGAACGTCGATAAAGGATCGTACGGCCCCCAAAAGGGGATCGTCGATGTAGGCAAGCTAACGTCGGTGCGGTACCACCCCAGCCCCTTAAGGATAGCTGGGAGCAGTGCAAATGTCCGATTCTCTTGTGATTGGTCTGGATGTGGACTCCAAGGAGCTCGTGCCAGCGGTGGCCGACTGCAAGGCGGGTGACAGAATCCCGAACACCAAGGCTGGCATCGCCAGATGGCTCCAGAAAGCTGGCCAGGATTGCGTGGGGTGTATTCAAGAGCGGCAAGGATTTCGATCCAGCCCTGTTGAAGGTGGGCCAAGCCCGCTTCCAGCAGGCTTGACTGCGAACATAGGATCTCGACTCTACGACCCCGGGTTACGGGGCCGCTGGCACCACCTGCTGGCCGATGAAGTTGCGCTTGCCATCGAAGTCATAACCGATCTGTAGCTGGCCGACATCCGGGCAGGCATGGCAGTCGCGCAGCGGCGTGCGGTACAGCAGGCGGATGCCGCCGCCATCAAGCGGTGCCGTGCCTGATGCCTGTGCGGGAGCGAACGGCGTGGCCTGCGGGTGCGCGGCCAGCACCGCCTGCACGCTGGGATCGGCGCGCAGGGTGTCGTCCAGCTGCACCGCGTCGACATCGATGCGCTTGCCGCCCGCATCCACCAGGCGCGTGCCTTCATTGGTGTTGGCGCGGAACGGGTATTCCACCGTGGCCACGCCCAGGCCGTCGTGCTCGTGCCAGGCCGTGACGTAGGCCAGCTCGCCACCGGTGGAGAGCTGCTCGGCAGCAGCCACGGCATCGGCGCTGGCGCCGCCGGACTTCATTGCTTCAGCCAGGCAGTCACGCGTCGCGTTGTTTTCGCCCTGGCGGCATGCGTTGAGGTCGCCATCCCAGACCACCGACTCGCTCCAGCGCAGCGAACCATCGGCGGCCTTGTTCGTGGCGGGCGCATCCGTGCCGGCCGCGTCCTTGCCGGGTTCCGGTGGCTGGCCCTGGCAGGCGGTGAGCAGGGCCAGGCCCAGGGCAGGCAGCAGCAGACGGGAACGGCGCATGGCGTGTACCTCGTGCGTTTGACCGGGGCGCCAGTATCGTCAACGCACGGTGAACTCCGTGTCGGCGCGGCATACTAGCGGCTCATGGCATACGCTGGAGTGTGGAACGTGGGCAGTCTGCAGGGCAAAACCCTTTTCATCACCGGTGCCTCGCGCGGCATCGGCCTGGCCATCGCACTGCGCGCGGCGCGCGATGGTGCCAACGTGGCCATCGCGGCGAAGTCGTCGGTGCCGAACCCGAAGCTGCCGGGCACCATTCACAGCGCCGCCGAAGCAGTGACTGAGGCCGGCGGGCAGGGGCTCGCCCTGAAGTGCGACATCCGCGAAGAGGACCAGGTGAAGGCCGCCGTGGCGGCGACGGTCGATACCTTCGGGGGCATCGACATCCTCATCAACAACGCCAGCGCGATCTGGCTGCGCGGTGCATTGGATACGCCGATGAAGCGGTTCGACCTGATGCAGCAGGTCAATTCGCGCGGCAGTTTCCTCTGCGCGCAGGCCTGCCTGCCGTACCTGCTGCAGGCGCCCAACCCGCACATCCTGACCCTGGCCCCGCCGCCCAGCCTGGAACCGAAATGGTGGGGGCCGCATACTGGCTACACGCTGGCCAAGATGGGGATGAGCTTCGTCACCCTGGGCCTGGCCGCTGAATTCGGTCCGCAGGGCGTGGCAGTCAACGCACTGTGGCCGCGCACCGTCATCGCCACCGATGCGATCAACATGATTCCCGGCGTGGATGCGGCCGGATGCCGCACGCCGCAGATCATGGCTGATGCCGCGCACGCGGTGCTGGTGCGCGAGGCCGCCGGTTTCCACGGCCGCTTCCTGATCGATGATGAAGTGCTGGCCGAGGCGGGGGTGACCGATCTGTCCGCGTACGCCGTGGACGCGTCGCGCCCGCTGCTGCCGGATCTGTTCCTGGATTGATCGGCGGCGTGCGCTTCTGAGGCGGTGGTCAAGGATGGCCACTGCCGAGGTTGGGTAGAATGCGGGGCTGGAACCGTTTTCAACAAGGACGTACCCCTATGCAATCCCTGCTTCGCGCGGCCACCCTGGCTGCTTCGCTGTCCCTCGTCCTGGCCGCCTGCGGTGGCAAGCCTGCCGCCCCGGCCGATGCCGCCGGCAATGCTGGCAAGAACGACACCGCCGCCGTAGACACCGACAGCGACCAGGCCCTGATGGGCAAGCTCAACAGCTACATCGAGTGCTACAACGATGTGGACCGCACCATCCATTCGGGCATCGGCCCGTACACGGTCTGGATGAAGGACCCCAAGGCCGGCCCGACCGGTCGCGAAGAGCGCCCGATCGGTCCGCCGGACCTGACCGCCGATGACCTCAAGGATTGCGACAAGGCGCTGCCGGAGGCCATCGCCGCGCAGCCGTCGCTGCCCGACCTGGACAAGGCGGCGCAGGGCTACCTGGACGCCTTGCATGCGCTGCAGCCGATCACCCATGAAGCGGCCGATTACTACCAGCGCAATGACTATGAAGACGATGGCTTCGCGCGCGGCAAGGCGCTGCATGCCCCGCTGATGTCGGCGTTCGGCACCTTTGTCGAGGCCAGCGAGGTGTTCAGCAACGCGCTGGATGCCGAGAACGACCGCCTGCAGGATTCCCAACTGGCCAAGGTGGAGGCGCAGGAAGGCCGCACCCGCAATTTCTACCGTCTGGCCATCATGCGCGACGCGAAGGCATTGATGGACCTGATGGCCGAAGACAATTTCGACGTGGCCCAAGCGCGCCAGCGGCTGGATGCGTTCAACGCGATCTCCGATGAGGCCCACGCCAAGGTGGCCGAGCAGGAGCCGGGCAAGCTGGACTGGAACAGCTTCGAGCGCGAAGCCGAGAACTTCCGCCGGGAAGGCAAGGAGCGTCTGAAGCGCGTCGAACAGAAGATTCCTTACAGCGATATCGAGCGGCGCATGCTCAATACGACCATGGCCCCGCAGGGATCGCCGGGCAAGCTGATGCAGGAATACAACTCGCTGGTGTTCCAGAGCAACCGTCAGTAAAACCCGAGGCGCGACCGTTGAGATTTGTCGCAATCGACCACCTTGATGGGGTCCTGCGGCGGTCCCACGGTCGCTGCCGCAGGCATCACCGTGCTCCGGCGCAGCGCGCTGCGGTGCGATCCGCAAGAATGCTCCCTGATTTACTCGCAAGGCAAGAAATTGAACGCTTCTGTACGTGTACTGCAGGTGCTGCTGTTGGGCGCCATCGCTGGCCTGGCCGGCTGCAACAACTCCACTGGCCTGTCGCTGGCCGATCCCAGCCTGGCCAAGGTCAACGCCTACATCGAGTGCTACAACGGTGTGGAGCAGCCCATCCATCAGGGCTACGAGACCTACACCGCGTGGATGGCCAATGTCGAGGCGGGCCCGACCGGAAAGGAAGCCCAGCCGCGCTCGCCGGGCAAGGTGCTCTCGCACCGGGTGGAGTACTGCGGCCAACCGCTCACCGATGCCCTGGCGATGCTGCCGGCGACGCCGATGGATGCACCGGTGCGCGACTACCAGCAGGCCTTCCAGGCGTTGTACGCAAAGATCGAGCAGGCCGATGGCTATTTCACCCGAGAGGAATTCCGTCGTGATGGCGGCCAGGGCATGCGCACCCAGCATGCGCCGCTGATGCAGGCCTATGCGGCCTTCTTCAAGGCCAGCGAGGCGCTGGACGTCGCGCTGGAAAAGAACGAGGAAGACCGTCGTGCCGCGCAGCTGAAGCAGATCGAAGAAAGCGAGGGGCGCACGCCGGCTTACTACCACCTGCGCCTGGTGGGCGAGGGCAAGCAGCTGGCGGTAGCGTTCCAGGGCGACGCCCCCGATGTTGCCGCACTGCGCACGCAGCTGGCGGGCTATGAGGCGCTGGTGAAGGAAATGCAGGACGCCGGCATCGGCAAGGGCGACCCGATGTGGGGCCATGTGCAGCGTTCGGTCGACATGCTGATCCGCAAGGCTGGCCGGGGCATTGAACGGCTCGAGGAGGGCAAGCCCATCAGCGCTGAAGGGCTGGCCGCCGAGCGCAAGGCCTCCGGCAGCTGGCTCACCTCCGACCCCGAAGGTGCGCAGTCGGACATCCTGGCCGCGTACAACGATCTGGTGACCACCAGCAACCGCATGCATTGAGGGCCGGATGGGTGGTGGGGGTGGTGGGTGCGGACCGTTGGTCCGCACTGCCTGGGCGGAACCACAGGTAGTGCCGGCCGCTGGCCGGCATGCGCCTCAGTGGTTGAACGCATCCGGCAGGACACCGCCGCATCGGCGGCAATGGCGCGCGTCGGGCTCGTGGCCCTCCAGCCCGCACTGCGGGCAGCCCCGTGCATCCCGGCGCGCAGCGAGGTCGGCCTCGCGCATGGTGCTGGCCAGTTCGGCGGTGTAGATGCCGGTGGGCACGGCGATGATGCTGTAGCCGATGAGGATCAGCACCGAGGTGACGAAGCGGCCCAGCACGGTCTGCGGAACGATGTCGCCGAAGCCGACGGTGGCCATGGTCACCACGGCCCAGTACATGCTGGCCGGAATGTTGCTGAATCCATGGGCCGGCCCTTCAATGACGTACATCAGCGTGCCGGCGATGATGGTGACGGTGATGACCGTGAACAGAAACAGCAGGATCTTGCGCCGGCTGCGCCACAGGGACTGCATCAGCACGCCGCTCTCTTCGATGTAGCGGGTGAGTTTGAGGATGCGGAACACGCGCAGGATGCGCAGCGCACGCACCACCAGCAGGCTCTGTGCGCCGGGGATGAACAGCGAAAGATAGGCTGGCAGGATCGACAGCAGGTCGATGATGCCCCAGATGCTGAACGCGTAGCGCAGCGGCCGTTTCACCACCGCCAGACGCAGCAGGTACTCGGCGGTGAACAGGGCGGTGAAGCCCCATTCGATGACGTACAGCCCGTCCGACCAGGCGATGTGCAGGTGCTGCACGCTGTCGATCATCACCACCAGGATGCTGGCGATGATGGCCACCACCAGGATCAGGTCGAAATTGCGGGACGGCCGGGTGTCATGGCGGTAGATGATGTCGAACCAGGTCCGGCGCCAGCCGGAAGCGGTGGCGGGGTTCAGCTGGGGGGCGGAAAACGGGCGCATCCGCACATTGTGCCGCAGGGGCTGGGGGGCGAGAATGGGCGTTCCTGAACCCATTCCATTGCCATGACCGCCGCTACCGATCCGTTGATCTCCCTGTCGCACTACTACCTGCCGGTGTACAAGCCCCGCCAGGTGGTGCTGGAGAGAGGCCAGGGCGCCCGCGTGTGGGACAGCCAGGGCCGCGAGTTCATCGATCTGGCCGCCGGTATCGCCGTCTGCGGCCTGGGCCATAACGACCCGGATCTGGTGGCGGCGCTGGTCGAGCAGGCGGGCAAGCTGTGGCACACCAGCAATGTGTTCTACAGCGCGCCGCCGCTGCACCTGGCCGAGGAGCTGGTGCAGGCCAGCCGCTTCGCCGAGCGCGTGTTCCTGTGCAATTCCGGCGCCGAAGCCAACGAAGTGGCGATCAAGCTGGTGCGCAAGTGGGCGTCCGGCAAGGGCCGCCCGGCCGACAAGCGCGTCATCATCACCTTCCGCGGCAGCTTCCACGGCCGCACCATGGGCGCGGTGACCGCTACCGCCCAGCCCAAGTACCAGGAGGGCTACGAGCCGCTGCCGGGGGGCTTCCGCTACATCGACTTCAACGATGAAGTGCAGCTGGAAACGGCGATGGCGGCCGGCGACGTGGCCGCCGTCATGCTCGAGCCGGTGCAGGGCGAGGGTGGCGTGATGCCGGCCAAGTCCGGCTTCCTCAAGCGTGTGCGCGAGCTGTGCGACCAGCACGACGCCCTGCTGGTGCTGGACGAGATCCAGGCCGGCATGGGCCGCACCGGCACCCTGTTCGCGCACTGGCAGGATGACGTGGTGCCGGACATCGTCACCCTGGCCAAGGCCCTGGGCGGCGGCTTCCCGATCGGCGCGATGCTGGCCGGGCCGAAGGTAGCCGAAACCATGCAGTTCGGCGCCCACGGCACCACGTTTGGTGGCAATCCGCTGGCCGCCGCCGTGGCCCGCGTGGCGCTGCGCAAGCTGGCCTCGCCGGAAATTGCCGCAAACGTCAGCCGCCAGTCGAAGGCGCTGCGCGATGGCTTCGCCCGCATCAGTGAAGAGTTCGGCGTGTTCAGTGGCGTGCGTGGCCGTGGCCTGATGCTGGGTGCCGTGTTGAGCCCGGCCTTTGCCGGCCAGGCCGGTGCCATCCTCGACCATGCCGCCGAGCAGGGCCTGCTGACCCTGCAGGCCGGCCCGGATGTGCTGCGCTTCGTGCCGTCGCTGAACATCACCGACGAAGAAGTGGCCGAAGGCCTCAAGCGCCTGCATGCGGCCATCGCCGCGTTCGTCGCCGCGCGCTGATCCGCGCCGCGTGGCCATGGGGTCAGAGCCCTCTCCGCTGGAGAGGGAACTGACCCCGATCACGGCGCAGGGGTCGGATCCCTCTCCAGCGGAGAGGGCTCTGACCCCGGATCAGCGCACGCCGTAGCGCTTCAACACCTTTCCCAGTCCACGTCCATCGCGCACGGTCTCGGCCTGCAGGCCCGCCGCGCGTGCGCCGCGCACGTTGACGAACAGGTCATCCACGAACAGCGTGTGGCGTGCCTCGACGTCCAGCCGCTGCAGCGCACGCGCGAACAGCGCCGGGTCCGGCTTGCGTCCGCCCAGCATGCCGCTGCACAGCACGCGGGGCTGCAGGCGGGCATGCAGTTCAGGCAGCAGCACGGGCAGCACCTGCGCCATCAGCGGGCCATTGTTGGTCAGCACCGCCATGGGCAGGCGCTCATTGATGGCCAGCAGGCGCTGCAGCACGGCGGCCTGTGGCCGGCAGGCGGCAACGCGCGCCGCAAGCCAGGTGGTGGCATCCACGTGTGTCTGCAGCGCCTCGCCCAATCTCCCCAGGTACGTGTCGGTATCGAGTGCTCCGGCGTCGTAGGCGGTTTCAAGGCCGCTGTCGAACAGCGCGGCCTGCACCTGTGCGCTGCTGCGCTGCAGGGCCTGCGCCAGGTGCATCACGCGTCGTGGCCGCTGGTACTGCAGCAATACGCCGTCGACATCCAGCAGCAGTAAACGAATCTCCATGCGTACAGCATGCCCGAACCTGCGCGCCGCGTGCGACAGACGGTCGCAGCCGGCGGCCAGCGGCGCTGCCTAGAATGATCGCTGAACCTGCAGGAGACGCAACGATGAAGGCTTGGATGGTGGCGGTGGGGCTGGGTGCGCTGGTGTTGGCGCCGTCGGCGATGGCACGCGTGTGTGCGGTGAGCATCGACAGCACGGACCAGATGAGTTTCAGCACGCGCCAGATCAAGGTCGCCGCCGATTGCACCGACGTCGACCTGACCCTGCGCCACACCGGCAAGCTGGCGGCCACGGCGATGGGCCACAACTGGGTGCTGACCCGCACCGCCGATTACCAGCCGGTGGCGCTGGCGGGCATGCGCATGACCCTGGCCGACAGCTACCTGCCCAAGGCCGACAAGCGCGTGCTGGCACACACCCAGGTGATCGGTGGTGGCCAGAGCACGCGCGTGCGGTTCTCGACCAAAGGCCTGCAGAAGGGCGGTGATTACACCTTCTTCTGCTCGTTCCCCGGCCATTTCGCCATGATGAAGGGCAGCTTCGTTTTCGGTTGAGTGCAGCCACGCCTGGCGTGGCTCTACCCGTAGATCCACGCCATGCGTGGATGTCCAGTAGATCCACGCCATGCGTGGATGTCCAGTAGATCCACGCCATGCGTGGATGGCGTGGATCAGCCCTTGGCTGCCTTGAACGCGACGCGCGCGGCCGCCAGGGTCGCCTCGATCACCGCATCGTCGTGCGCGCTGGACATGAAGCCCGCCTCGTACGCCGACGGTGCCAGGAACACGCCCTGCTCCAGCATCGCGTGGAAGAAACGGTTGAACGCCGGAATGTCGCAGGCGGTGGCCTGCGCATAGGTCTCCACCTTTTCGCTGGTGAAGAACAGGCCGAACATCGCGCCTACCCGCGTGGTGGTCACGGCCACGCCCGCCTCGGCCGCTGCCGCTTCCAGGCCCTCGCACAGGCGCGCGGTGCGCTCGGCCAGGTCGTCGTGGAAGCCCGGCTGCGACACCAGGTCCAGCATCGCCAGGCCCGCAGCCATCGCCACCGGGTTGCCGCTCAGCGTACCGGCCTGGTAGATCGGGCCGGCCGGTGCGATCTGCTGCATCAGATCGCGGCGGCCACCGTAGGCGCCCACCGGCATGCCGCCGCCGATGATCTTGCCGAAGGTGGTCAGGTCCGGGGTGATGCCGTAGTGCGCCTGCGCACCACCGAGGGCCACGCGGAAGCCGGTCATCACTTCATCGAAGATCAGCAGTGCGCCGTGCTGCGTGCACAGCGCGCGCAGGTGCTGCAGGTAGCCCTCGCGCGGCGGGATGCAGTTGGCGTTGCCCACCACCGGTTCGATGATCAGGCCGGCAATCTCGCTGCCCTGCGCCTCGAACAGCGCGGTGGCGGCCTCGAAATCGTTGTAGGGCAGGGTCAGGGTCAGTTCGCTCAGGCCGGCCGGCACGCCCGGCGAGGTCGGTACACCCAGGGTCAGCATGCCGCTGCCGGCCTTCACCAGGAAGGAGTCGCCGTGGCCGTGGTAGCAGCCCTCGAACTTCACGATGCGGTTGCGGCCGGTGGCACCACGGGCCAGCCGGATGGCCGACAGCGTGGCCTCGGTACCCGAGTTGACCATGCGCACCATTTCGCAGGACGGCACCAGGCGGGTGATGGTTTCAGCCATGGTCACTTCCGCCGCACAGGGCGCACCGAAGGACAGGCCGTTGTCGATGGCTTTCTTCACCGCCTGGCGCACGGCCGGGTGGTTGTGGCCGACGATCATCGGGCCCCAGGAGCCGACGTAGTCGATGTAGCGGTTGCCGTCGGCGTCGTACAGGTAGGCGCCATCGGCGCGCTCGACGAAGAACGGCTCGCCGCCGACGGACTTGAACGCGCGCACCGGCGAATTGACGCCGCCCGGCAGCAGCTGCTGGGCGCGGGAGAACAGGGCGTGGGACTGGTCGTGGTTCATGGGGCTTTCCTGGGCTTACGCGAACTGGGCGAGGAAGGCGCGCTGGGTCGCGACCGGGTCCTGCGCGGCGTAGATGCCGCTGACCACGGCCACGAGGTCGGCGCCGGCATCGATGATGGGACCGACATTGTCCGGCGTCAGGCCGCCGATCGCCACCCGCGGCACGCCCAGTGCGGCGCTTTGCCGCAGCAGGTCGGCATGCGCGCGGCTGGTGGTGATCTTGGTGGTGGTGGGGAAGAAGGCGCCGAAGGCCACGTAGCTGGCGCCAGCGGCCACGGCCTTTTCGGCGTTGGCCAGCTGGTCGTAGCAGGACGCACCGATGATGGCGGCCGGGCCGAGCAGCGCACGCGCGCTGGGGATGTCGCCGTCGGTCCCACCCAGGTGCACGCCGGCCGCGCCTACGGCCTGGGCCAGCAGCGGGTCATCATTGATGATGAGCGGCACGCCCTGGGTGGCGCACAACGCCTGCAGGGCGGTCGCCTGTTCCTGGCGCAGCGCATCGCTGGCGGTCTTGTTGCGGTACTGCAGCCAGGTGGCACCGGCGGCCAGCAGCGGCGCGGTGCGCGCCAGCAGGCGGGCGGTATCCGGTTCATCCGGGGTGATCAGGTAGACGCCGCGGGGCGCCGGGGAAGCAGAAGTCATCGATGGCTACCGGTGAGTGGGCCGCGATGGGACAATGGCAGCCCGTGAATCCAGTCCTGATTATCCGATGAGCGACGCCCCCCCCACCACCTTGCGTACCTGGATGTGCGTGGTCTGCGGTTTCATCTACCGTGAGGCGGACGGGCTGCCGGAAGAGGGCATCGCCGCTGGCACGCGCTGGGAGGACATTCCCGAGACCTGGACCTGCCCCGATTGCGGGGTGACCAAGGACGATTTCGAGATGGTCGAGATCGATTGATCGAGGGTCGGTGCGGCCCGTTGGGGTGGGTGCGGACCGTTGGTCCGCACACCGGTCAATCAATGCAGCCGCGGCATCGGCCCGCCGAGGTCGATCAGCTTTTCGCGCAGCCACTGCGCGTCGCTGGCTTCAGGGTTGCGACGCAGGTAGCTGCCCAGGTCGTGGCGCGCGCCCGCCAGGTAATCCAGCTGCAGATAGGCCAGGCCACGGTCACGCAGGGCGTCGTCCTGTTCCGGGGCCAGTTTCAGCAGGCGGTCGGCGCTGCGGGCCGCGCGGTCCCACTCGTTGGCCTCGGCGTAGACGCCGTGCAGGTTGCGCAGCATGCGGATGAGGATCGCGCGCGTCGGCGCCGGGTCGAGGATCTGCGCCAGCACCTGGTCGTCGGGGGCCTGTCCGCCCAGGTGTGACTTGGCCCGCTCCCGCAGTTCGTCCACGTCCAGCGGGCGACCGCCATTGAACGGGTCCATCACCAGCACGCCGTCATCCACCGGCAGACGCACCAGGAAGTGGCCGGGGAAGGACACGCCATCCAGCGGAATGCCCAAGCGCCGCGCCACTTCCATCTGCACCAGGGCCAGTGAAATGGGGTTGCCCAAGCGGCGCTCGAACACCTGGTTGAGGTAGCTGTTGCGCGGGTCGTAGTACTCCTGGTGGTCGCCGCTGTAGCCCAGTTCGTCGAACAGGTGGCGGTTGACCGCGGCCATCTTCAACGGCCAGCGCTCGATGGTGTCCACTTCCGCGCGCAGGTGGTCGACATGGCTCTGCACCAGCGCGTCGTACACGCCGGGCTGCAGGTCGGGGTATTCATCGCGCGCGATCAGCAGCGCGGTCGGCAACAGCGGCAGCGCTTCGTCATCGAAGTCAGCCAGCGCATCCCAGTCGGGGAGTGTGATCCGGTCCTGCATGGCCACAGACTGGAGGCAATTGCAGGCGGTTTCAAGCGGTGTGGCGTGAAAAGATGCCGGGGTCGGAGCCCATTGCGCAGCAACGGGATCCGACCCCGATGGCCCAGCTCATCCACGCATGGCGTGGATCTACCTACTGGATGCCAGGGCCGAAGGTCAGCGGTGTACCGTCCTTCAGCTTCAACTTCTCGGCCTGCCCGGCATTGAGTTCCAGCACGTACCGCGCCGGGCCGCCGCTGGGGTAGGGCGGGCACATGTCGCCGGCCGAGCACGGCGGCACGTCGCGCTGCTGGCTCACCAGCTTGCGTTCGCTGTCGAAGTACAGGATGTCCAGCGCGATCTTGGTGTTCTTCATCCAGTACGCCTGCATGTCCTCGCGCTCATGGATGAAGAGCATGCCGTGGTCGGTCGGCATCTGGTCGCGGAACATCAGCCCGCGTGCGCGGGTTTCATCATTGGTGGCCAGCTCGACCTGGTAGCGGGCGCCGTCCAGTTCCACCCAGTGACGGGCGGCATCGGTGGCGCAGCCGGTCAGGGCCAGCAGGGGGAGGATCAGCAGCGAGCGCAGTGACATGTCAGCGTCCTTGGCAGCAGATCAGAGCACGACCGGCGGCTCGCCGCCGACGATCACCACATCGGCGCGGCGGCGGGCGAACAGGCCGACGCAGACCACGCCCGGCAACTGGTTGAGCTCGCGCTCCAGCTTTTCCGGGTCGGTGATTTCCAGGTTGTGGATGTCCAGGATCTGGTTGCCGTTGTCGGTCACCACGCCCTCGCGCCAGGTCGGCTGGCCGCCGGTCATGTCGCGGATCTGGCGGGCCACCAGGCTGCGTGCCATCGGGATCACTTCCACCGGCAGCGGGAACCGGCCCAGCACCGGCACCTGCTTGCTCGGGTCGACGATGCAGACGAAGCGCTCGCTAGCCTCGGCGATGATCTTCTCGCGGGTCAGCGCAGCGCCGCCGCCCTTGATCAGGCACTTGTTGGCATCGCACTCATCGGCGCCATCCACGTACAGCGACAGGCTGCCGGCGTGGTTCAGCTCGATCACCTCGATGCCGTGCTGCTTCAGGCGGGCGGTGCTCTGTTCGGAACTGGACACCGCGCCCTTGATGCGGTGCTGGATGCGGGCCAGGGCATCGATGAAGTAGGCAACGGTGGAACCGGTGCCGACACCGACGATCATGCCGTCTTCGACGTATTCAATGGCTTTCTCGGCGGCCAGGCGCTTGGCTTCGGACATGGGAGGACTCTCAGGCAGGGAATCAGGATTTCTTTTCGAGCGACAGCAGCAGCTTCCACTGCGCGGCCGTCACCGGGAACACCGACAGGCGGTTGCCCTTGGCAACCAGCGGAAAGCCCTCGCCGAGTTCATCGGCATGCAGCTTGATCTCGTCCAGCGCGATCACCTGCGTCAGCTTGCGATCGAAGGCCACGTCCACCAGCATCCAACGCGGGTTCTCGCGCGTGCTCTTGGGGTCGTGGTAATCCGATTGCGGGTCGAACTGGGTGTCGTCCGGGTAGGCCGCGCTGGCCACCGTGGCCAGGCCGACGATGCCCGGCACCTTGGTGTTGGAGTGGTAGAACAGGATGCCGTCGCCAACCTGCATGCCGTCGCGCATGAAATTGCGCGCCTGGTAGTTGCGCACCCCGTTCCAGGGCTCGACCTTCACCTTGGCCAGATCATCGATGGAAAAAGCGTCCGGTTCGGACTTCATCAGCCAATAGCGCTTGCGGGCGGTCATGCGTTCACGGGGGCAGCGGAGGGGAACAGGGTGCCGTCTTCGGTGCAGATCGCGTCCACCGGCACGTCCCAGGACGCCACAGGCAAGGACTCGACCTGCTGCACCGCGAACGCTGCACCGACCAGCCAGGGCGGCGCCGGCCGGTCGTGGCGGAAGGCGAAGCTGCGATCATACCAGCCGCCCCCCATGCCCAGCCGCCGGCACTGGGCGTCGAAGCCCACCAGCGGGGTCACCACCAGGGCCATCTGCGCAGGTTCCAGCGTGTCCTGCACGGCCACGTCGGGTTCGGGAATGCCGTAGCGGTTGCTGGTCAAGGGTTGGCCGGGGCGCCACGGCGCGAAGCGCAGCACCTCGCCGGCCAGCACCGGCAGGCAGTAAGTGAGGCCTTCGGGCAACTGCAGCTGCCAACGGTGCAGGGCGATCTCGCCATCCAGCGCCCAGTAGCCGGCCACCGGGCCGGTGCGTGGGGCGAAGGGCAGGGCGAGCAGGGCATCGGCCAGCGATTCGGCGGCGGCAATGCGCGCGGGCGCGGAAAGATCGCGGCGGCGTTGTCGCAGGTCGTGGCGCAGGGCCTGGCGCGGGTCGGTCATGGCAGCGTGCGGCGGGAAACAGCCGTCATTGTGCCGGAAAGAACAAGGGCGACGCCCGAAGACGCCGCCCTTGCTGGAATATTGCATTCTCCGCAATGTCGATGCATGCGAAACGACCTTGAACCCGGGGGCTCAAGTGGGAACGCTGGAGAACCATCGGGCTTCCCGCTACAAGGCGGACCTGCACTCCCGGCGCTGTCGCGCTCCCGGTGTCGTTCTTAAGGGACAAGGCGAATGTTTGCACATGCCGTCGAGTACCGCAGAGAACGCGTGGCCATTATAGCCAGCACGCGCGATCTGGATAGGCCGTTCGTCGGCAACAGTACGTGCCAATTCAGTTATGAAAAGGCGCGATCCCCATCCTGCTCACGTACTGCTGTCGATCGCGCGGTCCAGGCGCCGGTTCAGATCGGCAAGGGTCTGCTGCAGGGCCGATGCCTGGCGGGCGTTCTCGTCGCGCAGCAGCTGCAGTTCGTGGGCCAGGTTGAGCGCGGCCAGCACGGCCACGCGGTCGACGGCGGCCATGCGGTTGCTGCCACGGATCTCGCGCATGCGCGCATCCAGCAGGCGCGCGGCGGCCATCAGGCTGTCGCGTTCATCGCCGCCCACGCCCACCGTGTATTCACGATCAAGGATGCGGACACTGACCGGTTCGGCGCTCATGTGTGCTGCTCCAGGGATTTGAGCCGGCTGATCATCGCTTCCACCCGCGAGCGTGCCTGCTCGTTCTTGGCCAGCAGCGTCGAGCGCTCGGCCACCAGCTGTTCCTGCTGGTGGCGCAGGCTGCGGTTCTCCTCGGCCAGGCGCTGGTTGCGTTCAAGCAACGCGTCCACGCGGGCGGCGAAGGCCTGCAACTGGGCAAGGGGGTCGGCGGGTTCCATGCCGCACGATAGGCAAGCCGGGTGAGGGCGGTCAAGCGTTGCCGCAGCAGGGCCGGACTGCCACGAGGAGGACCCGGCGGGGTTGCTACACTACAGGGCTCACGGGCGCGCGCGTGCGCTCCCAGGATTTCCCTTACGAACGAGCCGCACGATGACCGAACTTCCTTCCGTCGACGACGTTACCCGCGCCAGCCAGGCGCTGGGCCTGGGGGCCACCGCGGCCGAGCTGCATGGCGGCCTGTGCGGCTGGCTGGCTGCCGGCGGCGCCCCCGGCAATGACTGGCCGGCGCGCGTGCTGGCCGACGACACCGTGGCCCCGGTGGCTGACGGCAGCGCCTTGGCGCAGCTGCTGGAAGCCACCATCAAGCAGCTGGAAGACCGTGACTTTGCTTTCGAGCTGCTGCTGACCGACACCGACGACGTTGCCGCGCAGGCCGACGCGATGTTCGCCTGGACCCGCAGCTTCCTGGGCGGCTTTGGCCTGGGCAGTGGCGGCCGCCGCCCGACCTTGTCTGAAGAGGGGGAAGAAGCGCTGACCGACATGGCCAGCCTGGCCCGCGCCTCCAGCGAGGATTTCGAGGCCGGTGGCGAGGACGACGATGAAGCGCTGTCCGAAATCGAGGAGTTCATCCGCGTGGCCGTGCTGTTGCTGCACGGTGACGTCGTACTGGCCGCGCGCCACCGCCAGCGCCTGAACTGATGGACATCAAGCAGCGCACCGGCATCGCAGCCGGCGAGTACAAGCGTCGCCGCCGCCAGCTGATGGACATGGCCGGTGATGACGCGATCCTGGTGCTGCCGGCCGCATCGGAGAAGGTGCGCAGCCTGGACACGCATTTCCCGTACCGGCAGGACTCGGATTTCCAGTACCTCAGCGGCTTCCCCGAACCGGAGGCCGTGCTGGTGCTGATTCCCGGCCGCCGCCACGGCGAGGCCATCCTGTTCTGCCGTGAGCGTGATGCCGAACGCGAGGTCTGGGACGGCGGCCGCGCCGGCCAGGAAGGCGCGGTGGCGCAGTACGGCATGGACGATGCGTATCCGATCGACGATCTGGACGACATCCTGCCGGGCCTGCTGGAAGGACGTTCGCGCGTCTATTACCACTTTGGCCGCGATGCGGATTTCGACCTCAAGCTGATCGGCTGGGTCAACCGCGTGCGTTCGCAGGTGCGCCACGGCGCGCAGCCGCCGCATGAGTTCCTGGAGCTGGGCCATCTGCTGCACGAGCAGCGCCTGTTCAAATCCGGGGCGGAAGTGGCGCTGATGCACCACGCCGCGCAGATCAGCGTGCGTGCGCACCTGGCTGCGATGCGGGCGGCGAAGGCGGGCATCCACGAATACGAGCTGCAGGCCGAACTTGAACGCGTGTTCCGCGCCAGCGATGCCGTGCCGGCCTACTGCAGCATCGTCGGCGCCGGCCGCAACGGCTGCATCCTGCATTACCGGGACAACAACGCACGTTCGCGCGATGGCGAACTGGTGCTGATCGATGCCGGTGCGGAGTACCGCGGCTACGCCAGCGATATCACCCGGACCTTCCCGGTCAACGGCCGTTTCAGTGCCGAACAGCGGGCGCTGCACGACCTGGTGGGCGAAGCCCAGGCGGCGGCGCTGGCCCAGGCCAAGCCCGGCGTGGCCTACGAGACCGGCCATCTGGCAGCGGTGCAGACCCTTACCGAAGGCCTGCTGCGGCTGGGCCTGCTGAAGGGCACGCTGGAAAAGAACCTGTCAGAAGGCCTGTACCAGCGTTTTTACCGGCACAAGACCGGGCACTGGATCGGCCTGGACGTGCATGACGTGGGCGACTACCGACTGGCCGGCGAATCGCGCCTGCTGGAGCCGGGCATGGCGTTCACCATCGAACCGGGGCTGTACATCGGTGCCGACGATACGACGGTGGAGCCGCGCTGGCGCGGCATCGGCATCCGCACCGAGGATGACGTGCTGATCACCGACGACGGACATCGCGTGCTGACCGAGGGGTTGGCGCGCAGTGCGGACGAGATTGAAGCGGTGATGGCGGGTTGAGGGTTTCTGGACGGCAGGGCTTGCAGCCCTGAACCTGCTGGTAGTGCCGGCCGCTGGCCGGCAACCTCAAGAGCCAGGGCGGCATTCCGTGGGATGGCGGGGCACTGTGGGTTTGCGGGGACGCCGTAAACCCATCCATGGGGGCTTGGTCGCCGCATCCATGCGGCTCACACCCCGCAAACCCACAGTGCCCCGCCTTCGACAGTTGGCTGGAGGCTGTTGGTGGGTGCCGATCGTTGGTCGGCACATCTGTCGGATATGGAATGAATCATCCACGCATGGCGTGGATCTACTGGCACGTGCGGTTGTTGGTGGGTGCCGACCGTTGGTCGGTACATCTGTCGGATATCGAATGAATCATCCACGCTTGGCGTGGATCTACTGGCACGTGCGGCTGTTGGTGGGTGCCGACCGTTGGTCGGCACATCTGTTGGCTATCGAATGAATTCATCCACGCATGGCGTGGATCTACTGGTAGGTGTCGACCTTGGTCGACACAGAGCGAGCGCAGCGAGCGACCCGCTTTTGATCTTCTTTTTCTTTTCCGTGGCTGGCCGCGCACGGAAATTGTCCGTGGCCGGGCGGATGGGTTGCGCAGGGGCGTGAGCCGCATGGATGCGGCGACCGAGCTTACATGGACGTACTTGCAGCGTCCCCTGCGCAGCCCATCCGCCCGGCCAGGCGTCAGTAATCCCGCCGCACCCTGCGCCCAGCCACGAGGGGCTCAGCCGTTGGCCGCAGCGAACTCCGGACGCGTCAGGTTGTCCGCTTCGCCCTCCGTGCACAGCACTTCGTCTTCGATGCGGATGCCGCCATACGGGCGGAAGAAGTCCACGCGGTCCCAGTTGACCGCATCGCCATGGCCGGCCGCCTTCACTTCGTCCAGCAGCATGTCGATGAAGTACAGGCCCGGTTCGATGGTCACCACCATGCCCGGTTCCAGCACGCGGGTCAGGCGCAGGTAGGGGTGGCCGGCCGGGCGCTCGATGCGGCCACCTTCTTCGCTGGCCGCGAAACCGGCCACGTCGTGCACCTGCAGGCCGATCAGGTGGCCGATGCCGTGCGGGAAGAACGCAGCGCTGACGCCGGTTTCCAGCGTGGTCTGCGGCGAGACCTTGATGACGCCGAAATCCTTCAGCACGCCCATCAGCGAAAGATGCGCGTCCACGTGCAGCTGCTTGTAGTCGAAGCCGGCACGCACCGCCGCGCACATCCGCTGCTGCGCGGCGTCCACCGCGTCGATCATCGCGGCGAATTCATCGTGACCCTTGGCGGCGTAGGTACGGGTGATGTCGCTGGCATAGCCATGCGCGCTGGCACCGGCATCGATCAGGAAGCTGCGCAGCGGCTGCGGGGCCTTGCGGCCCAGTTCGGTGTAGTGCAGCACGGCGGCGTGTTCGTTCAGTGCCACGATATTGCCGTACGGCAGCTCGTTGGCATCCTGGCCGACGGCCTGGCAGTACGCCATGTGGATGTTGAATTCATCGGCACCATTGCGGAACGCGGCCTCGGCGGCACGGTGGCCGCGCACGCCCAGCACCTGCGCCTGGCGCATCAGCGCCACTTCGTACGGCGTCTTGTAGGCGCGGTGCCATTCCAGGTAGTTCACCACCGGCGCCGGGTTGTTCGGCACGTATGCACCCAGCGCGCTCTGTGGCTCGCCCAGGATCGCGCAGCGCGACGGATCGGCCGGCAGCAGGGCCAGCGCGTCGGCCGGCGTGCGGATGATGTGGATGTCGAAGTGCTCCACCCACCAGCCGCTGGGTGCATCCGGCACCACGTGCCAGTAGTCGAACGGCTGGTGGAAGATCACCGCCGGGCGCTTGCCCGGGGTGAACACCACCCAGCTGTTGGGCACGCGGGTGAGCGGCAGCCATGCCTTGAACTGCGGGTTGACCGCGTATGGGTAATCACGATCGTCGAACATCTGGTAGTGCAGGGTGCCGCTGGGCACCACCAGGTGGTCGAAGCCGCCGCGCGCCAGCGCCTGTTCGGCGCGTCGGCACAGCACGGCCAGGTGGTCGGAATACAGGGCGCCAGGGTCTTGCTGGATCATTGCGGTGGCTCGACACGGAAAACGGCCCTAGATTCTGCCGCATACTGCACAAAACCGCTGTGCAGGAACCGGCACTCAGCCTGTCGAAACCGGCGTCTCGACGTGGTCCTCGCCAATCCACGCGCGCAGCAGATGCCGATGCTCCCGCGACAAGGTCAGGAAACGGAACCCGGCCCAGCTCTGGCCGGGAGCGTGCGCTGGCTCGCTCCACAGCAGGTGCACGCCGACGTCGATGGCCTCGCTGCGGCCATCCCCCAGCGGCAGCGGGAAGCGCAACTGGTACAGCGCGTCGTCGCGCAGGGGCTGGCTGGCCAGCATCAGCATGCCGGTTTCGGAAACGTTGCCCAGTCGGCCCACCACGCTGTCGCGCATCTGGTCGGTGACCGGCACCAGGTCGGCCACTTGGCGGCGCGGCGCGCGGCGGGTGTCCTGTGGCGTCAGCTGGCTCATGCGTCGGGCTCCTGGTGGCGGCGGCCGGCCAACGCGCGCAGGGCGGACAGGCTGGCCTGCCACGCGCGGTCGACCAGGCGGCCCTTTTCTTCGGTGACCAGCTGCGCCCGGCCGCTGGCCATCTGCCGCGCCAGCGTATCCAGATCGGTTTCACTGCTCTTCTGCCCGCGCGGATTGACGAACAGCACGTGGCCGGTCAGCAGGCTGTACCACGACAACCGCTGGCGGCGGACGGTTCCATCTTCCCCGGCCAGGTCGAACCACGCGCCGAAAGGCAGCCGGATGAGCTGGTCATGGCAGGCCTGTTCGGCGGCCGTGCGCGGGGGGGCGTCGTGGCGGTCGGCGCTGGTCGCAGCGTGTTCGCCCAGGCGCGCACGCGCCTTCAGGCGCGCGCTGAGCTCGGTGCGTGAGGAGTGCTCGTCTTCGCCACCGGGCGTGGCCAGGCGGCGGGCCACCGCCGACGCTTCCTCGGGGTGGTAGCCGACCTGCAGCAGGGCCGCTTCCACTTCGGCAGCCAGCGGCGCGTCGGGCACGCTGTCTGCTTCGGCGGGTGCAGCGGTGACTGCCGCGATCCGTTCGGTCTGCTGCAGGCGTTCCTGCCACTGCGCCGAATCGTCGCCATGGCGCAGCCGGGTCAAGGTCAGTGCATCGGCCCAGGCTTCGCGCAGCAGGGTCTGCACGAAGCGCGGCGGCTCCTGCGCCTGGCACTGCTGGTCGATCTGCGCACTGGCTTCGCGGCGGGCCAGGGCCAACCGCTCCTTGCCGCGCGCTGCTTCGACATGGCGACGCTCGGCCAGTTCGGCACGATGCGCGGCCGCGCGCTGGTGCTGCTGGATCTCCTCGTTCGCTGCGGCGAAGGCTTCCGGCGTGCGCGCATCCTGGCCCAGCAGGCCCTGCACGCTCTGCGCCAGGCGCTGCATCAGCTGCGGGTCCACATCGTCATCGCCCAGCCAGTTGGCACCGGCTTCGGCGATGGTGTTGAGCAGCTCGCGGGCGGGATGCTCATCGCGGACGAAGAACGCGGGATCGGCCATCGCGGCACGTGCCAGCGGTACCTGCAGCCGCGCCAGCAGGGCGGCCGGCACGGGGTCGGGGCGCTGTTGCTGCTGGACCTGCTGCAGCAGCAGACGCAGCAGGTCCAGGTGGTCGCGATCATGGCTGGCCAGCTGGGCCTGCGCGCCGTGCTCGCTGCGCAGCTGCGCGGTCACCGCGGTCTGCAGGTCGGTGATGCTGGTGGCGGCGCCGGCCTGGGCCTGCAGGCGCGCCAGCACCGCGTCCACCAGCCCGCTGGGAATCGACGGCGGTTCGATGGCCATCGGCGCGGCATGCCGTGCCTGTTGCAGCAGGTCGTGCAGCAGGTTGGCCGGTGGCGTGGTCAGTTCGGGATTGGGCGCACCCGGCGGGGTGACATCGGCGAAGGCGTTCTGCATCAGCGCCGACCAGGAACCGGCGCGACCGGACCCGTTCCAGCCGGTCAACGGCTCGGCCGCACGGGGGGCGGGCTGCGTCGCGCGGCCGCCGCCGACGGACTGGGTGATGATCCGGCGAGTGCTGGACGAACGCGCCAGATAGGGGGTGTAGACCAGGCCGGGCAGCACGCCGTGCTGGGCCAGCAGGGTGTTGGCGCGTTCCAGGACATCGCCGAGGCGTTCCAGCAGCTGGCGCTCGAAACTGCGGTAGAGCGCCAGCTGCAGTTCCGCGCTAAGGCCATCCTGTTCGGCCAGGCGGCGCACCAGTGCGCACAGCGCCTGCGGCGCCAGCGGCAGCGTCTCGTTGTCGAAGGCCGGCGCGGCGGCCAGCACGGCCAGGCGCTGGCCCAGCAGGTTCAGCGCATTGCCCGAACGCTGGTTTTCCCGGCGCACCATCTCGGCCAGCACCAGGTTGCGGTCCACCTCGTGGTCATCCACCAGCGACAGGCCCAGCAGCCCCGGCGCACGGGTAGGGACCGGCGGTGGCGCGGTGTCCTGCGGTGCGCGCAGCTGTACCAGGCTGTCGGCCAGCGCATCGAGCATGCGCTCGCAGAACGTGCCGGCGAACGCATGCAGCTGGCCGCGCTGGGCCAGCAGCTCGGCCTGCATCTGCGGGTTGCGGGCATGGTCGGCATCGTGCAGCAGCGTCTGCTCGGCCGCTTCCACGGTGAGGATCAGCGGCGCGGTCAGCACGTGGCGGCAGAGGACGAGCAGCTCACCCAGCAGCTCGCGCACGCGTGGGGGCAGGTCTGCGGCGGCCAGGCGCGCGCTGTCAGGGGTAGCAAAGGGGAAAGCGGCAGACATCGGGAGCAGTTCCGGGATTCCCGCGAATCGACATGGGAATCTACCGTGTCGGCAGCGGCGGGCGCTACTTGAGGATTTTCTGCGGTGGGCACCCGTTCAAACGCAGCGAGGGCCGGCCAGCGGCCGGACCTGCCGGGCGGATGCGTTGCAGAACGCTCATTCCTCCAGGAACAGGCTCACCACATCATTGGTGAAGCGGCGGCCCAGTTCGGTAGGCTGCACATGGCCATCGGCCACGGTCAGCCAGCCGCGCCCTACGGCCTCGGCCAGCGGCGCATCCAGCACACGGCGGGGCAGGCCGGTACGCGACTCGAAATCGCGCAGGCCAAAACCTTCATGCAGGCGCAGCAGGTTCAGCATGTACTCGAAAGGCAGGCGGTCGGCGGCGATCACCTCATCGCCACCGAACGAGGCCGGGCTGCCGGCGCTGTCCAGGTAAGCCTGCGGGTGCTTGAGCTTCCAGCGCCGCAGCACGTGTTCTTCGGCACCGGAGCTGATCTTGCCGTGCGCGCCGGCACCGATGCCCAGGTAATCGCCGAAGCGCCAGTAGTTCAGGTTGTGCGCGCTCTGCCGGCCGGGGCGTGCGTAGGCACTCACCTCGTACTGGCCGAAACCGGCCTGCGCCAGCAGGGTCTGGCAGTGCTCCTGCATGTCCCAGGCATGGTCTTCATCGGGAATGCCCTGCGGCGGCCGCGCGAAGAACACCGTGTTCGGTTCCAGGGTCAGCTGGTAGTGCGAGATGTGCGCCGGCTGCAGCGCGAAGGCGCGTTCCAGATCGGCCTCGGCCCCGGCCAGGGTCTGTTCCGGCAGCGCGTACATCAGGTCGATGTTGAAATTGTCATAGCCGGCGTCCTGCGCCATCTTCACCGCGCGCTCGGCTTCACCACTGTCGTGGATGCGGCCCAGGCGCTTCAGTGCGGCATCGTCGAAGCTCTGGATGCCGAAGCTGAGGCGGTTCACGCCGGCTGCGCGGTAACGATCGAAGCGGCCGTGCTCGGCGGTGCCCGGGTTGGTTTCCAGGGTGATCTCGGCATTGGGCGCGAAGCGCAGGCGCGCGCTGGCCTGCTGCAGGAAGCGGTCGATGGCCTCCGGCGGGAACAGGCTGGGCGTACCGCCACCGAAGAACACGCTGTGCACCACCCGGCCCCAGACCAGCGGCAGGTCCTGGTCGAGGTCGCGCAGCAGGGCGTCGATGTAGGCCTCGAACGGCAGCTCGCCCTTGGCCTGGTGCGAGTTGAAATCGCAGTACGGGCATTTGCGCACGCACCACGGCAGGTGCACGTACAGCGACAGCGGCGGCGGCACGAGGCGCGGCGCGTGGTCGTGGCCATGGTCGCCGGCACAGGCTTCGCCGGGCAGGTGGTTGCAGTGGTCGTGGTCGTGCGGCATGGGCTTCATCGGTAGTGCCGGCCGCTGGCCGGCTTCCCTGCGGTAATCAGACGGGTATCAGAGCCAAGTGGCCAGCTGCTGCTTGAGCTGCTGCAGGGCAACGGCGCGGTGGCTGATGGCGTTTTTCAGCGCCGGTTCCATCTCCGCAGCCGTCAGCCCGTGGGTGGTGTCCAGAAACACCGGGTTGTAGCCAAATCCATTCGTGCCGCGCAGTTCGCGGATGATCTGTCCTTCCCAACGGCCTTCGCAGATCAGCGGCTGCGGGTCGGTGGCATGGCGCAGCAGCACGATGACCGCATAGAAACGGGCGCCGCGCTGGCCATCGGGCACATCGGCCATGGCTTCGAGCAGCTTGGCGTTGTTGGCCGCCGCATTGGTCGGGTGGCCGGCGTAGCGCGCGCTGTACAGGCCGGGGGCACCGCCGAGGGCGTCGACGATCAGGCCCGAATCATCGGCCAGTGCCGGCAGGCCGGTGGCTTCGCAGGCGGCCCGTGCCTTCAGCAGGGCGTTCTCGACGAAGGTCAGGCCGGTTTCCTCCACATCCCCCAGGCCCAGTTCGGCAGCCGAGGTGATCTGCAGCGGCAGGTCGGCGAGGATCTCCTGCATTTCCACCAGCTTGCCAGCGTTGTGGCTGGCCAGGACAAGCGTCTTCATCCGCGGGGCTCCAGCAGGTCCCAGGTGTTGCCGTACAGATCGCGGAACACCGCGACGGTGGCATAGGGCTCTTCGCGCGGCGCTTCCAGGAATTCGACGCCGGCGGCGACCATGGCCGCGTGGTCGCGGTGGAAGTCATCGGTATTGAGGAAGAAGCCCACCCGGCCACCGGTCTGGTTGCCGATGCGGCTGCGCTGCTCCTCGTTGCTGGCGCGGGCCAGCAGCAGGGCGGCGGCGCTGCCGTCGGTCGGGCCCACCACCACCCAGCGCTTGCTGCCCTGGTCGATGTCGTCCAGCAGGGTGAAGCCCAGTTTGCCGGTGTACCAGGCAATGGCTTCGTCGTAGTCGGCCACCACCAGGGTGGTCAGGGCAATGCGCCGGTTCATGCCGACAGCGCTGCCTGCTGCGCGGCCAGCAGCTCGCCCACGCCCTTTTCGGCCAGGCCCAGCAGCGCATCCAGTTCATCGCGGCGGAAGGCATGGCCTTCGGCGGTGCCCTGCAGCTCGATGAAACCGCCACCGTCGTTCATCACCACGTTCATGTCGGTATCGCAGTCGCTGTCTTCGGCGTAGTCCAGGTCCAGCACCGGGGTGCCGCGGTACACGCCCACCGACACCGCCGCCACCGCGCCCAGGATCGGGTTGCGCTTGATGTCGCCACGCTTCATCAGCACGTTCACCGCGTCGACCAGGGCCACGTAGGCGCCGGTGATGGCGGCGGTGCGGGTGCCGCCGTCGGCCTGCAGCACGTCGCAGTCCAGGGTGATGGTGCGTTCGCCCAGTGCGTTGCGGTCCACGCAGGCGCGCAGGCTGCGGCCGATCAGACGCTGGATCTCCAGGGTGCGGCCGCCCTGCTTGCCGCGTGCCGCTTCGCGGTCGCTGCGGGTGTGGGTGGCGCGCGGCAGCATGCCGTACTCGGCGGTCACCCAGCCTTCGCCCTTGCCACGCAGGAAGCCCGGCACGCGGTTTTCCACGCTGGCGGTGCACAGCACGCGGGTTTCACCGAAGCAGACCAGCACCGAACCCTCGGCGTGGCGGGTGAAACCGCGTTGGATGACGACCGGGCGGAGCTGGTCGGGCTGGCGGCCACTGGGGCGGGAATCGGACATGGTGCGGGTTCCGTAAGGGCAGGGGAGTACGCCGTCGCGCCCGCACCCTTGGCGGGGCGGGCAGGAGGGCTCTGGTGAGGGCGCTAGGGTACCATTCCCCCTTTGCACGCACCGGACACATTCCATGATTCGAAGCATGACCGCCTATGCCGGCGGCGAGCGCGTCACCCCGTGGGGCACGCTGGGCTGCGAGCTGCGCTCGGTCAACCACCGGTTCCTGGAAGTGGGCACCCGCCTGCCCGAGGAACTGCGTGCGCTGGAGCCGCAGCTGCGCGAGCGCATTGCCGCCCGCCTCAGCCGTGGCAAGCTGGACCTGGTCATGCGCCTGCGTGCGCCCGAGGGCGCCGCCAGCCTGCAGGTGAACGAGGCGCTGCTGGGCCAGCTGGGCCAGCTGGCACACCGCCTGACCTCCGATTTCCCCAACCTGCAGGTCAGCTTCACCGAGCTGCTGCAGCTGCCGGGCGTGACCCAGGGCGAGGCCACCGACGTGGCGGCCCTGCAGGCCGAGGCGCTGTCGCTGCTGGACCAGACGCTGGATGGCTTCGTGGCCGCGCGTGAACGCGAAGGCGCCACGCTGGCCGCCGCCATCGCCGAGCGGGTGGACGGCATCGAGCGCATCGCCACTGACGTCCGCACGCTGATTCCGGCCATTCGCGACGGCCAGCGCGCCAAGCTGGCAGCCCGCCTGGCCGATCTGCCGCACCCGGTCGACCCCGGCCGTGCCGAGCAGGAACTGGTGATGTGGCTGCAGAAGCTGGACGTGGACGAAGAGCTGGACCGCCTGGGCAGCCACATTGTGGAGATCCGCCGCGTGCTGAAGCAGCGCGAGCCGGTGGGCCGCCGCCTGGACTTCCTGCTGCAGGAATTCAACCGCGAAGCCAATACCCTGGGCTCGAAGTCGGTAGACAGCCGCACGTCCAATGCCGCGGTGGAGCTGAAGGTGCTGATCGACCAGATCCGCGAGCAGGTGCAGAACATCGAGTGATGTGCAGCGGGGCGCCTTCGGGCGCCCTGCGTCCGCTCTGCTAAAATTACGTGCCCGCTCCCGGGGAACCGTCTGCCGGGCCTGTTTCCAGGATGTTCCGCGCAGCCCCCGCCGTGCTGGCGCCATTTACCGCGCTGGCGCTGGAACACCGAGGAAAAACCTTGCGAAATCAACCTGTTGGATTCCGTGCATGAGCCCCCCGTCCACCCCGTCGGCCGCCATTGCGCGTGGCACCCTGTACATCGTTGCCGCCCCCTCGGGCGCCGGCAAGAGCAGCATCGTCAACGCCACCCTGGCGCGTGACCCGCAGATCGCCCTGTCCATCTCCTTCACCTCGCGTGCCATGCGCCCGGGCGAGGTGAACGGCGAGCACTACCACTTTGTCACCGCCGAGAAGTTCGAAGAAATGATCGCCGATGGCGACTTCTTCGAGCACGCGTGGGTGCACGGCGATTGGAAGGGCACCGCCCGCCAGTCGGTGGAGCCGCAGCTGGCCGCCGGCCAGGACGTGCTGCTGGAAATCGACTGGCAGGGCGCCCAGCAGGTGCGCCAGCTGGTGCCCGGTACGGTGACGGTGTTCATCCTGCCGCCGTCCAAGCAGGCCCTGCAGGACCGCATGCGCAAGCGCGGCCAGGACAGTGAGGCGGTCATCGCCCAGCGCCTGGGCGCCGCCCGCGATGAAATGCTGCACTTCAACGAGTTCGATTACGTCATCGTCAACGAGGTGTTCGACACCGCCGTGGATGAGCTGTGCGCCATCTTCACCGCCAGCCGCCTGCGCCGGGAGGCCCAGAAGGTCCGCCACGCCGGCCTGATCCAGGCCCTGTTGACCCCCGATCCGGGCGCAACTGACTGATTCCAAAAGAATCGGCTGGGGGTTGGCTTGATTTTGTCCAGTCCCTGCCAGTACACTCCGTCCCCTTTCCCTCATTCGACTGAGCGGCCGACCGGTCGCCGGGAGCCCGTATGGCCCGCATCACCGTAGAAGATTGCCTGGAAGTCGTTAACAACCGTTTCGACCTGGTCATGATGGCCTCCAAGCGTGCCCGTCAGCTCGCCAATGGCGTGCAGGCCACGCTGGACAACGACACCGAAGACAAGCCGACCGTGCTGGCGCTGCGCGAAATCGCCGCCCGCAAGATCGACAACGCGCTGATCGACGAAGTCGAGAAGGCCGAGCGCGAGCGTGCCGAGCGCGAAGCGCTGGAATGGGCGGCCGCTGAAGTGGTCGCCGACGAAGACATGTCCAAGAACGACGATTGATCGCCTCGATCAACGTCATTGCTGGATAGCCGAACAGCCCGCCCCGTGCGGGCTGTTTCGCATTCAGGGTTTGCCGTAATCGGCGCGCTGGCATAGGCTTCTGGCATGAACCCAGGCCCCACTGCCAAGGTAGCCGCGCCCACCGCCGCGGCCGTACCTGATTACGTCCTCCAGCTCGAACGCGCCGCCCATTACCTGCCGCCGGAACAGCTGCCGCTGCTGCGCCGTGCCTGGGAAGTCGGAGCGTCGGCGCATGCTGGGCAGACGCGCAAGTCGGGCGAGCCCTACATCACCCATCCGGTGGCCGTGGCCCAGGTGCTGGCCGAGCTTGGCCTGGATGTGGAAGCGCTGATCGCCGCGATCCTGCACGACACCATTGAAGACACCCCGCTGACCCGTGAAGAACTGGCGGCGGAGTTCGGCGAAGCCGTGGCCGAGCTGGTCGACGGCGTGACCAAGCTGGACAAGCTGAAGTTCCGCGACCGCCAGGAAGCGGCCGCCGAAAGCTTCCGCAAGATGCTGCTGGCCATGTCGCGCGACCTGCGCGTAATCATGATCAAGCTGGCCGACCGCCTGCACAACATGCGCACCCTGGGCGCGCAGAGCCGCGAAGCGCGCGGCCGCATCGCCCGCGAAACGCTGGAAATCTACGCGCCCATCGCCCAGCGCCTGGGCATGAGCCTGGTCAAGAGCGAACTGCAGAACCTGGGCTTCAAGGCGCTGTACCCCTGGCGCCACGCCATCATCGAAAAACACATCCGCAGCCAGCCGGTGGTCCGCCGCGAGGCGATGGCGCAGGTGGAAGTGCAGCTCTCGCAGCGGCTGGCGAAGGAAGGCATCGAGCACCGCCTGGTCAGCCGCATCAAGACCCCGTGGAGCATCTACAACAAGATGCGCGACGAGAACAAATCCTTCGACCAGGTCATGGATGTGTTCGGTTTCCGCCTGGTCGTGCGCAGCGTGCCCAGCTGCTACCACGCGCTGGGTTCGGTGCATGCCACGTTCAAGCCGCTGGATGGCCGCTTCCGCGATTTCATCGCCATTCCCAAGGCCAACGGTTACCAGTCGCTGCACACCGTGCTGTTCGGGCCCTACGGTTCGCCCATCGAAGTGCAGATCCGCACCGAGGAAATGGACCTGATCGCCGAACGCGGCGTGGCCGCGCACTGGACCTACAAGTTCGGTGGCGATTCGCCCAACAGCGCGCAGAGCCGTGCCCACGCCTGGATCGTCGAACTGATCGATTCGCAGCGCGCCGCCGGTTCCTCGCTGGAATTCCTCGACAACGTGAAGGTGGACCTGTTCCCGGACGAGGTCTATCTGTTCACCCCGAAGGGCAAGATTCTCGCCCTGCCGCGAAACTCCACCGCGCTCGACTTTGCCTACGCCGTGCACACCGACGTGGGCAACATGGCCGTGGCCTCGCGCGTGGACAAGAAGCTGGTGCCGTTGCGCACCAAGCTGGTGTCCGGGCAGTCGGTGGAAATCATCACTGCGCGTTCGGCCACGCCCAAGCCGCAGTGGCTGGAATTCGTGGTCACCAGCAAGGCGCGCACCGCCATCCGCCACCAGCTCAAACAGCTGGAGCATGAGGATGCCGTGCAGCTGGGCCACCGCATGCTCGACCGTGCGCTGGAAGCGATGGATTCCTCGCTGGAACGCCTGCCCAAGGGCCGGCTGGATGCCTTCCTGTCCGAGCACCGCTTCCCGCGCCTGGAGGCCCTGCTGGCCGAGGTGGCGCTGGGCAACTGGATGCCGACCCAGGCCGCGCAGGCCTTGATGGCCTATGCCGAACTGCGCGGCGGCCCGCATTCGCGCCAGCACTCGCAGGAAAAGATCCTCATCAACGGCAGCGAGCGCGGCGTGGTCACCTTCGCCGGGTGCTGCCAGCCGATTCCCGGCGACGAGATCATGGGCTACCACACCGCCGGCAAGGGCATCGTGGTGCACCGCATGGATTGCCCGAACCTGGCCGAACTGCGCAAATCGCCCGAGCGCTGGGTGCTGATCGGCTGGGACACCACCGTCTCCGGCGATTACGACACCGCACTGGTGGTGGAAGTGGAAAACGGCACCGGCGTGCTGGCGCAGCTGGCCGCGGCCATTGCGCAGAGCCACTCCAACATCGAACGGGTGGACTACCTGGACCGCGATTTCAATGCGGCCGTGCTGGCGTTCAACATCCAGGTACGCGACCGCAACCACCTGGCCGAAGTGATGCGCCGCCTGCGACGCCTGTCGGTCGTGCAATCGGTGCGCCGCCAGTAACCCCACCCCGGTAGCGCCGGCACACACCAGTAGATCCACGCCATGCGTGGATGGCTTTCCGGTAGCACCGGCCGCTGGCCGGCCTCCCTGGCAAACACCTGGGCTCAGAGCCGTTTCCCGCCGGGAAACGGATCCGACCCCAAGCCGATACAGCGCCCACCCGGTACAATCACCGCTCTGTTTTCTGCACACCACCGGAGCGACCATGTCCCGCCAGATCATCAACACCGAAAAGGCGCCCGCCGCCATCGGCCCGTACTCGCAGGCCGTGCGCGCCGGCAACACCGTGTATTTCTCCGGCCAGATTCCGCTGGACCCGGCCACCGGTGACATCGTCGGCGCCGGTGACGTCGAAGCGCAGGCCCGCCGCGCCTTCGACAACCTCAAGGCCGTGGCCGAAGCCGCTGGCGGTTCGCTGGACAAGGTCGTGCGCCTGGGCCTGTACCTGACCGACCTGGCCGAATTCGCCAAGGTCAACGCCGTCATGCAGGACTACTTCCAGGCCCCGTTCCCGGCCCGTTCCACCATCGAAGTCTCCGGCCTGCCCAAGGGCGCCAACTTCGAGGTCGACGCGGTGATGGTCATCGACTGACCCACCCGTGGCACGCAAGGCGGCGGTCACCCCGGCACTGTCACCGTCCGGCGAAGCATCCCTGGCGATGCTTGCCGGCGTAGGCCCGGCCGTGGCCGCCAAACTGCAGGCGCGTGGCCTGGCCACCCTGCAGGATCTGTGGCTGCACCTGCCGCTGCGCTATGAAGACCGCACCCGGCTGACCCGCATCGAAGACCTGCGCCCGGGCGTTCCGGCGCAGGTGGAAGTCCGGGTCACCGCGGTCGAACGCGGCATGCGCTACCGCCCCATGCTGAAGGTGGCGGTGGAAGACGAAGGGCAGGGCACCCTGGTGCTGCGCTTCTTCCACTTCCGCCAGCAGCAGGTGGGCCAGTTCGCGGTAGGCAACCGGCTGCGCTGCTTCGGCACGCCCAAGCCGGGCCATCTCGGCCTGGAAATCGTCCACCCCAGTTACCAGGTGCTGGGCCGCAACGACGACCCTGAACTCGGCGATCGCCTCGACCCGGTGTATCCCACCGTGGAAGGCATCGGCCCCATGACCATGCGCAAGCTGATCGGCCAGGCCCTGGACCGCCTGCCCGAGGAAAGCACGCTGGAACTGCTGCCCAGCGGCTGGCTGGACGGTCTAAGCCTGCCCTCGCTGCGCAGCGCGCTGCTGACCGTGCACCGGCCGCCGCCGGATGCCGATCTGGCCGCGCTGGCCGCCGGCACCCACCCCGCGCAGCGGCGGCTGGCGATGGAAGAACTGCTGGCCCACCACCTCAGCCTGCGCCGCCAGCGCATCGCGTTGCAGGCGCACCATGCGCCGCCGCTGGCCGGTCCCGGCAAGCTGGCCAAGGCGCTGCTGAAACAACTGCCGTTCGCGCTGACCGGCGCGCAGGCGCGTGTGTTCAAGCAGATCCGCGAAGACCTTGCCCGTCCCAGCCCGATGCTGCGGCTGGTGCAGGGCGATGTCGGTTCCGGCAAGACCGTGGTGGCCGCGCTGGCGGCGATGCTGGCGGTGGAGCAGGGCAAGCAGGTCGCGCTGGCCGCGCCCACCGAACTACTGGCCGAACAGCACCTCAACAATCTGCGCGGCTGGCTGGAACCGCTGGGCGTGCGCGTGAGCTGGCTGGCCGGCAAGGTCACCGGCAAGGCACGCGCCAAGGTGATCGAACAGGTGGCCAATGGCGAAGCGCAGGTGGTGGTTGGCACCCACGCGCTGATGCAGGAAGCGGTGGTGTTCCAGGATCTGGCCCTGGCCATCGTCGATGAGCAGCACCGCTTCGGCGTGCACCAGCGTCTGGCACTGCGCGACAAGGGCGCGGGCGCACACAGCGTGCCGCACCAGCTGGTGATGACCGCAACCCCCATTCCGCGCACGCTGGCGATGTCCGAGTACGCCGATCTGGATGTCTCGGCCATCGACGAACTGCCGCCTGGGCGCACCCCCGTGCAGACCGTGGCGCTCAACAACGACCGCCGACCCGAACTGATTGAACGCATCGCCCTGGCCTGCCAGGAAGGGCGGCAGGTGTACTGGGTGTGCACCCTCATCGAAGAAAGCGAAGAGTTGGATGCCACGCCTGCGCAGGCCACGTACGAATCGCTGCAGGCGCTGCTGCCCGGTGTGCGTGTTGGCCTGGTGCATGGCCGCCTGAAAGCGGCGGAGAAGCTGGCGACGATGGTCGCATTCAAGGCCGGCGAGATTGATCTGCTGGTGGCCACAACAGTCATCGAAGTGGGCGTGGACGTGCCCAATGCCTCGTTGATGGTGATCGAGAACGCCGAGCGCCTGGGCCTGGCCCAGCTGCACCAGCTGCGCGGCCGCGTCGGCCGTGGTTCGGCAGTGTCGCGCTGCGTGCTGCTGTACCAGGCACCGCTTTCGCAGATGGCGCGCGAGCGTCTGCAGACCATGCGCGAAACCAACGATGGCTTCGTCATTGCCGAAAAGGATCTGGAACTGCGCGGCCCCGGCGAACTGCTGGGCACCCGCCAGACCGGCCTGGCCGGTTTCCGCATTGCCGATCTGGCCCGCGATGCCGGCCTGCTGCCCGGCGTGCACGGCCTGGCCGAGCGCCTGCTGGCCCAGCAACCCGCGCTGGCCGATCGCGTGGTCAACCGCTGGATCGGCACCGCCGTGCGTTACGCCTCGGCGTAAGGCACGGGGTCAGATCCCTTTGCGCAGCAAAGGGCTCTGCCCCCCCATTCCGGTGGCACTCATCCACGCATGGCGTGGATCTACCGCCCCGGGGCAGGGTGCTCTTGCAACGGCCCCCAACCCGGTCCACACTTCGTTGCCGATCTGAAGACGGCAACGATGACCCACAAGATCCCGCTGTTGATCGACACCGACCCCGGTGTGGACGACGCCCTGGCCCTGCTGATGGCCTTCGCCGATGAACGGCATGACGTGGTCGCCCTGACCATCGCCGCCGGCAATGTCGGCTTGGACTACACGGTCCGCAACGCCCTCAAACTCTGCGACATCGTCGGCCGCACCGACGTGCCGGTGTTCGCTGGCAGCCCTGACCCGCTGATCCACCCCTCAGTGGACGCCGCCCACGTGCATGGCCGCGATGGCTATGGCGATGTGGACCTGCCGCCGCCCAGCCGCCAGGCCGAGGCTGAACATGCCGCGCTGGCCATCCTGCGCCTGTCGCACCAGTACGCCGGCGAGCTGATGCTGGTGATGCTGGGCCCGCTGACCAACTTGGCGCTGGCCCTGAAGCTGGACCCGACCCTGCCCCAGCGCATCAAGCGCATCGTGGTGATGGGCGGAGCAGTCACCTGCCACGGCAACATCACCCCGGCGGCCGAATTCAACATCGCCTTCGACCCGGAAGCGGCGCATGTGGTGTTCACCTCGTTCAAGCACCTGCTGGTGTCGGACTGGGAAGCCACCGTTGCCCACGGCCTGCCGCTGCAGGAAGCCGAGCAGTGGCTGCAGGCCGATTCCGACCGCGCCCGCTTCTACGAGCTGATCTCGCGCAAGACCCGCGCGCTGTCCGAAGACGCCAAGGGTGGCCGCTGGTACACCGCCGATGCGGTGGCCATGGCCTGGGCGCTGAACCCGGAAGGCCAGCTGCAGGTGGAATCGCGCCCGCTGAACATCGAACTGAACGGCACGTTCAGCCGCGGTGCCACCATCGTCGACTGGAACCGCCAGACCGGCCAGCCGGACAACTGCGATCTGCTGATGGCCTACGACCAGGCCCGTTTCGAGGCCCTGGTGCGCCAGGCGCTGGGCGCCGACTGAGCCCGATGTGCACACACCGGTTGCCCCGCGCGGCAACCGGTGTTTATAATGCCGCTCTTGACCACCAGCCCATTTACGGTGTGAGCCCATGAAGGCCGATATCCATCCGAACTACCGCGACGTCGTCTTCGAAGACGTCACTTCCGATTTCAAGATCCTGACCCGCTCCACCATGGCGACCAAGGAAACCACCACCTGGACCGACGGTAATGAATACCCGCTGGTCAAGGTTGAAATTTCCTCGGCTTCGCACCCGTTCTACACGGGCAAGCACAAGGTGATCGACACCTCGGGCCGTATCGACAAGTTCCAGAAGCGCTACGCGCGCTGATCCGTCGATCCAGCTTTGAACCGACGGCCGCGCTTTGCGCGGCCGTTTGTTTTTGTCCGGCGCCTACCCAACGGGCGTTTGGAAGGCCGGAACAGACCGTTCAGGGGATGGTGTCTTTGCCCATCAAGGCCGCTTGCCGGCAGGGTTCGTCCTGCCCGTCGTCTACGACTTCCGTCTAGCACCCGACAAATGCTGCTGTGCGATAATGACCTGATCCCCGGCACAGGCCGAGGACGTCATTCACGTGCCTGACCAATGCGCTTGGGCAGGCGCCTTCCCATGAAGGAGCGCACACAGTGTCCGATCTTGATCAGGTCACGCTCAACGCCGGCGAAAAGTCGGTCGTTCTGCCCGTCATCAAACCCACCCTTGGCAACGACTGCGTCGACATCGCGAAGCTGACCAAGGAAACGGGGTTCTTCACCTACGATTCCGGCTTCACCGCGACGGCCAGCTGCAAGTCCGCCATCACCTACATCGACGGCGACAAGGGCGTGCTGCTGTACCGCGGCTACCCGATCGAACAGCTGTCGGAAAAGTCGAGCTACATCGAAGTGGCCTACCTGCTGATCAACGGCGAGCGTCCGAGCGCCGAGCAGCTGAAGGCCTTCACCGATGAGCTGACTGCCGAAGCCAATGTCGATGAGTCGATCAACACCCTGATCGGCAGCTTCGCCAAGGATGCCCACCCGATGGCCATCCTGGCTGCCGCGATCGCGCAGCTGTCGGCCATCTACCACGACTCGCTGGACCTGTCCGACGCCGAACAGCGCCGCCAGGCGGCCGTGCGCCTGATCGCCAAGGTGCCGACCCTGTCGGCCCTGATCTACCGCCACGGCAAGGGCCTGCCGGCCAACAAGCCGGACACCTCGCTGGATTACGTCAGCCGCTTCCTGAAGCAGACCTTCGAGTCGGCGGATGGCCAGTACGATCTGAACCCGGACGTGGTGAAGGCGCTGGACCTGCTGTTCATCCTGCACGCCGACCACGAGCAGAACGCCTCGACCTCGACCGTGCGCCTGGTCGGTTCGACCGGTGCCAACCCGTACGCGTCGGTCGCCGCTGGCGTCACCGCGCTGTGGGGTCCGGCCCACGGCGGTGCCAACGAAGCCGTGCTGAAGATGCTGGAAGAAATCGGCACCGCCGACAACGTCGAGTCGGCCGTGGTCAAGGCCAAGGACAAGACCTCCGGCTTCCGCCTGATGGGCTTCGGCCACCGCGTCTACAAGAACTTCGACCCGCGCGCCAAGGTCATCGGCGAGATGACCGGCAAGGTGCTCAAGCAGCTGGGCGTGCAGGATCCGCTGCTGGACGTGGCCGTCAAGCTGGAACAGGCCGCGCTGCAGGACGAGTACTTTGTCGCCCGCAAGCTGTACCCGAACGTCGATTTCTACAGCGGCATCATCTACAAGGCGCTGCAGATCCCGACCGAAATGTTCACCGTCATGTTCGCCCTGGGCCGTACCTCCGGCTGGGTCGCACATTGGCTGGAACAGCAGGTTGACCCGGAAATGAAGATCGGCCGTCCGCGCCAGGTCTACACCGGCGCAGACGTGCGCGACTACCAGGGCTGATCGCCTGCGGTAGGTCGTGAGAAGAACGCCCCGCATTGCGGGGCGTTTTTTTTGCATCGCGCAGGGTGGGTGCCAACCTTGGTTGGCACGCATTGGACCTTCGCGGAAAGCCATCCACGCATGGCGTGGATCTACTGATGCGCTCGCCGACCCACGCACGTCCGACCTTGCTCTGGTAGATGCCAACCTTGGTTGGCACGGCCTTCACGTGGATCTACCGACGCCAAGACCGCGTGATTCAGGGGTCTCGCCAGCTTCACAACCGCACGCGCAGCCTCGGGATGCACGCTGCACCCGCAGCGGTTGATACGGAGCGTCCACCCCATGAGTACCCGATTCGATCCACCCGAGCGCGGCCCGCTCGGCCCAGACGTCGCCACTGTCGTCACCGCACCCATCGTCGCGCCGCCCAGCGAAAGCGCCGTGTCGTGGGGCGCGATCTTCGCCGGTGCCGCCGCCGCTGCCGCGCTCTCCCTCGTCCTGCTGATCCTCGGCGTCGGCCTGGGCCTGTCCTCGGTCTCGCCGTGGTCCTTCGAAGGCGTCAGCAAGGAAACCTTCGGCTGGTCCAGCATCGCCTGGCTCACCTTCACCGCACTGGCCGCCTCCGGCCTGGGTGGCTACCTCGCCGGTCGCCTGCGCACCAAGTGGACGCAGATCCACGGCGATGAAACCTACTTCCGCGATACCGCACACGGCTTCGTGTCATGGGCCGTCGCCACGCTGCTCACCGCGGGCCTGCTGACTTCGGCCATCGGGGGCGTGCTCGGTGCCGGTGCCAAGGTCGCAGGCGCCACTGCGGGTGCCGCCGTCTCCACCGCGGGCGTTGCTGCTGCAGGTGCTGGCAGCGCTGCAGCCGCTGCGCCGGAAGGCGACCTCAACTACTGGGTCGATTCGCTGTTCCGCAACGCCACCAATCCGGGCCCGGACGCTGCTGCTGCACCGCCGGCACCGGGCGCACCGGGTGCTGCGCCGATGGACGCGGCAGCACCGCCGCCGCCGGCCGCCAACGCCGCCCCGCGTGATGCCCGCATGGGCCCGCCGCCGCGCCCAATGCCCGGCCATGGCCCGATGGGTGACCGTCGCGAAGTGCGCGCCGAAGTGAACCGCATCATCGTCAACAGCCTGCAGGGTGATGGCCTGGATCCGGCTGACACCCAGTACCTGTCGCAGCTGATTGCCCGCGAAACCGGCATGAGCCCGGCCGAAGCACAGGCCCGCGTGACCGATGTGCAGACGCGCATGCGTGCGGCGCTGGAGAAGGCGAAGAACACCGCCAAGCAAGCCGCTGATGATGCGCGTAAGGCCACGGCCTACGCCGCACTGTGGCTGTTCATCACCCTGCTGATCGGCGCGTTCTTCGCCAGCCTCAGCGCCACCTGGGGCGGCCGCCGCCGTGACCTGTAACCCGCATTCCATGCAAGGAGACCTGCCATGAAAATGATTCTGCTCTGGCTGTTGGGCGTGCCGATTCCGTTGTTGATCCTTTACGCGATTTTCTTCTGAAGAAGCGCTGTTGAATGAGCCAGCATCAGGCCGCCGAAGGCGGCCTGATGCGTTCCAGGTAGCGCCGGGCCATGCCCGGCGGCTTCCGCCCCCTCCACGCGTGGCGTGGATCTGCTGATGCTGCGTGCAATGAGGTTAGTTGCAAAACAGACACCGAAAAGTTGTATCTCTCTCAATTCTTGACCGTCATCCCCAAAATTCCGTAACAACCAGATATTTAGGAATCGTTGAATGGTCAACGGGGGGTAGGGCTTCCTACCATTCTCCCCGTCACCTCCCCATCCACTGCGGGCGTGGTGATGCTCCCCTCCCACCCTCCTTCCTCCGGGAGGGGAGCCTTTTTCTTTTCATTGTCCGAGAGAGACAACACCGATGAATACCCTTCTGAAGAAGGCCGCGCTGGTTGCAGCGCTGGCCACCGCTTCGCTGTCCGCGCATGCCGCGGAAGTCGATATCTCCGTCTGGGCTGACGTTGACCCGACGCTGTCGCTCATGAAAGCCGACGGTACCGCGCTGGATGACTCCGTGAAGCTGTCCCACGACGCCGCAACAGGTCTTCTGATTCCGTGGAGCGTGCCGGTGCGCATCCATAGCAACGACACGGACAAGGACATCGAAGTCCGCCTGGGCTTCGACCCTACTCTGCAGCGTGATACCGGTGGTGGTACCCCGATCCCGCTGGCAGTGTCGCTGAATGGTCAAGCGCTGACCACCACGGCGCGTACTTACGACGCAAGCGCGATCTTCGATGGCGCACTGCCGGGCAGATCCATCCCGATGGATCTGCGAATTGCCCAAGGCAACAGCACCGCAATTGCAGATGCCGGTAAGTACAACGGCATCGTGCGGGTAGTGATGCTGCAGGCTCCCTAACCCCCTCAGCGTCAAACCCCGCGCCGGCCCGACCACCGGGCCGGCCGCTCCAGGCACCCCTCCCATGAAAGCTTCCGCCCCCGCCGTCACCCGGCTGGCGGTCGCGCTCGCCTTGTCGTTGGCCACGCCGCTGGTCGCGGCACGCGGCGTTCCCGTCGGTTTCGAGGATCTGGTCGATGGCCAGGTCGAACAACTCGACATCCGCCTGTTCGGCCGCAGTGCCGGGCTGTCGCCGGTACGCGTTACTCTGGAACACGTGCAGCTGGAAGACCCCGCGCGCGTGCTGCAGGCGCTCGATCTGTCGCCTGAAGCACAGGCCGCACTGCTGCCTGCACTGTCGCAGCCACTGCCGCGCAACAGCCATCTGGCCTGCCGCTTTGGTGGCGCCGAGGCTGGCTGCGGCTACCTCGATCCGCCGGAAGATCCCCACGCTGTGCGCGCGCTGTACGACGAAGGCGAGGGCGCGGTGCGCCTGTTCGTGGCCAAGCAGTGGATCACGGCCGAGCCTGCGGCAAGCCGTTTCCACCAGATCAGCAGCAATGCCGAAAACGCGTTCCTGCATCAGCAGACACTCAACCTCAGCGGCGGCCGTGGCTACCAGGCGCTGACCGCGCAGGGCGCCGGTGCACTCGGCCTGTTCCAGCGCGGCCACGTGGCAGTGGATTGGAACTTCAACAGCCAGCAGTACCGCGGTGGCCGTCGGCGCCACGATTTCCAGTTCGACAACGCCTATTACCGCCATGACCTCGGCCCGCAGCACTACCTGCAGGCCGGGCGCATGGACCGCCGCAACCTGTCCAGCCCGCAGGGCGGCACCTTCAGTTTCAGCATGCTGCCGATGGACCGCTTCGCCGGCCTGCGCATCGGCACCACCCAGGCCTATGTGGATACCGAAGCGGCCATACAGACCACGCCGCTGACCGTGCTGCTGGCCCGGGACGCGCGCGTGGATGCCTTCGATGGCGAGCGCCTGCTGCAGAGCTTCTACCTGCAGGCCGGCATCAACGATCTGGACACGCGGCGTTTCCCGTTCGGCAGCTACACCGTCACCCTGCGCATCTACGAAGACGGCGTGCTGGTGCGTAGCGAAGACGCGCCCTTCGACAAGGGTGGCGACTGGGCCAACAGCAGCGTGCAGTGGTTCCTGCAGGGTGGCCGCCGCAACGAGCGCCGCAGCGACCGCTTCGATGGCGAGATGGCGGCGATGGCCGGCCTGCGCGTGCCGATGGGGCGCGATGCGGCCGTGACCGCCGGCGTGGCCGACCTGGGCGGCTTCAGCTACGGCGAGCTGCGCGTTGACCTGCGCCACATGTTCAAGACCCAGGATGTGCGCGCCAGCTTCAGCGGCATGCGCGGCAGCGATGGCAGCAGCGGCCAGCAGCACCAGCTGTCCTACCGCCGCAAGGCGTCCTGGAACGTCTACCAGCAGCGCCTGCGCGGGCGTGCCTGCCAGTTTGAAAACGATACCCGCGACCGCCTGGCCTGCGCTGATTCGCTCAGTGCCTCGATGTCGCTGCCGGTGGCCGGTGGCAGCGCCTATCTGGCCTTCACCCGCCGACAGACCTGGAGCCGCGGCACCGTGCTCAACAACGATCCCGACGACCCGATGGCCGCGCTCGACCCGCTGCTGCCGTGGGAACCGCGCTACAGCCGCGAACCCAACCTCACCCGCACCTGGCAGGCCAGCTACAGCCGCGTGCAGCGCTGGCAGGAATTCAGCGTATCCACCCGCGTGGGCGTCTGGCAGCAGGGCACGCAGAGCAGCCTGCGCGACAGCCACGACCGCGGCATCTTCATCAACCTCAGCCTGACCCGCCTGCAGCGCCGTGACATTGGCAACTCGCAGCGGCGCTACGCCATGGATGTGCGCCAGCCGCAGCACGCGCGCCCGGACGTGAACTACAGCGCGGCGCAGACCGTGCGCCAGGAAGTGGATGCGCAGTACCGCGATGCCACCTTTGAACTGCGCGGCAACAACAGTGATCGCTACAGCGCATCGCTGGGCGGGCAGACCCAGAACAAGTACGGCCACACCGGCGCCAGCGTCGCGACCTTCCGGCAGCGCGGCGGCAGTGAGCTGACCTACAGCGCCACGCACAGTTCCGGGCTGGCACTGGGCCGCCGCGGCCTGTACTGGGGCGGCGGCCTGGGTGCCGAGGCCGGCCTGGCCGTGCAGGTGGATGGCACCGACGATCTGGAGCTGACCGGCGTGGCCGCCGAACTGCAGGTGGGCGGACAACGCCGCCAGCGCCTGGCGCTGGGCGAGCGCCGCCTGCTGCCATTGCCGGCCTACCAGCAGCATCAGGCCGAAGTGCAGGACGCCAGCGCACTGAACAGTGATGCCGCCATCCGCGTGACCGGTGTGGGCGGCGCGCGTCCGCTGTTCCTCGCACCCGGCCGCCTGATGCGCATGGCCGTGCCGATTGAAGTGACCTACACCTTCATCGGCAATGCCCGCGACGTGGCCGGCGTGCCGCTGGGCGGCGCCCGCATTCTCAATGCCCCCGTGCCCGGTACCGGCAGCAACGGCGGCTTCGTGGCCGATTTCCCGCGCCGCGAACGCACCCTGTACCTGCTGCAGGACGACCGCCTGCTGCAGTGCCCGCTGCAGGTGCGCGAACGCCGCAGCGTGGTGATGCTGGTGGGCGCGGTGCAGTGCGAGCCGCTGGCCGTGGCGCAGCTGCCGGCTGACATCCGCCAGCAGGCACGGGTAACCCGGCTGCTGCAGGAACAGGCGTTGATTGCAGGCACGCAGCAGACCGCTGCGGCAGGAGGTACGCCATGAAGCGCGCGCTGCGTGGATTGATGTGGGTGATGTTGAGCACGGCGTTGGTGGTGATGGCGCCGCGGGCGCTCGCGCAGCGGCCGCCGGACCAGGCGCCCGTAGATGTAGGCCAAGACTTCAACCTGTCTTGGGATCGGTCAGCCGTCCCCAGCATGATTGAGTTGGTACCTCAAAAGACAGTGATTGCTAATGATCGAACAGGGCTGGATGGCTACGGAAAGCTGTTCTACACGTGCGTCTCCAGTGCGGATACGCAGCAAGGACGATGCCCCACCTCCGACACGATGGACCCCGCTGCAAACAGGGCGAGCACTATTGCTTTGCAATTCCGCGAAAAGCGTAGCGGAATGCGGATCGATGTGGATGTTGAAGGTGAACTACTACGGATTCAACCGACTGCGGCGTGCTTTTCAGACTATTGGGACCAGACGGCCCACTACCTCTGGTCTTCCCAGACGGCCGAGTGCAACTTTAGGGATCCCGCCGGGACTGCTCTTGGCCTACGTATTCAACAAAGAGAGCTTGAAAAGCTGGTGGCCGGGCATTGGGTTGCCACGCTTTCGATCGATCTTCGCAAGCCCCCGAGTCAGTTGCTACTGAAGAATGATTTTCGGCTTGAGCTTGCGATAACTGATCGTGATGCAGTAGCCATCTACTTCCCACAGTTCGACGAGATCGCCCCCCACGTTGGCATGAACCTGCGCTACGACCCCATCGCGCAGACGGTTGGCGGAGGCACCACGGTCGACATGTGTCTGTACGACGGACTCGGCTCGCAGGCAGCTTACCTCGGCGTCACCGTGCGCGATTCGGGTGCGCGTGCGCCGGGGCCATTGGGCTTCAGTGCATGGCACCGTGACAGCGGCGGCAGTGGCGACAGCGAGCGCCTGGATTACACCGTCACCCTTGATCACAGCGGCGCGCTCATCCCCATGCGCAATGGCATCGAAGAGCAGCTCACCGGCATCGACAGCGCCAAGCTGAAACTGGTGCTGCTGCCCGGCATGAGCCAGCCCGTGTTCTGCGTGCATACACCGCTGCGGCTGAATATGCCGCGCGTTCCCATCGCCGAAAAGCAACCCGGCTATTACCGCGGCGATCTCAAGGTCGAGCTGCGCGTGCCCACGGGCGTGCCCTGATCCCCAGCAGGAACTTCCATGAAACGACACTCTCTCTATCTGCTTCCGTTCTGCCTGCTGCTTGCGCTGCCCGCACAGGCCAACCTGACCGTGCATCCCATGCGCACCTCGGTGGATGCCAAGCGCGGCACGCAGATCCGCGTGTACTCGCAGTCGACGCAACCGCAGTACATCCAGGCCTCGCTGCGGCGCATCGACGATCCTGCCGGCGCAGACGAAACCGAAGTAGACGTCCAACCGGATGAGGCAGCTATCGCCGTCACCCCCGGCAAGTTCGCGCTGTCCGGTGGCGGCAACCGCCTCATCCGGGTCATCCCGCTGCAGCCGGTGGAACGGGAGACCGCCTACCGGGTGTACTTCGAAGGTGTGGCCGGCCCCGAAGAAGATCGCGGCGGCACCGCTGAAGCAGCGTCCGCCAACGTAGGCGTCAGCCTGGTCTGGGGCGCACTGGTAAACGTGCTGCCGCCCGAAGGTACCGTGCAGCCCCGGGTACAGGGCAACACCCTGCACAACGATGGCACGTTACGCCTGGGCGTTACCAGCATCGCTGATTGCATGGGCAGCCGCTGCACCGCGCACGAAGTCTCCAGAAGTCTCTATCCCGGCAGCTCGCTGCAACTGCCTTTCACCGTACAGGCGGGCCACACGGTGCAACTGCGCTACCGGCTCACCCGCGATGGCTATCGCGAACACGTGCAGACCCTCTCCCCCTGATGCGCTCCCGCCGTGCGAACGCGGCGGCGGGCTCTCTTTGTCTTTCCTGTTAAGGAGTATTGCAATGAACAAGATCTACCGACGTCTGTGGTCCAGCGCACGGCAGTGCTGGGTGGTGACCAGCGAACTGGCTTCGCCGCGCGGCAAGCCGGCATCCACGCTGCGCCGACAGGCAACGCTGGCGCTACTGCTGTCGGCCTGCCCTGTGCTGCAGGCTGCTGCGGCGAACGACGCAATCTTCATTGAATGCAGCCGATACGACGTCCTTCTGAACTGTGTGCCGACCTGGGGGCACGATTCGGAATTCCAGCAGGTTCTCGCCACGATGAGGTCGGGGCACTTCCTTGCAATGGGAAACGGAGCCACTGTTGATGGCTCCTACTCCATTGGATTCGGCCATCGCGTCAGCATGCAGGGGGATCGTATCGCGGCGTTTGGCTATGGCGCGGCCGCAAAGCAGGGTTACTCCACCGTGGTAGGTGCCTATGCCAGTTCCAACGGAATTGGTACCGTCGCCATTGGCCACTGGACCAATGCCAATACAGAAAATTCCATCGCAGTCGGCAGCAACGCCAGCACCGCAAGTGGTGCTGGCGTCTCCCGCATCGCCATCGGGGGCAATGCCAAAGCGGGTACCGATGGATGGACCGGCGCGGTCGCGCTCGGCGGCAACGCCAAGGCGAGCCACGACAGTATCGCGCTAGGTCATCAGGCTGAGACCACGGCAAGCGGAGCCATCGCGATGGGCCGCGACGCGAAGGCCTCAGCGGTTGGTTCGATTGCACTGGGGCACAACTCGCAGGCGACGGAAGCGAATACAGTTTCCGTCGGCACCAGCACGTCAAAGCGACGCATTGTCAATATCCAGAACGCGCGTCTGAGTAGCGACAGCACCGATGCAGTCACCGGTCAACAGCTGTATGCCACCAACCAGCGGCTGGATACGGTCAACGGCCTGGTCAGCCAGACCGCTTCCAATGGCCAGATCCGCATCGGAGCCGCAAACACCGGCAATGTGGTCACCATCAGCAACAAGGACGGTGCGCTGCGCTATCTCAACGGTGTGCGAAATGGGACGATCAGCGCCACCAGCAACGACGCGGTAAACGGCCAGCAACTGTTCGCCACACGCCAGGTGCTTGATCCGCTGGTGAAGCTGGTAGCCGGCGGTGCAATGGGGGGTAAGGAGAACGCCCGTGCGCAGGGCGAGGGTGCCCTGGCGATGGGCGCAGAGGCTATCGCCAACGGCAACCATGCGACGGCGCTGGGTCTGGATGCACAGGCCACCGCCAACCAGGCGACAGCCATTGGTCGGCAGAGCCGGGCGAGCGGGGTGTTCTCCGCAGCCCTGGGTAACAACGCGCAGGCCACTGCACAGAGCGCACTGGCACTAGGCGACCGCGCCGTCGCCTCGCACAGCGGTAGCGTTGCGCTGGGCTTGCAATCGCAGACGACCGGTAGCAATCAGGTCTCTGTGGGCAACAGTGGCCTCAAACGGCGCATCGTGAATGTTGCTGATGGTGCGGTAAACGCCAGCAGCCATGACGCTGTGACGGGTAGGCAGCTCAATGCCACGAATGTCGATGTTGCCTCGGTGCGTGCGGTGGCGACGACGGCACAGACTGCCGCCGCAGCGGCCAAGGTCGCGGCCGATGATGCGCTTGGCAAGGCCAATGCCCTTGGTGGTCTGGTCAGTCAGGCCGGGGGCGATGGCAACGTGCGTCTGGGGGGCAGCAATACAGGCACCGTACTGGATGTTCGCAACCAGTCGAATACCAACCGCACCCTGGTTGGACTGGCAGACGGTGCAGTCAATGCAACCAGCACTGAGGCCGTGACCGGCAGGCAGTTGCAGGCCACTCATGATCGCATCGATACAGCGCAATCCCGTGCGAACGCTGCGCACAGCAGCGCCACGGCTGCGCAAGCTACTGCCAACCAAGCCAAGATCAAGGCAGATGCCACCGGCAATGCGTTGGCTACGGCCGGTGCCATCGAGGACCGTAACCGCGCCACCGCTACCGGCAATCTGGCCATGGCTCTGGGGCAGGCTGCCAAGGCCGATGGCGTGGCAGCATTCGCCATGGGGAACAGTGCGAATGCAACCGGTGACAACGCGATGTCTCTGGGTAGCGCATCCTCTGCTACGGCAAAGGCTGCGGTCGCGCTCGGCGGCAATGCCAAGGCCAGGCACGAGAACTCGGTGGCGCTGGGTGAGCGCTCGGAGACCAGCGGTGCCAACGAGGTGTCGGTGGGTAACGCTGCGACGGATCTGAAGCGCCGAATCGTCAACGTGGACGAAGCAGGTCTGACCGACAGCAGCAACGATGCGGTGACCGGCAAACAGTTGTTCGCTACCAACGAGAAAGTTCAGGCGAACGCGGGTGTGCTTGCAGGCCACACCCGCGATCTGGCAGCGCAGTCTGGCCACATTGCCGACAATCGGCGCGATCTGGATGCATTGCGTTCGGAGTTTGAGGACTTCGATCCGGACTTGGATCATGTGGTGAAAATTTCTGCCGATGGGAGCGTGGATATCGCCGGTGGGAAGTTGCGCGGAGTGGCTGCGGGTGACATCAGCTCTGCAACTAGTACGGATGCTGTGAATGGTGGGCAGTTGTTCGCTACGAATGAGAGAATTGGCTCAATTGAGCGGTTGAATCAGTTCCTGTCCATTGGCGCTGGAGGCGACCAAGATGCGTCTATCGCGGGTCAGATATCGGTCGCAATTGGTGACTCCGCTCTTGCCTCGCCTAAGGGGGAGGGCGCGGTCTCCGTTGGTGCTTACTCAGCTGCACTTGGAGACAATTCGGTCGCCATTGGTCGAGCAGCGTCGGTACGCGAGAATGCAGACAGTGCATTCGCTCTCGGCACACAGTCCCTCATTGAAGCTAGCGGAGGGCTAGCGCTTGGTGCGCGTAGCCGTGTGTCGACCGGAGCCTTCGGCAGTGTGGCGCTTGGGAATTTCTCGGTCGCGGATGAGCCTGGGACAGTGTCCGTAGGACATTCGACACTGCAGCGCAGAATCACCAATGTTTCCGACGGGAAGTCCTTGACAGACGCGTCCACCATTTCCCAACTTGGCGCAGCCGTTCGTGCACTTGGTGGCGATGCGAAGGTCGATGCCAATGGCAACATCATCGCTCCCAACTACAACGTCCAAGGCGGCACTCAGAACAACGTCGGAGATGCCTTGGCCGCACTCGACAGCGCCGTGGTCACTGCGGACAGCCGCGTGGATAGCTTGGAAGGCAAGCTGCGATCTGCATTCCTGGATGGCCCGTCGGTGCGTGCCGATGGTCTGAACCAGCTGGCGCTTGCAGGCGCCCACGGCTCGGTGCTGACCAATCTGGCCGACGGCCGCATTGCTGCCGGCAGCCGTGATGCGGTGACCGGTAGCCAGTTGTTTGAGGCAAAGCAGGAGATCGACCGCAATCGTAGTGACCTGGACGATCTGCGCGGTGAACGCGATGAACTGCTGTCGCATGGAATGATGGCAGCGGGGCAGGGCAATGTGATCGACTATGGCGGCGCGCGGTTGACGGGTGTTGCTGATGGGGTGATCTCTGCGGATAGCCGTGATGTGGTCAATGGCCGGCAGCTGTTTGCTTCCAACCAGCGCATCGCTGGCCTTGAGAGTGGCAAGCGGTTTATTGCCATTTCATCGGACGATGAGAGTGTGAATGCAAAAGCAGGCGGGTTCTCGACGGCCATCGGTGATGGAGCCAGAGCAGGCGGCGTTACTGCGGAGGGAGCTACAGCAGTTGGCTTTTACGCTACCGCGTTGGCTGGAAATTCGATTGCTCTGGGTAGCAGTTCATATGTGCTCCCTGATGCAGAGTACGGGTTCGCCTTGGGGGCTACTTCGGAAGTGCACAGTCGCCATGGACTGGCGCTTGGAACCAGAGCACTGGTGCTCGAAGGGGCAGATGGGTCCGCCGCGCTTGGAAGTGGTTCCATTGCTCGTGAAATGGGTGTCATCTCGGTCGGCTCCGATAACACTAGACGCCGCATCGTCAACGTTGCCAACGGCCGCAACGCCACCGACGTTGCCACCGTAGGCCAGCTCCGCGGTGCCCTCGCCACGGTCGGCGGTGATATCGACGCCAACGGCAACATCATCAATCCGTCCTTCAACGTCCAGGGCGGCCAGCAATCCACCCTCACCGACGCCCTGTCCACCCTCGACTCCGCCGTCGTCACCAGCAGCAACCGCGTCGACCGCGTCGAGTCCCAGCTCAACGCGGTATTCCAGGACACCCCCACCGTCCGCAACGACGGCCTCAACCAGCTCACCTTCGCCGGTGCCAACGGCATGGTGCTGTCCAACGTGGCCAACGGCGCCATCGCCGCGGGCAGCCGCGATGCGGTCAATGGTGGCCAGCTGCACTCCATGCAGCAGCAGCTGAACGGCCGCATGGATGGGCTGGAGCATCGCATTGACGGCCAGCCGCAGTCCCGCACCTTGGCCACCGTTGCCGGCGACGAGCCGTCCGCGCCGACGCCGCCGGCAAACGCCGGGGACAAGGCGCTGGCTGACACCGGCAACGCACCGAAGTCCTCGCCGCAGCCGCAGGCCGATGCCCCCAAGCCGGAAGCACCCACCCCGCAGGTGGACACCGCCGAACTGGAGAAGATGCTGGCCCGTGCCAACGAGTACAGCGATGGCATCTCCCGCGAGGTGGATGCGCGCCTGGACAAGATGGACAAGCGCTTCAACCGCATGGCAGCCATGACCAGCGCACAGAGTGCGATGGCCATGAACACTGCCGGCCTGAATACCTACAACCGCCTCGGCGCGGGCGTGGGCTACAGCGAGGGTGAATCGGCCATGGCCGTGGGCTACCAGCGCGTGTTGAACGACAAGGGCTCGGCCACCTTCAGCCTCAATGGTGCCTTCACCAACAGTGGTGAACGCAGCATGGGCGTGGGTGTGGGCATCGGGTGGTAAGCCGTGCTGCCCCGGTGTGGTGCGCCAAAACCCGCCCCCAGCGCCGGGGCACTCAAGAAGGAGATGGCGATGTACAGCCGATTCAGCCGATTCATGACGTACCGGCGCTTTTACATCTGGCGCGCGCGTTTCAATTATCTGGTGCACAACGTCAACGGATGGACCCTGGTGTACGTCCTGCTGTTCCTGGGCTTGTTGTATTCCTGTTGGATCATCTGGAAACTCAGCAACCCGCCGGTGCCGCGTGTGCATCCGGAGGCGGCAAAGGTGCAGGTACGGATGATGAGCGAGCAGGCATCGCATCGCGTCGCCGTCGCCAACAACGGTGGCGGAAACCCCGGCGCGGTGGTCAGCACGCCGGAGGAACTGCGAGCGGCGGCCCTGCGTGCGATGAAGGCCCGCAGCACGTACCTCGGCGCGGAATCAAAGCAGTTGCAGGCCCATATGCTTGCGGATATTTCCGATTACATCCGCGTGTCGGGGGTGTGTGCGCCGTATCTGTGCTGGCATGTGAGCGAGAACGTGTCCCGGTTGCGCAGGGCGGGGCAGCGTTCGGCGGATCTGGATGCGGCCCTGCGGCCGATGCTGGATGCGCCGGATGGCGACCTGCCGCTGCTGGAGGGCGATCAGGATCGGTTGCAGACGGTGTGGTCTGACACCTACCAGGATGTGGTCTTCCACGGCTGGGCACTGGGCGATGTGCAGGTGATGCACGCGAAGATGATGAAGGAGTATCCCGAGCGGGCACCGATGCCATGGATGGCGCGGTTGATGGACAAGGCGGTGGATCCGCTTTACGCCTTGTAAGGTGGCCAAATAGCTCTCCCCTCTGATGGATGCCGACGGAAGTTGGCATCCATCAGGGCGGGGCACCGAGGCGCCCCCGCCGGGCTGCCGCTGGGGCTGGCTCAGCCGACGAGGTAGTCCGTGATTTCGGTCTCGGCCAGCAGTTGCCGTAGCTGGCTGATCGACGCACGTCGCATCGGCTTCTCATCCACGGGCGACAGGGGGGCCTGGCGCAATGCATCGTAGGGCAGCACGGCGAGGTCGAAGGTCAGTTCCTCGGCGCTGAACACCCACACCGGTACGTCCAGGCTGCGTTCGCGGTCCAGACGCAGCCGGCGCACGCGCGATTCGGCGGGGATGCCATGTTCGTCCAGGAAGCGGTGTACGGCTTCCGGATCGTCGCTGTGCAGGTGCAGCTGCACCGGGCTGTTGGCATCGGCGGTTCCATCGAGCACCGGCCCGATCAGACGCGGGGCGAAGCCGTGCAGGAATTCCAGTGCGTTCACTGCGGCCTCGCGGCGGCGCTGCAGTTCGTTGCCGTGCTGTGCCCCGGCGAACAGGCGCTGGTACTCGCGCAGGGCGTCTTCGATCTCGACGTTGCGGGGCAGGGAGGCATCGTCGTGGATGCCGAGGCGGCTGGCGGCCTTCAGCTTGGCCTGGTGGTAGTCGCGGATGCCGCCTTCGGCCATGAGGCGGGCGGCTTCGTGGGCGAGGCGGTGGCGCCGCTCGCGGGTCTGGCTGGCAGCATGCTGACGTGCTCGATGCATGCGAAGACTCCTGAGGCGACCTGGCCACAGAGTAACGCAGGGATGTGACATCTGCGTAGGTGCGCGCCTTGGTGGTGGCCAACCTTGGTTGGCCATCAGCGGGAGCGCCAACCACAGTTGGCATCTACCGGTAGAGCCGAGCCCATGCTCGGCTGCATAAAGGCAGTGCCAACCAACGGTTGGCACCTACCAGGCAGAAGCAGTGCCAACCAACGGTTGGCACCTGCCAACACCGGCCTTAGAAGATATCGAACGCGGCGGCGTCGGCCTGCGGGGTGTTCTGCAGGTTGAGGTCGTAGTCGGTCAGGCGGTCCATGTCTTCCACCTTCACCCACTCCACCGCGCCGTTGAGCGTGGCCTGGACCATGCCGGCAGGCGGCTCGTTCTCCGCCAGCGGCACGTCCTTCAGTGCCACGCGCATGTAGTCGATCCAGATCGGCAGGGCGGCCTTGCCGCCGTACTCGCGGTAGCCCAGCGAACGGAAGTCGTCGCGGCCCACCCAGACTGTGGTGACGTACGGGCCGCCGAAGCCGGAGAACCAGGCGTCGCGGTGGTCGTTGGTCGAACCGGTCTTGCCGCCCAGGTCGGCGCGGCCCAGCACCTTGGCGGCCGTGCCGGTACCCCGCTGCACCACGTCGCGCATCATCGACACCAACTGGTAGGCGGTGCGGGCATCAATGGCGCGCGGGGCGGTGCGGGCGTCCGGGTTGGCCGGCGCAGCCGGGGTCTCGGTGGCCGGCTTGGCCGCGGCAGTAGCATCGGGCTTGGGTGCCGGGGCACCGAAGTTGAAGCCATCCACCACCTGGTTCACCGGCTGGTCGCTGGTGCCGGCGCAGTCGCGGCAGGCCAGGGCCGGGTTTTCCTTGAACACCAGGGCGCCGTCGCGGTCGTTCACCTGGTCGATCAGCCAGGTGTCCACGCGCGAGCCGCCGTTGGCGAACACGGCGTAGCCGCGGGCCACCGAAAGCGGGGTCAGCGAGGCGGTGCCCAGCGACATCGACAGGTTGGGCGGCAGTTCCGATTCGGCAAAGCCAAATTCGCTGATGTACTTGCGCGCGTAATCCACGCCCATGCCGTCCAGCAGGCGTACCGAGACCAGGTTGCGCGACTGCACCAGTGCTTCGCGCAGGCGCATCGGGCCACGGAAGCCGCCGCCGTCGTTCTGCGGCGCCCAGGTCTTGCCACGGCGGTCGCGGAACACGACCGGGGCATCGAGCACGATCGAGGCCGGGTTGTAGCCCTTGTCGAACGCGGCCGCATAGACGAACGGCTTGAAGCTGGAACCCGGCTGGCGGCGAGCCTGGGTGGCTCGGTTGAACTTGTTGCCGGAGAAGCTGAAGCCACCGACCAGGGCCTTCAGGGCGCCGCTGTGGGCATCCAGCGAGACCAGCGCGGACTGGCCGCGTGGAATCTGGTCCAGCAGCCAGGTGCCTTCCTTGTCGCCGGCGCGCACGCGCACGATGTCGCCGCGCTGCACCAGCTTGGCCGGGGTCTTGTTGGTCCACTTGGCGGCGCCAGCCGGCAGCACGATCTCGCTGCGGTTGGCCAGAACCACGGTGGCGCTGCCGTCGGCGCCGGTGCTGGCGACGATGGCCGGCAGCAGGCCGGCCTGGCCGGCGATGCCGCGCAGGTGCTCGGCCAGGGCGGCGGCATCATCACCGGCGCCCAGCTGCACCTGCTTTTCCACGCCGTGCCAGCCGTGGCGGTGGTCGTACAGCATCAGGCCATCACGCACGGCCACATTGGCCGATTCCTGCAGGGTCGAATCAATCGTCGTGGTGACGTGATAGCCCTTGTTGACCACATCACCGCCGAAGCGGGCGATCATTTCCTGGCGTACCAGCTCGGCCACGTACGGGGCATCCACCTGTACCGGCGGCTCATGCGGGGTGGCGTGCATCGGCACGGCCTTGGCCGCGTCGGCCTCGGCCTGGCTGACGAACTTTAGGTCGGCCATGCGCTGCAGCACGTAGTTGTCGCGACGCTGGCGGGCACGTTCCGGGTTGGAGATGGGGTTGCCGGAGGAGGGGAACTTGGGGATGCCGGCCAGCGAGGCCATCTCATCCAGGTCCAGCTCGTTCAGCTTCTTGCCGTAGTAGAACTCGGCGGCGGCGGCCACGCCGTAGGCACGGTTGCCGAAGAAGCTCTTGTTCAGGTACAGCTCGAAGATCTCGTCCTTGCTCAGCTCGGACTCGATCTTGCGCGCCAGCAGGATCTCGGCCAGCTTGCGGGTGTAGCTGTACTCGGAACTGAGGAAGAACTGGCGGGCGACCTGCTGGGTGATGGTCGATCCGCCCGGCACGCGCTTGTCGTTGGTGGTGGCCAGCAGCCAGACCGCGCGGGCGATGCCCTTGTAGTCCACGCCGCCATGCTCGTAGAAGCGGGCGTCCTCGGTGGCCAGGAATGCCTTCTTCAGCTTGTCCGGCACGTCCTTCATGGTGATGGGGGTGCGCCGGGTCTCACCGAAGACGGCCATCAGCTTGCCGTCGGCAGCATAGACGTACATCGGCTCCTGCATTTCCACGTCGCGCAGGGTCTGCACGTCGGGAAGCTTGGACGAAACGGCATAGTAGAGGCCGCCCACGGCGGCGGCACCGACCAGCGCCAGGACCAGGACAACAACAAAGATCCAGCGCAGCCAGCGGCGGAGACGAGTCATCGGTGTCAGATTCCGATTGCGAATTTCGTGGTCGCAGAGTATAGATTACGCAAGGTGGCGGCTGGGGCCGGTACCGGGGAATGCAAGGGGAATCGCCAGGGGCTGCGTGTTCATCCTGTGAGGGATTTCACAGCAGGGCGGTTGCCATTCGCTAAAAATACGTTATTAATGCGCGGACGCAGATCTTGCGTCCAAGTGCCCGTCGGCAGGGGAGAAACCGTGGGGCTCATCCCAAAAAGTCAGTCGCCGCTCATTGGCGTCGACATCAGTTCGACTGCGGTGAAGCTGTTGCAGCTTTCCCGCAGCGGCAATCGTTTTCGCGTGGAACACTACGCCGTGGAACCATTGCCGCCGAATGCTGTGGTTGAAAAGAACATCGTCGAAGTGGAGGCCGTGGGTGAGGCCATCCGCCGGGCGATGAACCGTTCCGGCAGCAAGGCCAAGCTGGCCGCGGCCGCCGTGGCTGGTTCGGCGGTGATCACCAAGGTGATCCCGATGCCGGCCGACCTCGACGAAAGCGACATGGAAGCCCAGATCGAGCTGGAAGCGGTCAACTACATTCCGTACCCGATCGAGGAAGTGAACCTGGACTTCGAGGTGATCGGGGCGATCCCGAACAACCCGGAAATGGTCCAGGTGCTGCTGGCGGCCTCGCGCTCCGAGAACGTCGAGCTGCGCCAGTCGGCGCTGGAGCTGGGCGGCCTGCAGGCCAAGGTGATGGACGTGGAGGCCTTTGCGGTCGAGAACGCCTTCGCCCTGGTGGCCAGCGAGCTGCCGGTGTCCCACGACGGCGTGGTGGCCCTGGTCGACATCGGCGCCACCATGACCACCCTCAATGTCCTGCGCGGCGGCCGCAGCCTGTACAGCCGCGAACAGGTGTTCGGTGGCAAGCAGCTGACCGACGAGATCATGCGCCGTTACGGCCTGAGCTACGAAGAAGCCGGCCTGGCCAAGCGCCAGGGCGGCCTGCCGGAAAGCTACGAAGTGGAAGTGCTTGAGCCGTTCAAGGAAGCAACGGTCCAGCAGATCAGCCGTCTGCTGCAGTTCTTCTACGCGGGCAGTGAATTCAACCGGGTCGACCACATCGTGCTGGCCGGCGGGTGTGCCGCCCTGGCCGGTCTGCCGGAGATGGTCGAAGAGCAGCTGGGCGTGCCCACCGTGGTGGCCAACCCGCTGGCACAGATGACCCTGGGGCCGAAGGTGCAGGCGCAGGCGCTTGCCCAGGATGCCCCCGCGCTGATGATCGCTACCGGTCTGGCACTGAGGAGCTTCGACTGATGGCACGCATCAATCTATTGCCCTGGCGCGCCGAGCGGCGCAAGCAGCGCCAGCGTGAGTTCGGCGTCATGCTGGGCATGGCCGCGCTCGGTGGCCTGCTGCTGTCGCTGTTGATCTGGTTCTACTACGACATGCAGGTCAGCGGGCAGCAGGACCGCAACGCTTACCTGCAGGCCGAGATCGAGAAGGTCCAGAAGCAGAACGAGGAGATCAAGCGCCTCGACGAGCAGAAGAGCCGTCTGCTGGCCCGCAAGGCGGTGATCGAACAGCTGCAGGCCAAGCGTTCGCAGATGGTCCATCTGTTCGACGCGCTGGTCCGCACCATCCCCGATGGCGTGGTGCTCACCTCGCTGCAGCAGGACGGTGACATGCTCACCCTGGAAGGCCGCACCCAGTCCAACGCACGCGTTTCGGCGTACATGCGCAACCTGGACGTGTCCGGCTGGATGACCAACCCGGAACTGTCGATCATCGAAGCCAGCACGCCGGAGAAGGACAAGGACATCCACCCGGGCGGCCCTGTGGCCGACATCAAGGCGCTGCCGTACGTGTTCAAGGTGACGGTGAAGCTGCCGGCGCAGAGCGACGAGACGACCACGCCCGGCCTGAACCCCGATGGCAGCGTGAGTGCGCCCGGCGCTGCGGCACCTGCCGTGGCTCCGTTGGCGGCTGGCGCGGACGCGTCGGCACCGGCACCGGGCCAGGCACCTGCCCCGGCCGGCGCGACCCCGGCACCCGCTGCCGCACCCGCAACGCCTCCGGCAACCCCGCCTGCTCCAGCGGCCAATCCGCCGGCTGCGCCCAAGACTGAAGGGAGCCGACTGGCACAACCGCCGCAGGCCTTCCATGCCCCGCTGCAGGGGGACCGCGCATGAGCAAGAAAGTCGACCTCAAGAGCCTGGATTTCAACGACATCGGCAACTGGCCGCGGAACGCGAAGATCGTGTTCTGCACGCTGATCGCCCTGGTCATCATGTTCGTTGCGTACATGCTGCTGATCAGCGGCAAGCGCGAGGAACTGGAGGGCCTGGAATCGCAGGAAGCCACGCTGCGCCAGCAGTTCAGCACCGAACAGGCGCGTGCGGTGAACCTGGAACCGCTCAAGCAGCAGCTGGCGCAGATGGAGCAGGTACTGCAGCAGATGCTGCGGCAGCTGCCCAGCAAGACCGAGATGCCCGATCTGATCATCGACATCTCGCAGACCGCGCTGTCCAGCGGCCTGACCAACCAGCTGTTCGAGCCGGAACAGGAACAGATCAAGGAGTTCTACGCCGAGAAGCCGATCAAGCTGAAGATGGTGGGCAGCTACCACCAGTTCGGCGCGTTCGTCAGTGGCGTGGCCTCGTTGCCGCGCGTGGTCATCCTGACCATGCACGACATCAACCTGAAGCCGGCCGACAAGACCGGGGGCAGCATCCGTGCCGGTGCACTGGAGCTGTCCGGTACGGTCAAGACCTACCGTTACCTGGATGAGTCGGAGATCGCCGAACAGCAGGTTGAACCCGGCAAGGAGGCACAGAAGTGATCCGTTCCTTCATTGCACGGGGTGGCATGGCGATGGCGGTGTTGTTGCTGGCCGGCTGCGGCCGCGGCATCACCAGCACGCCGGGCGACGCCCCCAATCTGGAAAAATGGGTTGAAAGCGAGCGCGCGCGACCGGCGCAGCCGCTCGAACCGCTGCCGGTGATGCAGCAGTTCGAGACCTTCGAGTACTCCGCGCAGGGCATGCGCGATCCGTTCACTGATGCCTGGGCCAATCCGCAGCAGGGGGCTGGGGGAACCCGTCCGGACCCGAACCGGCGCAAGGAGCCGCTTGAAGGCTTCCCGCTGGATGCGTTGGACATGGTGGGCACCATCGGTACAGGCGGCAGCACGGTCGCGCTGGTGATGGGGCCGGACAAGGTGACCTACCGGGTGCGCCCGGGCGGGTACCTTGGGCAGAGCGACGGGCGGGTCACCGCGGTCTACGAAGACCGCGTGGAGCTGATCGAACTTGTGCCGGACGGTGCGGGGGGCTGGCTGGAACGTCCGGCCACGCTCGCGCTCGATGATCAATGATCGTTTACTGGGGATAGCACGATGACTTTTCACCAAGCCAAGGGGCTGCGACCCATCCGGCGCTCTACCTTGAACCGCATCAGCGCGCTGGGAGTCGCGCTGATGCTGGCCTGCGCTCCGGCGCTGGCTGCCGCACCGGCCGAAAAGCCGGCCAGCACCGCCGTCGCACCGCAGGCCACCGCGCCGGCGTCGCTGTCGGTGCAGCGGATCGATTTCAAACGCGGCGATGACGGCAGCGGCCGCCTGATCGTCCAGTTCGACGGCCAGGGCGCAATCCCTGACCTGCGCACGCAGGACAACAGCGTGGTGGTCGACGTGGGCAACGCCCGCCTGCCGGCCAACCTGCAGAAGCCGCTGAACGTCACCGACTTCGCCACGCCGGTGCAGCGCATCGACGCCAAGCCGTCCGGCGCGGGCACCCAGCTGGTGCTGAGCACCGGCGGTGCGGTTGAATCGCTGGCCTACCAGAGCGGCAACGAGTACGTGGTCGAAATCAGCGCGCGCAAGGCGCCGGCTGCGGTCGGCGCGGTCACCGCTGGCAGCGTCACCCAGGCCGCCAAGGGCGTGCCGCAGCGTGGCTACAGTGGCAAGCCGGTGACCTTCAACTTCCAGGACGTGCCGGTGCGCACCGTGCTGCAGTTGATCGCCGAAGAGTCCAACCTGAATGTCGTCGCGTCCGATTCGGTGCAGGGCAATGTGACCCTGCGCCTGGTCAACGTGCCGTGGGACCAGGCACTGGACATCGTGCTGCGCGCCAAGGGCATGGACAAGCGCCAGGACGGCAGCGTGATCTGGGTCGCGCCGCAGGCTGAACTGGCCAAGTTCGAACAGGAAAAGGAAGACGCACGCATCGCCATCGAGAACCGCGAGGATCTGGTGACCGATTACGTGCAGATCAACTACCACAGCGCCTCGCAGATCTTCAAAGCACTGACCGAAGCCAAGGGCATCGGTGGTGGCTCGGGCGGTGGTGGTTCCGGTGGCAACGGCAGCGCCAGCCAGGAGGAAAGTGGTTTCCTCTCCGCGCGCGGCCGCATCGTCGCCGACGAGCGCACCAACACCCTGATGATCAGCGACATCCCGAAGAAGATCGCGCGCATGCGCGAGCTGATCAACGTGATCGATCGCCCGGTCGACCAGGTGCTGATCGAAAGCCGCATCGTCATCGCTACCGACACGTTTGCCCGTGAGCTGGGTGCCAAGTTCGGCATCAGCGGCAGCCGCGACAACGTGTACTTCGGTGGCAACCTGGCTTCGACGGCGGCAACCCGCCAGTCGCAGGTGGATACCGCCAACACCAACGCAAATGCCGTGCGCGAGTGGATTGCCGGTGGCAGCGTCGGCCCGGCGCCGATTCCGATCTCTCCGACCATTTCCCGTGGCCTGAACTGGGAACTGCCGGTGGCCTCCACCAGCAATCCGGGTTCGCTGGCGCTGTCCATTCTCAACGCGGGCTACCTGCTGGACGTCGAACTGTCGGCCATGCAGGAAGAGTCGCGCGGCGAAGTGATCTCCAACCCGCGCGTGGTGACCACCAACCAGCGCGAGGCCCTCATCAAGCAGGGTAAGGAAATCGGCTACGTGACCATCAGCGGCGGCGGTGCTGGTGGTGGTGCGCAGACCCCGAACGTGCAGTTCAAGGAAGTGGTTCTGGAACTGAAGGTCACCCCGACCATCACCGACGACAACCGCGTGTTCCTGAACATGGCGGTCAAGAAAGACGAAGTGCAGCGCTACATCACCCTGGCTGGCTACGGCGAAATTCCGGAAATCAACCGTCGCGAGGTCAACACCGCCGTGCTGGTGGAAGACGGCCAGACCGTGGTGATCGGTGGCGTGTACGAGTTCACCGACCGCAGCAGCGTCAGCAAGGTGCCGTTCCTGGGCGATGTCCCGTTCCTGGGCAATCTGTTCAAGAAGCGTGGCCGCAACAAGGACAAGGCCGAACTGCTGGTGTTCGTGACCCCGAAGGTGCTGCGCGTGGCCAAGAAGAGCTGAGCCTGCCACCACCGGATGTACGGGAGGGGCCGCCACGTGCGGCCCTTTCTCGTTGTGGATCCACGCCACAGACCCCAGTAGATCCACGCCACAGACCCCAGTAGATCCACGCCACAGACCCCAGTAGATCCACGCCATGCGTGGATGCTGTTCAGCCACCTTTGATGCCATCCCCGGACCGGCCTGCGATGATGGCGGGAACCCGTGCCGCTCCGCGCCGGTCAAAGGCCCCCATGAACCTGCCACCGCCGATGCCCGAATCCGCCTCCCCGACCACTACCTCCGCGCTGCATGCGGCCTTCACCGGTCTGCGCGATGCGCTCTCGGCCGAGATCGTCGGCCAGGCCGCGCTGGTGGAGCGCCTGCTGATCGCCCTGCTGGCGGATGGCCACCTGCTGGTCGAAGGCGCCCCCGGTCTGGCCAAGACCACCGCCATCCGCGCGCTGGCCTCCCGCCTCGAATCGGATTTCGCTCGTGTCCAGTTCACCCCGGACCTGCTGCCGGCCGATCTGACCGGCACCGAGATCTGGCGCCCGCAGGAAGGGCGTTTCGAGTTCGTACCGGGCCCGATCTTCCATCCGATCCTGCTGGCCGACGAAATCAACCGTGCCCCGGCCAAGGTGCAGTCCGCGCTGCTGGAAGCGATGGGCGAACGCCAGGTCACGGTGGGCCGCCATACCTATGCGCTGCCGTCGCTGTTCCTGGTGATGGCCACGCAGAACCCGATAGAGCAGGAGGGCACGTTCCCGTTGCCCGAAGCACAGCTGGACCGCTTCCTGATGCACGTGCGCATCGGCTACCCCGACCAGGCCGCCGAATCGGAGATCCTGCGCCTGGCGCGTGAGCGCGCCCGTGGCGCCCTCGGCGAAGCCGCGCCCGCGCCGGACAAGCTGCCGATGCAGGTGGTGTTCGATGCCCGCCGCGAAGTGCTGGACCTGCACATGGCGCCGGCCCTGGAGCGCTACCTGATCGAGCTGGTGCTGGCCTCGCGCGATCCGTCGCGCTACGACGCCAGCCTCGGTCGACGCATCGCCTGGGGCGCAAGCCCGCGTGGTTCCATCGCACTGGAACGCTGTGCACGCGCGCGTGCGTGGCTGGCCGGTCGTGACTTCGTGACCCCGGACGACGTGCGTGCCGTGGCTGCCGACGTGCTGCGCCACCGCGTGCTGCCCAGCTACGAAGCCACCGCGGAAGGCTGGGATGGCGAGCGCCTGGTGCAGGAACTGCTGGCCCGCGTGCCGGCCCCCTGAGCCTGCGCATGTCCCCTCCATCCGTACCACAGCCTGCCAGCGTGGTTGAAGGCGATGGCCTGCGCCCGCAGCTGGCGGAGCTGGTGGCCCTGCGCCGGTTGGCCCAGCGGCCACCGCCGCCGCGCCGTGGCCGCGTGGGCAATGCCGGGCAGGCGCCTTCACCGATGCGGGGGCGCGGCATGGAATACGCCGAATCACGCGAATATGTGCCCGGCGATGATGCGCGGCACATCGACTGGCGGGTGACCGCGCGCACTGGTCGCGCCCACACCAAGCTCTTCCAGGCCGAACGCGAGCGGGTCAGCCTGATCGTGGCGGACACATCGCCTGCGCTTTACTTCGGCACGCGTGTACGCTTCAAATCCGTGCAGGCCGCGCGCGCGGGTGCGGTAGCCGCATGGTCCGCACAGCGGCGTGGCGATCGTATCGGTGCCCTGCGTGGCAGTGACCGCGAAGCCCCGGTTGCACCGGCCGGCGGACCGCGTGGCGTGCTGCGCGTGCTCGATGCACTGACCCGCTGGTATGCACAGCCGCCCGCCGATGATCTTGGGCTGGAACGCGCCCTGGACCACGCCGGCCGCGTGCTGCGCCCCGGGGCGCGCATGCTGGTGCTGGCCGACCCCCAGCAGGCCCTGCGCATTGCGCCGGCACGCTGGAGTGCACTGGCCCAGCACCACGACCTGAGCCTGCTGCTGCTGGTTGATCCGCTGGAACTGCAGCCGCCCTCGGCGCCACTGCAGTTCCTGGCGGCACAGCAGCGTATCGGCCTGGACCTGCGCCGCAGCGAAGTGCAGGCACACTGGCGCGCGCACTTCGTCGAACCGCTGCAGGCGATGCGCCAGCAGCTGGCCGCACGCCGGGTCGACGTGCAGCTCCTTTCCACCGATGCGCCCAGCGATGCCTGGCTTGCCCCCGCGCCGACCGAGGTGCCGGCATGAGCGCGGCCCTGCCACTGCGCGATGTCGCGCTGCCGCCCGCGCCCTCGTGGTGGCCGCCCGCACCGGGATGGTTGATGCTGTCTGCCGCGCTGCTGCTGGTGCTGGGCATCGTTGTCTTCTTCATCCAGCGGCGGCGTCGACGGCGCCAGCGCTGGCTGCAGCAGTTCGACGACGAGCTGCACGCGGCGCCGGGTGCAGCGGCCGAACTGGCGGCCATCGCCGGGCTGCTGCGTCGCGCCGCCCGCCTGGCCCAGCCGGGCAGCGAGGCACTGTACGACCACGCGTGGTGGCAGCGTATCGACCCGAAGGAAAACCTGGCTGAGCCGCAGCGACGCCTGCTGGCTGAAGGCGCCTACCGGCCGCAGGTGGCGGCGGACGAGGTGGCCGATGTGCGCCGCTGGGCACGCGAACGCTACCTGCAACTGCTGCAGGAGCGCCGCCGATGAGCCTGCTGGCAAGTTACTGGCCCTGGCCGGATCTGCAGCTGGCCTGGCCTCTTGCGCTGCTGGCGCTGCCCGTGCCGCTGCTGATGTATTTCTGGCGACGTCGTGCCGAGCCCGGCGCCGCCCTGCGCGTGCCGTACGCCGCTGCCGAGCTGCAGGCACTGGCCGGCGGCGGGCGGGTGGATGCATCGTGGCTGCGCACGGTGATTCTGTGGCTGGCCTGGGCCGCGCTGTGCGTAGCAATGGCGCGGCCACAGCAGCTGGGTGAGGCGATCACCCCGCCGCAGCAGGGCCGGCAGATGATGCTGGCGATGGATGTGTCGGGCAGCATGAGCGAGCCGGACATGGTGCTGGGTTCGCAGGCGGTGGAACGGCTGACCGCGGCCAAGGCCGTGCTGGCCGACTTCCTCGACCGCCGCGCGGGCGACCGAGTGGGCCTGCTGGTGTTCGGTGATCGCGCCTACACGCTCACGCCGATCACCGCCGACCTGGCCAGCGTACGCGACCAGCTGCGTGACAGCGTGGTCGGCCTGGCTGGACGCGAAACCGCCATCGGCGATGCCATCGCGCTGGCGGTCAAGCGATTGCGCAGCCAGCCCGAAGGCCAGCGCGTGCTGATTCTGCTGACCGACGGCGTCAGCAATGCCGGCGTGCTGGAACCGCTGCGTGCAGCCGAACTGGCCCGTGCCGAAGGCGTGCGCGTGCATACCGTGGCCTTTGGCAGCGACGGCAGCATGCGTCTGTTCGGCATTCCCATCGCCAGTGACCGCGACCCGGTGGATGAAGCCACCCTGCGTAAAATCGCCGAGATGACCGGCGGCCGTTTCTTCCGCGCCCGCGATACCGATCAGCTGGCCGGCATCTACGCCGAACTGGACCAGCTGGAACCGATCGCGGCAAAGGGCCCGAGCCTGCGCCCGCGCAACGAATGCTATGCCTGGCCGCTGGCCCTGGCCGTGCTGTTGGGCGCGCTGGCATGGTTGTGGCCGGAGCGACGTCGATGATCGCCACGATTCTGCAGCGCCTGGAAGGCATCCTCCCGCAGTGGAGCGCACTGCATTTCCTGCGGCCGGAGTGGCTGTGGGCGCTGCTCGCGCTGCCGCTGATCATCGCTGCCACGCTCTACCGCCAACGGCGCAGCGACGCCTGGCGGCAGGCGGTCGACCCGCATCTGCTGTCGCACCTGCTGGCGGCCGGTGGTCGCCGCCGTGTGCGCCTGTCCTGGACCATCCTGCTGGGCTGGACGCTGGCGGCACTGGCCCTTGCCGGCCCGAGCTGGCGCCAGCAGGCGCAGCCGATGTACCAGGCCGGCACGCCGCTGGTGGTGGTCCTGGATCTGTCCAGCCGCATCACGGCCACCGATCTGCCGCCTTCGCGCCTGCTGCAGGCGCGGGCGAAGATCGGCGCCTTGCTGCGTGCACGCCAGGGCGGCCAGGTGGCGTTGGTGGTGTACGCCGATGACGCGTATACGGTCGCGCCACTGACCGATGACACGGCCAACGTGGCCCTGTATCTGGACGCACTGGCACCGGATGTGATGCCGCGCGACGGCCAGCATGCCGACCGCGGCGTCGACTGGGCCACCCAGCTGCTGCGCCAGACCGGCACGCTGCGCGGGCGCATCCTGCTCATCACCGACCAGGCCGACGCCGCCGCTGCACTCGCTGCAACGCAGGCGCGCAGTCTTGGCCTGCAGGTGTCGGTGCTGGGGCTGGGCACGCCAACGGGGGCGGCCTACCGCGATGGCAGTGGCCAGATCGCACAGGCCGCACTGGACGAAGGCGGTCTGCGCACAGTGGCCACCGCCGGTGGTGGCCAGTACGCGCGCATCGCCGCCGATGACCGCGACCTGTCTGCGCTGGATGTGCTTGATGCCCGTGATGGCAGCGCACGGCCGGGCACGGGGCAGGGCGCGCAGTGGCAGGACGAAGGCTACTGGCTGCTGCCGCCGCTGATGCTGCTGGCGCTGTTGGCGTTCCGCCGCCGCGCGGTGCTGGCTGCCGTGCTGGCGTTGGGCCTGTTGCCGCTGGCCGGCAACCTGCAGGCGCAACCGCGGGATACGCCGACGAAGGCCGCCGGCACGCTGTGGCAGCGTGCCGACCAGCGCGAGCACCAACGCATTGCCGAAGGCGTTCAGGCCTACCGCAACGGCGACTTCGATACCGCGCGTGCACGCTTCGAGGGCATCGACAGCGACGCCGGTCTGTACAACCTCGGCAACGCGCTGGCGCGACAGGGGGACTACGACGGCGCCATCGCCGCCTACGACCGCGCACTGGCCAAGCATCCGGGCATGGCCGACGCGGTGGCCAACCGCGCGGTGGTGGATGCCGCGCGCAAGCGCAAGCCGCCGTCGAACAAGGACCAGAACAACCGCTCCAACCCGGACAAGGGGCAGGGCCAGCAGCCGCCGCAGCAGGGCCAGCAGCAGGGCCAGCAGCAGGGCCAGCAGCAGGGCCAGCAGGGCAGTCCCGGGCAGCAGGATCCGAAGTCCGGGCCGCCGCCGGGCAAGCAGGGCCAGCAGCCACCGCAGCAGGGCACGCCCGGCGAAAAGAACAGCCAGGATGCCGGACCGCAGGCGGCCGACGCGCAGGCGCAGGCCAAGGCCGATGCCGAGCAGCGCCAGCGCATGCAGCAGGCCATGCAGCAATCGAAACCGGGCGAACAGGGCAAGCCCGCCGTGCGCGGCGATGGGCGCACGCCGCAGCAGCGCGAGGAACAGCAGGCCGTGGAGGCATGGATGCGGCGCGTGCCCGATGACCCGGGCTCGCTGCTGCGGACCAAGTTCCAGCTGGAAAACGAACGTAGAAAAAGGGAAGGACGATGATCGGCGCGTCGCGGGGGACACTTCAGGGGCTGGTGCTGTTGGCGATGCTGCTGATCGGGCTGCCATCGGCCGCGCTGGCGCAGACCCGCGCGTGGCTGCAGCCCACCCGCACCACGCTGGGCGAGCCGGTCACGCTGCAGGTGGAAACCGACCAGGGCAGCCCGGACTACACGCCGTTGCAGGCGGATTTCGTACTGGGCGCGCAGAGCAGCAACCGCCAGGTGCAGTGGAGCAATGGCGCCATGCAGCAGCGCAATGTCTACACGGTGACCCTCACCCCGCGCCGCAGCGGCACCCTGCTGGTGCCCTCGCTGCAGGTCGGCAGCCAGCGTACCGAGCCGCTGCAGCTGCAGGTGGGCACTGGCACGGTGGCCACCGCACAGAGCAACGCCGCCGCCTTCGTCGAAACCGAAGTGGATGATGCGCATCCCTACGTGCAGCAGAGCGTGGGCGTGGTGGTGCGGCTGTACTTCGCCTCGCAGCTCGCTTCCGGCGAACTGGTGCTGGATACGCCCCAGGGTGCCTCGCTGCAGCGGGTGGGCGAGGACCGCACCGATGTGCGGCAGATCAACGGCCGTCGCTACAACGTGGTGGAGCGGCGCTTCCTGCTGATTCCCGAACGCAGCGGGCCGCTGCGCCTGCCTGGTGCGCGCTTCACTGGGCGTACTGCCGGTGGCTTCTTCGATGATTTCTTTGGCGCCGCTGGCGATGGGCGCATGAATGCCGTCGCCCCCGAACGCACGCTGCAGGTGCGCGCGCAGCCGGCGCAGGCGCCGCAGCCGTGGTTGCCGCTGCACGGCCTGCAGCTGCGCTACACCAGCGCGCCCGACAGTGCGCATGCCGGCGAAGCGGCCACGGTGGTGGTCGAAGCGCTGGCCACGGGAGCCACCCGTGCCCAGTTCACCGATCTGCCGGTGCCCGACCTGGGCGATGCCGGCCAGGTGTTCGCCGAACCGGCCCAGTACGATGAGACCTTCAGCGGCAGCACGCCACGCCTGAAGATCACCCGGCGCTATTCGATCGTGCCGCGCCAGGCCGGCACGCTGGTGGTGCCGGGGCCCAGAGTGACCTGGTGGAATGTCGACGATGGCAGCGCCCAGCAGGCCACGTTGCCGGACCTGCGCCTGGCGGTGGCTGCCGGGCGGGGCGGCACTGCGGCCGCCCAGCCCATCGACACCCAGGCCGCTCTGCCCGGCGATGCAGCGCCGCCGGACGCACTAACCGCGGTGCCGGCCGGTGTGGCCGACGCACGCCCGTGGCCGTGGATCGCGGCCGCCGTTGGCCTGGCCGTGCTGTGGCTGCTGACCCTGGCCTGGGGGTGGCGCCGTGGCCGTCGCACGTCGCCGGCCGCGCCGCTCACGCCTGCTGCTGCCAGCAGCGGCGGCACAGCGCGTGGCAGCGTGGCCGAACTGCGCCGCGCGCTGGATGGCGAGGGCTTCGACCAGGTGCAGGCCCAACTGTGTGCGATGGTCGGGGTTGATCGGCTGGAGCAGGTCATCGAACGCTTGGCCGATCCTGTGCAGCGCCAGGTATTGCTGGACCTGCAGGCCGCGCGCTGGGGCGGGCAGGGCGAGGTGTCCGCGCTGCGTGCGCGCCTGCGCGAGAGCTTCCGTGACGGACCGCACTGGTTGGCACCGCAGCGCACCGCCGACACTGGCCTGGCACCGCTGTATCCCACGCAGCGACCCTGAACCGGCGCGGCTTGCGCGCTTTGTTAGAGTAGATTCATTTTTCGAGGAACGCCGCGTATGACAGCAGCTGCTGCCGACAAGAAGAAGTTGCCCCTGCACTGGAAGATGGGCATCGGCTTTGCGGTCGGCCTGGTCCTGGGACTTACCGTGCATGCCCTGGGTGGCAGCGTCGATGGTCTGCAGGCCGGTGCCAAGTGGGTCATGGACTACATCACCACGCCGGCGTCGGGCCTGTTCCTCAACCTGATCTTCATGCTGATCGTGCCGCTGATCTTCTCGGCGCTGATCATGGGCGTGTCCGAGATGGGCGACATCCGCGCCCTCGGCCGCATCGGCTGGAAGACCCTGGCCTACACCGTGCTGCTGTCCGGCATCGCCGTGGGCATCGGCCTGGTGCTGGTCAACGTGCTCAAGCCGGGTGCCGGCGTGGACCCGCAGACCGCCGCGCTGATGCTCTCGGAGAATGCCGAGCGCAGCAAGGAAATCGTGGCCGGCATCCATGGCACGCCCAAGGGCATGGACATGCTGCTGTCGATCGTGCCGAGCAACGTGCTGCAGGCTGCTTCGGACAATGGCGCCATCCTGTCGCTGATGTTCTTCGCGCTGATGTTCGGCATCGGCATGGTGCTGACCGACGAGGCCAAGGTCGCTCCGCTGCGTCGCGCCATCGAGGGCGTGTTTGAAATCTCGATGACCCTGATCAACCTGGTCATCCGCCTGGCCCCGTATGCGGTGGCCTGCTTCATGTTCAACCTGGCTGCACTGTTCGGCTTCGAGCTGATCATCCGCCTGGGCGCGTACGTGGGCGTGGTGGTGCTGGCGCTGGGCCTGCACATGGTGGTGACCTATGGCACCGCCGTGTGGCTGTCGGGCCGCTCGCCGCTGTCGTTCTTCCGCGATACCCAGGAAGCCACGGTGATGGCGTTCTCCACGGCGTCCAGCAACGCCACCCTGCCGACCGCGCTGCGCGTGGCCGACCAGATGGGCCTGCCGCAGCGGGTGTCGCGCTTCGTGCTGACCGTGGGTGCCACGGCGAACCAGAACGGCACCGCGCTGTTCGAGGGCGTGACGGTCATCTTCCTGGCCCAGTTCTTCGGCGTGGACCTGTCTATCGGCCAGCAGTTCATGGTGATGGCGGTCTGCATCCTGGGCGGCATCGGCACTGCCGGCGTCCCCTCCGGCTCGCTGCCGGTGGTGGCGATGATCTGTGCGATGGTGGGCGTGAACCCGCTGGGCATCGGCCTGATCCTGGGCGTGAACCACTTCCTGGACATGTGCCGTACTGCGCTGAACGTGACCGGCGACCTGGCCCTGACCACCCTGGTGGCCAAGGGCGAAGCGCCGGATACCCCGGCCGAAGCCGCGGCCGCCGCCGCCCGCCTGGACAACTGATTCCGACGACGCCTGAACGGGGTCGGATCCCTTTCCGCCAGGAAAGGGCTCCGGCCCCGTCCTGTTCCGGGACGACGTTGACCTGACCCTGCCCGGCGTCTGTGGGACAATGACGCGCCCGCAGTTTCGCGGCCGCCTCCCGATTCCGACAGAACCATGACGCAGCCTACCCGTCGCCAGTTGGCCAACGCCATCCGCTTCCTTGCCGCTGATGCGGTTGAAACCGCAAATTCCGGCCATCCCGGCATGCCCATGGGCATGGCCGACATCGCCGAAGTGCTCTGGAACGACTATCTCCGGCACAACCCGAACAACCCGCAGTGGTTCAACCGCGACCGCTTCGTGCTGTCCAACGGCCACGGCTCGATGCTGCAGTACGCGCTGCTGCACCTGAGCGGCTACGACCTGCCGATCGAGCAGCTCAAGCAGTTCCGCCAGCTGGGCAGCCACACCGCCGGCCACCCGGAGCGCCACGAGACCCCGGGTGTGGAAACCACCACCGGCCCGCTGGGCCAGGGTTTTGCCAATGCCGTGGGCTTCGCCCTGGCCGAGAAGCTGCTGGCACAGCGCTTCAACCGCCCGGAACTGGAGATCGTCGATCACCGCACCTGGGTGTTCATGGGCGATGGCTGCCTGATGGAAGGCGTGTCGCATGAAGCGGCTTCGCTGGCCGGTACCTGGGGCCTGCACAAGCTGGTCTGCTTCTGGGACAACAACCACATCTCCATCGACGGCAACGTCGAGGGCTGGTTCACCGACAACACCCCCGAGCGTTTCGAGGCCTATGGCTGGAACGTGGTGCGCGATGTCGACGGCCACGACCCGGAAAGCATCAAGGCCGGCATCGAAGCTGCCCTGTCGCAGAGCGACAAGCCGACCCTGATCTGCTGCCGCACCATCATCGGCTTCGGTTCGCCGAACAAGGCCGGCAAGGAATCCAGCCACGGCGCCGCGCTGGGCAAGGACGAACTGGCGGCCACCCGCAAGGCGCTGGACTGGAACTACGGCCCGTTCGAGATTCCGGAAGAGATCTACGCCGGCTGGCGTGCCGGCGGTACCGGCACCCTGCGCCAGGCCGAGTGGGAACAGCAGTTCGACAAGTACGCCGCGCAGTACCCGGCTGAAGCCGCCGAACTGACCCGTCGTTCGCACGGCGCGCTGCCGGCCGACTTCGTGGCCCAGGCCGATGCCTACATTGCCAAGGTCGCCGCTGAAGGTGCCACCATTGCCTCGCGCAAGGCCTCGCAGCTGGCCATCGAAGCCTTCGCGCCGCTGCTGCCGGAAATCGTCGGCGGCTCGGCCGACCTGGCGCACTCGAACCTGACCCTGTGGAAGGGCAGCAAGTCGGTGGCCACCGACGACGCCAACGCCAACTACGTGTACTACGGCGTGCGCGAGTTCGGCATGACCGCCATTGCCAACGGCCTGGCCCTGCATGGCGGCTTCATTCCGTTCGACGCCACCTTCCTGGTGTTCAGCGATTACGCCCGCAACGGCGTGCGCATGAGCGCGCTGATCCCGGCCCACGCCATCCACGTCTACACCCACGACTCGATCGGCCTGGGCGAAGACGGCCCGACCCACCAGCCGGTGGAGCACCTGGCCTCGCTGCGCTACATCCCGAACAACGACGTGTGGCGCCCGTGCGATGCCGTCGAATCGGCGGTGAGCTGGAAGGCCGCGATCACCCGCCAGGACGGCCCGAGCTGCCTGGTGTTCAGCCGCCAGAACCTGCCGCACCAGCCGCGCAGCGCCGAGCAGATCGCCCAGATCGAGCGCGGTGGCTACGTGCTGGCCGATGCGGCCGGCACCCCTGACGTGATCCTGATCGCCACCGGTTCGGAAGTCTCGCTGGCCACCGAAGCCAAGGCCCAGCTGGACGCCGCCGGCCTGAAGACCCGCGTGGTTTCCATCCCGTCCACCGACGTGTTCCTGCGCCAGGATGCGGCCTACCGTGAATCGGTGCTGCCCAATGCGGTTCGCAAGCGCGTGGCGATCGAAGCCGGCGTCACCGGTTTCTGGCGCCAGTTCGTCGGCCTGGACGGTGCGGTGATCGGCATCGACACCTTCGGTGCCTCGGCCCCGGCGGACAAGCTGTTCAAGCACTTCGGCATCACCACCGACCACGTGGTGGCGGCGGCGAAGGCGCTGTAAGCAGCCCTGCGAAGCAGGAAAGGGAAAGGCCGGCGCAAGCCGGCCTTTCTCGTTTCCGGGTGAACGTATTGCCTTTGCCGGAACGTTTCATCGATGAACCGGTGATGTCGCGTTGGCCTCTTCCGCATTTACCGCGCTTTCTGCGAAAACAACGACCTTCGTGGCATTCGCCGGGCAAGCCTGGTCCGGGTGATGGAGGAATCGTGCACAGGACGCATATCCCATTTGCAGGATGTAAGGTGATGCCTTACAGTTGGCGAGCGTGATCGTCAGCTTCCGGCACAAGGGGCTGAGAGCGCTCTACGATCGGGCTGACGCGTCAGGCGTCCGCGCGGACCATGTGGGCCGCTTGCGACGCCTGCTCCATCAGCTGGATCAAGCCAATCTCCCCGGCGATATGGGAATACCAGGCAATCGTCTGCACCCATTGCAAGGGAACTACAAAGGCTATTGGTCCGTGAGCGTTTCGGCGAGCTGGCGCCTGGTCTTCCGCTTCCGGGGGATCGATGTTGAATTGGTCGATTACCTTGATTACCACTAGGAGCACGTGCGATGCCGATGCATGACCCGCCTCACCCTGGGCAATCGCTACGCGAGGACATCCTGCCCGCGATCAACATGTCCATCAGTGCACTCGCGCTCCACCTGGGGTACTCACGTGGGCAGCTGTCGACGATCATCAATGGCCATGCCGGCATTTCCGCAGAGCTGGCGTACCGTCTGGAACTGGCTGGCCTGGGGAACGCACGGATGTGGCTGGCGATGCAGGCAGCCTATGATCTATGGCAGGCAGAGCATCGGGAGCATCCTCCGATCAAGCGTCTGCATGTCAGCCAGTAGATCCACGCCATGCGTGGATGGTTACGACAACGCGTCGCGGACATCCATCAATGCAAACCCCAGCAGGTTCAACCCGCGCCACTGCGCTGGGTTGTGCGCGTCGGCGTGGTCCTTGGCCAGGCCGATACCCCAGATGAAATCCACCGGGCTGGCTTCGACCAGCACCCAGCCGGCGGTGGCGCGCAGGAACGCGCCCAGTTCCGGGTTCTGTGCGAACTTGGCCCTGTTGCCTTCCACCACCAGCGCGTAGCGCGCCTGGGTCCAGCGTGCTTCATCGAAGCCTTCGATCCTGCGGCCCAGTGCCTTGGCCTTGTCCGGCGTGGTGCTGGCGAGGATCTCTCCGAGAAGGTCGGTCGCACCGAACAGGCGCGCCTTGCCGGCCATCATGTAGTGCTCGGCGGTGCGGTAGTGCACGCCATCGACATCGAAACCTGCCGCATACCACTGGCTGAAGCAGGACGCAGAGACACCGCTGCGCGGCGGCTGGTGGCCCCAGAAACACAGATAGCGCAGGTCTTCGCCCGCAGCCTGGCGCTGCTGCAGGTCATGCAGGAAACGGGAATCGTCGCTCATCGTCACAGCATACCGCGTCAGCGACGACGCCCCTGTAGCTGCCAACCTTGGTTGGCATCGCGGTCCGCGTCCGCCGGGCGTGGCCCGGCACGACCATTGCGCGGTTACGCAGTGCGGGCGAGGGCCAGCCGCAGCAGGCGTGCATTCACGCGCTCGCCCAGATCCTTTGGCGCCTGCAGGCCCATGCGCTGCAGGTACACCGCATCGCCATCACCGGCAGGTTGCCGCAGCGCAGCCCAGACAGTGCGCAGCATGTCAGCGCGCGTCTGCGTGTTCGATTTCAGCCAGCCCAGCGCCTTCACCAGCACCTGCTCGATCTCGTTGAAATCGCTGCCCAGCGGATAGTCGGGCAGCGTGCCATCGGCACGGAACGGTGCCAGCGCCGCCGCCAATGCCTGCGGGGTGTTGCGCTGCGCACGGTGTGGATCCACCTGCCGCCCGGCACGCAGCTTGCGCGAGGCATAGGCCTGCTGCAGAAGCCCGGCCTGGAACGGCGCTTCGGTGATCGCGGCCATCGCCTGCACGCAGTCGTCGTCGGTCAATGCGCGCAGATCGGCGATGCCGTACTCGTTGAGGTAGATGTCGCGCAGGTGCCGTGGAATGGTGGTGTGGCCGTAGTTCCAGCGCACGTTCGAGGCACGCTGGCCCTTGTCGTCGCGCGCGGCGCGGAACATCAGCACGCTGCGCGCCTCGGGCAGGGCATGGGCCATCGCCACGAAGTTGTACTGGCCGCCCACGCCGGATACCACGCGGCCATCCTCCAGCGCATCGGAGACGGCTGCACCCAGGGCGGTGGCCATCATGCAGGAGTTGAAGAAGCGCGCATGCCGGCGCTGCAGCCGTTCCAGCGTTTCGTTGCCGCCATACAGCTGGTTGATTTCGCTGATGCGGCGCATGCCGATCGCCCGGCATTCGTTTTCGGGCAGCGTGCGCAGCCAGTCGTAGAACTCGGGCGAACCAAGGTAGAACGCGCCGTGCAGGTACTCACCTTCGGCGTCCAGCGTGGCATGGTCGATGGACAGCGTGCTGCCATTCTCGATGCGCTGCATCAGCGCCAGATCGTCGTGCACCTTGCGCCGGATGACGCCGGTCTGCACCAGCCGCCGGAAGCCTTCGTTGAGCATCTCGCTGCAGCCATACAGGCCCACCTCGAAGGGATCGAGGCCGCCGATCTCCTGCACCAGCGGGTGGCTGGCCAGCTGCGGGTCCAGTGCGTTCAGTACGCGGCGGTAGCGCGCGTTGTCGGTGTGGCGCAGTACCAGCGCATGGCTCAGAGCATCGGCCAGCGTGCCGATGCCGATCTGCAGCGTGCCGCCGTCACGCACCAGCGTGCTGGCGTACAGGCCGATGGCGTAGTCCGCATCGGCCACCGGCTGCCGCGGCAGGCCGAACAGGGCCGGGTAGGGCGGCGGCGGGGTAATGACCAGATCGAAGAAGGACACATCCACCGTGGCCGTACCGCCCAGGTAAGGCAGCTGCGGATCGATCTCGGCCACCAGCAGGGGCCGCGGCAGGCCGCGTGCAGCCATCGCATCCAGGGTGTCCTGGGTGATGTCGTTGTTGCACGACAACGACAGCCGACGGTCGTCCGGGCGCATCGCCACCTTCTGCACGATCACCTGCGGCGCGCGCTGCGCCACGGCATCGGCCGCGTGCGTGTAGTTCAGGCTGGTGTAGCTGGACTGCGCCTGGCGTGAGCCGAGCAGCCCACCGGACTGCATGTAGAACTCCTCCACCTCCACATGCGCCGGCAGTGCATCACGGGCGATCGCATCGGCATAGGCCAGGCGCGGGAAGTCCTCACCGAAATGGCGCTGCACGAACGGCGCCATGAAGCGCGCCTCCAGGCCGTCGCCGCGTGCCTTCGGCGGATTCAGCGACAGCGCGGTGTACAGCTGCAGCGGCCGCGACGGATCCCCTTCCACGCGCGCATACAGGGCATTGAGCAGCCGATGCGGCTTGCCCAGTGCCAGCGGAGCGCCCACCCGCAGCGGCCCTTCCACGCGCGCGAACAGCCAGTCTACGGCGGCGTCCAGGTCGGTCAGGTGTTCGGTCATGCGTGGCGGTCCTGCGGCAAGGGGAGTGCTGGCATTACAGCATGTCGGGCTTGAACCGCCGTCGACGCGAGATTTCCGCGCCCGCCACCATGAACCGGCCATCGCCCCGGTAGTGGAAGGTACGCGGCAGCTTCGGCCGTGGCGCGACGTGGGCGCGCACGATTTCCCAGATGAAGAGGTTGCTGGCTTCGATCTGGCTGTCGTCGTGAAGCCGGCACTCGAAGCTGGAATGGCACTGGCCCACCAGCGGCGCGGCGACCTCGCGCGCGGGCACCGCATCCAGGCCGAAACGCGCGAACTTGTCGACCTCGCGGCCACTGCAGTTGCCGATATCCACCACGGTGTCCAGCAGCTCCACGCCGGGAACGTTGATCACGCACTGCCGGCTGTCGCGGGCCAACGCAAAGCTGTGGTTCTCGTTCCACAGGTAGGTGGCCACCAGCGAGGGCGAGAAGCCCATCACCATGTGCCAGCCCATCGTCATCAGGTTGCGTTGCCCGTGGGCCGCGGTGCTGACCAGCACGATGGGGCCGGGTTCAAGGAAGCGGCGGGCCTGTTCCACCGGGAAATCCAGTTTGCGCAGCGGCTTCATGCGGGCTCCAGCGGGGCAGGAGCGACCGATGCTGGGGCAGGCGCGATGAACCTGCAGTCGAGGGGGTTGACAACCGGATCGATTACGAGCGTAATCGGGCTGTCGATTACGGATGTAAATCATGAGCCCGATCAGCGAAGCCGAAGCCGTTGTGATGGAGGTGCTGTGGCAGCAGTCCCCCCGCAGCGCCGAAGACGTGGTGGCCGCGCTGGCCCACCGCGAGTGGGCCGAGCCGACCATCAAGACCCTGCTCAACCGCCTGCTGACCAAGGGCGCGATTGCCGCAGAGCGTGATGGCCGCCGCTACCTCTACCAGCCGCTGCTGCAGCGCCAGGCCTGGGTGGAGGCGCAGAGCCAGGATTTCATCGGCCGCGTGTTCGACGGCCGGGTGGCGCCGCTGGTGGCCCATTTCAGCGAGCGTGGCCAGCTGACGGCGCAGGACATCGCCGAACTGAAGAAGCTGATCCAGGAGATGGACGATGAATGAGCTGCTCGAAGGACTGTGGCGGGCCAGCCTGTGGCTGGCGATGGGCGTTCTGTTGCTGGCAGCGGTGCGACCGCTGCTGGTGAAGCTGGGCGGTGCTGGCCTGGCCTACCGCAGCTGGTGGCTGCTGCCGCTGCTGCTGATGGCCGTGCTGCTGCCACTGCCGGTGCTGCCGGCCCTGCAGCATGTGCCCACGCTGCCGCTGAAGGTCGTGCCCATGGGCGTTGAGGGCGTCCCGGCGCAGCTGCCGATGTGGCCCTGGTTGCTGGCCTTGGCCTGGGCCACAGGCGCCGGGCTGTGTGCGCTGCGCGAACTGCGTGCGCAACGCCGCTTCGAGCGCCGGCTGGGAACGCTGCGGGCGCGGGCCGATGGCAGCTGGCAGGCCAGCGCCGATCCGGGGCTGCCCGCACTGGTCGGCCTGTGGCGGCCGCGCATCGTGGTCGGGCCGCACTTCGACCAGCAGTTCGATGCCGAAGAACAGGCGTTGATCCTGCGCCACGAACGCAGCCATCGCGGTAATGGCGACCACTGGGCCAACGGCGCACTGCTGCTGGCACGCACCGTGTTCTGGTTCCACCCGTTGTTGCCCTGGGCCGCGCGCCGCTTCCTGCGCGACCAGGAACTGGCCTGCGATGCGCGTACCGTTGCCGCGCAGCCGATGCAGCGCCGCCTTTATGCCAGCACGCTGCTCAAGGCGCAGCTGGTCCACCCGGTTGCACCGATGGCATGCCATTGGCGCAGCCAACCCGTGTTGAAGGAGCGTATCGCCATGTTGAAGCAGTCGAAGCGGAAGGCAGTGTCGAAAGTGACCGGTCAGATGTTGCTGGTGGGGTTGTGCATGGGTGGGGCCGCGCTGGCCTGGGCGAGCCAGGGGGCGGCGACGGGGGTACCGTCGATCAGTGCCGAGCCGTTCCAGTACGCCCAGGCGGATGCTGCCAAGGATGGGCTGGACACGCCGATCCAGGTACAGAACATGTCACCCCCGAGCTATCCGGTGGGCGCGTTCGAGAAGGGCCAGACCGGTGTGGTGAAGCTGATCGTGGCCGTGAATGAAAAGGGCGTGGCCACCGATGTGCGTGTGGAAAGTGCGACCAATCCGGGCGTGTTCGAGGCTGCGTCGATCGCAGCGGCGCGCAGCTGGACGTTCAAGCCGGCAACGAAGGATGGCAAGCCGGTGGCCGCCAAGCTGCGCATTCCGATCACCTACGCCATGGACAACACCGAGGCGAACGGCGGCCAGACGCAGTGAAGGCAGCACTGAAGCGCGCACCGCTGTGCATCACAGCGGTGCTGCTGGCCGGCTGCGCTACCCAGGAACGGCTGACCACGGTTGAAACCCGCAACGAGAGCGTCGGCCACCAGCGCCTGAGCCCCGAGGGGGGCGGCGGCGGTGGCCAGATCCAGCCCTACACGCTGGCCGCCACGGAAGGCTATCGGATGCCGCAGCTGTACGCGGGTCCGGACCCGGAAGTGGGCGAGCGTGACCCACGCACCGCGCTGCCACCCACCACGGTCTGCCTGCAGGTGGTGGTGGATGCGGAGGGCAAGGTCGATCGCACCCAGCCATTGACCGACCGCAGTGCCTGCACTGCAGGAACGTTGACGGAAAATGCCCCGCTGCTGCAGGCGGCGCAGGAGGCCGTTGCCCACTGGAAATACTTCCCGGCAGCGGTCTGCCACTTTGCGCCGGGCAAGGTGCCGGATGAGCGTGGTTGCGAGGGGGCCGAGCGCGTCAATCCGGTAGCCGTCACCCTGCAGTACGCGTTCACCTTCGAGATCGCGAAGGGCCAGCACGTAGTGCGCACGCAGGGCCGGTAGCGCCGGGCGGTGCCCGGTGGCGCGCACAGGGCGGGGCTGCGGTCAGGCCCCGCCCTGGATGTTGGCCTTCACCGCCGGCTGCATCAGCTTCGGCTCGGCCAGGGTTGCATCACGTGCCTGCCGGACGCTGACGAACGCCGCTTCATCCACGCCTTCGTGCACGTGGATGTTGTGCGCGCGCTGCGCACCGATGGTGGTTTCGTTGGCGACCGCGCGGCCGCCCGGACCATAGTCGTGGCAGACGAACACGCGGGTGGCAGCCGGCAGCGCCAGCAGGCGCTGGATCGAACGGTACAGCTGCGCGGCGTCACCGCCGGGGAAATCGCAGCGTGCGGTGCCGCTGTCGGGCATGAACAGCGAATCGCCAGGGAACAGCGCATCGCCGATGAGATAGGCAATGCTGTCGCTGGTGTGGCCGGGCACTGCGATGATGCGGCCCTGCAACCGGCCCAGCGCGAAGGTTTCGCCATCAGCGAACAGATGGTCGAAATGCGTGTCCAGCGCGGGCCCATCCAGGCCGTAGCGGGGGGCGAACGTAGCCTGCACCGCGCGGATTCCCTCGCCGATGGCCAGCGTCGCCTGCGGGAAGTGCGCCTTCAACCGCCGCCCGGCCGACACGTGGTCGGCGTGGGCGTGGGTTTCCAGCAGCCAGCGCAGGTGGAGGCCCTGCCGGTCGATGGCTTCCAGCAACGGGCGCACCGGCGCATCGCTGCTGGCGTCGGTGTCGGGGTCGTAATCCAGCACCGGATCGATCAGCGCGGCCTCACCGCTGGCCGGGTCGCTGACCAGGTAGCTGAAGGTGTTGCTGTCGCGGTGGAAGAAGGATTGGACCTGGGCCGACATCGGAACCTCCTCAGCGCGTGCCGAGCACGCGGTTCAGCAGTTGTGCCAGATTCTCGCCGGCCAGCCGCAGCTGCGCTTCGGCGACCGGGCGATAGCGCGCGGTGTATTCATCGCCGATCTTGTGCGCAGCCGGGTACACGCCCGGCTGCACCGAGATGCGGCAGCTGGCCTCGGCCCAGCTCTGCGGGTCGCGCTGCGGGTTGGACTGGCGCGCCAGCTTCGGTGCAGGCAGCGCACGCAGCACCGGCAGGTAGCCGGCGTCATCCAGCTTGCGCGTGTTGAGCATGCCGCTGTCCCACAGCGAGTGCAGGTTGGTGCCGCGGTTGCCGAACTGCAGCTGGAAGTCGTTGCCACCCTTGTCGTGGCCGTAACCGGCGTGCATCGGCTGGTGCACGTCGCCCACCAGGTGCACGACGAACTTCAACGCCTGCAGGCGCTCGCCGTCGGTCAGGCTGCGGTCGCCCAGGATGGCACTCTGGGCCTTCAGCGCTTCGACGATGCAGTTGCCGTTCTTGCAGTGCTTCGGCGGCTCGTAATGGCAGCCGTCTTCGGCGATGTTGACGTAATGCCAGCCGGCGGAGCGACGGCCCAGGCCGGGGTCCTTGGCGCGCAGCTGGTCGGCCCACGGCGCGATGCTGGCCAGGGTGGCACCGGGTTCGGTGGCCAGCAGGCGGTCGACCTCGGCACGCGCGGTCGGGGTGAGGCGGGTATCGGCCACTTCGGCCACCAGGCGATGACCCTGCGCGCCCCAGGCATGGGCGGGGGCGGACAGGGTCAGCAGGGCCGGCGCAAGGGCGGCAGCGAGAATCAGGGAGTGCAGGGCTTTCATGCGCCCATTCTAGCGGGGGTGGTGGAAACGAAGCTTGACGCCGCGCGGCCAGTCGCCACGCGGTCTTGATGCCGCCGCCACTACGTTGGTGGGGATGGGCATGGGAGGGGCCGATGGCGATCACGGACAGGCGCATCACCGCAGGGCATCCAGGCGATGACGGCTTCGCCTCCGCATTCAATACCCAGGTGCGGTGGCGCATGCGCTGCGCGTGCGCGCTGGCGGCGGCATTGTCTGTGGGCTTTGCCGTGCTCGATCAGTTCTGGCTGCCGCCCGAGGTCAACGCGGTGGTACTGCGCTGGCGGCTGGGGGTGCTGCTGCCGGTGCTGCTGCTGGGGGTCCTGCTGACGTTCGTTCCCCCGTTCAGGCAGCGCCTGCAGGCACTGGGCGGCTGCGTGGTGCTGGTTGCCGGGCTGGCCCTGGTGACGATGATCTGGACCGCCCATCGTGCCGGTGTGGATTACCCCTATGAAGGCATCAGCCTGTTCCTGCTGCTGAACTACTTCCTCTGCGGCCTGCGCTTCGGCGTGGCCACGCTGACCGGCACGCTGATCACCGCCGCCTTCGTCCTGGCCGAAATCCAGGTAGGCCGGCAATGGGCGCAGATGCTGCAGGGGGTGATGTTCGTGCTGGCCAGCAACCTGGCAGGCATTGTCGGCAGCTACATTTCCGAACGGCAGGCGCGGGCCACGTGGCGGGCCGAGCAGCAGCTCGATGCCATGGCCAACCATGATGGCCTGACCGGCTTGCTGAACCGGCGCGCGTTCGACCGCCGTGCACGCGAGGTCTTCCAGGGCTACCTGCGCACGCCGCATGCGCGCGGCGCACTGCGCATCGCGATGATCGACATCGACTTTTTCAAGCGCTACAACGACCGTCACGGCCACCCGGCCGGCGACACCGTGCTGCATGCGGTGGCCGTCACCCTGGCAGCGCAGTTGCGCGATGCCGGCTCGGTCGTGGCCCGCTATGGCGGCGAGGAGTTCGTCGCGCTGGGGTACTGGACACCGGGGACGCCGGAAACCGCGCCTTTCGAGCAGATGCGGCAGCAGGTGCAGGCCCTGGCCATCGCCCACGTGGATTCAGAGGCCGCGCCGGTGGTGAGCGTCAGCATCGGCGTGGCGCGCTGGCACGATGACGGCGGCGACACGCTGGAGCGCGCACTGGCACGCGCCGACGAAGCCCTGTACCGCGCCAAGGCGGGCGGCCGCAACCGCGTGGAAGTGGCCACAGACGTGTAGATCCACGCCATGCGTGGATGCAAACAGACGTGTAGATCCACGCCATGCGTGGATGCACACAGACGTGTAGGTCCACGCCATGCGTGGATGCACACAGACGTGTAGATCCACGCCATGCGTGGATGCTCCAGGAAAAAAGCCCCGGCACACACACCGGGGCAATCTGCTGCGAGGGTCTGGGGGTCTTAGAACTTGAAGACGTACGACACGCCGTACACCAGCGGGTCGATGTTCACCGTGCCGATCTTCTCGCCGTCCAGCTTCACCTTGCTGTCGATATCGATCCAGCGCATGTCCACGCGCAGTGCACCCTTTTCGCCAATGGCGAAGTCCACGCCGGCATGCGCGGCCAGGCCCCAGGAGTCTTCGAGCTTCAGCTTGCTGCCGGCCAGCGCGCCAGTGGTGTCTTCACTGAAGAAGGTGGTGTAGTTCAGGCCCGCACCCACGAACGGCGAAACCTTGCCCTTGCTATTGAAGTGATACTGCAGGGTCACCACCGGCGGCAGCTGCTTGCTGCTGCCCACCCGGCCCAGGCCGTTGATGTTGATGTCGTGCTTGAACGGCAGGGCGGCCAGCACTTCGATGCCCAGGTTGTCGGCGATGAAGTACTCACCGGTAATGGTCGGCTTGACGTCGTTGTCCACGTCCACCTTCAGGGTGCCACCGGCCAGCGAGCCGTTGTTGGACTTCGGGGCGACCTGGTGGACGCCTGCGGAGACGGTCCAGTCACCCTTGGACTGGGCCATGGCCGGGGTGGCGGCCAGGGATACGGCGGCGGCCAGGCCGGCCAGGATCAGGGGGGAGGTCTTGCGCATCGGGGTGTTCTCGTTACGGGGTAGATGCGGCCAGTCTCGGCCTCACGCCGCGCTAACGCTTTGATCCGGATCAAATCCTGTCTGGGCGCCTGCCGGGCCGCGGCACTGGCCGGCGGTGGCCAGGGCCGTGCTGGTAGACTTGGGGGCCCTATCCACCCCGCCGCACCTGTCGCGGCTGCAGGAGCTTCTGAACATGGCAATCAAGGTTGGTATCAACGGTTTCGGTCGCATCGGTCGCAATGTGCTGCGCTCGGCGGTGCTGAACTTCGGCGATGACATCGAAATCGTGGCCATCAACGATCTGCTGGAGCCGGACTACCTGGCGTACATGCTGAAGTACGACTCCGTGCATGGCCGCTTCAAGGCCGATGTGGCGGTGCAGGGCAACGATCTGCTGGTCAACGGCAAGAAGATCCGCCTGACCCAGGAACGCGACCCGGCCAACCTGAAGTGGGATGAAGTCGGCGCCGACGTCGTCCTGGAAGCCACCGGCCTGTTCCTGACCAAGGAAACCGCGCAGAAGCACATCGATGCCGGCGCGAAGAAGGTCATCCTGTCGGCTCCGTCGAAGGACGACACCCCGATGTTCGTGTTCGGCGTGAACGACAAGACCTACGCCGGCCAGGCCATCATCTCCAACGCGTCGTGCACCACCAACTGCCTGGCCCCGCTGGCCAAGGTCATCAACGACAAGTGGGGCATCAAGCGCGGCCTGATGACCACCGTGCACGCAGCCACTGCCACCCAGAAGACCGTCGATGGCCCGTCCAACAAGGACTGGCGCGGTGGCCGTGGCATCCTGGAAAACATCATTCCGTCGTCCACCGGCGCGGCCAAGGCCGTCGGCGTGGTCATCCCGGAACTGAACAAGAAGCTGACCGGTATGAGCTTCCGCGTCCCGACCTCGGACGTGTCGGTGGTCGACCTGACCGTCGAGCTGGAAAAGGAAGCCACCTACGCCGAAATCTGCGCCGAAGTGAAGGCACAGAGCGAAGGCGCGCTGAAGGGCATCCTGGGTTACACCGAAGACAAGGTGGTGGCCACCGATTTCGTCGGTGAAACCCACACCTCGGTGTTCGATGCCGACGCCGGTATCGCCCTGGACGGCACCTTCGTCAAGCTCGTGTCGTGGTACGACAACGAGTGGGGCTACTCGAACAAGTGCCTGGAAATGGCCAAGGTCGTCGCGGCCAAGTAAGGCCCACGAAGATCCGTACACGAACCCCGGCTTGCCGGGGTTCGTCGTTCATGGGCCCGGCTGACGTAGCATGGGCCACGGACCGCTGCCGCTGGGGCGCGGCTGCGTTGGGGTAGACGAAGAATGGAAGCACTGATCGTCCTGGTGGTTTTGGCCCTGCTGGCGATACCGCTGCTGCTGGTGGTGGCGCTGGTGATGATTGCCGGCCTGCGCCGGCGCGTGGCCGCACTGGAAAGCACCTTGGCCCAAGGCGTTCCCGCCGTTGCCGCCGCGCCACGCGCGGTCGAGCCGGCCGCCGCCGCAGAACCTGCTGCACCTTTGGCCGAGGCCAGCGAACCGCCATTCCTGCGCCCGGCTGCTGCTGCCCCGCAGCCGCTGTCGCCCGCACCGGCTGTTGCGCAGCCCGCCGCCGTGCCGCCGCCGGTCCCGGCGCCGCCACCCCTGCCGCCGGAGCCTGTGCAGCCCAACGTGATCGAACGCGCCGTGGGCGCGGTCAAACGCTGGTTCACCGAAGGCAATGTGCCGGTGAAGATCGGCATGCTGGTGCTGCTGGCCGGCGTCGCCGCGCTGCTCAAGTACGTCAGCGATCAGGGCTGGCTGGTGCTGCCGATCGAGCTGCGCCTGGCCGCCATCACGGTCGGCGCGCTGGGCCTGCTGGGCTTCGGCTGGTACCAGCGCGAGCGCCGCCGGCTGTTTGCCCTGGCCTTGCAGGGCGGCGCCATCGGCGTGCTGCTGCTGACCATCTTCGCGGCCTTCAAGCGCTTTGAACTCATCAACCCCGGCTTCGCCTTCGCCAGTTCGATCCTGCTGGTGGCCGGGCTGTGCGTGTTGGCCGTGGTGCAGAACTCGCGCACGCTGGCGGTGCTGGGCATCCTCGCCGGCTTCATGGCGCCGCTGTGGCTGTCCACCGGCAGCGGCAACCATGTGGGCCTGTTCAGCTACTACGCGGTGCTCAATGCCGGCATCTTCGCCATCGCCTGGTTCCGCCCGTGGCGTGCGCTCAATCTGCTGGGCTTTGCCTTCACCTTCGGCATCGGCACCTTCTGGGGCGTGCTGCAGTACCGCGCCGACAAGTTCACCAGCACCGAACCGTTCCTGCTGCTGTTCTTCGCCTTCTACCTGCTGATTCCGCTGCTGTACGCGCGCCGCCAGCCGGCCGAGCGCCGCGATCTGGTCGACGGCAGCCTTGTGTTCGGCACGCCACTGATCGCGTTCTCGCTGCAGGCCGGCATGCTGCATGAGCAGCCGATGACGCTGGCGTTGTGCGCGCTGGGCCTGGCGGCGATCTATGCGGTGCTGGCGCGCGCGCTGATCCATCGCGCGTCCTACCGCGTGCTGGCGCAGTCGCACGCGGTGCTGGCGGTGGGCTTTGCCACGCTGGCGGTGCCGCTGGCGCTGTCGGCGCGCGCCACCGGCGCGGTGTTCGCATTGGAAGGTGCGGGCCTGGCCTGGCTGGGGCTGCGCCAGCAGCGCTGGCTGCCGCAGGTGGCTGCCGCGCTGCTGCAGCTCGGGGCCGCCTTCGCGTTCGTGGTGGGCGCCGACTACTGGCACGCGGACGCGCGGTTCCTGCTCAACCCCACCGCCATCGGCGCGCTGCTGCTGGCGCTGGCCGGCTTCGCCAGTGCATGGAGCTACCAGCGCCGCGCGCGGCACGACGTGGCGCTGGTCTATTACCTGTGGGGCCTGCTGTGGTGGCTGGGCGGCTTCATTCATGAGATCGGCCGCTTCATCGAGCGCACTGCGCAGGCTGACGCCCTGCTGGTGCTGGCCGCACTGACCGCCTGGCTGGCTGCGGAAGCGCAGCGCCGCCAGCCCGCGCGCGCGCTGGGCGTGACCGCCCTGGTGATGCTGGCGACAGGCTTCCCGCTGGCCCTGCTGCAGAGCGATGCGCACCAGCAGCCGTTCGCCGGGTACGGCGCGCTGGGCTGGGCGGTGTTTGCGGTGCTGGGCGTGCGCACCCTGCTGTGCCTGCGCCAGGGCGGCGATGGCGTGGCCCGCATCGCCCAGTTCCTGTGGTGGCTGCTGTGGCCTTCGCTGCTGTCCCTGCTTGCGTTGTGGGGCGGCGATGCCGCGCATCTGGCGCAGGGTTGGACCGCGTTGCTGGTGACTCTGCCGTGGCTGCTGCTGGCGGCCGTGTCGCTGTGGCGCTGGGCATGGCTGCGCTGGCCGCTGGGCGACGCCTTCGATGCGGCACGCACGTCGCTGCAGAGCGTGGTGTTCGCTGTGCTGGCCTGCGCATGGTGGATCGGTATCAGCCTGGCCGGCGATGCCGCGCCGCTGCCGTGGCTGCCGGTACTCAACCCCGCCGAACTGTCGCAGTGGCTGGGCCTGCTGTTGGCCGCCCGTTGGCTGTTCGGCGGCCAGGCCCCGGCCGCGCTGCAGCGCCTGCGCGTGCCGTTGCTGGCGTTGGCCGGATTCATCGCGCTCACCAGCACGGTGCTGCATGGCGTGCACCACTGGGGAGGCGTGCCGTGGGCGCCGTCGATGGCCCGCGAAAGCCTGGCGCAGACCAGCCTGACCGTGCTGTGGAGCGTGCTGGGCGTCATCGCCTGGGTCTGGGGCTCGCGTCGTGGCCAGCGCATCCTGTGGATGGTCGGTGCCGTGCTGATGGCGGTAGTGCTGGCCAAGCTGGTACTGATCGACCGCCAGCACCTGGGCAACCTGTTGGGTATCGCATCGTTCATTGCCTACGGCCTGCTGTGCACGGTCGTGGGCTATCTGGCGCCGGCGCCCCCGGGCACCGCGCCAACCGTGGAGAACACGCAATGAAGAAGTGGAGTGCGGCACTGCTGCCGATGTTGCTGGCGTTGGCCAGCGTGGCATCCGCGCAGGCCACCGACTACCGCGCGCACTATGCCGAACAGTGGCCGTTGAGCCTGTCCAGCGCGCAGTCCGGCGCCTATCGCGTGGTGTTGGAGCCCGCCATCTACCGCCGCGCCGGCCGTGCCGATCTGGCAGATCTGCAGGTATTCAACGCCGCCGGTCAGGCATTGCCATCGGCGCTGCTCGCCCCGGACCAGCCGCTGGCCCAGCCGCCGGTGCAGCGGGAGCTGCCGTGGTTCGCGCTGCCGCGGTTGGCCGAAGCACAGCGCAATGATCTGCAGCTGCTGACCGAGCGCGATACCGACGGCCGCGTGCGCCGGGTTGAAGCGCGCGTGGGCGGTGGTGCGGTGGCGAACGGGCAGGGCGGCTGGCTGATCGACGCCAGCGTGCTGGGCCAGCAGCCGCTGGCCGCGCTGGTGCTGGACTGGGCCGACAGCGGGCAGCCGTTGCAGGCACAGGTGCAGCTGGATGCCAGCGACGACCTGCAGCACTGGCGGGCCGTGGCGCGCGATGTGCCGCTGGTGGATCTGCAGCGCGCCGGCAAGCGCCTGCTGCAGCGGCGGCTGCAGGTGGATGGCAATGCGCGTTACCTGCGCGTCCTGCCGCAGGGCGACGCGCGCCTGCCGGTGCTGCGCAGCGTGCTGGCCGAACTGCCACCCGCGCCGGCGACGGTGCCGTGGGAGTGGCTGTCGCTGCAACCGACCGCCGCGGGTACGGGCGAGTACACCTTTGAACTGGACGGGCGGTTCCCGGTCAGCAGGGCCGACGTGGCCAGCGCCGACAACAGCCTGGTGCAGTGGACGCTGTACAGCCGCGACGACCCCGGTGCCGAATGGCAGCGCCGCAGTGCCCCCTGGATCGCCTATCAGGTACAGCAGGGCGCACCGGGCCAGCGCCAGCAGTCTGCCGCGCAGGCACTGGGCGGCCCTTGGCGTGACCGCTACTGGAAACTGGTGGCCAGCCCGGTGGAAACCGCCACCGCGCCGACCCTGCGCCTGGGCTACCAACCCGAAGTGATGGTGTTCCTGAGCCAGGGCGCGGCGCCGTACGCGCTGGCGGTGGGCAGTGCAACCGCACGCCGTGCCGAAGCACCGATCGCGGTGCTGATCGAGGAACTGCGCCAACGCAACGACCCCGCGTGGCAGCCGACGCTGGCGCGTCTGGAAGGCGCACCGGAGACGTTGGCCGGCGATGCCGCGCTGAAGCCGCCGCGCGACTGGAAGGCCTGGCTGCTGTGGGCATTGCTGGGCCTGGGCGTGCTGGTGGTGGGCGGCCTGGCGCTCAGCCTGCTGCGGCAGAAGCCCGCGCCCTCGGCGTAACCGCCCGGCGGCCGCGCCCCGTAGAGTCGAGCTCGCTCGACTGCCCCACGCGTCAGTCGAGCAAGCTCGACTCTACAGGGCGGTGGCCACCGGCAGCCGATACAATGGCCGTCTGCCGTACTCCGGCATCCCGTCCCTGAGCCAAAGAGTTGCCCATGTCCATCGTCCGCATGACCGACCTCGACCTCTCCGGCAAGCGCGTGCTGATCCGCCAGGATCTGAACGTGCCGATCGAGAATGGCCGCATCACCTCCGAACAGCGCATCACCGCCTCGCTGCCGACGCTCAAGCGGGCGCTGGAGCAGGGCGCTGCGGTGATGGTCACCTCGCACCTGGGCCGTCCGAAGGAAGGCGTGTGGAGCGAAGCCGATTCGCTGGCACCGGTCGCCCAGCGGCTGTCCGAACTGCTTGGCCGCGAGGTTCCGCTGGTGCGCGATTGGGTGGACGGCGTGGACGTGCAGCCGGGCCAGCTGGTACTGCTGGAAAACTGCCGCATGAATGTCGGCGAGGGCAAGGATGACGAAGCCCTGTCGAAGAAGTACGCCGCCCTGTGCGACGTGTTCGTGATGGATGCCTTTGGCACCGCGCACCGCGCCCAGGCCTCCACCCACGGCGTCATCCGCTTCGCCCCGGTGGCTGCCGGCGGCCCGCTGCTGATGGCTGAGCTGGATGCGCTGGCCAAGGCACTGGATGCCCCGGCCAAGCCGCTGCTGGCCATCGTGGCCGGCAGCAAGGTCAGCACCAAGCTGGAACTGCTGGCCAATCTGGTCGGCAAGGTCGACCAGCTCATCGTCGGTGGCGGCATCGCCAACACCTTCATCGCCGCCGCTGGTTACAAGGTGGGCAAGTCGCTGTACGAGCCGGACCTGCTGGATACCGCGAAGAAGATCGTCGCCGACGCCCAGGCCCGTGGCGCCGCCATCCCGCTGCCGGTGGACGTGGTGACCGCCAAGCAGTTCCTGCCCGATGCGACAGCGGAAGTGAAGGCCGTCGATGCCGTGGCGGAGGATGATCTGATCCTGGACATCGGCCCGCAGACCGCCGCGCAGTACGCGCAGCTGATCGATCAGGCCGGCACCGTGGTCTGGAACGGCCCGGTGGGCGTGTTCGAGTTCGAGGCCTTCAGCAAGGGCACCGAAGCGCTGGCCCGCGCCATCGCCAGCTCCAAGGCGTTCTCCATTGCCGGTGGTGGCGACACTCTGGCGGCAGTCGACAAGTTCGATATTGCCGGTGATGTCAGCTACATCTCCACCGGTGGCGGCGCGTTCCTTGAGTTCCTGGAAGGCAAGACCCTGCCGGCCGTGGCTGCTCTGGCCGCACGCGGCGCATGAGCGCGGCGCTGCGCGCTGACGGAGAAGAGCGTGCCACGCTCTTCTTCGACATGGACGGCACCCTGATCGATTCGGAAGTGGGCATCACCCGCTGCATCGCCTATGCGCTGCAGAAGATGGGCCAGCCGGTGCCACCGCAGGCAACCCTGCTCGGCTGGATCGGCCCGTCCCTGCGCACCACCTTCACCCCGCTGTTCGGCGACGACGTGCGGGTGGAGGAAGCCGTGGCGTTGTACCGCGAGCGTTTCGACGTGGAAGGGTGGCGTGAGCACACCGTCTACCCGGAGATCGAAGCCACCGTCCGCGCGCTGCATGGCCGTGGCCATCGGCTGGCGGTGGTCACGGCCAAGAACGAACCGCACGCACGCCGCATCGTCGAGCACCTGGCGTTCGGCGAGCTGTTCGATGATGTGATCGGCTCCACACCGGATGGCTCGCGCAGCAGCAAGCCGCAGCTGGTGGGTGAGGCGCTGCAGCGTCTGCAGCTGGAACCGGGACAGTGCTGGATGATCGGCGATCGCCGCATGGACATCGAGGGCGCCCGCCACCACGGCCTGCGCAACGTGGGTGTGCTGTGGGGGTTCGGCGGCGAAGCCGAGCTGACCGAGGCCGGCGCCGGCCAGCTGGCCCGCGAACCGGCGCAGCTGATCACCTTGCTGGCCTGACCGACCCAGGGGTCGGATCCCTCTCCAGCGAAGAGGGCTCTGACCCCGTCGGCCATGCCCGTGCCGGGGCGGGAACCGATTACATCCGTTCCCTGTCCGGGCGCTGTCCGGTCCATGTCCCGAAGAGTCAGGCGCCACAAGGGTGTAACCGTATACATGGGGCGTGAAGGATGTGCTAATTTCCCCCCTTTCACGGGAGAGGCCCATTCACCATGTTCGAGCGTCAGCGTCGCACCAAGATCCTAGCCACCCTCGGTCCAGCGACCGACCCGCCGGGCGTGCTGGAGGATCTGTTCCGCGCCGGCGTGAACGTGGTGCGCCTCAACTTCAGCCACGGTGATCCGTCCGGCCAGGCCAAGCGTGCTGCCGACGTGCGTGCCGCCGCGGCCCGCGTGGGCGTGGAAGTGGGCATCCTGGCCGACCTGCCGGGCCCGAAGATCCGCATCGAACGCTTTGCCGAGGGCAAGGTTTACCTGAAGGCCGGTGACCGTTTCGACCTGATCGCCAGCGAAAGCGCCGGCCCGGGCGATGCCTCCCAGGTGGGCGTGAGCTACCTGGGCCTGCCGCAGGACGTGGGCCCCGGCGACGTCCTGCTGCTCGACGATGGCCTGATGCAGCTGCAGGTGGTTGAAGTGCAGGGCGACCGCATCATCAACACCGTGCTCAACGATGGCGCGCTGTCCGACCGCAAGGGCCTGAACAAGCAGGGCGGCGGCCTGTCGCTGGGCGCGCTGACCGAGCGCGACAAGGAACTGATCGGCATCGTTGCCAAGATCGGCGTCGACTTCATCGCAGTGTCCTTCTGCCGCAACGCGCAGGACATGAACGATGCGCGCCAGATCGCCGAATCGCACGGCTGCTATGCCGCGCTGGTGTCCAAGATCGAACGCACCGAAGCCATCGAGAATCTGGAAGAGATCGTCGAAGCCAGTGACGTGGTGATGGTGGCCCGTGGCGACCTCGGCGTGGAAATCGGCGATGCCGAACTGCCGGGCCTGCAGAAGAAGATCATCAAGGCCTCGCTGGCGCAGAACAAGGTGGTGATCACCGCCACGCAGATGCTGCAGTCGATGGTGGAAAGCCCGATCCCGACCCGTGCCGAGGTGCTGGACGTGGCCAACTCGGTCATCGACGGCACCGATGCGGTGATGCTGTCGGCCGAAACCGCCGCCGGTGCCTACCCGGTGAAGGCGGTCGAGGCGATGGCCCGCATCTGCCTGGGCGCCGAGCGCCAGTTCCAGACCGAGACCGACTTCAACGCCTCGCCGCGCAACCTGGAACGTGCCGACCAAGCCATCGCCATGGCCACCATGTTCCTGTCGCAGCACGTGGGCGTGCGCGCCATCGTGGCGATGACCGAATCCGGCGGTACCGCCCGTTACCTGTCGCGCTTCCGCGCCAAGGCCCCGGTGTTCGCGGTGACACGCCATGACGGCGCCCGCCGCCAGATGGCGCTGATGCGCGATGTGTACCCGATCAACTTCGACAGCCGTGGCCTGACCCCGCGCGAAGCGGCCCGCGGCAGCATCCGCCTGCTGGTCGAATCGGACCTGCTGCAGGCCGGTGACCGCGTTGTGTTCACCAGCGGCGAGCACATGGAAACCCTGGGCGCCACCAACACCCTGCGCCTGCTGGAAGTGGGCGAAGACGGCCGCGCCAGCGGCCTGGGCGATCTGTAAGCCCTGACGGCATCGGCTCGGCACTGCCGGGCCGGGGCCAGAGCCCCTGCGGGGATCTGACCCCACGCCGACCTGGGGTCGGATCCCGCAGGTGCTCCGACCCCACAGCGCAGGACATGTTTTGTCCTGCGCACATCTGGAAGCGTTTCCATCCTGTCCTCCACGGCGAGGCAACGGGCAGCGGGGCTATACTTACGTTTTTCCCGCACCCGCCACAGGAAATACATGAGCATCGAACAGCTGGCTGAAACCGCCCAGGCCATGGTCGCCCCGGGCAAGGGCATCATCGCGATCGACGAATCCACCGCTACCATCGCCAAGCGTTTCGCCGGCGTCGGTATCGAGAACACCGAGGAGAACCGTCGTGCCTACCGCGAGCTGCTGCTGACCACGCCGAAGCTCAACGAGCACATTTCCGGCGCCATCCTGTACGACGAAACCATCCGCCAGTCGACGAAGGACGGCGTGCCGTTCGCCAAGTACATGGCCGACCACGGCATGATTCCGGGCATCAAGGTGGACAAGGGTGCACACCCGCTGGCCGGCTGCCCGGGCGAGCTGGTCACCGAAGGCCTGGACGGCCTGCGCGAGCGCCTGCAGGAGTACTACAAGCTGGGTGCGCGCTTCGCCAAGTGGCGTGCGGTCATCAACATCGGTGACAACACCCCGTCGGGCACCTGCATCGAGTCCAACGCCCATGCGCTGGCCCGTTATGCCGCGCTGTGCCAGGAATGCGGCCTGGTGCCGATGGTCGAGCCGGAAGTCATCATGGACGGCGACCACGACATCGAGACCTGCTACGAAGTCACCGAAGCCACCCTGCGTTCGCTGTTCGACGCCCTCTACCAGCAGAACGTGCTGCTGGAAGGCACCATCCTGAAGGCCTCGATGGTCATCTCCGGCAAGGGCTGCGATGAGCAGGCCGACGTCGAGGAAGTGGCCGAGTCGACCGTGATGTGCCTGAAGAGCACCGTGCCGGCCATCCTGCCGGGCGTGGTGTTCCTGTCCGGCGGCCAGACCGACGAGCAGTCCACCGAGCACCTGAACGCGATGAACCAGCTGGGCAACCTGCCGTGGCCGCTGAGCTTCTCCTACGGCCGTGCCATGCAGCAGGCGGCGCTGAAGCTGTGGGCCAAGGACATGAAGGGCAACTACGCCGCTGCACAGAAGACCGTGTACGAGCGCGCCAAGGACAACGGCCTGGCCGCGCTGGGCAAGTGGAACGGCTGAGCCGTCCCATTCCCTGCATGACGTGACACGCAGACGCCGGCATCCTGCCGGCGTCTGCTTTTGCGGGTATCGTTGCTGCTCCCTCGCGCAAGGCCTGTGCGCCTGGGGTATACGGAAAGGCCAGGGAGATGCTCAATGCGTACCACCACCCTCGCGCTGGGCCTGGCCACCGTGCTCTGCGCGGCAGGCTGCAACCGTATCGGCCCACCGGGGCCATCGGGCACGGTGCCGGTCCTGCAGTTCGACAAACCCGTATCCGGCGAAATCACCTCGCGCAGCGGCGTGAACTTCAACGATGGCAGCCACCATCAGCTGTACCAGATCACCCTGCAGGACAAGCAGCGGGTCGGTATCACGATGACCGGCGCGCTCAGCGGCGCGATGACCATTTTCCATGATGGGAAAGTGATCACCCGCAGCCACACCGGCTATGAGGGCGGCAACGCCGCTGTCGCGTTCCGTGCCGCAGGTGCGGGCACCTACCAGATCGCAGTGAATGCTTTCGGGCCGGAGTCCTACGGTCTGTTCCGGCTGCGTGCCGAAGTGCTCGCGCCTTACGATGGCAAGCCGATCATCAACACCGGGCGTATTGCCGACCTGTTGCTGGACCCGTCGCAGACGTACACCCTGCAGGTGGACACACCGGGCCACTACGGCATCGACCTGCGCTCGGAGGCGTTCGACACCGTGCTGGCGCTGGAGGGTGAGGGCGAGGATGTCGAGAACGACGATGACGAAGACGGTGAGGGAACCGACTCGCGCATCCGCCTGGCATTGCAGCCCGGCCGCTACACCCTCACTGTCAGCAGCCTGGACGCTGGGGACACCGGCGATTTCACGTTGGACGTCCAGCGCACCGAAGCGCAGTAGATCCACGCCATGAGTGGATGCCGTGATGCGTGGATGCCGTGTCGCATCCACGCTCATTGCAGCGCCTCAATGCGCCGCGGCAAATCCGGTATCGCCCAGCGGCGGTAGCGGCACGATGCGTTCGGCTTCCACCGCCTGGCCGGCGGCAGCCAGTGCCTGCTGGTATGCCTTGGCGGTCGCGGTGTTGAAAGCGACCAGCACGATGCGCATCGGCTGCGCATGGCTGCGCTGCCACGCCAGTGTTTCGGTCACTGCCACCTGCGCGGCCTGGTACAGCGGGTAGCCATAGACACCGCAGCTGATGGCCGGGAACGCGATCGACTGCACGCCCAGCGACTCGGCCAACTGCAGCGATTTCCAGTAGCAGTTGGCCAGCAGGGCCGGCTCGTCGCGCTGTCCGTCATGCCACACCGGGCCGACCGTATGCAGCACATGCCGCGCGGGGAGGGCATGGGCACCCGTGGCGCGCACTTCCCCGGTCGGGCAGCGCACGCCCGGCCGCAGTTCCGGCAGGCGCTCGCACTCGGCAAGCAGATCCGGCCCGGCCGCGCGGTGGATGGCACCGTCCACGCCACCCCCGCCGAGCAGGGTTTCATTGGCCGCGTTGACGATCGCATCCACCGCCAGGGTCGTGATGTCGCCCTGCCACACTTCGATCTTCATGCGTCCGTCTCCTGCCTGTTGTTGTTGCGCGCCGTGCCCGCGCTGGCTGCACCCACCGTAGTGGAGAGGGCATCCATGCTGCGTCATGACCGTCTCACGCGCTGCGATTTACGGCCTTCACGCACGATGGGGGGCAGCACCTTCACGCAGGCTGAAGCAGAAAGGGGTCAGATCCTTTTCCGCATGGAAAAGGCGCTGACCCCTATCTTCGGTTTACGTTGGTCTGGGGTCAGAGGCTTTCCCTGCGGGAAAGGGATCCGACCCCGGGCTTACGGCAGGCCGGCCAGCCAGTCGTCGTCGGATCCTTCGTTCACATCGGCGAACAACGGCGTGGAGAAGTAGCGTTCGCCGGTGTCCGGCAGCATCGCCAGAATCACCGACCCGGCTTCGGCGCGGCTGGCCACATCCAGCGCGCTGGCCACCGTGGCGCCGGCCGAGATGCCGACGAAGAGGCCTTCCTCGGCCGCCAGGCGGCGCGCGGTGGCGATCGCGCGGTCATCTTCGACCGTCAGCAGTTCATCCACCACGTCGCGGTTGAGCACGTCCGGCACGAAATCCGGGGTCCAGCCCTGGATCTTGTGCGGCTTCCAGTCATCCCCCTTCAGCAGCGCCGCGCCGGCCGGTTCGGTGGCCACGATGCGCGTCTGCGGCCGGGCGACCTTCAGCACTTCGCCAACGCCGGTGAGGGTGCCACCCGTACCCCAGCCACTCACGAAGTAGTCCAGCCGCTTGCCGGCAAAGTCGCGCAGGATCTCCGCCGCCGTGGTGTTGCGGTGATAGGCCGGGTTGGCCGGGTTGGCGAACTGGCTGGCCAGGAACCAGCCGTGCTCTTCGGCCAGCTCGCGCGCCCTGCGTACCATGCCGCTGCCACGCTCGGCTGCCGGGGTCAGGATGACCTTGGCGCCATAGGCACGCATCAGCTTGCGCCGTTCCACCGAGAAGGTCTCGACCATGGTGGCGACGAACTTGTAGCCGCGCGCCGCGGCCACCATGGCCAGGGCCACGCCCGTATTGCCCGAGGTGGCTTCCACGATCGTGTCGCCGGGCTTGAGCAGGCCGCGGGCCTCGGCATCGAGGATGATGGCCAGGGCCAGGCGGTCCTTCACCGAGCCCCCCGGGTTGAACGACTCGACCTTGGCGTACAGGGTCACGCCCTGCGGGGCCAGGCGCTGCAGTTTGACGATGGGGGTGTTGCCGACGGTGTCGAGGATGGAGTCGTACAGGGCCATGGAAGCGCTCCGGAAGCGGGCCGCGCCGGGGGCCGGCGGGGCGGAAGAGGGAGGCTGGCCGTTCAGGCCAGCGGCTGCCGGCTGACCGTAGCGCCCGCATATGACGCCCGGAAATGACCAGATGCCTTTCTTAAACAACGTTTGGTTATAAGCTGGTGACGGTAATAGACCCTAGAGTGGACATCCGCCCCTGCGCCCCCGCCCGCCATGACGCTTACCCAGCTGCGCTACCTGGTTGCCATCGCCGATGCCGAGATGAACATCACGCTCGCGGCATCGCGCGTGCACGCCACCCAGCCCGGCCTGTCCAAGCAGCTCAAGCAGCTGGAGGACGAGCTGGGCTTCCTGCTGTTCGTACGCAAGGGGCGCAGCCTGGAATCGGTCACGCCGGCCGGGACCGAAGTGATTTCCCGCGCCCGCGCGGTGCTGGCCGAGGCCAACAACATCCGCACCTACGCCGCGAACCAGCGGCGCGAGAGCCAGGGCCAGCTGATCCTGACCACTACCCACACCCAGGCGCGCTTCGTGCTGCCGCCAGCGGTGGCGGCAATCAAGCAGGCGTACCCGCAGGTGAGCGTGCACCTGCAACAGGCCGGTGAGGCGGATGCGCTGGACCGCCTGAACCAGGGGGATGCGGATATCGCGATCATCAGCACGGCCGGTGGTGAGCCGACCGATGGCATCGCGGTGCCGTTGTTCCGCTGGCGGCGGCTGGTGGTGGTGCCCAAGGGCCACCCGCTGGACCGCGCCGGTCGCGCCCCGGACCTGGCCGCGCTGGCCCGCCAGCCGTTGATCAGCTACGAATCCTCCACCCGCCCCAATTCTTCGCTGCAGCGCGCCTTCGCGGGCAGCGGCCTGGTACCGGACCTGGCGTTGACCGCGCTGGATGCCGACCTGATCAAGACCTATGTACGCACGGGCCTGGGCGTGGGCCTGCTGGCCGAGATGGCGGTCAGTTCCAACGACGAAGACCTGCGCGCGTGGCCGGCGCCGGAACCGATCACCGAGTGCATCGCATGGGCGGTGCTGCCGCGCGACCGGGTGCTGCGCGATTACGCGCTGGAGCTGGTGCATGTGCTGGCGCCACAGATCGATCCGCGCGACCTGCGGCGGGTGCTGGATGGCAACCAGGCCGCCGCATGGCCGGTGCCGCCGACGTGGGAATCGCTGACCCAGACCATCACGGTCTGAGGGGTGGGGTTTCGGCAGGGCTTGCAGCCCTGCACCTGCTGACGTCAACGTCAAAGGCAACAGCGGGCATTCCGTGGGATGGCGGGGCGGTGTGGGTGGTCAGGACACGCCGTAAACCCATCCATGGGGGCTCGATGGCGCCATCCATGGCGCCAACGGTCCTGCCCACCCACACCGCCCCACCTCTGACAGTTGGCTGGCGGCTGTATCTGTCAGATATCGATATTCATCTGGGGTCAGGGCTTGGCCAGTAGATCCACGCCATGCGTGGATGAAATCCGTCAGATATCGAATGAATTCATCGGTGCCGACCAACGGTCGGCACCCACCATCAGCAGCAGGTTCCTACAGCTCGCAGGAAACTGTCGAAGGCGGGGTGGGTCCGGTTGAGGGGGCGTGAGCGCCATGGATGGCGCGACCGAGGCTCCATGGACGGATTCACGCCGTCCCCCTCAACCGGACCCCCCCCCGCCATCCCACGGATAGCCCGCTTCTGCTGTTGCTTCGGCTCTGGCTTCTGCAGGTGCAGGGCTGCAAGCCCTGCCGAGACCCAAAAAAAACGGGGCCGGACCCCGCCAGGGCCGACCCCCGCCTGGCGCCCTCTGCCAAGCAGACTCGACTGTACGATGACAGCGCACGACAAAGTGCCCCTGGATACATCCCGACATACGTCGACACTGCCCCCGGGAGCCTTGCACGGAAGGGGTTCATGGCGCTACCGCATGGCCCGTTCCACGCCGGTAAACGCTTGGCACATATCGTCTTCGCAGCCCCTTGCCTACACTCGGCGGCCGTGGATCAACCAGGACCTTTCATGTTGGCTCGTATCACTTCGACCCTGGCCCTTGGCCTCTGCCTGGCCGTCCTGGCCGGGTGCGCAGGCAAACAGGAGGCCGCCGCGCGTCGGCAGGGCGAAGCGGTGCCGGTCACCGCGCAGGTCGTGCAGCCCTCGCAGTGGAACGACACCCTGCAGGCGCTGGGTACGGCCAAGGCACGTGAATCCATCAGCGTCACCGCCAAGGTCAGCGAGATCGTCGAGCGCGTGCACTTTGAAAGTGGCCAGCAGGTTGCCGCGGGTGCTCCCTTGGTAACCCTGCGCGGGCAGGCCCAGGAAGCCGCGCTGGTGCAGGCGCAGGCAACCTTCCACGAAGCCGACCAGCTGTACAAGCGGCAGCGTGAGCTGGCCATCCAGCGCCTCGTGTCCAGCGCCACCCTCGATACCCAGAAGTCGATCCGCGACGCCGCCGAAGCGCGCGTGGCGCAGATGCAGGCGGACATCGGTGACCGCCGCGTGCGTGCGCCGTTCGCCGGCGTGCTGGGCATCCGCCAGGTCAGCCCGGGCACGCTGCTGACCCCCACCACGGTCATCGCCACCCTGGATGACCTCGAGCGCATGCACGTCGATTTCCAGGTGCCGGAAGTGGAAATGGCCGCGCTTTCCCTCGGCGACAAGGTCAGCGCAACGAGCGTGGCCTGGCCGGGGCGCACCTTTGAAGGTGACGTGACCACCATCGATGCGCGCATCGATCCGGCCACCCGCGCGGTGACCGTCCGCGCCGACTTCGCCAACAGCGACCACGCGCTGCGCCCGGGCATGCTGCTGGACGTGCGCCTGTTCCGCCCCGAGCGCCCGGCGCTGGTGGTGCCGGAAATCGCCGTGGTGCAGGTCGGCCGCGATACCTTCGTGTACCGCATCAAGGCCGATGACACCGTCGAACGCGTGGACGTGACCACCGGCGCACGTCGTGCGGGCGTGGTCGAGATCCGCCAGGGCCTGCAGGGCGGTGAACGCATCGTCGTCGATGGCACCGGCAAGCTGCGCGCCGGCCTGAAGGTCGCGGCGACCAACGCGGCGCCGGCCAGCGGTACCGCACCGGTCGAAGCGCCGGCTGCAGCTGCGGCTGAGGGCAACGGCGGATGAAACTGTCGGACATCTCCATCCAGCGGCCGGTGTTTGCCGTAGTGATGAGCCTGCTGCTGGTGGTGCTGGGCATCATGTCCTTCACCCGCCTTACCCTGCGTGAGCTGCCCGCCATCGATCCGCCCATCGTCTCGGTGTCGGTGGATTACACCGGCGCCTCGGCGGCGGTCATCGAAAGCCGCGTCACACAGGTGCTGGAAGACGCGCTGGCCGGCATCGAAGGCATCGATACGATCAACGCGCGCAGCAGCAACGGCCGCTCGCAGGTCAGCATCGAGTTCACCTCCAACCGCGATATCGAAGCGGCCGCCAACGATGTGCGCGATGCGGTCAGCCGCGTGGCCGATCGCATGCCGGAAGAGGCGCGTCCGCCGGAAATCGCCAAGGTCGAGAGCGATGCCGATCCGATCATCTGGTTCAACATGTCCTCCACCACGATGGACACGCTGGAACTGAGCGACTATGCCGACCGCTATGTGGTCGACCGCTTTTCCAGCCTGGACGGCGTGGCCCAGGTCCGCATCGGTGGCCGCCAGCGCTATGCCATGCGCATCTGGCTGGACCGCGACCAGTTGGCCGCGCGCGGGCTTACCACGGGCGACGTGGAAACCGCGCTGCGCAACGAGAACGTGGAACTGCCGGCCGGCCGCATCGAATCCACCGACCGCGACTTCACCCTGCGCGTCGAACGCAACTACGTGAAGCCCGAGGATTTCGCCACCATCCCGCTCGGCAAGGGCAGCGATGGTTACGTGGTGCGCATGGGCGATGTCGCGAAGATCGAGCTGGCGTCAGCCGAACGCCGCGCCTACTTCCGCAGCAATGGTGAACCGGGCGTGGGCCTGGGCATCGTCAAGACCTCCACCGCCAACTCGCTGGATGTGGCCCGCGCCGCGCGCGCGGAAGCAGAGAAAGTGGCCGCGACGCTGCCAGAAGGCACGCAGATCGTGGTGACCTTCGACAACACTACCTTCATCGAAGCGGCCGTCGACCGCGTCTATGCGACGCTGGTTGAAGCGATGCTGCTGGTGCTGGCCGTCATCTGGCTGTTCCTGGGCAGTTTCCGCGCGGCGCTCATTCCAGCGGTGACCGTGCCGGTGTGCCTGGTCGCAGCTTTCATCGCGCTGTACGCCTTCGGCTTCTCGATCAACCTGCTCACCCTGCTGGCGCTGGTGCTGTGTATCGGCCTGGTGGTGGACGATGCCATCGTGGTGGTGGAAAACGTGCAGCGCCGCATCGACCTGGGCGAACCGCCGCTGGTCGCATCCAAGCGCGGCACCACGCAGGTGGCCTTCGCGGTCATCGCCACCACCGCCGTGCTGGTGGCCGTGTTCCTGCCGGTCGGCTTCCTGGAAGGCAACACCGGCCGCCTGTTCCGCGAACTGGCGGTGGCACTGGCCGCAGCGGTCGCACTGTCGGCATTCGTCGCGCTGACGCTGACGCCGATGATGGCCTCCAAGCTGCTCAAGCCGCATACCGGCCAGGCGCCGCGAGGCCTGCATGGCTTCATCAACCGCAACCTGGAACGCGTGGCCTCGGGCTATGGCCGCGTGCTCGACCACCACGTCGACCGCACCTGGATCTACCTGGTGGTGATGGCGCTGGCGCTGGCTGCCAGCTGGGGCCTGATGAAGATCCTGCCGTCCGAGCTGGCCCCGGCCGAAGACCGTGGCTCGTTCCAGATCATGATCGATGGCCCGGAAGGCGCCGGCTACGACTACACCGTGCAGCAGGTGCAGCAGGTCGAAGCGCTGCTGGCCCCGCACGTAGGTGCCGACAAGACCATCGCCCGCGCCAACCCGCGCGTGCCCGGTGGTTTTGGCGCCAGCGAGGAAATGCACACCGGCCGGGTCAGCGTGTTCCTGCAGCCGTGGCGCCAGCGCAGCGAAAACACCGTGGACGTGGCCAACGACCTGCAGAAGGAACTGGACACCCTGCGCGGCGTGCGCGTGCGCACCCAGGTCGGTGGCGGCCTGGTGCGCAGCGGCGGCCAGCCGTTCCAGATCGTGCTGGGTGGCCCCGAGTATGCGGAAATCGCCCAGTGGCGCGACCGCATCCTGCTGCGCATGGCCGACAATCCGGGCTTGGTCGGCCCCGATTCGGACTACAAGGAAACCCGTCCGCAGATGCGGGTGAACATCGACCGCCAGCGTGCGGCCGATCTGGGCGTGCCGGTCACCGCGATCGGTTCGGCACTGGAAACCATGATGGGCTCGCGCCGCGTCACCACCTTCGTCGACAACGGCGAGGAGTACGACGTGCTGGTGCAGGCCGGCCGCGATGGCCGCGCCAGCCCGGCCGACCTCGCCGCCATCCGCGTGCGCGCCAATTCCGGCGAACTGGTGCCGCTGTCCAACCTGGTCACCCTCAGCGAAGTGGCCGAGGCCGGCACCCTGAACCGCTTCAACCGCCTGCGTTCGATCACCATCAGTGCCGGCCTGGCGCCGGGCTACCCGCTGGGCGAGGCCATCGCCTGGGCACAGCAGGTCACCCGCGAGGAGCTGCCGCAGTACGCCCAGATCAACTGGAAGGGCGAATCGCGCGAGTACCAGAGTGCCGGCGGCGCGGTGCTGCTGACCTTCGCCATGGCGCTGCTGGTGGTCTACCTGGTGCTGGCCGCGCAGTTTGAAAGCTTCATCCACCCGCTCACCATCATGCTGACCGTGCCGCTGGGCGTGCTCGGCGCGCTGGTGGGCCTGTGGGTGAGTGGCGGCACGGTGAACCTGTTCAGCCAGATCGGCATCGTGATGCTGGTCGGCCTGGCGGCCAAGAACGGCATCCTCATCGTTGAATTCGCCAACCAGCTGCGTGATGACGGGCGCACGGTGCGCGAGGCCATCATCGAATCGGCCGTGGTGCGCCTGCGCCCGATCCTGATGACCTCGATCGCCACCGTGGTGGGTGCCATCCCGCTGGTGGTGGCCGGTGGCCCCGGTTCGGCCAGCCGTGGCACCATCGGCATCGTGATCATCTTCGGCGTCACCCTGTCCACCTTCCTGTCGCTGTTCGTGGTGCCCGCGTTCTACGCGCGCCTGGCGCCGTACACCCGTTCGCCGGAAGCAGTGAAGCGCGAACTGGAAAAGCAGGAAGCCGAATCGCCCTCGGTCGGCGGCCATGCCTGACCGACGTGGCGACGGCCCGGCCGACGGGGTCGGATTCCTTTCCCAACGGGAAAGGGCTCTGACCCCGGATCTGCAGGGCGAGGGCTTCCGGCTGCGCCTCTGGCACCCCGACGATCTCCAATCGCTGCTGCAGCACGCCAACAACCCCGATGTCTCGCGCGGCCTGCGTGACCGCTTCCCGTACCCGTACACCCGCGAGGACGGCGAGGCCTTCCTGGCCGGCCGCGTGCTGGCCCCCGGCACCCTCAATCTGGCGATCGAGATCGACGGCCACGCCTGTGGCAGCATCGGCGCGCAGCCGGGTACGGCCGAGCGCGGGCATACCGCCGAATTGGGTTATTGGTTGGGTCAGGCGCAGTGGGGGCAAGGCGTGATGACCCGCGTGGTGGGCCTGTTCGCCCCTTGGGTGATGGACGAGCTGCACCTGTTCAGGCTGCAGGCCGAGGTCCTGGATTTCAACGAAGGCTCGGCCCGCGTGCTGCTGGCAAACGGCTTCACCGAAGAGGGCACCGCGCGCTGCGCCGTCTACAAGCGCGGCGTCCTGCACGACCTGCGGCGCTTCGCCCGGGTGCGGATGCACCTGCCCTGACCGGCCAGGGAGGGGAAGGGGGGTAGAGTCGACTATCAGTCGACCATCGCGCGCAGCGCGGGCTCTTCTGCAGCCGGGGCAGACGGCAGTCGACTGACCGGCCGGGAGGGGATGGGGGTAGAGTCGACTGTCAGTCGACCATGGCGCGCAGCGCGGGCTCTTCTGCAGCCGGGGCAGACGGCAGTCGACTGACAGTCGACTCTACCGGTGCAGGCGGGCAGACGGCAGTCGACTGACAGTCGCCTCTACCGGGTGTCCGGGCATCCGGGCATCCGTGCGTTCCGTCGCCAGCGGCCAGCCGGCCCGTCCCGCAGCCCGCGTTCCTCCTGGCGCTACCGCAGCGACCCTGGATCAGCGAGAATCGGGGCGTCCCTTCCAGCCGACGGGACGTCCTTACAACCCGCCGACTGGAGAGAGCGCGCGTGGAAGCTACCGTACACTTCATCAACAGCATCATCTGGAGCAAGGCGCTCATCGCCGTGTGCCTGGGCGCCGGCCTGTTCTTCAGCCTGCGCACCCGCTTCATGCAGATCCGCGGCTTCTTCGAGATGTGCCGCCTCACCGTTCAGGGCGAAAAGTCCGAGGCGGGCGTGTCTTCCTTCCAGGCCCTGGCCATGTCGATGGCCGGCCGCATGGGCATCGGCAACATTGCCGGTGTCGCCACCGCCATCGCTTTCGGTGGCCCGGGCGCCATCTTCTGGATGTGGGTGATGGGCTTCCTCGGCGCGTCCACCTCGTACGTGGAATGCACCCTGGCGCAGATCTACAAGACCAAGGACGCCGAAGGCCGCTACCGCGGTGGCCCGGCGTACTACATCGAAAAGGCCATGGGCCTGAAGTGGTACGCGCTGGCGTTCGCGATCGCCACGATCATCGCCGCCGGCTTCCTGATGCCGGGCGTGCAGGCCAACGCCATCGCTGACAGTGTCATCAACGCGTGCCGTGGCACGGCCATGTGTGGCCCGCTGGATGGCCAGGTGATGGGCATGAGCTCGGTCGAAGCGCTGAAGCTGGGCATCGGCATCGCCGTGGCGCTGCTGCTGGGCGTGGTCATCTTCGGTGGCGTCAAGCGCATCGCCAACTTCGCCGAAGTAGTCGTGCCGTTCATGGCCGCCGCCTTCATCCTGATGGCCATCGTCATCATGATCATCAACTACGACCGCGTGCCGGAAATGTTCGGCATCATCTTCGACAGCGCGTTCGGCACCCACGCCGCATTCGGCGCGATGATGGGCCTGGCGGTGGAATGGGGCATCAAGCGCGGCATCTATGCCAACGAAGCCGGCCAGGGCTCGGGCCCGCACGCCGCAGCCGCGTCCGAGGTCTCGCACCCGGCCAAGCAGGGCTACGTGCAGGCGTTTGCCATCTACTTCGACACCATGATGGTGTGCACGGCGACCGCGTTCCTGATCCTGGCCAGCGGCACCTACAACGTGTACTCGCCCGTGGAAGGCGCCGCGCCGATCTTCCAGGGCCTGGCGGGCATTCCGGAAGGTGCCGGCTACGCGCAGGCGGGTGTGGAAGCAGTGCTTCCCGGCTGGGGTTCGGCGTTCGTCTCTATCGCCATCTTCTTCTTCGCCTTCACCACCATCATGGCCTATTACTACATGGCCGAAACCAACCTGACCTACGTCAACCACAACAAGAAGCGTCCGCTGACGGTGCTGGTGCTGCGCCTGGGCATCCTTGCCATGGTCGTCTTCGGCGCATTCCACAATGCGACCCTGGCCTGGGCGCTGGGTGACATCGGCGTCGGCCTGATGGCCTGGTTGAACATCATCGCCATCCTCATCATCCAGAAGCCGGCGATGCTGGCCCTGCGTGACTACGAACGACAGAAGAAGCTGGGCCTGGATCCGGTGTTCGACCCCGATGCCCTGGGCATCAAGAACGCCGATTTCTGGCGCCAGCGCAAGCAGGAGAGTGTGTAAGTGAACAACCCTTGGAACAACCGCCGCCCGTCTGCCCGTCCGCCGCGCGCAACGCCATTGCCGCGTCCGGAGGCGCCGGCCACGGGCGGTGGTGGTGGCCGTGGCGGCAACGATGAGCTGCGCCTGTTCGGCCTCAACGCCGTGCTGGCCGCCTTCGAGGAGCGCCCGCAGGCGCTGCGCAAGCTGTACCTGCTGGAGGCGCGCATTCCGCGCCTGCAGCCGCTGCTGAAGTGGTGCGTGGCCAACCGCGTGGGCTACCGCGTGGTGGAAGACGGCGATCTGAACAAGCTGGCCGGTACCACCCACCATGAAGGTGTGGTGGCCGACGTGCTGCGTGCGCCGGTGCTGCCGCTGGCGCAGTGGCTGCAGCAGCTGGGCGATGGCCCGGCGCTGGCGCTGTGGCTGGATGGTGTGGGCAACCCGCACAATCTGGGCGCGATCCTGCGCTCGGCCGCGCACTTCGGCGCCAAGGCCCTGCTGCTGCCCGCTGGCAGCACGCTGGCCCTGTCCGGCGCCGCCGCGCGCGTGGCCGAAGGTGGTGCCGAGGCCTTGCCGCTGGTGCAGCTGCCCGATGACGCATCTGCCATGGCGCAGCTGCGCGCGGCCGGTTTTGGCCTGGCGGCGACCCTTGTTGAAGGGGGGCAGGACGTGTTCCGCGCCGAACTGCCGGCGCGCCTGGTGTACGTGATGGGCGCCGAGGGCGAGGGCATGGACCGTGCGCTGGCCAGCCAGTGCGACCAGCAGGTGTCCATCCCCGGCAGCGGTGCGGTGGAAAGCCTCAACGTCGCCTCGGCCACAGCGGTACTGCTGGCACAGTGGGCCAGCCGCCGCGATTGATCCCGCGACCGGGGTCGGATCCCTCGCCATCGGCGAGGGCTCTGACCCAAGCAGCCCCCGACCGGGGTCGGATCCCACGCCACCGGCGAGGGCTCTGACCCCCGCAGCCCCCGACCGGGGTCGGATCCCTCGCCACCGGCAAGGGCTCTGACCCCAGCAGCCCCCGACCGGGGTCGGATCCCACGCCACCGGCGAGGGCTCTGACCCCCGTATGGCTGTTAAGCGCTCTTTGCAGTCCGCAAAGAATCTTGATGATTTGAAACTTTCCTCATTGGCCCGCCATTTCCGGCAACGCAGGGTGGAACTCCATCCCTCGATGTTCCCGGAGTGGCTGTCATGTTCCAACCGCAACGCACCCTGTCCGTCTCCTTCCTGCTGGCCGCTGCGCTGGTCAGCACCAGTGCTGCCGCAAGCGAGCGCAGCCTGGAAAACGTCAACTTCATGGGCCCGTTGATCACGCCCAATCCTGCCGGCCTGCCGGAGGGCCACTGGTTCATCGAACCCTATCTGGTCCGCGTCGACAGCAACGCGCACTACGACGCCGAAGGCCGGCGCCAGCGCAGCGCGCAGGACAGCGGTGCGTGGGCGGTGGTGCTGCCGGCGATGTATGGCTTCAGCGATCGCCTGATGGGCCAGGTGAACCTCAGCACATCGCGCGCCGAATCAGGCGCGGGGCACAGTCGTGGCTTCCGTGCCGGTGATACCACCGCACGCCTGCAGTACCTGCTGCAGGCCCCCAATGCCGATGGCACCCGGCCGGCCGTCTCGCTGGCCGTGTCGCAGCGGTTCAGCACCGGCAGCCACGACCGCATCACGGGTAACCCGCTCAACGCCCAGGGGGATGGCGTGCAGCGCACCACCGTCGCGCTGGGCGTGCAGCAGGTAGTGTGGATGCCGAACGGGCGGCCGCTGCGCTGGCGCGGGCAGCTGATGGCCGGCCCGGCGCCCGCGCGCACGGCGCTCTCCGGGGCCAGCATCTACGGCACCGAGGCTGGGTTCCAGGGGCATATCGCCCGTGGCTCGGTGCTGGGTTTTTCCATGGCCGGCGAATACAGCATCAATGAGCGCTGGGTGGGTGTGATGGAAGTGGCTGCCAGCCGCGAGACCGGGCAGCGCCTGACCGGCTTCGCGCCCACCGACGATGGGGGCGTGCGCGCCATCAACGAGCTGCGCCCGGCCAGCCGTTCGCTCACCCTGGCCCCGGCGGTCGAGTACCACTTCAGTCCCTCACTGGGGCTGATCGCAGGCGTGGAGTTCAGCGTGGCCGGCCGCAACACCGGCCGCATCATCAGTCCGCAGATTGCCGTGGGCATGTTCTTCTGACTCGGGGGCGGTATGACCATTGAATCGATCATCAACACCCTGCTCGGCATTGTCTGGAGCCCTTGGCTGGTGGTGCTCTGCCTGTTCGCAGGCCTGTACTTCAGCGTGCGTACGCGTTTCATCCAGCTGCGCGCGCTGCCTGACATGCTGCGGCTGATGTTCCGCCACGAACGCTCCGAGGCGGGCGTATCGCCCTTCCAGGCGCTGTCACTGTCACTCTCCAGCCGGGTGGGGGTAGGCAACATCGCGGGTGTCGCCATGGCCATTGCTTTTGGCGGTCCCGGTGCGATTTTCTGGATGTGGATCGTGGCCTTCCTGGGGGCGTCCAGTGCCTTCATCGAATCGACGCTGGCACAGATCTACAAGGACCGCGATGGCAACGGCCAGTACCGGGGCGGGCCGGCGTACTACATCGAAAAAGGGCTGGGCCAGCGCTGGTACGCCGTCTTGTTCGCGCTGGTCACCGTGCTGGCGGGGGCGATGCTGGCCGGCACGCAGTCCAATGCCATCACCAGCGCGGTGAACGAAGCCTGGGGCATTCCGGTGCTGGGCACCACCGCCGTGCTGTTGGCCGTGTTGGCGGCGGTGCTCTACGGCGGTGTGCGGCGCATCGCACGGGTGGCCGAATGGGTGGTGCCGATCATGGCCGTGGCCTACCTGCTGGTGACCGCCGTGGTCATGCTCATCAACGTGGACAAGGTGCCCGAGGTCTTCGCCCTGGTGCTGCGCAGCGCGTTCGGCATGGATGCCGCATTCGGCGCGATGATCGGCACCGCCATCCAGTGGGGCGTGCGACGCGGCGTCCTGTCCAACGAGGCAGGCATGGGCAGTGGCGCCCATCCCGCCGCAGCGGCGGAAGTCTCGCATCCGGTCAAGCAGGGGCTGGTGCAGTCGTTCTCCGTCTACATCGACACGCTGGTGGTGTGCAGTGCAACGGCCTTCCTGATCCTGTCCACCGGGCTGTACAACGTCTACGATCCGGCCGTGAACGGGGTTCCCGACGAGGCGCGCCTGCTGTTGGCCAACCTGCCGGGCGTCGAGGCCGGGCCACGCTTCGTGCAGCATGCCGTGGAATCGGCACTGCCAGGCTTCGGTCGATCATTTGTCGCGCTGGCGATCCTGCCGTTTGCCTTCACGACGATCCTGGCGCTGTACTACATGGCCGAAACCAATGTCAGCTACCTCTGCCGCGACCGGCCGGGACGCGCCACGATCACCGCGTTCCAGCTGCTGTTCCTGGCCGCCACCGGCTACTCGGCACTGAACACTGCAACCGTGGCCTGGGCACTGGGGGATATCGGTGTCGGCATGATGAGCTGGTTGAACATCATTGCCATTCTGCTGTTGCAGAAGCCGGCCTTGGCAGCGCTGCGCGATTACGAACAGCAGCGCCAACGAAAGCGTGATCCGTTGTTCCACCCGAACAACATCGGCGTGCGCAACACGCGCGTCTGGAGCAGCTGACCGGACCGGGGTCAGATCCCTCGCCCATGGCGAGGGCTCTGACCCCACGGGATCACCCCATCACTCGTTCGGCGGCGTGGTCGCCTTGGCTTCGCTGCCAAAGGTGCCATCGGCTTCTGCGGCCAGATACGCAAACACCGTGTAGGCCGCCACGTTCTGCGCCAGTGCCTTGGGGTCGATCTTGTCCAGCGTATCGTCGGCGGTGTGGTGCAGATCGAAGTAGTCCGTCCCATCCTGTGCCAGCCATGCCCATGCGCCGCCCTTGGCTGCCAGCGGGCCGACGTCCGGACCGGGGCCACCCTTGTCGGCCATGTATTCAATGCCCAGTGGCTTCATCACCTCGGCAATCTGCGCAGTCGCTTCGCGCGAGCCTTCCGGGTTCGGCGAGCCCGTATTGAACGCATAGATGCGGCCGGCACCGAAATCGCTCTCGGCGGCCAGCTGATGCCGCGCCACATCCTTGGCGTGTGCTTCGGCGTAGGCCTTGCCACCGTAGAGACCCTGTTCTTCGTTGGCGAAGGCGACCACGCGGATGGTGCGCTTGGGGGCCTGCTTCAGCTGCCCGATCAGATGGCCCGCCGCCATGGTGATGCCGACGCCCGCGCCGTCATCAATGGCGCCGGTGCCCAGGTCCCAGGAATCGAGGTGACCCCCGATCACCACCACTTCCTTGGGAAGGGTGCGTCCGGTGATTTCACCGATCACGTTGTAGGAGGTTGCCGTGCCATCCCAGCCGCAGTCCAGCGCCACCTTCACCGTGGTGCTGCCGCGCGCCACCAGGCGGGCCAGCTGGTCGGCATCGGGCACCGACAGCGCCGCCGACGGCACCGGGGTCAGGCCTTCATCAAAGCGGGTGATGCCGGTGTGCGGCACCCGGTGAGAATCGGTACCGGCCGAGCGCATCAGGAAGCCGACCGCGCCCTTGCGGATCGCCTCGGACGGGCCCTTGCTGCGGATCGCACCGCCACGGCCGTAGTCGCGGCCATCGCGGAACGGCAGCATCTGGTAATCGACGAAGGCGATCTTGCCCTTCAGCGAACCCTCCGGCGCCGCCTGCAGCGCCGCCAGGTCGGCAAAGCGCACAACCTCGGCTTCAACCGCGCCGCCCGGGCTGCCACCCAGCGCGGTGATGTGCAGAGGCTGCGGGTTGCTGCCGGTCACAGCGGCGTGTTCACTGCGGCGTTCCCACTTGGGGAAGGTCACCGGCTCCTTCCACACCTTGTCGAAGCCGAGGGCTTTGAACTTGGCCTCAGCCCAGGCCACCGCGCGCGCGTCGGCTTCGCTGCCGGCGATGCGCGGCCCGATCTCGGTGGTCAGCGATTCAACCACCTTCCAGCCGGTGTCATCGGCCAGGGCCTGATCGCGCAGCTGGGCGGCCGTGGCCAGCGAGGCCGGGGGCAGGGTGGTGGTGCGCGGTGCCGCGAAAGCCGGTGCGGCCAGCAGGGCAAGGGAGGATGCGATGGCAAGGACGCGGCGACGCATGGACAGCTCCGGGAAGGGAATCAGCCTTGGAGCTTAACAGTCGCCCAGCGACGCGCATGGGCGGGAGGTCACGGCTGCGGCGAACGCTGTTTTCCGCCATGAACGGCAAAGTGAAAGCCCTGGTAGAGCCGGCCGCTGGCCGGCTCCCCGCATGGTGCGATGTTGCCGGCCAGCGGCCGGCACTACCGGTGGGTGCCCTTATTTCTTCAGGCTGTCGCGGATTTCGCGCAGCAGCACCACTTCTTCCTTCGGTGCGGCCGGGGCGGCTTCCTTCTTGCGCGAGAGGCGGTTGATCACCTTGATCACCATGAAAATGGCGAACGCCACGATGATGAACTGCACCAGCGTATTGAGGAAATCACCATAGCCGATCACCACCGCCGGAATTTCCTTGCCATCCGGTCCGATGCTGGCGGCCGACAACGTCCAGGCCAGATCAGAGAAATCCACCTTGCCGATCAGCATGCCCAGGGGCGGCATGATGATTTTTTCCACCAGCGCGGTGACGATCTTGCCAAAGGCCGCGCCAATCACCACGCCCACGGCGAGGTCGATGACGTTGCCGCGCATCGCGAATTCCTTGAACTCGGTGAGCATTCCCATTCTTGTTCTTCTCCTGAGGGCGAGGGGACAGGCAGCAGGTTAACGCAGCGGGTGTCAGCCGGGGATGATGTCAGCCGGCGATGACGCCGTGACGCTCGGCCACGTTTTCCAGTCGTGCACTGAAACGGTCGCCTGGCTTCAAAGCGGCCACGCCCGACGGCGTGCCCATGAAGACCAGATCGCCGGCACGCAGCTGCCACAGCTTGGACAGCTCATGCAGGATTTCCGGCACGTTCCAGATCATCTGGTCGAGCAGCGACTGCTGGCGCACTTCGCCGTTGACTTCCAGCGACAGATTCAACGCGGCCAGGTCGCCCACTTCACCGGCATGCACGATCTCGCTGATCGGCGCGGAGGCGTCGAAGCCCTTGGCAGAATCCCACGGGTGGCCCTTTTCCTTGGCGGCGGCCTGCAGGTCGCGGCGGGTCAGGTCCAGGCCCACGGCATAGCCGTAGATGAGGGAGTCGGCATCGGCCACCGCCAGTTCGCCGGCCGGTGCATCAACGCCGATCGCAACCACCAGCTCCACTTCGTGGTGCAGGTTGCTGGTAGCCGGAGGGTAGGGGATCACATCGTCATGGCCGACCACGATGGCATCGGCCGGCTTGGTGAAGAACATCGGGCGGCCGCGATCGTCGGCGGCCGGCACTGCAGCGCCCATCTCACGCGCATGGTCGGCGAAGTTGCGGCCGACGCAATAGATGCGGTGGACCGGGAACGTGCCACCCCCCACCACCGGTACGCGCGGCACGACGGGGGTCGGGATGACATCGGAAACAGCAGCAATGGACATGCGGGGGTTCCAGTAGGAAGGCCCCTGCAGTCTAGAACGGTGCGGCGCCCACGTCAGCGGGCGAACGCATCAGCGCGACATCGGCAAAGCTGACTTGCGCACGACGCGGTATTCGCCTTCCACCACGTTGGCATCGGCGGCACGACGCGCGGCGGTCGGCTTGCGCAAAGCAAGCAGCTTCCAGGCCAGGCCGATCAGGATCATCGCCGCACCGACGAACACGCCGATGAACACCATCGCTGCCAGGATCGCCAGGCCGAGCAGGCCCACGGCAACGCGCACCAGCGGGTGGCGTGGCTTGCGCGGCGCGAACAGGGTGCGGAACTGGGTGAAGGCGGAAGCGCGAGTAAACATGGCGGCTCGATAGGGCTGGAATCAGCGAAACCAGAGTATCGGGATGCGCCACTGTCATTGAGTGAAAAACTCGTTAAATATAGCCGAGGCTTATTACGGATCAATGACTTGTGTTCATGTCGCAGCCAGTGACCTGAGCGGGCGTGCGACAATCCGGCTTTCCGTCCGAGCCTTCCGCCATGACTGCCGCCACTGCCCTGATCGCCCTTGAAGCCCTTGCCGATGGGGCGTTTGCCGAGGTCGAAGCGGTGGTCGAGGGCGATGCGGAATCGCTGGTGCTCTACCGCGATGGCGCGCAGGTGCGTGCATTCCTGAACATCTGCCCGCATGCCGGCCGTCGTCTGGACTGGGCGCCGGGTCAGTTCCTGAAGAGCCGTGAAGGCCATCTGGTGTGCGCCGCCCATGGGGCCTCGTTCGCCCTCGACAGCGGCGACTGCATCGCCGGCCCTTGCAAGGGCGACCGCCTGCGCGCGGTGCCGGTGGACATCCGCGACGGCCAGGTCTACCTGGCCTGAGGCCAGATCCGGGGTCGGATCTGTTCCCCGCAGGAAAACGGCTCTGATCCCGTCGGGGCATCAGTGCAGAGGCATCCACGCATGGCGTGGATCTACTGCAGGTTGCCGGTCAGCGGCCGGCACCACCGCAGGCACAGGGTGCTCAAAACATCAGGTTGATCATCACCACCACCACGCAGGTGTAGATCAGCGACAGCGGGCCGCCGACCCGCCACATCTCGCGCGGGGTGTAGTTGGCCGGGCCGGTGATCATCGAAATGACCGGGTTGGAGGCCGTCATCAGGTTGTTGGACGCCGACAGCGCCACGATCAGTGCGAATGCGGTCGGGTTGCCGCCTGCGGCCAGCGCAAGGTTCACCGCGATGGGGACCATCACGATCGTCGCCCCCACATGGCTGATCACCAGCGAGAAGGCGGTGGTGAGCAGCGCCAACGCCACTTCCAGCACCCACAGCGGAATGCCGGTAGGCAGCTTGTCGATGGTGTGGCCGGCCACCCAGGCCGCCGCGCCACTGGAATCCATCGCCCAGCCGAGTGGAATCAGCCCGGCCATCATGAACACTGTCTTCCAGTTGATCGAGGCATAGGCCTCGTCCATGCGCAGCACGCCGGTCAGCAGCATGCCGGCCACGCCGGTCATCAGGGTCAGTGCCACCGGCAGCTTGCTGGTCAGCGCGATCAGGATGGTGAGGGCGAAGATCGCCATCGCGATCTTGAACTTGTGCGGGCGCTGCTCGCCGGTCGGGTAGTCGGTCACCACCACGAAGTCGCGGCTCTTGGCGGCCTGCGCCAGGTCGGTCCAGATGCTGTGGAAGACCAGCATGTCACCCGCGCGCAGCTGCACGTCGCGGACGTCCTCGCGGATCACCTGCTTGTCGCGGTTGATCGCCAGCAGGCTGATGCCGCGTTCCTTGCGCAGACGCAGGTCGGCAGCGCTCTTGCCGATCACGTTGGACGTCGGTGGCACCACGGCCTCGGAAATGCCCGCGCGGCTGGGGTTGAACAGATCGCCCAGGTGTTTCAGCCGCGAGGACATGCGCAGGAACTGGTTCTGTGCGAAGTCGTTCACGTCCTGCCGCGGGCCCATCGCGCCCAGCACGCTGCCCACCCAGATGCGCATCTCTGCCGGCGGCGCCAGGCGGGTGTCGTTGCCGGTCTTCAGCGCCAGCAGCAGCGGCGCATCGTGCAGCGTCTCCGCCTCGCCCAGGGTCATGCCCACCAGCGGGCTCTCGGCGGTCACCACCAGCTCGAACACATCGCCTTCGATGCCGTAGGTCTTGGCGAAATAGCTCTCGGTGCGCGCCGGGGTTACGCCGTCATTGACCAGGTTTTCCTCTTCGATCAGTTTGCGGTCGCCGAAGTAGCGGAAGTACAGCAGCGAGGCGATCAGCAGGGCCACACCAATGGGCAGCGGCGCGAACATGCGCAGCGGCTCGATGGTGGCCAGGCCCGAGGGCAGGTTGTTGTTGGCCGAGGCCAGCAGATCGTTCAGCAGGATCAGCGGCGAGTTGCCGACCATGGTCAGTGCGCCACCCATCACGATGGCCGCCGAGATCGGCAGCAGCAGCCGCTGCAGGGTCAGGCCGGTACGTGCGGCCAGCCGCGAGGCCACCGGCAGGTAAAGCGCCATCACCGACGGGTTCTGCATGAAGGACGAGTTCAGCCCTGCGATGGCCGTGGTCATCATCAGCAGCCGCTGTTCCACGCCGTGGCCGCGCCGCAGCAGCCAGGCCGCCAGCCGGTTCAATGCCCCGGTGCGGTCCAGGCCGGCACCGAGGATGGTGGTGGCGATGATGCTCATCACCGCGTTACCGGAGAAGCCACCGAAGATTTCTTCAGGGGCGATCAGCCCGGTAACGCCGAGCACCACCAGCACCACCAGCGCAACCACATCCGCACGGATGCGCTCGAACAGGAACATCGCCATCGTGAAGCCGACCAGCCCGAGCACGAGCTTCATGTCGTTGGTCAGCGTCAGCGCGGTATCCATGTGGGGCGCAGTGTCCTCGGGCGTGGGTCAGGTGCGGTCGTACAGCAGGTCCCAAACACCGTGGCCGAGCTTCTGGCCGCGGGTCTCGAAGTGGGTCTGCGGGCGCCAGTCCGGGCGCGGCACGCTGCCACGCGGGCCCGCGCGGTTCACCAGCCCGGCCGTGGCGTCGAGCACGTCCCACATCTGCTCGGCGTAGTCTTCCCAGTCGGTGGCGCAGTGCAGGCGGCCGCCGGGGCGCAGTTTGCGCACGATCAGCTCGGCAAACGCCGGCTGCAGCAGGCGGCGCTTGTTGTGGCGCTTCTTGTGCCACGGGTCCGGGAAGTAGATGCGCACTTCATCCAGCGCGCCATCGGCGATCTCGTTCTGCAGCACTTCCACCGCATCGTGGTGGTACAGGCGCACGTGGTCGGCGTTGTCATCGGCCAGCGCGTTCAGCAGGCGGCCCACGCCGGGGGCATGCACTTCAATGCCGATGTAGTCGCGCGACGGATCATGCTGGGCGGCGAAACGCATGGCCGCCCCGTTGCCGAAGCCGATTTCCAGCACCTTGTGCGCCGGGCGGCCGAAGGTGGCATCCAGGTCGCGCGGCTGGCCGTTGTAGTCGATGCCGAAGCGCGGCCAGCGTTCGTCGAACGCGCGCTGCTGGGCGGGCGTGAAGCGGCCCTGGCGCAGCACGAAGCTGCGCACCTCGCGGCGGCCCTCGCTGACGGTGAAGGGCTTGGGCGGGGCCTTGGAACCGGCGCTGTCAAAAGGATTGGTCATCAGCCGATCAGCCCATCCACCGGGGAGGAGGCGCTGGCGTAGCGCTTGCGCGGGATGCGCCCGGCCAGGAACGCCTCGCGGCCGGCCTCGACGGCCTTGCGCATGGCGCTGGCCATCAGCACCGGGTGGCGTGCGCCGGCGATGGCGGTGTTCATCAGCACGCCATCGCAGCCCAGTTCCATCGCAATGGCGGCATCGGACGCGGTGCCCACGCCGGCGTCGACGATGATCGGCACCTTGGCGTCTTCGATGATCTGCAGCAGGTTGTACTTGTTCTGGATGCCCAGGCCCGAACCGATCGGCGCGGCCAGCGGCATGACCGCCGCGCAGCCGATCTCTTCCAGGCGCTTGGCCAGGATCGGGTCGTCGGAGGTGTAGACCATCACCTCGAAACCGTCCTTGACCAGCTGTTCGGCGGCCTTGAGGGTCTGCACCACGTCCGGGTACAGCGACTTCTGGTCGCCCAGCACTTCCAGCTTGGTCAGGTTGTGGCCGTCCAGCAGCTCACGGGCCAGGCGGCAGGTACGTACGGCGTCTTCGGCGGTGTAGCAGCCGGCGGTGTTGGGCAGGATGGTGTAGCGGTCCGGCGGCAGCACGTCCAGCAGGTTCGGTTCGCCCGGGTTCTGGCCGACATCCTTATTGAAGAATGGGGTGCGGCGGATGGCCACGGTGACGATCTGGGCGCCCGCAGCCTCGGTGGCCAGGCGGGTTTCTTCCAGATCCTTGAACTTGCCGGTGCCGGTAAGCAGCCGCGAGCCGTAGGTCTTGCCGGCGATCACCAGCGAATCGGGGGAGACAGGGAGGTTCATGACGCGATTATCGCTTATCCGCCTGAAGATGGGGTCACGCAGAAGGCGGGGTCGGATCCCTTTGCCAGCGGCAAAGGGCTCTGACCCGTAGCGTGAGGGTTCGGGGTCAGAGCCCTCCGCGCAGCGAAGGGATCCGACCCCGGTACCTCAACCGCCGCCCAGCGCGTGCACGATCTCCACGATGTCGCCTTCGGCCAGCACGTGCTCGCCATGGCGGCTGCGGCTGACGATCCCGCCATTCACTTCCACCGCCACCCGGCGCTGCAGCAGCGCCTCGGCGGCAAGCAGGTCGAGGACGGTCGCCGAAGCGGGCAGGGTGCGGGGTTCGCCATTGAGCTGGATGTTCATGCGGGCATTGTCGCCGATGGCCCGTCGGGATCGGAACAGTTGCATCCTGGCCCGCACGCCACCTCCAGCACACCCTGTCAGCCGGGGATCGGGCGACAATTCATGCGGCGGCGCAGCGTGAGCAATCGGCAGCACGGTGAAACCATTCACCGTGCGCCGGCGTACGTGTGCGCTGGATCCCCAACATTTCCCCCAGGAGTTTTTACATGCTGCTCAGCAAACGCCCGATCCGCTCCCTGATGGCGGCCGCGATCGCGCTCGCGGCGCTGCCGGCCATGGCAGGCGAATCCCCCTTCACCCGCACCGTGTTCTTCGGCGACAGCCTGACCGACAGCGGCTACTACCGCCCGCTGCTGCCGGCCGACGTGCGCCCGGTCACCGGCCAGTTCACCACCAACCCCGGCTGGGAATGGTCGCAGTTCGTCGCCGACTACTACGGCACCAATGCCAGCCCCAACGGCAACGGCCAGACCGGTGACAACTACGCCGTGGGTGGCGCCCGCGTGGGCACCGACCTCACCCAGCCGGCCTTCGGCAACGTGGCCGTGCCGTCGCTGAAGACGCAGATGGCCAACTATCTGGCCGCCAACGGTGGCAAGGCCGACCCGAACGCGCTGTACACCGTGTGGGGCGGCGCCAATGATCTGTTCTCGATCACCGCCCCGGCCCAGGCGCCGGCTGTGATCGGTGCAGCCGTCACCACCCAGGTCGGCATCGTCGCCAGCCTCAAGCAGGCCGGTGCGCAGTACGTGATGGTGCCCAACCTGCCCGACGTCGGCATCACCCCGGGCTTCATCGACCGCGGCGCGGCCGGTCAGGCGCAGGGCACCGCCCTGTCGCAGGCGTACAACAACGCCCTGTACGGTGGCCTGAAGCAGGCCGGCATCGAGTTCATCCCGCTCGACACCTACACCCTGCTGCACGAAATCATCGCCAACCCGGGCATGTACGGCTTCAGCAACGTCACCGGCCGCGCCTGCCTGGTGGCCTCGTCGCTGACCTGCAGCCCGCTGGCCTACGCCACCCCGAATGCGGCCAGCACCTATCTGTTCGCCGATGACGTGCACCCGACCTCGGCCGCGCACCAGATGCTGGGCCAGTACGCCATCTCGATCCTGGAAGGCCCGCGCCTGCAGCAGATCCTGACCCATTCGGCGCAGACCATCGGTCGCTCGCGTGCCGACCAGGTCAGCCTGCACCAGGCCGGCCGTCCGGCCGATGGCATGTCCTGGTGGGGTGGCGTGCGTGGTGACATGCAGCGCTACGACCACGCCGATGTCTATGACGGCATGGCCCCGGCCGGCCTGTTCGGCATCGATTGGGCGCGTGACGGCATGGTCGTCGGCGGCTTCGCCGGTTTCGGCCGCATGGACGCCGACTTCGGCAACAGCCGTGGCGACTTCACCCAGAAGGACACCACCGCCGGTCTGTTCGCTGGCTGGTACGGCGACCGCATGTGGGTGAACGGCCAGGTCAGCTACACCTGGCTGTCCTATGACGTGAACCGCAAGGTCCAGCTCGGCCCGGCCACCCGCGAACATGGCGGCTCGCCGGATGGCAGCAACCTGACCGCAGCCCTGAACGCCGGTTACGAGTTCGGCACCGAGGGCAGCTTCCGCCACGGCCCGATCGCCTCGGTGATCTGGCAGAAGGTGAAGATCGACGGCTACACCGAAACCGCCGATGCCAACACCCTGGCTACGGCCCTGGGCTACGGCAAGCAGGACGTCGATTCCACCGTCGGCCGCATCGGCTGGCAGGCCCGCTTCGATGGCGGCAGCGTGAAGCCGTACGTGCAGGTGACCTACGACCACGAGTTCGAGGACACCAAGCAGGCCAGCGCATGGGTGCAGAGCCTGCCGGACGTGGGCATGTACCGCGTGCCGGGCATGGACTTCGACAAGAACTATGCAACCGCCATTTTCGGCGCGCGCATGGAACTGTTCGGCCTGCAGAGCAACATCGGCCTGAGCGCCACCACCCTGCAGAAGCGTGCGCAGGATGCGACGCTGTTCGCCAGCTTCAGCGGCAGCTTCTGATCCAGAACGGGGTCAGAGCCCTTTCCTCGCGGAAAGGGATCTGACCCCAACGCGCTAGGGGTCGGATCCCTTTCCGCCAGGAAAGGGCTCCGACCCCATTGCCCAACACCGGCCGCTCCGCATAGACTTTCACCCTGCACTGCGGGCGTAGCTCAATGGTAGAGCTGTAGCTTCCCAAGCTACTGACGTGGGTTCGATTCCCATCGCCCGCTCCAGTTTTCAGAACCCCGGTAACGGCCGCGCCGTTGCCGGGGTTTTTTTTATGCCCGCCATGCGAATCCGCTGCGGACCACGCCGACACGCCCGTGCCGGCAGCATCATCCCGCCGCAACGCCGCCGCGCTATGCTGCGCGCCTGCCGTCCACTGCCGCCGCGATGAAGCTCGCCATCCTGTCCCGCAACAGCTCGCTGTACTCCACCCGCCGGCTGGTCGAAGCGGCGCGCGCGCGCGGTCATACCGTGCGCATCCTCGACCCGCTGCGCTGCTACATGCGCATCGCGGCCGATGGCTTTTCCATGCACTACAAGGGCCGGCCGATGACCGGCGTGGATGTGGTCATTCCGCGCATCGGCGCCTCCATCACCCGTTACGGCACGGCCGTGCTGCGCCAGTTCGAGCTGATGGGCGCCCGCACACCCAATCCGTCCGACGCGATCCTGCGTTCGCGCGACAAGCTGCGCGCACACCAGCTGCTGGCAGCCAAGGGCATCGACATGCCGGTCACCGTGTTCGGCGACAACCCGGACGATACGGTCGATCTGTTGTCCATGCTCGGGCCGCCGCCGCACGTGGTGAAGCTCAACGAGGGCACCCAGGGGCGCGGTGTCATCCTCACCGAAAAGGCCAGCGCGTCACGCGGCATCGTCGAGGCCCTGCGCGGCCTGTACGCCAACTTCCTCATGCAGGAGTTCATCGGCGAGGCCAAGGGCGCGGACCTGCGCTGCTTCGTGGTGGGCGATCAGGTCGTGGCGTCGATGCAACGGCAGGCCCCGGAAGGGGACTTCCGCTCCAACCTGCATGCCGGGGGCACGGCGGTGCCGGCCAAAGCCAGCCGGGCTGAACAGCAGGTGGCGGTGCGCTCGGCCAAGGCGCTGGGCCTGACGGTGTGCGGGGTCGACCTGATCCGCTCCGAGCGCGGCCCGCTGGTGCTGGAGGTCAACTCCACGCCGGGCCTGGAGGGCATCGAGGCGGCCTGCCAGGTGGATGTGGCCGCGCGCATCATTGCGCATGTCGAGAAGATTAAAAAGCCTTGATTATCAATTGGTTGTGGATTTCATGAAGATTCCCGGCGGCGTTTAACACGGCTTTAATCGGTGCCGGCGTAGGCTTCAGCGAACCGCAGCTCTGCCTCTCAGCAGGATCGGTAATCGGGATACGACTTCAGGCCCAGGCGGCTAGACCGCCTGGGTCTTTTTTTATGCCCGCAGCCCCTGGCCGGCCCTGCCGTTGGTCCCTTGTGGCGGGGCAGGGCGGCTCGTAGAGTTGGGCCTTCGTTCCGGGATGGATCGGGAGGTTGGCGATGTACCGCATCACCATGATCGTGTTGTTGCTGGGTGTGTCCGCGGCCACCCTGGCTGCATCGGAAAAGCCCGCGATCCAGATGGATCGGCAGGCCCCGCTGGCCGAGCAGGTGCGCCAGGTCGAAAAGGCGCTGGACAATGGCGAGTACGCTGAGATTTCAGCCGACGACCGGGCCCAGGTCCGCCAATCGCTGGAGCGCATCACTTTGCGCATGGGTGACCACCGGACGGTGCAGGAACTGCCTGCGGCGGTCCAGAACGAGGTGTTCAACGACCAGGAACGGATCAACACCATCCTCACCCGCGCCCACGCGGACAGCCGGCTGGTCTGCCAGCACACCCGCACTACCGGCAGCAACATGCCCAAAAGCCGCTGCCTGACCGTGGCTGAGCGGCGCCGGATCGAGGAGAAGGGCAAGGCGCTGCTCAACGATGAGCGCAGCTACAAAACCCTCTCGCCGCCGCCCGCGGGACGCTGACCGAGGGCCGTCGGTCACCCTGCCGGTGGTCCCTTGTCGGCGTGCCTGCGGGGCCGTAGAGTCGAGGATTCTTCATGGACGATAGGAGGGGGAACGATGCATCGCAAGACCACGCTTGGCCTGGCCTTGAGCCTGGCAATGACCTTGGCGTTCACGGCACATGCCCGCGTCGACAAGGACGCCGAGGTCAAACTCGACTCAACCGCGCCGGTGGCCGAGCAGATCGCCGCCATCGAAAAAGCGCTGAGTTCCGAGGATTACAGTGAGATCAGCATGGAGCAGAAAAGCACCGTGCAGCAGGCGCTGGGGCGCATCCGGCTGAAGATGGGGGACCATCAGCGGGTGGATGAAGTGAGTCCGCAGGCCCGCGTCGAGATCTTCAACGATCAGGAAAAGGTCAACACGATCCTGACTCAGGCCCGCGCCGACAGCCGCATGGTCTGCCGTCGCGAGCGCTCCACGGGCAGCAACATGCCGCAGCGGGTATGCATGACGGTAGCGCAGCGGCGCGAGGCCGAAGAAGCCGGCCGCAAGGCACTGCGCGACAGCCCGGCCCTCAACAATTACAGGCCGTGAGCAGGGCCGTAAGTGTCCCGCACGAAATGTTAAGACTGCTACCTGTATCGTTCAGCAGGTAGACGTGGCGTCCACCTGCTCAGGCGCATCCTGAGTGGGTGGGCATCCCCGACGACCCTTACTGAACCAGAGGTCACAGTGCGTATTCTCGTAATCGAAGACAACAGCGACATCGCAGCCAACCTTGGCGATTACCTCGAGGATCGGGGGCACACGGTGGACTTCGCTGCTGACGGGGTCACCGGCCTGCATCTGGCCGTGGTGCACGAGTTCGACGCGATCGTGCTGGATCTCAACCTGCCGGGCATGGATGGCATCGAAGTCTGCCGAAAGCTTCGCAACGAGGCCCGCAAGCAGACCCCGGTGCTGATGCTGACCGCGCGCGATTCGCTGGACAACAAGCTGGCCGGGTTCGATTCGGGTGCCGATGACTACCTGATCAAGCCGTTCGCCCTGCAGGAAGTGGAAGTGCGCCTCAACGCCCTGTCGCGCCGCGGCAAGGGTGTGCAGACCCGCGTTCTGGAAACCGGCGATCTGGAATACAACCTGGACACGCTGGAAGTACGCCGCCAGGGCAAGCTGCTGCAGCTCAACCCCACCGCATTGAAGATCCTGCAGGCGCTGATGGAAGCCGCTCCGGCCGTGGTCACCCGCCAGGAGCTGGAAACCCGCGTATGGGGCGAAGAACTGCCCGATTCCGATTCCCTGCGTGTCCACATCCATGGCCTGCGCGCGGTGGTCGACAAGCCGTTTGAAGTGCCGCTGATCCAGACCCGCCATGGCATCGGATACCGCATCGCCACCCCGGAAGCCTGATTCGGTGGCAACCAAGGGTGAGCGTCGGCGCACGCCCTATCGGCGGCGCCTGCGCAGTCGAATCATCGTCTCCTTCGTGTTGTTGGGCTTCTGCCTGACGACACTGTTCGCGTTCGCCACCAACTGGGCCCGCATGCGCGTGGAAACCCAGCTGGTGGAAGACGTGATGAACCGCAACATCGACGAGTACGCGCGTCGGTACTACGAGGACCCGCTGCGCAGCCCCGACCTCCCGGTGCAGCAGATCCGCGCATTCGCCTACCCCAAGGACAAGTTCGAGCGGGTGCGGGAAGAGCGTGCGCAGTGGGCGGCATTCAACGACGGCATCCATACGGTCACCGGTGACGAGCACGGTGAGCAGTACTCGTACAAGCTGGCCGTGCGCAAGACGCCCGACGCCTGGTTCTTCCTCGCCTATGACATGACCGACAGCGTGCGCGGTGGGCAGCAGCTCAACCGCGCGCTGGTGCTGTCGGTGCTGTTCTTCAGCCTGTTGTCGCTGGTGCTGGGCTGGTGGTCGGCGTCGAAGGTGATGAAACCGGTGTCCGACCTGGCGGCGCGGCTGCGCGCCTACCGCGGTGGCACGAGCGAGCCCGAGCCGCTGGCACCGCGTTTCCCCGACGACGAGGTGGGGCAGCTTGCGCAGGCCCTGGACGACTATTCCTCGCGCCTGACCGAAGTGGTGCAGCGTGATCGTGAGTTCAATGCCGACGTCAGCCACGAGCTGCGCACGCCGCTGGCGGTGATCCGTGGCGCCACCGAACTGCTGCTGACCCGGCCCGGCCTGGACGAGAAGGTGCTGCAGCGCCTGCAGCGCATCCAGCGTGCCGAACAGCAGTGCAGCGATCTGATCGGCGCCTTGCTGCTCCTGTCGCGCAATGAGCGCGGGCAGGGCACGAGCAATGTCGCCCGCGTGGCCGATCAACTGCTTGATGCGCACCGTGCGCAGCTGGGTGGCAAGCCGCTGGAGCTGGTGCTGGAAGGCGAGCGCGATCTGGTGATCGACGCCCCGGAGGCGGCCCTGTCGGTGGCGCTGGGCAACCTCATCGGCAATGCCGTGAAGTACTCGCAGGACGGCAGCGTGCGCGTGCACGTGAGCAGTAATGCGGTCTCTGTGACTGACAGTGGACCTGGCTTGAGCGAGGAAGATGCCGCCAAGCTGTTCCAGCGTGGTTATCGCGGCACCCATGCGGGTCATTCGCAGGGCGGCGGTATCGGCCTGTCGATTGTCAGCCGTCTGTGCGACCTGTACGGCTGGCAGGTAAGCGTGCGCCCTGGGGGGGATCGTGGCGTCATCGCGACCCTGACGTTCTCGCCGAAGCCGTTCTGAGCGATGCAGTGGTCATCCACGCATGGCGTGGATCTACTGGGGCTTGAGGTCATCCACGCATGGCGTGGATCTACTGTCGTAACCGGCGTGCATGTTGCTGGGTGTCGTCGGCGGAAATCGATTCGTTCCCGTTGCACTGTCCGCTCTGACGCATTTGCCTCCTGACATTCGCCCGCACGAATGGCCAGATGCCCTGTCATCTGCAAGGAGCCTTGGCCATGTCACACCGCACTGATTACCCCAACCTGCACCAGCTGATCGGCGATTCGATCGACTTTCTATCCGCGGAGGTCGCTGAACGCATCGAAGGCGTCCTGAAGGATCCCGGAGACCTGATGCCCATCCTGCAGGAGAAACTGGAGGCCGACCGGGCCACTGCGCAGGCGGCGGAACGTGCCGGGCTGACCACCCAGCAGAGTGGTACGGCCGCCAGTCTCAGGCGTACCGTTTCCGGCATCAGCACGCTGGCCCGGCTGATGCATGCCGCGCACATCGCGCGGACGCGCGGCGGCCCGCTTCAGGCCGTGCCGTCAGAGACGATGGAAGGACTGTTGGTGGCCACCCGCGAGCTGACCCGGCACGTGCAGCAGCAGCTGCATGCGGAGCGGATCCGTGGGGAGTCGACGCTCCAGTAGCGTCGAGCCCATGCTCGACTGCTTCTCGGCGGTTGTGCATTGACTCGGGCGCTGCACCGGCAATCAAGCGGTGGGTGGTAGATGGTGGTCGGTGGTCGGTGGTCGGTGGTTGGTGGTTGGTGGGTGCGGACCGTTGGTCCGCACCGCCGGTGCGGTCATCCACGCATGGCGTGGATCTACCGGGCCTTCGTGGTCGCGGGGTCGCCGGGGATGGGCGTCGCCGTCCCCAGGGCCTCAACCACATACAGGCGCTTGACCAGCACATACAGCACCACGGTCAGCGGCGCGGCCAGCAGTATGCCGGCCGGGCCCAGCAGCGAGCCGATGCCGAACAGCGAGAACAGCAGCAGGGCAGGCGGCAGGTCCACCGCACGCTGCTGGATGAGGGGCTGCAGCAGATGCCCCTCCACCTGCTGCACCAGCACGAACAATGCCACCGTGGCCAACGCAATTTCCGGGCTGACGGTGAAGGCCAGCAGGATGGCGGGTACCGCTGCCAGGATGGGACCAACGATCGGTACGAAATCCAGCAGCGCGGTGATGATGCCCAGCCCGAACGCGACCGGCACGCCCAGCGCCCACAGCCCCAGCCCGGTCAGCAGGCCGACCACGGCCATGGCCAGCAGCTGGCCGCCCAGCCAGGCCTTCAATGCATTGCCGCTGGCGTGGAATGCGTCGTCCACGGCCGGACGCTGCCGCGTCGGCAGCAGCTTCAGCAGTCCGGTGCGGTACAGCGCGGGCTGGGCCGCAAGATAGATGCCGCCGATCAGCACCAGGAACAGGTCGGCCACGCCACCGGTGGCCGACATCGCCAGTGATCCGGCGCGCGCGGCCATGGTCGATACGCTGGATTGGGCGTTCTGGGTCAACTCATGGACCGTGGGTCCGATCGGACTGTCCGCCAGCCAAGTCTGGAAGTTTTCCCAGGCGGCTGGCAGCGTCTGCCGCAGGGTGGCCATCTGCGCACTCAACTGCGACCCGAACAGCCACATCGCCAGCCCGAACAGCACCACCAGCAGCAGCACGGTCAGGCCCAGCGCCCAGCCTTCCGACAGCGCTGTGTACCGAAGCGCCACACCCATGATGGCGCGCAGCAGGGCCGCGACCACCACCGCCCCGAAGACCAGCAGGACCAGTTGCGACAGTTGCCAGAGCAGCAGGCCGAGGGCGACCAGCGCCAAGGTGACCACCACGCGGGCGGTATAGGAACGAAGCGAAGCGTTGGGCACGGGGCGGTCTCACAGGCTGGCGCAATGACAGGCGCGAGACCTTAGCCGGATGCGTGAGAAGGCCGCGTGTGCCTGGCCGGCTGCAGCCGTGCCGGTGCTGCTGCCTCAGCGCGTGGCGCGTTGCAGATAGCGCGCGTGCAGTGCTTCCACCTGCGCCTGCAGGTCATCCGGGTGCCCATCATTGAGCACCACATCATCGGCCAGTGCCTGGCGCTGCGCGCGGCTGGCCTGGGCGGCAATCATCTGGTCCGCCAGCGCCGCATCAATACCGTCGCGCTGCATCAGCCGCGCGTGCTGCACGGCTTCCGGGGCATCGACCAGCAGCACGCGGTCCAGCCAGGGGTAGGCCTGGCGGCCGCCCACTTCGGTCAGCAGCGGAATGGCCGCCAGCGCGTAGGGGCTGGTGGCCTGCTCGCACTGCTGCTGCATCAGCTGGCGGATGGCCGGGTGGGTGATCGCCTCCAGGGCCACCCGTTCGGCCGGGTCGGCGAAGATATGAGCCCGCAAGCGGGCCCGATCCAGGCTGCCATCGGCCAGCAGCATGTCGGCACCGAAGCGCTCGGCGATGGCGGCCAGGGCCGGGCTGCCGGCCGCAACCACCGCACGGGCGGCGAGGTCCGCGTCGGCCACCACAATGCCCAGCGCCTCGAAGCGCCGGGTCACCTCGCTCTTGCCGGCGGCGATGCCGCCGGTCAGGCCAACCACGTAACGGCTCATGGCGGCAGGGTCAGCGCAGCCCGCTCATTACCAGATACTGGTTCACCAGCGGCTCGCCCCACATGAAGTACACCCAGCCGGCCAGCGCCAGATAGGGTCCGAAGGGGATCGGCGTGGCTTTGTCGCGGCCGCGGGCGTACAGCCAGATCGAGCCGATGATGGCCCCCAGTACCGACGACAGCAGGATGATGGGGAGGATGCCCTTCAGCCCGCACCAGGCGCCCAGCGCAGCCAGCAGCTTGGCATCGCCGCCGCCCATGCCATCGCGGTTGGTTGCGATCTTGTAGGCCCTGGCCACCAGCCACAGCACGAGGAAGCCTGCGGCTGCGCCGATCAGCGCCGGTTTGGCGGGCATGTACAGGTTGTCCATGCTGCCCACCAGGCCCAGCCACATCAGTGGCAGGGTGATCTGGTCCGGCAGGTACTGCGTACGCAGGTCGATGCCGGAAAGGGCGATCAGGAAGCAGGTCAGCACGATGGCCCCGAAGCCCTGCCAGCCGAAGCCGAACTGCCAGACGCAGGCCAGCACCATCACCGCGGTCAGCGCCTCCACCAGCGGGTACTGGATGGAGATGGGCGCCTTGCAGTGGCGGCATTTGCCGCCCTGGATGATCCAGCTGAACAGCGGGATGTTCTCGTACCAGGACAGCTTGTGCTTGCAATGCGGGCAGTGCGAGGGCTCGACCACGATGCCGGGTGGAGGCGGGTCGTAGATGTCCGGCTGCTCCAGGACCTCACGCGCCTCGCGCTTCCACTCCCACATCATGCGCCGGGGCAGGCGCAGGATGACCACGTTCAGGAAACTGCCGATTAGCAGCCCCAGGGCGGCCGCGGCGGGGTAGCCGAGGCCGGGATGCTGGTCGAGAAATGCCATTGTTACCTTTAGCCGACGACGGCGCCGAGTTTGAAGATGGGCAGGTACATCGCGATGACCAGGCCGCCGACAATGGTACCAATGAACACCATGATCATCGGTTCCAGCAGGCTGCTCAGGGCATCCACCGCGTTGTTGACTTCCTGCTCGTAGTACTCGGCCACTTTGAACAGCATGGCATCCAGGGCGCCGGCCTCTTCGCCGATACCGGTCATCTGGATGACCATGTGCGGGAAGAGGTTGGCCTGCTTCATGGCCATGTTGACCGGGTAGCCGACCGACACGTCATCGCGCATGCGCAGTACGGCGTCGGTATACACGCGATTTCCCGTAGCACCTGCCACGATTCCTAGGCCCTCAACGAGAGGGACGCCAGCCTTGAACGTCACGGCAGTTGTGCGGGCAAAGCGCGCAATGGCGCTGTTATGCATGACTTGCCCTATCACGGGCACTTTGAGAATAAGCCGATCAAGCGTGTGTTGCATTTTTTGAGAGCGCTTGTAGGCCATGATCGTGCCAACAACAATGGCTATCAGAAGAATGAATAGTGGAAGCCACCAGCTGACCATGAAGCGTGACATGTTGACTACCAGTTGGGTGAAGGCTGGCAGATCGGCACCGAAGCTCTGGAAAACCTCCTCGAACTGAGGTACTACCCATATCAGTAGAATGGAGCTAACCAAGAGCGCTACCGCCATTACCATGGCGGGATAGAACATTGCCTTCTTGATCTTTCCTTTGAGGGCCTCGATGTTTTCTTTGTACGAAGCAATGGTGTCAAGCACAGTCTCGAGGACGCCGGCGCTTTCACCAGCGCGAACCAAGTTTCGGTACAGCTCATCGAACTGTACTGGGTGCTTGCTGATTGCTTCATTCAGGGATGAGCCTCCCTCAATGTCGGTTCGGATGCTATCGACCATCTTCTTCATTCGCGGATTCTTGTGTCCGCTGCCGATGATTTCCAGAGCCGAGACGATCGGCACACCAGACTTCATCATCGTCGCCATCTGTCGGCTGAAAAAGGCGATGTCCTTTGCATTGACAGGTTTGCCTGAAGCGCCAAACAGGGGCTTGGCCTTCATCTTGACCTGTCCCGGATTGATACCTTGACGTCGGAGCTCCGCCCGCAGCAAGTTCGCGTTCTTGGCGAGTTGTTCGCCTTTCATTTTCACGCCCCGCTTGTCGGTCCCCTCCCAGACAAACGGCTGCAGCTCCATGGTGCTACGCGCCACGGGTTCCTTCTTGATCGCACTGCGACTGACAGACATGTTGGCTCCCCAAGGCCCGCCTTCCCCAGGCGGGCATCATTGTCTGGGATGGTAGCGGGTTCAGGGCCGTCCGTGGAAGTTGGCAGCGTGATCGTGTGCAGCATTCCTGCGAGCCATGGCACAAAGTGACGCATTGCGTCACTTTGACGCCTTCGTCGCATTTCCTGTTCAGGGGGCTTCACATACAAGAATTTGGTGCCATCATTGGCTCCGGGGAGATCCAGGGGGAGGCGTGCCGGAGTTGGCACGCAACCTGCGTCGATTCACCCGCAGGGCGCGGGAACCGCTCATCTGGCCACCGGCCGGACCATCCAGGCGCACTGAACTCAACCACCACCAAACTTGGGGACGTACACATGAAGAACCAGAAGGGCTTCACCCTTATCGAACTGATGATCGTCATTGCGATCATCGCAATCCTGGCTGCGATTGCGCTGCCGGCATACAGCGATTACACCAAGAAGGCCAAGGTTGCAGAAGTGATCCTGGCTGCTTCTTCTGCGCGCACCGCAGTGTCGGAGTACGCCGCTGGTAATGGTTCGCTGCCGCCGACCGATTGGAAGACTGAGGTCCAGTCTTCTAAGTTCGTCAGTGGCGTCGAGTGGAAGAGCAACACCATCGTCGCAACCTCCACTGTGCCGGGTGCCACTGGCACGATCACGCTGATCCCGACTCTGCAGTCGAATGGTCAGGTGACCTGGGTCTGCGGTAAGACGGGCGACGTTGACGCGAAGTACCGTCCGGGCACCTGCCAGGGTTAAGGTGTGATTGCGTTGGCCTGGTTAATGGGTCATTGCGCATGAGCCAAATGGTATTTCAACAGGCCCCGCTATGCGGGGCTTGTTTTTGAGGGGGTGGGGATGAAGTTGTTGCGTGTAGCGGCGCCGTGGTGCTTCGCACTGGCGCTGATACTGTTCATTCGGCCGTACACGGGCATACGGCACGACGCGACTCTTTACTTGGTGCAGGGGCTTCGGGAAATTCATCCTGAAGTGTTCAACAAAGACTTGTTCTTTATCGCTGGTAGCCAAGCTGACTTTACGCTGTTCCCAAAGTTGCTTGGGTTGCTGCTTGGCTGGTTTGAGCCATCGCTGGTTTTCTTGGTCTTGGCGCTTGTAGGGCGGGTGGTTTTCTACCTCGCCACGGCATTTTTGATTTGGGCTGTATTTCCGCCAAAATTTCGATGGCTTTCCTTGCTCGCGGTTATCGTCATGCCGACGGGTTACGGCGCGTTTGGGATTTTTTCTTATGCAGAGCCATTTCTAACTGCACGGCCAATAGCGGAAGCCTTCAGTCTGGTTGCCATCGGATTGATGGTTCGGGGAAGAAAGTTTCCCGCGCTTGTTGCATTGACTGTTGGATTTCTTCTTCATCCACTGCAGGCAATTGCAGTCGGTGTCGTGGTTTGGTGTTGGCTTGTGGGTCAAGATCGGCGATGGCTTTGGTGCTTGTTTGGCGGGTTGCCGATATTGGTTCTTGCTGCCTGCGGCGTGCCGCCGTTCTCTGGGCTTTTTACTAGCATTGACCCGGAATGGCGGGGGTTGATTGAAGGCCTCAGCGAGCAAGTCTATTTGAGTGCCTGGACGCCCAGGGACTGGTGCATTGTCGTTGCAGATTTTTATTTGGTCAGCGTTGCGTGTCGTTCAGTTGGTGAATCTCCTGCACTTCGAGGGCTTTGGAGGGCGTCGATAATTTCTGGGGTTATCGGCTTGTCTTTCAGTGCTTTGTTCTCTGATTACTTTAGTTTAATGCTTCCTACGGGTTTGCAGTTGTGGCGCGTGCTTTGGGTGCTGCACTGGGTCGCTGTGGCGTCACTCCCTATTATTGTATGGAATGAATGGAATGCGACTGGCAAGGATAAGGTTGCTACAGCTCTGTTGGTGGTGATTGCCATAATTGGTGCAAGCGTTCCAAAGATAACGTTGCCTTGGGCAATATTGGGGCTTGTTCCGCTGCACATGATTTGGCCGCTGGTTCGGGCGAATGTATCCCCGGCCGTTAGGGTGTTTGTTCTTGCTGGTCTTGGCGCAGCGTTAATAGCTGCGTTTATCCGCTACGAGACTAAGGCGTGGTTACTTTATGCGGCGCTTGGTGCAGAATCTGGCATGGTTCGACAGGATGTAATTGCCTTCTCCTATCCACTGGTGTCGGCCGGATTCGTAGTTCTTGCGTGCTGGCTTTATCGAAAATCAGGCGAGGCGCTGCGAATGGGGTTTTCGGTGGTCTCGTTGTTGGCTTTGCTTTGGTCGGCGTCACTTTGGGATTCTCGCAGTCCATGGACGCTGGCAATGGAGACTGAGAAGCCGGATTTTGCGCGACTTATTCCGGAAGAGGCAGTTGTGTACTGGCACGATGCTGACAGGAGTCCGTTGGGGCCTTGGTTGTCCCTTGGGCGGGCTAACTACTTTAGCGGCTTTCAGTTGGCGGGTCAGATGTTCAACCGAGACACGCCTTTCATAGGCAGGACGCGTGAGCTTCAGATAGATCCGGTTGTGGTGCAGGGGGATGTCTGCGATCTGATCGGTCGAGTAGGGGGCGGAAGTAATTGCTTCATCACCAAAGAGGGATTGGCTCACATGTGCACTCCAGTAGAAGGGCGCTTGGGCCCCGATTACTTTGTCCTTCCATTTGATCAGCGTGAGAAAATTCGCGGAACTTGGGAGGTCAGGAATCCTCATACAGGTGCGATTCTGGAAAAGCTCTATCTATACAAATGCAGTGACTGGGTCTCAATCCTTGCTGGTCACTCGGGTAGTGTCCGCCCTCAATCCGGGGCGGCGTAATGAAGAGTGTATTGCGAGCAGCGCGGCTTAAGTTGCCTCGTGGAGTGGTCGGGGAGGGGGTTGCTTATTTGTGCGCGTCAGTTTTGGCGCTGGTTGTGGATTTTTCCGTATTTTTGCTGCTTTCAAGTTTCGGTCTTCATTGGGCTTCGTCCGCAGCAGGAGGCTTCATTTCGGGGTCGGTGGTCGCATACCTTGTTAGCATCAAGTACGTCTTTTCGCAGCGTTCGATGGAGTCGCGGTGCGCTGAATTGCTGGCCTTCGTATCAATCGGAGGCGTGGGACTGCTAGTCGTTCAGGGTGTGATGCTGGTAAGTGTCAATGGGTTGGGCGTTTCGGCGCTTGTGGCCCGATTGATTGCGGTTTTGTTTTCTTTCTTTTCAAATTTTGCACTGAGAAAGTTGATCGTTTTTCGCGCGCGTGAGCGTGATCGTAGTCAGGGCCTTGGGGAAGGTGAAGGGGAAGTGGCATGAGCAAGCATGTAGTAATCATCGGTGCAGGTCCTGCAGGGTTGACGGCGGCGCTGGAACTGGTCGGTCAGCCTGGCGTGACGGTGACGGTGCTCGAGGCGGACGACTGTGTGGGGGGCATTTCGCGCACGGTCAATCACAATGGAAACCGTATCGACATCGGTGGCCACCGGTTCTTCTCGAAGTCGGACTGGGTGATGCAATGGTGGGCAAACCTGATGCCCATCGAGCACAGCGGCGATGTGCCGTTGAACCTGCGTTACCAGGGGCGGGCGCGGGAAGGGCTGCCTGTTGGCGCCGCCGTGTCTGAAGGTGGTGAGCCGACGGCCATGCTCGTGCGCAACCGCTTGTCACGGATCTACTTCAATCGGCGTTTCTTCTCTTATCCGCTGAAGTTGAATGCCGACAGCTTCCGCAACCTGGGAATCGGCAAGTCCGCCCTGTTTGGTTTCAGCTATGTGCGTGCGCAGGTCAGCAAGATCGAGCCGGAAACGAGTCTGGAAGACTTTCTGATCAACCGCTTCGGCCAGCGCCTGTATCGCCAGTTCTTCAAGGAATACACCGAAAAGGTGTGGGGCGTGCCCTGCAACCAGATCAGTGCCGAATGGGGCGCGCAGCGCATCAAGAGCCTGTCCATCACCAAGGCAGTGTTCCACGCCATGCGCGGCATGCTGGGCCTGAATGGCAAGGTGGCGCAGACATCGCTGATCGAGAACTTCCTGTATCCGAAGCATGGCCCCGGTGAAATGTGGGAGACCGCCGCCCAGTTGTTCCAGGCGCGTGGCGGCACCCTGCTGATGAAGCACAAGGCAGTTGGCTTGGCGATGGAAGACGGCCAGGTGCGCAGCGTGACGGTGCAGGGGCCTTCCGGAGAGGCGTTCAAACTGGACTGCACGCACGCAGTGTCCACGATGCCCGTGCGCGATCTGGTGGCGGCGTCGCGGCAGAGCTGGGGCGAAGACATTGCTGCCATTGCCGATAATCTGCAGTACCGCGACTTCATCACGGTAGGGTTGCTGTACCGTGCCAACGAATTGCCGCGGGCGCTCGGCGACAACTGGATCTACATCCAGGAGCCGGGAGTGAACGTGGGCCGCGTACAGGTCTTCAACAACTGGAGCCCGTACATGGTGAAGGACGCATCCATGGTCTGGATGGGTCTGGAATTTTTCTGCCGGGAAACCGACGACCTGTGGAAGATGCCCGATGCTGAACTCCAGCAGCTGGCGCAGCGCGAGATGCTGCAGATCGGGCTGGTTTCCGCCGCGACGGCTCAGGATGCCGTGGTCATCCGGGTGCCTAAGGCCTATCCGGGCTATTTCGGGGAGGCGTACGCACGCTTCGACGAACTGCGCTCGGCGCTGGATGCCGTGCCGAATCTGTTCCTGGTGGGACGCAATGGCATGCACCGCTACAACAACCAGGATCATTCGATGCTGACCGCCAAGGAAGCCGCCGACCAGATCCTGAGCGGCGTGGTGGACAAGAGCCGTTTGTGGTCCATCAACGTGGATGACGAGTACCACGAAGAAGCCAAGGCGTAAGCGTCGCCCGCTGTTGAACCCGCCTCCGGTGCCGGAGGCGGAGGCTCGGGGCGTCAATGGCTGGGTCCTCGTGGTCTTCCATGAGATGCAGGGGTGATCGAATGTGGAATGTCCTGGTCTGTGGCGGCGCCGGATACATCGGCAGCCACATGTCGCAGTGGCTGGCCGAGCGCGGCCATGCGGTGACGGTGCTGGACAATCTGTCCACGGGGCACCGCGAAGCGGTGAAATGGGGAGAGCTGATCCAGGCCGACCTGCTGGACCCGGCGTCGCTGGCGCGGGCTTTCGAGGGGCGCCGCTATGACGTGGTCATGCACTTTGCCGCAACCTCGCTTGTGGCGGCGTCGGTGGCCGATCCCTTGGCGACCTACCAGAACAACGTCACCGGCACGCTGAACCTTCTTCGGGAAATGCAGCGGCGGCAGGTGGGACGGATGGTGTTCTCGTCCACGGCGGCCGTGTTCGGGCAGCCTTCATCGGCGCTGATCGACGAACTGCAGCCGATGCATCCAATGAGTCCCTACGGTGCAAGCAAGCTTATGGTGGAGCGCATGCTGGCGGACGCCTGGGCAGCCTATGGTCTGTCCTCGGTGGTGCTGCGCTATTTCAATGCTGCCGGGGCATTGGCCGAGCATGGAATAGGGGAGGCACATGCGTGCGAGACCCACCTGATTCCGAATGTACTCAGGGCGGCGAGTGGCCATGCGCCGCCGCTGAAGGTGTTCGGAAATGATTACGCGACTGCCGATGGCACCTGCATCCGCGATTACGTGCATGTCCAGGATCTGGCGTGCGCGCACGGGCTGGCGATGGAGCTGCTGGAGCGCGCTCCCGGTGCCCACGATTTCAACCTGGGCAGCGAGCACGGCGACTCGGTCCTGGAGGTGATCGCGGCAGCGGCTGCGGTGGTGGGGCGACCCGTGCCCTACGAGGTGGTAGGGCGCCGGCCCGGCGACCCTCCGCGGCTGGTGGCGTCGAGCGCCAAGGCGAAGCAGGTGCTGGACTGGGAGCGCCGCTGGAGTTGCCTGGGGGGCATCGTGGAAAGCGCGTGGCGCTGGCATCGCGACCAGCCGTTCTAGGCGGCCGTCGGTTCCCCTCTCATGCCTTCACGGGGCGGCGGAGTTAGTATATTGACACTGTGTAGAACAGGTGGCCCCCGACTGCGGGGTGCCTGGCCCCCTAGAGGAATTGCATGAACGCCGTAACCACCGCCAATCTCGTCGGCATCACCGGCCTGGCCCGCCGCCTGGTCCAGGATGGCGCGCTGGATGAGGCTGCCGCCCGGGATGCCATGGCCAAGGCCGCTGCCGCCAAGCAGCCGCTGCCCACCTGGTTCGCCCAGAACAAGCTGGTCAGTCCCGCGCAGCTGGCGGCGGCCAATTCCGTCGAGTTCGGCATGCCGCTGTTTGACGTGTCCACGTTCGACAGCAGCCAGAACGCGATGACGCTGGTCAGCGAGGAGCTGCTGCGCAAGCACAACGTGCTGCCGCTGTTCAAACGCGGTGGCCGGTTGTTCGTGGGCACCAGCAATCCGACCCATTCGCTGGATGAGATCAAGTTCCACACCAACCTGGTGGTGGAGCCGATCCTGGTGGACGAAGACCAGATCCGGCGCACGCTGGAGCAGTGGCACGCCAGCCATGACACGCTGGGTGATTCGCTGGGCGGTGATGACGAGGCGATGGCCAACCTCGACATCTCCGGCGGCGACGAGGACATGGGGTCGACCGACAGTGGTGTTGACGCCAAGGGCGACGACACCCCGGTGGTGAAGTTCGTCAACAAGGTGCTGGTCGATGCGATCCGCAAGGGCGCGTCGGACATCCACTTCGAGCCCTACGAAGATGATTACCGCGTGCGCCTGCGCATCGACGGCCTGTTGAAGATGGTCGCGCGCGCGCCGGTGAAGTTGAACCAGCGTATCGCCGCGCGCCTGAAGGTGATGGCGCAGCTGGACATCGCCGAAAAGCGCGTGCCGCAGGACGGACGCATCAAGCTGAACCTGTCCAAGACCAAACAGATCGACTTCCGCGTCAGCACGCTGCCGACGCTGTTCGGCGAGAAGGTGGTGCTGCGTATCCTCGATGGCAGCGCAGCCAAGCTGGGCATCGACAAGCTGGGCTACGAGCCGGACCAGCAGAAGCTGTTCCTGGAGGCGATCCACAAGCCTTACGGCATGGTGCTGGTGACCGGCCCGACCGGTTCGGGCAAGACGGTGTCGCTGTATACCGCGCTGGGCATCCTCAACGACGAAACCCGCAACATCTCCACCGCCGAAGACCCGGTGGAAATCCGCCTGCCCGGCGTCAACCAGGTGCAGCAGAACAACAAGCGCGGCATGACCTTCGCCGCCGCACTGCGCTCGTTCCTGCGACAGGATCCGGACATCATCATGGTCGGCGAAATCCGCGACCTGGAAACGGCCGAGATTGCGATCAAGGCGGCGCAGACCGGCCACATGGTGCTGTCCACGCTGCATACCAATGATGCGCCGCAGACCATCGCGCGCCTGATGAACATGGGTATCGCGCCGTACAACATCACCAGCTCGGTGACGCTGGTGATCGCCCAGCGCCTGGCGCGCCGGCTGTGCAACAACTGCAAGCGTCTGGCCAACCTGCCCGCGCATGCGCTGCTGGCCGAAGGCTTCACCCAGGAACAGCTGGATGCGGGTATCGAGCTGTACGAGGCGGTGGGCTGCGATGAATGCACCGAGGGCTACAAGGGCCGTACCGGTATCTACCAGGTGATGCCGATGACCGACGAGATCTCGACGATCATCCTGGCCGGCGGCAATGCGCTGCAGATTGCCGAGGCAGCGCAGGCGATCAAGGTGAATGACCTGCGCCAGTCGGCGCTGAAGAAGGCTGCGGCGGGCGTGACCAGCCTGGCCGAGATCAACCGCGTCACCAAGGATTGATGCGGTTGCCCCGGTAGATCCACGCCACGCGTGGATGGCGCGGTGCCGATGGGGTCAGAGCCCTTTCCTGCGGAAAGGGATCCGACCCCGGTAGATCCACGCCACGCGTGGATGGCGCGATCCCGATGGGGTCAGAGCCCTTTCCTGCGGAAAGGGATCCGACCCCGGTAGATCCACGCCATGCGTGGATGGCGGGGTTCCCGATGGGGTCAGAGCCCTTTCCTGCGGAAAGGGATCCGACCCCGGTAGATCCACGCCATGCGTGGATGGCGGGGTTCCCGATGGGGTCAGAGCCCTTTCCTGCGGAAAGGGATCCGACCGCGGCTTCATTCCATTCCCAGCTTCTTCAGCTTGTAGCGCAGCGCCCGGAAGGTGATGCCCAGCTGCGCGGCGGTGCGGGTCTTGTTCCAGCGGTTCTCTTCCAGCGCACGCTGGATCGCACTGCGCTCGAGCTGCTCGATGTAGGAGGGCAGGGCGGCGCTGCCCGGCTGCAGGTCCACCACCGCTTCAGGGGCGGCAGGGCCTCCGGCCGTACGCGGGGCGTGCTGCGGCAGGCGCAGGTCGTCGACGCCGATGCGGTCTTCCTCGGCCAGGGCCAGGGCGCGCTCGAGGATGTTCTCCAGTTCGCGCACGTTGCCCGGGAAGCCGTAATGGGCGAGCGCGTCCAGCGCCGAGGGCGCCAGCAGCGGGGTGCTGCGGCCATGGCTGCGCGCCAGCCGCGAGAGGATGGAACCGGCCAGGTCCGGCAGGTCCTGGCGGCGCTCGCGCAGCGGCGGCACCTTCAGTTCGATGACGTTGATACGGTAGTAGAGATCGTGGCGGAAGCGCCCATCCTCCACAAGTTCGGCCAGATCCTTGTGGGTGGCCGAAAGAATGCGCACATCTACCGGTTCCTCGTTGGCCGCGCCCAGGGCGCGCACCGACTTTTCCTGGATGGCGCGCAGCAGCTTGACCTGCATCTGCAGGGGCAGCTCGGCCACTTCATCCAGAAACAGGGTGCCACCATGCGCGGCCTGGAACAGGCCGGGCTTGTCGGCATGGGCGCCAGTGAAGCTGCCCTTGCGGTGGCCGAAGAACTCGCTTTCCATCAGCTCGGCCGGGATGGCGCCGCAGTTGACCGGTATGAACGGGCCCGCCGCACGGGCACCCTGCGCATGGATCGTACGCGCGACCAGCTCCTTGCCCACCCCGGATTCGCCCAGGATGTAGACCGGCGCCTGGCTGCGGGCGACTTTGCCGATGGTGGCGCGCAGCACGTCCATCGCCGGCGAATGGCCGAGCAGGCGTCCAGCCTGTTCGGTGGCTGCCGCCGCGACCGGCCGTTCGCTGTTGTTGAGTTCCAGGGCGTGCTTGACCAGCCCACGCAGCACGCCGATGTCCACCGGCTTGCTGACGAAATCGAAGGCGCCGGCCTTCAGTGCTTCCACGGCCAGGTCCATGCTGCCGAACGCGGTGATCATCGCCACCGGCGTGCGCGGGTAATGCTGGGCAATCTCGCTGACCAGTTCGATGCCGTTGCCGTCGGGCAGCCGCATGTCGGTGATGCACAGGTCGTAGGGGTTGCTGGCCAGCAGTTCGCGGGCTTCGGCGAGGTTGGCGGCAGTGCTGATGCGCAGGCCCATGCGGCCAAGGGTCAGCACCAGCAGTTCGCGGATGTCGCGTTCGTCGTCGACGACGAGGGCGCTGCGGGTTTCATTCATGGGCAGAGAAGATAAACGAGGGGGCTGGAAGCGACAATTGTTTGACGCGGCGGATCAATGCGGAAGCAGGGCGTGAGGGCCGGGCAGGACCAGGCGGAAGCACGAGCCGCCGGCCGGGACCGGGATGTAATCCAGCCGGGCCTGGTTGGCGCGGCACAGTTCGCGGGCGATGTACAGGCCCAGGCCGGTGCCGTGCTCGGAGGTGGTGAAGAAGGGGCGGAACAGCTGTGCGGCCACCGCCTCGGGAATGCCGGGGCCACGGTCCATCACATCGATCACTGCGCTGCGTTCGTGCTGGGCCACCCGCAGGCGCACGCGCGCCGGCTGTTCGCCGATGCGGCCGTACTTCAGCGCGTTGTGCACCAGCACGGTAAGCACCTGGTAGAGGTGGCGGGTATCGACCAGGGCCGGTACCGAGGTGTCGTTGATGATCGGTTCGATGCTGTCTGTTTCCAGCGTCTGGCCCTGCTTGTACTCCAGCACGAAGCGGCGCACGAAGGCGGCCAGGTCGACGTTTTCGGGATTGGCGCGCTCGCGCCGGGCCAGCCCCAGCACGCTTTCAACGATGCCGTTCGTGCGCTGGCACTGCTGGTGGATGATCTGCAGCAGGCGGCGATCGCTTTCGTTGAAGCCGGTGCCTTCTTCCAGCAGCTGCACGGCGTAGTTGATGGCCGCCAGCGGGTTGCGGATCTCATGCGCCAGGCTGGCCGAGAAGCGGCCCATGGCCGAGAGGGTGAGCGACTCGGCGCGGCGCGAGACGACGCTGGAATCGTCCAGGAAAACCAGGGCCAGTTCGCTGCCGGCCAGCAGGCGGGCAAAGCGCGGCTGCACTTCCGGCTGGTCGGGGTTGAGCTGCAGCGGCAGTTCCTCCTGGGCCCAGCCGTTGCGCCAGCGGCTCAGGCGCCGGGCCAGTTCGGGGGCGATGCTGGCCAGATCCAGCTGCCCGGTTTCGCCCACGCCATCGTTGTCACCCAGCAGCAGGGAGGCGGCTTCGTTGGCCAGGGTGATGCGGTTGTCGCCATCGACGACGATCACCCCGGTGCGCATGCGGCGGATGATCAGTTCGTTGATCTGGAACAGGTTGGCCACTTCATCGCCGCGCTGGTTGGCCAGCTGCTGGTTGCGGCGCGCGCGGCTGCCGACCTGGTAGCTGATGAAGGCCAGGGCCAGGTAGCTGGTGGCGAACATGGCCAGTTCGGCCAAGGTGCGGGTGGGGTCGCCGCCCTCCAGCACCTTCCAGAGGTACTCGGCAGCGGTGGCGACGCTGGCCACCAGGGCCAGCAGCAGGCCCCAGCTGAGTGGCAGCAGGGTGGCCGCAGCGGCGATGTTGAACAGCAGCGACATCGAGATGCCGGCACTGGCGCCGGGCAGGGCATGGGCCAGCAGGATGGCGGCAATGATGTCCAGCAGCACGCCGGTCACCACGATGGGCAGCAGCCAGCGCTCGCTGCGGCCAACCACCAGCAGCAACAAGGAGAGTGCCAGATAGGACGCCCCGACCAGATAGGCCAGGCGCGGGTGGTGTGCCTCACCGACCATCACCGACAGCGGGCTGTACAGCAGCGCGGCGATGACCGAAGCGATCAGCACGCGGTACAGCGCGAAGAAGTACAGCTCGCGCCGTGGAATCGATTCGATGCGGTCGATCAATGAAGCGCTGGGTGACACGCCGGAACTCCCCTTCTGGCTGCCTTGAACTGGGTTTTGGCGGCGGTTGCCTGCAGCGTACCCGATGTTCCCCCGATCATCGGATGCGACGCTACCGGACCGAGTATAGGCTCCGCCGGGCGCGTCGTGGGACCGTTTTCAGGCCTCCGGCAGGCTGCTTTCCTGCGCACTCGGGGCGGCCCGGTCCCCGCCGGGCACTCCGCTGGGGCGGCGCAACTGTCTGAATGAACGCGGAAATCTGCCCGGGTCCGGCTCGTTGTACCGGGTTCTTTGCGCCCCGGCGCTGGCTCGGCCACAATAGTGGGCCCGCCGCGGTCCATGCCGGCGCCCCGCCGGGGCCCCTGAGGAATTGCGTGCGGTCGTTCCTATTCCCACGGTGACGCATGAATTTCCACGAATACCAGTCAAAACAGCTGCTTGCCGAGTACGGCATCCCGGTCCCGGCCGGCAAGGTCGCGGCGACCCCGGACGAAGCAGTCGATGCTGCCAACTCCCTGGGCCAGGGCCCCTGGATGGTCAAGGCGCAGATCCACGCTGGCGGCCGCGGCAAGGCTGGCGGCGTCAAGTTCTGCAAGACCACTGACGACGTGAAGGCCGCTGCGGCCAAGATGCTCGGCACCAAGATGGCCACCTACCAGACCGCAGGCGTTGAACTGCCGGTCAACCTGGTGCTGGTGACCACCGCCGGCGAGATCGTCAAGGAACTGTACCTGTCGGTGCTGGTTGACCGTGGCACCAAGACCATCACCTACATCGCCTCTTCGGAAGGCGGCGTGGAGATCGAGCAGGTCGCCGCTGAAACCCCGGAGCTGATCCACTCGCTGAACGTCGACTTCGTCGAAGGCGTGCAGGGCTACCACGGCCGTGATTTCGGCTTCAAGCTGGGCCTGACCGCCAAGCAGGCCGGCCAGTTCGCCAGCATCATGGTGAACCTGTACCGCCTGTTCAACGAAAAGGACCTGGCCCTGGTTGAAATCAACCCGCTGGCCATCCTGGACGACGGCAACCTGTACGCGCTGGACGGCAAGTTCGACAGCGACGACAACGCCGCCTTCCGCCAGAAGGCCCTGGTCGCCATGCGCGACAAGACCCAGGAAGATCCGACCGAAGTGATCGCTTCGGAACTGGACATCAACTACGTCACCATGGACGGCAACATCGGCTGCATGGTGAACGGCGCCGGTCTGGCCATGGCCACCATGGACGTCATCAAGCTCAACGGCGGCGAGCCGGCGAACTTCCTGGACGTGGGCGGTGGCGCCAACAAGCAGCGCGTCATCGAAGCCTTCAAGCTGATCCTGTCCTCGGACAAGGTCGAAGGCATCTTCGTCAACATCTTCGGCGGCATCGTCCGCTGCGACATGATTGCCGAAGGCATCATCGCCGCTGTGAAGGAAGTGGGCGTCAAGGTTCCGGTCGTGGTGCGCCTGGAAGGCACCAACGTGGAAGAAGGCAAGCAGCTGCTGCGTGACAGCGGCATGGCCATCATCCCGGCTGACAACATCAACGATGGCGCCAAGAAGATCGTTGAAGCTGTCAAGAACGCCGCCTGATACCGACACCAAGGAATTCCAATGTCTGTTTTGATCAACAAGAACACCAAGGTGATCGTGCAGGGCTTCACCGGCCAGCAGGGCACCTTCCACGCCACTCAGATGATCGAGTACGGCACCCAGGTTGTGGGCGGCGTGACCCCGGGCAAGGGTGGCACCACCCATATCGACCTGCCGGTCTTCAACACCGTTGCCGACGCCGTGCAGAGCACCGGCGCCAACGCTTCGGTCATCTACGTGCCGCCGCCGTACGCCGCTGACGCGATCCTGGAAGCTGCTGCTGCCGGCATCACGGTCATCGTCTGCATCACCGAAGGCATTCCGGTGCTGGACATGCTGCGCGTGAAGAACGTGCTGACCCGTTCGCATCCGGACACCGTGCTGATCGGGCCGAACTGCCCGGGCGTCATCACTCCGGGTGAGTGCAAGATCGGCATCATGCCGGGCCACATCCACAAGCCGGGCAAGATCGGTATCGTGTCGCGTTCGGGCACCCTGACCTATGAAGCGGTCAAGCAGACCACCGAAGTCGGCCTGGGCCAGTCCACCTGCATCGGCATCGGCGGTGACCCGATCAACGGCCTGAACTTCGTCGACTGCCTGAAGCTGTTCAACGAAGATCCGCAGACCGAAGGCATCATCATGGTCGGCGAAATCGGCGGTGACGCTGAAGAAGCCGGCGCCGAGTACATCAAGAACCACGTGAAGAAGCCGGTTGTCGGTTTCATCGCCGGTGCGTCGGCTCCGGCCGGCAAGCGCATGGGCCACGCCGGTGCGATCGCCTCGGGCGGCAAGGGCACTGCGGAAGGCAAGTTCGCCGCCATGGAAGCTGCCGGTGTTGTCACCGTCCGCTCGCCGGGCGATCTGGGCGCCGCCATCGCCAAGCTGGTCAAATAAGATTGTTGCCGGCCTGCGGCCGGCGCGATTGGTAGAGTCGACTGTCAGTCGACTGCTTGAAACAGAAAGGCCGCCTCCAGGCGGCTTTTCTGCGTCTGGAGGTGTCCCGGTCGGCCCATCCACGCATGGCGTGGATCTACTGGGGAGGGTCAGGCGAGCGCTTGGCGCGGCGCTACAATGGGCCATTGCAACCACAGGCTGGATTCCCATGGCTTCGATCCGCATCGCGATGGCGCAGTTCGACTTCCCCGTCGGCAATGTCGCCGGCAACACCGAGCGCATCATCGAGATGATCGGCCAGGCGCGCGAGGAGTACGGCGCCGAGCTGGTGATGTTCCCCGAGCTGGCGGTGAGCGGTTACCCGCCGGAGGACCTGCTGCTGCGCCCAGGCTTCCTGTACGAGTGCGAGCAGGCCATGGGCCGCATCGCCGCAGCCTGCCGCGGCATCACCGCCGTGGTCGGCTGGCCGCAGGCGGCCGGTGCAGTGGTCTACAACGCCGCCAGCGTGCTGCGTGACGGCCTGATCGAGCGTACCTACCGCAAGCGCGAGCTGCCCAACTATGCGGTGTTCGACGAACGCCGCTACTTCGATGTGGACCCGGACGGCGGCAGCTGCGTGTTCGACGTCAACGGCGTGCCGGTGGGCCTGTTGATATGCGAGGACCTGTGGTTTGCCGAGCCCATGGCCGACACCGTGCGCGAAGGTGCGCAGCTGGTGGTGGTCCCCAACGCCTCGCCGTACGAACGGGGCAAGCATGCCCAGCGTGATGCCGTGCTGGCCGCACGCACCCGTGAGAGCGGGGCGGCGATCGCCTACCTCAACGTGGTCGGTGGCCAGGATGCGCTGGTGTTCGATGGCGCGTCGGTGGTGGCGGATGGCGACGGCACGGTGCACCCGGCGGCGGCCGCCTTCGTCGATCAATGGCTGGTGGTGGACTACGACAGCCAGACCCGCCGCTTCCTGCCGCACGTGTGGATGGACGATGGTGACGAGAGCATGGACGCGCTGGCCTGGCGCGCGGTGACCCGCGGCATCCAGGACTACTGCCGCAAGAACGGCTTCAGCAAGGTGTGGCTGGGCCTGTCCGGCGGCATCGACTCGGCACTGGTGCTGGCCCTGGCAGTCGACGCCATGGGCGCTGAGAACGTTACCGCCGTGCGCCTGCCGTCGCGCTACACCGCAGGCCTGTCCAACGACCTGGCGGCCGAGCAGTGCCAGGCGCTGGGCGTGAAGCTGGAGGCGGTCTCCATCGAGCCGGCCTTCAAGGGCCTGATGGAGTCGCTGGCGCCGATGTTCGAGGGCACCACGCCGGATGTGACCGAAGAGAACCTGCAGTCGCGCAGCCGTGGCGTGATCCTGATGGCGCTGGCCAACAAGTTCGGCGGCCTGCTGCTGACCACCGGCAACAAGAGCGAGTACGCGGTGGGCTACGCCACCATCTACGGCGACATGTGCGGTGGCTACGCGCCGCTGAAGGACCTGTACAAGACGGAAGTGTTCGGCCTGTCCAAGTGGCGCAACACCGTCGGCGGCGCGCCGGTGATCCCGCCGGCCGTGATCAGCCGCCCGCCGTCGGCCGAGCTGCGCGACAACCAGCTGGACCAGGATTCGCTGCCGGCCTACGACGTGCTGGACGGCATTCTGTACCGCTATGTGGACCAGGAGCAGTCGCGCACGGAGATCGTGGCGGCCGGCTACGACGCGGCCGTGGTCGACCGCGTGCTGCGCCTGGTGCGCATCAGCGAGTGGAAGCGGCACCAGGCCGCGCCGGGCCCGAAGGTGTCGCGCCGGGCGTTCGGGCGTGAGCGGCGGTATCCGATCAGCAACGGGTACAAGAGCTGAGGGGCGCTATCGCGCCATCCACGCATGGCGTGGATCTACCGGGTCATCCACGCATGGCGTGGATCTACCGGGCCATGCACGCATGGCGTGGATCTACCGTCATCCACGCATGGCGTGGATCTACTGGGTCATCCACGCATGGCGTGGATCTACCGGGTCATCCACGCATGGCGTGGATCTACTGGGCTATCCACGCCGTGCGTGGATGGGGCATTCCCATCGTCCCAAAGAAGAAGGGCCCCTTGCGGGGCCCTTTTTCTTACTTCTTTTCCAGCCGCGCGTTGCGCTGGCCGGTGCTGGCCGACTTCTCGCCGGCAAACGGGTTCAGCTTGCGGATCATCCACGGGTACTTCGGCCACTTGCCTTCCAGCCACGGGTGCTGGGGCTGGTTCAGGGTCAGCACGCGACGGGCGTCGTCAGCCAGGGTCTTGTTGCCCAGGTGGGTGTAGGCCTCGCCCAGCACCGCCACGGCGTCGTACTGGAACGCGCTCTGCGGGTAGGTTTCCAGCAGGAAGTTGGCGCGGCCGGCGGCCGAAACGTACGCCTCGCGACGCAGGTAGTACAGGGCGTTGTCCAGCTCGTGCTGGGCGAACACATCACGCAGCTCGATCATGCGCTGGCGCGCGTCGGCGGCATAACGGCTGTTCGGGTAACGGTCGACAACGATGTTGAAGTCCGAATAGGCCTGGTGCGGGGTGGACAGATCGCGACGGCTCGGGTCCAGTGACCATACGCGACGCAGGAAAACCGTATTGCGGTTGGAGTTGGCCAGGCCGCGCAGGTAGTACAGATAGGCGATGTTGCGGTGGGTCGGGTAGGTACGGATGAAGCGGTCGATGCTGGACACCGCGTCATCGTGCTTGCCGGCCTTGTACTGCGCGTAGGCGGTTTCGATCATCGCCTGTTCGGTGTACGGGCCGTACGGGTACTGGGCCACCAGGCGGCGGAAGCTGGCTTCGGCGCCGCTCCAGTTGCCACCCTGCATGAGCTTGTGGCTCTTGTCGTACAGTTGTTCGACCGGCGTTCCTTCATCGGGGCGATCACCCTTCTTGGCGCCGCGATGGCAACCGGTGGCGGCGATGACCAGCACCAGCAGCAGGGCGGTGAGGCGGACGGGCGCGGAGAGCATGGAGGAGCGTCGGATCATGGGGTCAAGGCGGGACGCGTCTGGAATACGAAGGGTCGATGATAGCCTAGTGTCCTGTCCAGCGACTGAAACCGGTCGGCCGGACCCCAAAAATTTGAAGATACCCCCCTGCCATGTCTGAACAACCCTCCGAATCGGCCCGCCAGGCCATCGTCCCCGACACCTCCGCCGGCCGTCGTTTCGACGCGGTCGTGGCCGAGCTGTTCCCCGAATACTCGCGGTCGCGCCTGACCGAATGGATCAAATCCGGCAATGTGCTGCTGGATGGTGCCCAGGCCCGGCCGCGCGACCCGCTGCGCGGTGGCGAGGCCGTCACCCTGAACGTGGTGCTGGATACCCAGACCGACGCCCAGCCGGAAGACATCCCGCTGGACGTGCTGTTCGAGGACGAGCACCTGCTGGTGATCAACAAGCCGGTCGGCCTGGTGGTCCATCCGGGCGCCGGCAACCACAGCGGCACCCTGGTCAATGCGCTGCTGTACCGCGACCCGTCGGTGGCGGTGCTGCCGCGCGCGGGCATCGTGCACCGCCTGGACAAGGACACCAGCGGCGTGATGGTCGTGGCGCGCACCCTGGAAGCGCAGACCGCGCTGGTCGAGCAGCTGGCCGCGCGTGACGTGCACCGCCAGTACCTGGCCATCGTGATGGGCGCGATGGTGGCGGGCGGTACCGCCGATGCCCCGATCGACCGCCACCCGCGCGACCGCCTGAAGATGGGCGTGCGCGAGGACGGCAAGGAAGCGATCACCCATTACCGCCTGCGCGAGCGTTTCCGTGCGCACACCGCGCTGGAATGCCGCCTGGAAACCGGCCGCACGCACCAGATCCGCGTGCACATGGCGCACATCCGCCACCCGATCATCGGCGACCCGCTGTACGGCGGCGCGCTGAAGCTGCCCAAGGGCGCCAGCGATGAACTGGTCGCGGCCCTGCGCGGCTTCAAGCGCCAGGCCCTGCACGCGGAGACCCTGGAGTTCGTGCACCCGATCACCGGTGAGCAGGTACGCAATACGGCGCCGGTGCCGGCGGACATGCTGCAGCTGATGAAGGTGCTGCGCGAGGACAGCGCGGCCTTCGCCGAGCGCGAGCGGGACCGCTGGTGATGGACGCCGCGCTGCCGCTGCTGCAGGCCGACTGGCCGGCGCCCCCGGGCGTCCACGCGCTGACCACGCGTCGGCACGGCGCGGGCATCTCGCCGGCGCCGTTCGCGCAGTTCAACCTGGGCAACCGGCACGCGGCCGATGGCGATACCCCGGCCAACGTCGAGCACAACCGGCAGCTGCTGCAGCAGGGCCTGGCGCTGCCCTCGGCGCCGCACTGGCTGCGCCAGGTGCACGGCACCACCGTGCTGCGTTTCGACGCGGCGCCGGTGGCCGGTGCCAGCGAACCGGTGGCCGATGCCGCAGTGACCTCAGTGCGCGGCGTGGTGCTGGCCATCCTCACCGCCGACTGCCTGCCGGTGGTGTTCGCCGCGGCGGACGGCAGCGAAATCGGCGCGGCGCATGCTGGCTGGCGTGGCCTGGCTGACGGCATGCTGGAACACACGGTGGCCGCCATGAACACCCCGCCCGCGCAGCTGCGCGCCTGGCTGGGCCCGGCGGCCGGCCCGCAGGACTATGAGATTGGCGAAGAGGTCTACCACGCCTTCGTCGGCCACGACCCCGGCGCGGCTGCGGCCTTCATCGCCACCCGTGAGGGGCACTGGAAGGTGGACCTGTTTGCGCTGGCCCGGCAGCGGCTGCAGGCCGCCGGGCTGGATGCGGGGAACATCCACGGCGGCACGGTGTCGACCATGGCCGACCCGGACCTGTACTCGCACCGCCGCGACCGCCGCACCGGGCGGATGGCCACGCTGGTGTGGATGGCATGAAGCCGACTGGCGGTGCTCTGGGGTCAGAGCCCTTCCCTGGCGGGAAGGGATCCGACCCCATGACCGGAGCGGGGTCAGAGCCCTTTTCTGCCGAAAAGGGATCCGACCCCATGGCTGGCGCAGCCTCTGACCCCCATCCCTCGGCCGTGATCGTCTTCGATGGCGTCTGCGCGCTCTGCAGCCGCTGGGTGCGTTTCCTGCTGCGCTTCGACCGCCAGGGGCGCTACCGCTTCGCGGCGATGCAGGGTGCGCAGGGCAGTGCGCTGCTGCGTGCCAACGGGCTGGACCCGCACGATCCCCTGTCCTTCCTGCTGGTGGATGCGCAGGGCGCTTGGAGCGACACGGACGCGATCCTGCGCGTGCTGACGGGTCTGGGCGGCGTGTGGCGCGTGGCGGGCCTGCTGCGCGTGCTGCCGCGCCGTGTGCGCGACGTGGCGTACCGCGCTCTGGCGCGCAACCGTTATCGCTGGTTCGGCCGGCATGACGCCTGCTACCTGCCGACCCCGGAACAGGCGGCCAGGTTCCTGGATTGAAGGCCGCCGGTTTTTTGTAGAGTCGAGCCGTGCTCGACTCTACAGTCGGCGGTGGCTCATTCCAGCAGCTGGTAGGCGATGCGCCGGTTGCGTGCGCGCCCCGCATCGCTGCGGTTGTCGGCGATGGGCTGGTCCTGGCCGTAGCCCACGGGCACCAGCACGGCAGGTGCGCCGCGTTCCTGCAGCGCCTGCACCACGGCATCGGCCTGCCGCTGGCTCAACTGCTGGTTGGAACGGGCGTCGCCGTGGCTGTCGGTATGGGCCGCGACTTCCACCCGCGTGCCGGCTGTCGCGCTGCGCAGCGTCGCAGCCACCGCATCCAGCGTCTCGTAGGAATCACCCGTCAGCTCTGACGAACCTGGATGGAATTTCAGGCGCGTGAGGTTGAGCGCGGCCATGCGGTCGGCGTGGCCGGCATCGGCTGGCAGCTGCGCCAATGCGGCAAGCCCCGGCCCCCACAGCCCGCGCATCTGCAACGCAGGAAAATCCTGGCGCAGGCGCTGCGATATCGCCTGTCGCTGTGCGTCGGCCAAGGCCGTGGTGTCGATGCGCAGCTGCGGTCCATCGAACTCCAGGCGCAGGCCATCCCCCTGCAGGTGCGGCAGATCGCTCACCAGCCTGTCCAGCCAGCGCGGCGGCTGCGCGCGTGGGTTGAGCGCGATGCCGCCGCTGAGGTTCTGCTGGCCGTGGATGGCCTTGAGGGCATTCCACAGGCGCCTGCGGTCGGATTCACTGGGCAGGCTGCCCTGCACCTGGACCCGCTCGCCATCCTGCTGCAGGAACACACGCGATGCGTGATCGTAGGAAAGCTCCTGCGTCGTCCACAGCGGCGTGCGTGCCTTGAGCAGCACCCAAGTGGTGAGGGTGAGCACGGTGAGGGCGGCCAGGATCCACAGCAGGCTGCGCAGGGCCATGCCGTACGTGGCGTGCGATGGCACTGCGCCGGACATCCGCCGGCGCCAGGCTGGCGCAACGCCACCGCCAGACCGCGCTGCCGGCATGCGGTAGGGCCCCGCGGCAGTCGACACCAGGGCAATCACGCCAGGCAGCAGCTGGCAGACCACCACCCGGAACGCGCCGGCTGACATGCCGCAGCGATGGGCGAGCAGGGCCAGGGTGTGCGTCCCCAACGCACGTTCCAGTTCGCTGGCAATGATGGGCTGGCGCAGCTGCCCGGTGTGCCGCCAGGAATGGAAGCGTGCGGCCAGGCCTGTCGCCTCGAACCGCTGCTGCAGACCGTCCAGGCCACCGGGATGGGACGTGACCCATGCGGAAAGTACGTCGATCACCCAGCGGGAGCGATGCCCCAGTTCCAGGTGGGTGGCAGCCTCTTCAACGAAACGGTCGTAAGCGCTCATGCAGAATTCCCAGAAATGTGATGTACGTCGAGGCGCACGTGTGGTAACTGCGGGCGATGGCCTCGGGGGCGCCACTCTGGGGAAATCGCGTCAACGACAAATGAAATGTCGGGGCTGCTTCGGCTTTCGTTTGCCCATGGATGCATCTCGATGAGGCGCAGCGATGAGCGCACGCCTTGGGGCAAGCGGCTTCCGGAAAAAAGCGGGTTGATTGCGACATCAGATGCCGCAGCTCACCTGGGTTGCATGGACGGCATCCTGCGCACTGCGATAGTGCTGAAAACGACAAATCTGCAGGGCGCAGCGCGGTGATCCGCGCGTGCAAAAAAAAGCCGGGCAATCGCCCGGCATGCACAGTCAGGTTGCAGGTGAATGGGGAATTACGCTTCAAGCGCCTCAAGATAACTGCGGCGCCAGTGGTTGATGTCGTAGGTGCGCAGGTGGTCCATCATCGCGTGCCAGCGTTCCTGGCGTCGGCGCAGCGACATGGTCGCCGCGGTGGCGATGGCATCGGCCACGCCGTCCAGGTCGTGCGGGTTCACCAGCAGCGCCTGCTTCAGTTCGTCGGCCGCGCCGGCCAGCAGGGACAGCACCAGCACGCCAGGATCCTCAGGGTCCTGCGAGGCCACGTATTCCTTGGCCACCAGATTCATGCCATCGCGCAGCGGAGTCACCAGGCCCACCGCTGCGGCGCGGTAGAAGCCGGTGAGCGTGGCGTGGGTGAAGTTCTGGTTGACGTAGCGCAGCGGCGTCCAGTCGGGCTCGGCGTGGCCGCCGTTGATGTGCCCGGCGATCTGCTCGAGCTGGCTGCGCAGCTGCCGGTATTCGGTCACGTCGCCACGTGATACCGGGGCGATCTGCAGGTAGGTGAGGGAACCGCGCTGGTCGGGGTGACGTTCCAGGTAGCGTTCAAAGCCAAGGAAGCGCTCGGGCAGGCCTTTGGAGTAATCCAGGCGGTCCACGCCGATGGCCAGCTGGCGGTTGCGCAGGCTGCTGCGCAGGTCCTTCACCGACGCCTTGCTGGCGGCGGTGGCCGCCTGGCGGGCGATGAGTCCGGTATCAATGCCGATCGGGAAGGCGGCCGCGCGGAAGCGGCGGCCGCCCGGTGCTTCCAGCCGGCCGTCTTCCAGTACGCGGCCACCGCCGAACAGGCGCAGGTAGGTCTGGAAACGGTCGGCGTCGCGCTGGGTCTGGAAGCCGACGAGGTCGTAGGCATAGAGCGCCGAGAACAGCCGCAGATGGTCCGGCATGGCCTGCAGCAGGTCGGCCGACGGCATCGGGATATGCAGGAAGAAGCCGATCCTGCAGCCGATGCCGCGCTCGCGCAGCATCGCGCCCAGCGGAATCAGGTGGTAATCGTGGATCCAGACGATGTCATCCTCGCGCAGCAGTGGCGCGAGCTTGTCGGCGAACAGCGCATTGACCTTGTGGTAGGTCTCGCGGGTGCCGCGGTCGTAGTCGACCAGGTCCAGGCGGAAGTGCAGCAGCGGCCACAGCGTGCGGTTGGAGAAGCCGTTGTAGTAGCCATCCACATCGCGCTTGGCCAGGTCCATGGTGACGTACTCGATGTCACCTTCCTTCTGCTGGTGCAGCGTGCCGCTGGCATCTTTCGCGTTCTTGCCGCTCCAGCCGAACCACATGCCGCCGCGCTCCTTCAGCGCGGCCAGCAGGCCGACGGCCAGGCCTCCGGCGCGGCTTTCGCCCGGCACGGCGACCCGGTTGGATACAACAACCAAGCGGCTCACGATGCCTCCTGCCAGGAACGCGACAGGCGCATGGCCGCGGTGATCAGGCCGACGTGCGAATAGGTCTGCGGGAAGTTGCCCCACGCTTCGCCACCATCGAAGGCCAGGTCTTCCGAGAGCAGGCCCAGGTGGTTGCGCTGCTTCAACAGCAGCTCGAACATCTCGCGCGCTTCATCCATGCGGCCGATCGCGGCCAGTGCATCGATGTACCAGAAGGTGCAGATGGTGAAGCTGGTTTCCGGTTCGCCGAAATCATCCGGGGCGATGTAACGGTACAGCGAATTGCCATGCTTCAGATCGCGGCCGATGGCCTCGACGGTAGCGACGAAGCGGGCATCCAGCGCATCGATGAAGCCGATGTCGGCCAGCAGCAGCAGCGAGGCATCCAGCCGGTGGCCATTGAACGTATCGGTGAAATGGCCCAGTTCATCGCTCCAGGCATCGGCCATGATGCGCGCATGGATGCTGTCGGCACGCTCGCGCCAGTAGTTCGCACGGTCGTCGCGCTTCAGCCGCACCGCGATCTTGCACAGGCGGTCGCAGGCGGCCCAGCACATGGCGCTGGTGTAGGTATGCACTTCGGTGCGCCCACGGAATTCCCACAGGCCGGCATCGGGCACGTCGTGCAGGGCGAAGGCCTGCTCGCCCAGCGGTTCCAGTCGCGCGAAGGTGTGTGCATCGCCCGGATCCTGCAGGCGGCGGTCGAAGAACAGCTGGGTGGAGGCCAGCACCACGCTGCCGTAGACATCGTGCTGGCGCTGTACCCAGGCCAGGTTGCCGCGGCGCACCGGGCCCATGCCGCGGTAGCCGGACAGGCTGGGCACTTCGTTCTCGTCCAGCTTGGCCTCGAAGCCGATGCCGTACAGCGGCTGCAGCGTGCCGTCGGTGGTTGCCAGGTTGAAGATGTAGCCGAGGAACTGCTCCATGGTGCGGGTGGCACCGAGGCGGTTCAACGCGCGCACCACGAAGGCCGCATCGCGCAGCCAGCAGTAGCGGTAATCCCAGTTGCGCACGCTGCCGGGCGCCTCGGGAATGGAGGTGGTCATCGCCGCGATGATCGCGCCGCTGTCCTCGTACTGGCACAGCTTCAGGGTGATCGCACTGCGGATGACCGCATCCTGCCATTCCAGCGGAATGGACAGGTAGCGCACCCACTCGCGCCAGTAATCGCGGGTGCGCTGGAAGGCTTCCTGCACGTAGCCGCTGATGGAGCGGTTGAGCGATTCGTCCACCCCCAGGATCAGATGAATGGGGTGGTTGAGCACGAACGGCAGGCCATCGCGCACCATGCGCACGGGCACGTCGGTGGTCAGCCGCAGCACATGCTCGGGCAGGATCCAGCGCACGTGGTTGCTGCCCCAGGTCGATTCGGGCACGCGTGCGCCCCAGTCGGCCAGCGGGCGCGCCAGCACGGTGATGCGCGGGCTGCCGGTCAGTGGCCGTACCTGGCGGATCAGGCTGACCGGGCGATAGAAGCGGTCGTTCTGGCGCCAGCGTGGGGCGAAGTCGAGGATTTCCAGCGAACCGCCGTGGTGGTCGTGCAGCACGGTGCGCAGGATCGCGGTGTTGGTCAGGTACTCCTGCTCGCTGCTGGCGAAATCCTCCAGCTCGATGGCGAAGTCGCCGCCGGTCTGCTGGTTGGGCCCCAGCAGGGCGCAGAAGGTGGGATCGCCGTCGAAGGTGGGCAGGCAGCTCCAGACAACGCGGGCATGTTTGTCGACCAGGGCGCCGAAGCTGCCGTTGCCGACCACGCCCAGATCAAGATCGGGTTGGGTCATCACGCGGTACATCTCGGTTGCGGCCGTGGGGGTGGCCGGGTCAATACGCATTCTCGCGCAGCCATGCGTGCACGCTGCGTATGTCAGGCAGCGCGAACACGGCCGCGCTGGGCTCCCGTTCGCCGATCAGCACGCTCCAGCCATGCTGGCCGTTGGCGGCCTCGAAGCCGAATTCATCGGTCAGGTCATCGCCCAGGAAGACGGGCAGTCGGCCGCGGAAGGGCAGGTACTGCATCAACCGGCGCACGGCACGGCCCTTGTCGGTGCCCACGGGCACGAACTCGACCACGTGGTCACCGGGCTGCAGTCGGTAGCCGGGGCGGCCGCGCGCATGGCGTTCGGCGAAGGCCCGGACGTCGCTGGCGGCATGCGGTGCGCCGCGCCAGTGCAGGGCCAGGCCGGCGCCTTTTTCTTCCACCAGCACGCCGGGGTAGCCGTGGGCGAAGCGCATGGCCTGCTGGTGCAGGGCGTGCAGCCATTCGGCGGTGTCGTCGTCCTGTTCTTCCCGCAGCACGCGCCCGTCCTGGCCGCGGAGTTCGTGGCCGTGCAGGCCGGCAGCCGGCAGTTGCAGGGGGGCGAACAGCTGGTCCAGCTGTTCAAGGGGACGTCCACTGACGAGGGCGACCGCACCTTCAAGGCGGTCACTGACACGGCCGATGGCTTCACGCACATCCGGCAGGAGCTGCACGGCGTCCGGGCGCGCAGCGAATTCTATGAGGGTGCCGTCGACATCGAGGAACAACGCACAGGCGTCGTCCAGCAATGGCGGTGGCGGACGCAGGGGGAGCGGTTCAGCCATGCCGGCCAGCTTGCCAGCGGCAGCGTGTAGGGCAGGTCGAGGCGAGGCTACGAATTGGATGGTGCCGCTGGGAAACCACGACAGGGTAGAGTCGACCGTTGGTCGACTACCGCGCGCAGCGCGGGATTCTGAGCAGTCGACCAACGGTCGACTCTACCCCGGCCGGCCCATCACATCGATGGGCCGGCCGGTTGCAGATCAGAACGAATAACGCACGCGACCGTAGTAGTACGCGCCGTTGCTGCCGATGGGCGACAGCACGTCGTAGGGCAGGTTGCCGTAGTAGTAGATATCGTCGTTGGACTTGTCCGGATAGTTGTCCGTCAGGTTCTGCCCACCGATGGCGACGCTCCACTGCGTGTTGAAGCGGTACTCCACTTCCGCATCCAGCTGCCACTCCGCCTGGTAGGTCTGGCGCGGAATGTAGCCATCGCCGAAGTTGAAGACGCGGGTAGCGCTGCCGTAGCGGTTCACCCGGCTGCTCAGCGACCAGTGGTCGTTGCTCCAGGCGGCCGAGAAGCCGGCACGGCTGCGCGGGGTGGCGTCGGTCAGCGTGTTGGTTTCTTCGATGCCGAACAGCACGTAATCCGCATCCAGCGCCTGCAGCTGGGCCGGGGTGGCCAGCACGTTCTTCAGGGTGGTCTTGGTGTAGGCGTAGGTGCCGGTCAGCAGCAGCTGGCCATCGCCCAGTGCTTGGCGCCAGTTGGTCACCAGTTCCGCGCCACGGGTGCGGGTGTCGGCCGCGTTGACGAAGAAGCTGGCGCTCTGCAGGCCGGTGACCCCGTAGTTGGCGGCCACGAAGTCGGTCAGTGCATCACCGGTGATGCTTTCCGACAGCGCGATACGGTCGTCGATGTCAATCTGGAAGAAGTCCAGTGACAGGTCGAAGTGCTCACCGATGCGGCTGGTGAAGCCCAACGAGGTGTTGAGCGACTTCTCCGGCTTCAGATCCTGCGCGCCCAGGCCGCGGGCAATCGGGTTGTTGACCGACAGCAGGCGGCCCTGCACCAGCTGGCCGGCGGCGTTGTAGCCGGTCGACGTGGATTCGTAGCCGATCTGCGCCAGCGACGGCGCACGGAAGTTGTTGGAGATGGCACCGCGCAGAGCGAAGGCCGGGGTGAACTCATACCGCAGGCCGAGCTTGCCGGTCAGTTCACCGCCGAAATCATCGCTGTGCTCGTAGCGCGCGGCCAGGTCGGTGGAGAAGTGGTCGCCGAACTGGCTGGCGAGGCTGGCATAGGCACTGGCCACATCACGGGCCAGCGAGGTGGCATCCTGCGGGGTCAGGCCGCCGCCGGCCTGCGAACCGGTCGGGCGGTCGGTGTACGGGCCAGCAGCGTAGCTGGACGGATCGCCTGGGCGCGTTTCGTAGCGCTCGTGGCGCACTTCCGCACCCAGGCCCAGGGTGTGGGTGATGCTGTCGCTCTGCGAGAACACGCGGCTCAGGTCGAGATTGCCCACGGTCTGCGCGTACTGGTAATCGGCGGTCTTGAAACGCGTCGGGCTGGTCGGCCCCAGCGAGGCATTGAGCGAATCGCGCAGGCGGTAGGTGAAGTCGTTCTGGCCGTAATCCACGCTGCCGTCATAGCTCCACTCACCCCACTGGCCGCGCACGCCGGCCACGGTCTGCACATCGCGGTTCTCGCCTTCGGAAATCGGGCGGTAACCGTTCGGGTAGACCTCCTTCCAGTTGGCGTCGCTGTCGGGGTAGCGGAAGTAGTTGGCGCCTTCGGTGTCACGCTGGTTGAAGGTGCCGAACGCGTAGAACGTGGAGGTCCTGCCCACCGGAATCTCGGTGTTCAGCCACAGGTTGATGTCCTTGCTGGCGCCATCGCCCAGCACGTAGTTGCGCTTGCCCTGCAGTGCCAGGTTGGCTTCGGTCTGGTCCCACGGCGGGATCAGGTCATAGCCGGCGCGGTTGGTGCCGTTGCGCTTCTTGTATTCCAGGCCCACGCGCAGGAAGCCCCCCTCCTCGCCCAGCGAGGTACCGACCTTGGCGCTGATGTTGCCGGTCTGGCCATCGGTGAGGGTGCGGCCGATCGGTTTAAGGTCGGTGTGGTTGGCGCCGTAGCTGGCTTCGATCTCGCCGCCGTCGCCGCCGTTGTCCAGGATCACGTTGATGACGCCGGCCACCGCATCGGAACCGTACAGCGCACCGGCGCCATCACGCAGCACTTCGATGCGCTTGATGGCGCTGACCGGAATCGAGTTGAAGTCGACCGGGGTGGTGCCCTTGCCGATCTTGCTGTCGGTGTTGACCAGCGCGGTGTGGTGGCGGCGCTTGCCGTTCACCAGCACCAGCACCTGGTCCGGCGACAGGCCGCGCAGCTGGGCGGCACGCACGTGGTCGGCGCCGCCGGAGTTGGACTGGCGCGGGAAATTGAAGGACGGCAGCAGGGCCTGCAGCGCGCTGCCCAGTTCGCCGTTGACCACGCCGGCCTTGCGGATGTCCTCGGCGGTGAGCACGTCCACCGGCGAGGTGGATTCGAGCACGGTACGGTCGGCGGCGCGGGTGCCGGTGACGATCACCGTGTCCAGGTTGGTGGCCGCATCCTGGGCAGAGGCCAGGGTGGGGGACAGGGCGAGCGCGATGGCGAGGCCAAGCGGCGACGCAGACAGGCGGGGGGACATGCGGACTCCAGCAACAACGACGTGGGGAAGGGAAGGGGGAGGAATGGTTTCACTTACATCCATCCGGATGAAGCGATATATTATCTTGGCGTGAGGAGGGGGTGTGACGCAAGCCCCGCTTCTGATCGCATCAGCTGATGCCCGTGTGGCATGAGCGATTGGTTGCAACCGCAACCGAAACGCAGGTGTACCCTCCGTGCCCCTTCGTCGTGCTTTTCCCCCTTCCCCGGAGTGCTGTCCCCCATGAAACACCTTGGCCTGATCTTCGCCGTGCTGCTGGCCACCAGCGGCTGCGCCAGCCTGTCCTCCAAGGCGCCCGGCGCCTATGCCACCACCGCCGAGATGCAGGGCGATGCCGCGCGGCCGTCCAATGGCACGGGCTGGGTGCGCAGCGAGCTGTACTTCGGCGTGGGCGAAGAGCAGGGCGCGGGCGATCGTCCGCAGGCGGACACCATCAGCGAGGCGCAGTGGCGCGCGTTCCTGGACAAGGAAGTGACCCCGCGCTTTCCCGATGGCCTGACCGTGTTCGATGCGTACGGCCAGTGGCTGTTCCGTGGTGATGCCTCGCCCAACCGCCTGCGCACCAAGGTGCTGGTGGTGCTGCACGAGGACAGCCCGCAGCGCCGCGCCGACATTGAAGCCATCCGCTTGGCGTGGAAGCAGCAGACCAGGCACCAGTCCGTGTTGTGGTCGCGGCAGGCGGTTGACGTATCGTTCTGACCTGAAGGCGCCAGGGCGGCGCCACAGGCGGCAATGATGAAACACAGGGATGCGATGTGGGGCCTGCTGCTGGCAGGCCTGCTGGTGCCGGGTGCGCAGGCGGCCGAGCAGTCGGAGGGTCCGCTGCGCTTTGCGCCGGCACCGGGCGTACAGGTGCAGGCCGAGGTGATGGAGGGCGGCAGCATTGCCGTGCGTGTCTCGCCGTGGGGCCGGCGCCTGGAACTGCCGGGCGCCGCAGATGCCGATGGCAACTCGCGGTTGTCAGCCGAAGACATTGATTTCGATGGGCGCCCCGAACTGGTGGCGCGCGCGTCGGTCGGCATGGTCAACGAAGCAGTGGCGGTCTATCGCTTCGATGCGGCCAGCGGCGGATTCCGCGCGCTGGAGGCCGATACCCACGGGCGCGACAACTGCGGCAGCCTGATGGGCCTCACCGTCGACGCCGCCACGCGCACACTGAGCAGCAGCTGCCGCAGCGGTCCGATGTGGTACACCGATCTGTATCGGTTCGCGGGCCAGACGCTCTATCTGTACCGTGCGGAGGATGTGCTGCAGCTGGGCGATGCCTTCGATGCGGCGCTGGATGTCGACAAGAGCCGCGAAGGGGGACCGCTGGCGGTGTGGCGCACTTACGATGCGCAGGGCCGCGTGCTGGACAGTGCCATCGGCGATGGTCTGGCCGCGCCCTCGGGCCCTGCCCCCGTGCAGGGCATCCAGGCCACCGTGCGGCCGGCACGTCTGTTCCTGTTCCAGCGGCCGGGCGCGGCCCGCACCTCGCGTTACCTGGTGCAGGGCGATCGCGTGGAACTGCGCGATGCAGCCGACGGCTGGGTGCAGGTGCGCTACCAGAATGCAACGCATGGCGCGGTGCTGGGCTGGATCAACGTGAACTGAACACCGTGCGCGCCCTATACCGATGTATGGGGCGCAGCGTGCCCATGCCCACGGAAGCGTCACTTTGCCGGGTCTAGCCTCGGGGTCATCCCCCCAAGCAAGGCTTTTCCCATGAGCAAGCGCGTTGCCGAGATCGTTGTTGAAACCCTGCAGCAGGCCGGCGTACGGCGCTGTTACGGCATCGTGGGCGACACCTTGAACCACGTGACCGATGCGATGCACCGTAGTGACATCGACTGGGTGCATGTGCGGCACGAGGAAGTGGCCGCCTTCGCCGCTGGTGCCGATTCATTGGTGAGCGGCCAGCTCACGGCGTGCGCCGGTTCCTGTGGACCGGGTGGCCTGCACTTCATCAATGGCATCTTTGAAAGCAACCGCAACCGCGCGCCGCTGGTGCTGATCGCCAGCCAGATCGTCACCAGTGAACTGGGCATGGAGTTCCCGCAGGAAGTGGATTTCAAGTCGGTCTACGCCAGCTGCAGCGTGTTCTGCGAGCAGGTGCACAGCCCGGAACAGGCCCGCCGCGTGGTGGCGCTGGCGTGCCAGGCGGCCATCAGCCGACGTGGCGTGGCAGTGGTGATCCTGCCGGCGGATATCAGCGAAGCCGAGGTGAAGCACGATGTGCCGTTCTCGGTGCACTACACTCAGCCGGTGCTGCGCCCGGCCGATGCCGAACTGCAGCGCATCGCCGAACTGCTGGGGCAGGGCAAGCGTATCGGTATCTATGCCGGCGCCGGTTGCCAGGGCGCGCACGCACAGCTGCTTGAACTGGCGCGTCGATTGCAGGCGCCCGTGGCCCACACGTCGCGCGCGAAGGATTTCGTCGAACCGGACAACCCCTACAACATGGGCATGACCGGCATCTTCGGCATCGAATCGGGTTTCCACACGCTGATGGCGTGCGACACCCTGCTGCTGCTCGGTGCCGATTTTGCCTGGGGCCAGTTCTACCCGGACAAGGCCACCATCATCCAGGTCGATCGTGATGGCAGCCACCTGGGGCGCCGCCATCCTGTGGATCTGGGCTTGGTGGGTGACATTGCGCCCACCCTCGATGCGCTGCTGCCGCTGCTGCCGCCCCGCGAAGACAGTACGTTCCTGGACGAGTGCATCGCGCGCCGCGACAAGGCCCTGCAGAAGCGCGAGCAGGAAGAGCAGGCCGGCGAGGGCGAACTGATCCACCCGCAGCACCTCACTGCGCTGCTGTCCCGTCATGCCAGCGACGATGCGCTGTTCACCGCCGACGGTGGCTCGCCGATGGTCTGGGTACTGCGCCATATCCGCGTGAATGGCCGCCGCCGCACCTTGACCAGCCTGCTGCACGGGACGATGGCCAATGCGATGCCGCAGGCGCTGGGCCTGCAGAAAGCGTTCCCCAGCCGCCAGGTGATTTCCCTGTCCGGTGATGGTGGCCTGGCGATGCTGCTGGGCGATCTGCTGACGGCCGTGCAGGAAAACCTGCCCATCAAGGTCGTGGTCTTCAACAACGGCTCGCTGAACTTCGTCGAGCTGGAGCAGAAGGTGGAAGGGCTGCTGGACAACTACACCGACCTGAAGAATCCCGACTTCGGCCGGCTTGCCGAGGTGATCGGTTTCCACGGCCGCACGGTGACCCGCAGCGAGGATCTGGAAGAGGCGGTGCTGGATTTCCTGTCCCAGCGCGGTCCGGCGCTGCTGGACGTGCATACCAGCCGCGCCGAGCTGGTGATGCCGCCGCAGATCGAAGCCAAGCAGGTGGCCGGCACGGCGCTGTATGCGGCCAAGGCGGTGTTGAACGGCCGCTTCGACGACGTGAAGCATCTGCTGGTGGACAACTTCCTGAAGAAGTGAGGGCAGGGCTGCGCCCTGCACCCGCAGAGGCCAGAGCCAAAGCGGAAGCCGGTTTCCTGAGCGATGGCGGGGTGGGTCCGGTTGCGGGGGACGGCGCAAGTACATCCTTGTAGCCTTGGCCGCGGCATCCATGCCGCGGACACCCCCGCAACCGGACCCACCCCGCCTTCGACAGTTGGCCGCGAGCTGTTGAAACGGCATGGGGTCGGATCCCGTTGCTGCGCAACGGGCTCCGACCCCGGAGTGATTTCGATATCTGCGAGATTCATCCACGCATGGCGTGGATCTACCCGATCCCGGTTTCACCAGTAGATCCACGCCATGCGTGGATGACCGAGCGCAGCGACCGGCTCTTGCTTTTGATCTTTTGATTCTCTTCCGTGGCTGCCGCGCGCAGGAAACCAGGAGGGGCCGGGCGGGTAGGTTGCGCAGGGGCGTGAGCCGCATGGATGCGGCGACCGAGCTTACAGGGACGTACTTGCAGCGTCCCCTGCGCGGCCTACCCGCCCGGCCCAGCCGCGGATCCCGCTCCGACGACCAACCCAGACACGAGGGGCACCCCCGTTGGCTGGAACCCATCATTCCACCCGGGAATTGGCGCCCAGGCCCCGCTGGGCCTACCATCGGCGGTCCCCACCCCCACCGCCCCTTCCATGTCCGCTCCCGCTCCCGCCGCGTCACGCCGCTGGTTCGTCGCTGGCGACTTCAATGGCTTCTTCGGCCTGGTCGTCGACAACCTCTCCATCCTTGGCTTCATCGCCATGGCCCTCATCGGCATTTTCCAGTTCCCCGCCGACGTGGTCTTTGGCCGCATGTTCCCGGGTACCGCCTTCGGCGTGCTGGTCGGCAACCTGCTGTACACCCTGATGGCGCGCCGCCTGGCGGCACGCACCGGCCGCGACGATGTCACCGCCATGCCGCTGGGCCTGGACGCACCGACCAGCATCGGCATGGCCCTGCTGGTGCTCGGCCCTGCGTTTGCGGCGTTCAAGCAGCAGGGCATGGACCCGCACGCGGCAGCCATCGCCACCTGGCAGCTGGGCATGGCCGCGCTGGTCATCATGGGCGTGTTGAAGCTGATCCTGTCCTTCTTTGGCGAAGCGGTGACGCGCGCGCTGCCGCGTGCCGCGCTGCTGGGCTCCATCGCCGGCATCGCACTGGTGCTGATGGGCCTGCTGCCGCTGCTGGAAACGCTGCGTTCGCCGCTGGTCGGCTTCACCACGCTGGGCCTGCTGCTGTACGTGCTGATCGCCAAGGGCAAGCTGCCGATTCGTGGCCCGGGCGTGCTGCTGGCCTTCGTGTTCGGTACCGTGCTGTATTACGGGCTGGGCCTGGCCGGCCTGGGTGTGCCGGGCTTCGCCATTCCGGCTTGGGTGCCGCCGCAGGTGGTACTGCCGCTGCCCACGCTGGGCTTCATCGATGGCCTGCCCACGGCGATGACCTACCTGCCGCTGCTGCTGCCGTTCGGCCTGCTGATGGTGGTCGGTGGCATCAACGTGTCCGAGAGCGCACGTGCGGCAGGCGATGACTACCGCACCCGCGACATCCTGCTGGTGGAAGCGGTGGCCACGCTGGTGGCCGGTGTCTGCGGCGGTGTTGCGCAGACCACGCCCTACATCGGCCAGCCCGCGTACAAGCACATGGGCGCACGCAGCGGCTACACGCTGCTGACCGGCCTGTTCGTCGGCATCGGCGGCATGCTCGGCATCATTTCCGGCCTGGTGCAGTGGCTGCCGCTGGCCGTGCTGGCACCGATCATCGTGTACGTGTCCATCGACATCACCACCCAGGCATTCCAGGCCACCCCGCGCCAGCATGCCGGTGCGATGGTGCTGGGCTTCCTGCCCTCGGCGGCCTACCTGCTGGCGATCAAGGCGCCGGGCTGGATACCGGCCGAGCAGATGGGCGCGCTGCTGACCCAGGTGGATGGCCATGGCCTGCCGGAACTGGCGGTGATCTTCGCGCTGGGCAACGGCTTCATCATCACGTCGATGCTGTGGATCGCCACGGTTTCGGCAATGGTGGACGGCCGACTGCGCCGCGCCTGCGGTTTCCTGCTGGTGGCAGCCGGCCTGACCCTGTTCGGCCTGATCCACTCGGTGGACCCGCGCGGTGGCATCTACCTGCCGTGGGATCTGCAGGGCCTGGCGCGCATCATCAGCTGGCAGTTTGCGGGTGCCTACGTGGCGCTGGCCGTGCTGCTGGGGCTGCTGTCACTGCAGAAGCAGCCGGTGAAGCCGTTGGTTGATTAACCACGCTCCGAGGTAGTGCCGGCCGCTGGCCGGCATCTGCAACCTGCGTCGGGTTCAAGGGGATTGCCGGCCAGCGGCCGGCACTACCTTTCTGCGTCCAGCTCGGGGTAATGGCGGAAGATGCCGTTGGTGTTGAACGCCAGCCGCCGCTCCGAGGCCAGGTACGCGGCGATGTTCGGCCGCTTCGACACCCGCTCCTGCAGCGCCCGCAGCAGGGGCAGGGTGGGCGACAAGGCCTGCATCCGCTTCGGGAACATGTAATCCAGCCCGTTCAGCAGCTGGAACAGCGAGAGATCCACATAGGAATGCTCGCGCAGTGGGTGGCGGCCACCATTGGCCTCGATCACCTGTTCGAAATAGCCAAGGAACTTCGGCAGGCGCTCGCTGCGCATCGCCGTGGCGCGCGCCTTGGCCTCGGCCTTCTGGTCTTCGTAGTACTTCGATGCGGCAATCGGATGGTGGGTGTCGTGTACTTCCGCCACCAGATCGGCGATGGTCAACTGCAGCTGCAGGGCCTGCATCCGCCGTGAAGCAGCCTGCGGCACCAGATCCAGCGTCGGGCCGAGGAAATCCAGGATCGCCGCGACCTGTGCGATTACCTGGCGTCCGGCTTTCAGGAACGGAGGTGCGAAGGGTTGGCCGCCTTCGGTCTGACCCTGCAGGAACGGCTCCATCACTGCATCGCCATGGATGCGTGCCATGTCCTCGTACGCGGCACCAGCATCTTCCAGTGCCAGCCGCACGAACTCGCCACGGCCCTGGATGCCGGTCCAGTAATACAGCGCGTAGTGCATGTCGATCTCCGCGAAGAATTTCCTGCAGCCTCGCGGGTCGCACGCAAAGCAGGCGTGAGCATGGCGTTCATGCCAAGCACAACGCAGGCCAAACAGCGGGGGAACCGCCTGCAGTGAAGCGGGTCATACTCGGGTCGTGCACGTGAAAAGCGAGGTACTGCGTCATGCAGAAAAGTGGAAAGGCGGTGTGGCCCTGGGTACTGGGTGTGGTGGTGGTGGGCGGTGCGGGCGCGTGGTTGTTCCGCGATCAGTGGCAGGGTCTGGCCGATCGCGTGGAGGTGCCAACCCAGGCTGCACAACCGTCGGCCGCTGCGCCACCGCCGGCACCGGCCGCTGAACCGGCCGCCACGACACCGGCCATCCAGCATCCGCTGGACACCGACGCCGCTGCCGATCCGGCATTGCCGAAGATGGAAGACAGCGATACCGCAGCATGGACCGCGCTGAGTGGCCTGTTCCAGGGCGAAAGTGGACTGGCGCTGCTGCTGCGTGACCACCTGATCCAACGCCTGGTCACTCACGTCGACAACCTGGACAAGACCAGCGTGCCGCCGTCGGCCCTGGCCACGCGGCCGCTGCCCGGCGGCCTGCAGGTGGAAGCCGGCGAGAACGGCGAGCAGATCGCCGCAGGCAACGCGGCGCGCTACGCGCCCTATGTGCAGGCGTTCACCGCGCTTGACCCCGCTGCCGCGGGCACGGCGTACAAGCGCTTCTATCCGCTCATCCAGCAGGCCTACGTCGACCTCGGGCGGCCGCAGGGCTACTTCAACGACCGCCTGGTGGCGGTGATCGATCATCTGCTGGAAACCCCGGAACCGGCGCGGCCGATCGCGGTGGCACGTGATGAGCGTGGCCGCTATCGCTTCGCCGATCCCGATCTGCAGTCGCGATCGGTGGGGCAGAAGGCCCTGCTGCGCATGGATGCCACGCAGGAGCGTGCGGTGAAGCAGCAACTGCGCGCGATCCGCAGTTCGATCACACGCGGCTGATCGCCACAGCGGAAGATGTCATCGCCAGCGTGGTAGGGTCGGGATCGGGTAGACAGGAGTAACCTCGATGCATCCAGTGTGGTTGGGAGTGAGTGCGTTGTTCGCCACGGCAGTGGCATCGGCTGCGACCGTGGACACGCGCGATGGCGAATTGAACGACCCCTATGGCTACACCCGCGGCGTGCGCCTTGCCGAACTGGGCAGACTTCAGACCTTGGGCAGGATGCCGGGGGTGAAAGGCAAGCTGGGCCAGGCCGGTTTCTACCGCGTGCGCGGTGAGCTGGACCGCTCCAGCCTGGCGGCCCAGGAGTGCCTGAAAGGCGTGGCCAGTGAACCGGCCGACAGTGTGAAAGGGGTCGAGTACCTGTGTTCGGCCACCCTGGCCGGCAATCTGCTCCTGCAGGGCGATATCGCCGGGTGGGCAACGCAGATGCTGCAGGTTCGTACGCTGCTGGAGCGTGATATCCGGCCGATGCTGAAAGGCCAGGTGGGCGACATCCATCTGGCCGGCATCAGCGAACCGCATTTCGAGCGGTTTACCGCCTGGCCGCGCAACGCCATGGTGGCGCAGGCACCTGGCAGTGACATCAGTGTGCCCCTGCAGTTGAACAACGAACTGCCGACGCTCAGCTTGAAACTGCGCGCTGCGGCCGGTGAGCGCGAGCTGCGCGTGCATCTGGACAGCGGCGCGGCGCACTCGCGCATCGGGCGTGCGCTGGCGGCCGAGCTGGGGCTGAAGCTCACCGAAGGTTTCATGGCGGTCGATGGCAAGCCCGGCCAGCTGTATGCGCTGGCGGCACCGGTCGAGCTGGACATCGGCGGCGTGGCGGTGCGCGATGTCTCGTTCGCGGTGCTGGGCCAGGACGACCTGCCTCGCATCGGTCTGGACGTGCTGCGCGCGCTGGGCCGGGTGCGCATCAACAAGGACGCGCTGGTGATCCAGGCCGCGTCCACCCCGGTGCCGTGCACGCGGCGGATGGCCACGCTGTCGACGCTGTGGGGTGATGCGTACGATGTCCGTTATCCGATCCGCGCCGGCAAGCAGAACGTGCTGGTCAAGGTGGACACCGGCTTCAACGGCGCCTTCCAGGCGCGTGGCGTGCTGCCTTCCCGGCCGCCAGCGTCAGCCGTGCGGCGCAAGAACGTGATCACCACCGAAGGCAGCGAAGACATCGAGTACATCGAGGTCACGACACCGGTGATGATCGGCGGGGAAGTACTGAACCTGCCGTTGGACATGGGCCTGGCACCGGGGCCGAATCCCCTGTTCAACCCGGACTGGCGCGTGGGCGTTGCCGCGACCCAGCGCTACAGCCTGTATGTGGACGTAGCCGGTACCTACGGTTGCCCGGTAGCCGTTGCGGCGGCGGCGCCATTGCTGCCGTCGAAGCCGGTTGCCGCGCCGCCCGCCGGCGGCTGACCACCGTTACAGGGTCTGCAGGAACGCTTCTATGTCCTGCAGATCCTGGCGGCTCAGCCCGCGCGGCCGCAGCAGCGGATCAGGCTCCGGGAACGGCGCCGCACCCGGTGGCAGCGAGGCCGGTGCCCGCGGGCGTGCGCCGCCCACGTTGTAGAACGCCAGCACGCCCGACAGGCGCGGGATCAACCCGTTGTGCATGTAGGGCGCCGTGTTGGCCACGCCACGCAGCGAGGGCGTGCGGAAGCGGCCGCTGTCGGCGGGATCGCCGGTGACTTCGTAGCGGCCCAGGTCCTGCCGTGGGCGACCGTGGAAATGCAGGCCCAGGTTGTGGAAGCCGTTGTCGGTCAGCGCCGCGCCGTTGTGGCAGTTCATGCAGCCGGCCTGGGTGCGGAACAGGTGCAGGCCACGCAGCTGGGCATCGTCCAGTGCGCGCGCATTGCCACGCAGGAAGCGATCAAAGCGGCTGCTGCGCGGTGACAGGCTGCGCTCGAAGGCGGCGATGGCCTGGCCGAGCTGGGCGGCGTCGATGCGCGGCTGCGCGAAGACCTCGTTGAAATCACGACGGTAGGACGCGTCACGGCGCAGGCGGCGCACGGCACCCTGGGTAGTGAAACCCATTTCGATGGGATCGGCGATGGGATGCAGCGCCTGGTCTTCCAGCGTGGCGGCGCGGCCATCCCAGAACAGCGGTGCCACATGTGCGCTGGCGGCCACGCTCGGTGCGTTGCGACGGCCGGCCTGGCGATCGTGGCCGAATGACACCCGGCGGCCATCGGCCCAGCCCAGGTCAGGGTCGTGGCAGCTGGCACAGGCCAGTTGCCGCGACTTCGACAACACCGGATCGAAGAACAGCCGACGCCCCAGCGCGACCTTGGCCGGCGTTGATGGATTGTCCGCCGGATCCACCGGTGCCGGCAGCGGCGCCAGTTCCTGCCAGGCCACGCCGGGCTCGACTTCCGGCGCGGGCCAGCGCGTGCTGGGGCTGCTGTAGAGCGTGCGCAGGCAGGCGCTTTCCGGACGTGCGGGCAGCACCTCGGGGCAGGGCGTGTCCTGCGCGGGCGCAGGCATGCCCGCGCCGCCCAGCAACAGGGCAGCGACGGGCAGGGCCAGGCGCAAGGGATGCGGACGTTTCATCGGCAATGGCCCGGCAGATTGCCGCCGGGCCGCAGACTCAGAACGAGTAGCCCAGTTCCAGCCAGTAGCTGCGACCGGGTTCGTAATAGGTAGTCGTCGGTGCGGTGCCGGTGATGCGGTTGCTGCGGTTGAGTACGTTCTGTACTTCCACCCGCACGTAGGCTTCCTGGTTGGCCCGTACTGCAAAGGCGTACTGCAGGGTCGTGTCCCACGTCCAGCCGCTGGGGTTGCGCACGTCCTCATAGACCACCAGCAGGTCATCGCCATGCTGTTCGTACTGGCTCGTCTTCAGCAGACCCTCGTACCCTGCGCGGAAACTGAAGAAGTTGGACCAGGTCAGCCCGGCGGCAGGAATCTCGGTGCGGGTCGCCAGACGCGCCGACCACGGGCGCACGTAGTCGCGGGCAGGCAGATCGTAGCGATGGATGGCGTTGCCGTGGTAGCTGACCAGCTCGTAGAAGTCGCCGATCAATGTGGCGGTGGTGGCGTCTTCATAGGTGTTGTAGCTGCGCCTGGATTCGGTGTGGTCAAGGGCCAGCTGCGCGGTGGACCGCGTGCCCCACACCGTCAGCGGTTCCTGCGGCGATACCGAAAGCGTGTAGGTGCCGCTGCTGCTGCGTCCCGCGTTGGCATATTCGTACAGCGCCGTCTTGTACACGGTCGTGTCGTAGGAATCGGTGATGCGCTTGCGGACGATGTCGCCACGGTTTCTGCGGTCGACGTACTTGACGTTGATGTCCAGGCCGGCGAACTGCTGGCGCCACGCCACCGACCATTCATCGGTGTACGGCGTATCCAGGTCGGCCAAGCGATTGGCTGTGGTCGCGCGCGTGCCCACGATGCTGTCCCATGGGGTGGCGCTGCTGGTGCGGTTGCGCTCTTCCTGCAGGGCTTCGCGGCCTTCGCTCAGCAGATAGGTGAAGAAATTGCGTCCATAGTAGCGGTTGCGGCCAACGCTCAGCACGCTGTTGCCGGTGCCGCCGATGTCCCACGACGCGGCAAAGCGCGGCGAGAGCGTGGTGCCCTTCCAGAAATCATTGCGGTCCAGGCGCACGCCCGGGCGCAGGCTGAAATTGCCGATGCGGATGTCATCCTGCAGGTAGGCATCCCACTCGGTGCCGGACACCTTGAAAGCGCCTGCATGGTAGAGCACCAGCTTGCTGAAGTACTGCCCCTGTCCGGCCACCAGGGCCGAGGTGCGCGTGAAGACCGGCGACAGCGAGCAGGAGTCGGTGTCTTCCACGCCGGTGCTCAACATGCAGCTCGTGGTCGCCGTCGGCGCCTGGTAGTTGTAGTGATCGTTCAGCCGCTCATAGGCGGCATCGCGTCGCTGTACGCCCGCACCGAAGGTCAGGTGATGTTCGGTGGCGCCCCACTGGAAGCGCTCGCGGCTGGCGGAAAACCGGTAGCCGATCTTGCGGTCATGCTGGTCGACATTGCCCCAGCTGCCTTCCTGGCTGTAGGTGTTGACACCCCAGTCCTTCTCTTCTGAACGGGCCCAGAGTTTGTAGTAGTCGTAGTCGCTGCTGCGCGAGCTTTCCAGGTCGCTGTAGGTCAGTGCGTTGCCGAACGACCACGTGCCGGTATCGTAGTCGGCGCGCAGTGATACCACCGGGCCGCCGGACTTGAGGTTGAACCAGGCATTGCGCGTGTTGACCACGAAGTAGGTGTCGTCGGTGGGCGAGTAGCTTACGTTTGCCCGCAGCTGCAGGCCTTCACCGTTGTTCCAGTCCGCCGCCAGACTCGCCGCCGTGGTTTCGCGTACCTGCGTGCGCTTGAAGTCATCGGTCGGGCTCACCTTGCCGGCGCTGTAGGCACGCAGCGGGATCTCCGAGCGGGTGCGGGTGACGGTGCCGATCAGTCCGATGCCATTGCGCGTGCGCCCTTCCAGACGCGCGCCCAACTTGTACTTGTCATACTCCTGCTGGAAGCTCGGCTGGGCCGACTCTTCGTAATTCTCGGCCTGGCCGGGATTCATGATCAGCTCGTTCCACGCCGATCGGGCCATGCGGAACCACACCTTGCCCGACAGGCTTTCACCGGCCGTGCGGCTGGTGGCATCGATCACGCCGCCGGTGAAACCGCCGTACGCCGCAGGCACGTTGCTGTCATAGATGGTGACCTTCTCCAGCAGGTCCGGATCGACGGTGATGCCCTGTGCGGCGCTGGGGACGTTGATGGTCGAGTACGCATCGCCGTTGTGGCCGGGCGCTGCGTTGCTGGCTGGGTCGAGATCGTTGTTGAAGTTCGCACCGTCGATGAGGAACAGGTTCTGGTAGAACGGCGCGCCGTTGATGGAGAAGTCCACCGGGCGGATTTCACCGCCGTTGCGCGCGCTCCAGCCGGTATTGCTGAACTGCACGGCGGGGTTGATGCGCAGCAGGGAGCCCAGGTCTCCGTTGCCCTTGGCGTAGCCCTGCAGGTAGTCCTGGTCCAGGGTCATGCCTTCGGCGTACAGGAAGTCGCGCGAGGCAACGCTGCCGACCCGCAGCGGGCGCATCTGGCGCACCGTCGACGCTGGCGCGGGGGCGGCCTGCAGCGTGTAGCTGCCATCGGCGCGGCGGACCGCACGCAGGCCGCTGCCCTGCAGCAGCGCGGCAAAGCCAGCGTCCACATCCAGCCCTGCCGCCGCAGGTGCGGCCTGGCGGCCGCGGGTCAGTGCAGGGTCGAAGGACAGGGCAACCCCGCGTTCGGCGGCGAAGCTGCTCAACGCGTTGCCCAGCGGCGCGGCCGTGGCGGGTACTGCCGCAGGCGCGTCAGCTGCGGTCTGGGCGAATACGGGGGTGGCAACGAGGGCGGCGGCCAGCAGGCTCACGCGCAGGCGATTGGAGTTCATGGGCATGGAGAGGGGAGGGATAAGAGGTTTCATTCCCTCTGCCCCCCGAAATGGGAAAAAGTGTCATCCGCGCGTATCGGCGGGTCGCAGCTGGGTCCACAGGCCCTGCTGGACGTGCACGGCGTAGGTCGCCGCGATCATCGACAGGCTGCGGTCCAGGTCATCCAGCGGGTAGGCACCGGACACGGGCAGGGCGGCGATGGCCGGGTCCACGCGCAGCCAACGGCGGTGATAGCGGCCCAGTTCCTGCACCAGTTGCTGCAGTGGCAGGGAATCGGCCACCAGCATGCCGTGGGTCCAGGCGTCCACACCGGCGCTGGCCGGCTGTGGCGGGGGCAGCGACTGCTGGCTCCAGCGCAGCTGCTGCCCGGCATCAACCTGGCGCTGAAGTGTGCCGATGTCAATGCGCACTGCCCCCCGCTGCACCACTAGAAGCGCGTCCTCGGTGAACAGGCGCACGCTGAAGCGGGTGCCGAGTGCCTGCAGCATGCCCTGCGGCGTAGCGACCCGGAACGGCCGCGCAGGCCGATGCGGATCGGTCGCCGTCTCCACCAGCACCTGGCCGCGCCGCAGCCGCAGCAGGCGCTGCTGGCCATCGAAGGCGATGTCCACGGCGGTGTCGGTGTCCAGCTGCAGCACGCTGCCATCGTCCAGCATGTGGCGGCGGCGTTCGCCCACGGCGGTACGCACGCTGGCATCCCAGGCGGCATCGTCGTACAGGCGCCACGCAAGCCAGCCACCCAGCGGCGCGACCAGCAGGGCGGCGATGCTGCGCAGCACGGCGCGGCGTCCTGGCGACGCCGGGCGCTGCAGGGCGCCGTGGGCGAGGGCAGGGGGCACCTGGCCACTCAGTGCCAGCAACCGTTCCGCACGCTGCCAGGCACGCGCATGGTCGGGGTCGGCATCGTGCCAGCGCTGCCACTGCGCGCGCTGCAGGGCATTGCCGTCCTCGTGCAGGCGCATCAGCCAGTCGGCGGCCTGTTCCAGTACGCGTGGCGACAGCGCCCGCTGGCCTGCAGCATCCACGGCCATGCTCAGCAGGCGTGCGCCAGGCAGCCCATCAGTGCGCGCTTCATGTGCCGCTTCACCGTGGACAGCGACAGCCCCAGCTGCTCGCTGATGACCTCGTAGCGCAGGCCATCGAACTGCGCCAGCAGGAACACCTGGCGCGCCATCGCCGGCAGGCCATCGAGCATCGCATCGATCTGCTGCAGTGCTTCGCGCACCAGCGCCTGTTCCTCCAGCGAGGGCAGCACCGGTTCGGGGAACTGCGCCAGGTACTCCAGGTAGGCGCGTTCCAGTGCCTGGCGGCGGAACCAGTTGGCGGCCAGCCCGCGCGCCACCGTGGTCAGGAACGCGCGCGGCTCGCGCAGCGCGGCCAGATCGCGGCCCTGCAGCAGGCGCGCGAACGTGTCCTGGGTCAGGTCATCGGCTACATCGCGATTGCCCACGCGGCCACTCAGCCAGCCCTGCAGCCACCGATGGTGGTCGCGGTACAGCGTGCCCAGTTGCTCGTGGTGTGCGTGCATGCGGAAAGGCGCGGTCGCGCACGGATCGAAATGAGAATGATTCGCAAGTATGGCATCCGTTACGCCGCTGTGCCAGTCCCCCGCTGATGGTGTGCGTTGCATCAACGCGCTGCCGACGGCGGCAGGTGCATGCTTGCCGCACGCTGACCGAACCAGCCGTGCAGTCGCAGCCACCCTTGAAACTGGATGGGGCAACCGCATCTTCCCTGCATCGCCGGCGCGGGCCGGCACTGATGACCGATGAGGATTCGCAATGCGGATGGACAAGCTCACCTCGCGTTTCCAGCAAGCGCTGGCCGACGCGCAGTCGCTGGCCGTGGGCCGCGACAACAGCATCATCGAACCGGTTCACCTGTTCAGCGCGCTGCTGGACCAGCAGGGTGGCAGCACGCGCCCGCTGCTGGCCCAGGCCGGCGTGAACGTGCCGGTGCTGCGCGAGCGCCTGACCGAGGCGCTGGATGCACTGCCGAAGGTGTCCGGCCAGGCCGGCAACGTTTCGATGGGCAATGACCTCGGGCGCCTGCTCAACCACACCGACAAGCTGGCCCAGCAGAACGGCGATGCCTTCATCGCCAGCGAGTGGTTCGTGCTGGCCGCACTGGAAGACAGCGGCACGCTGGGCATGGCGCTGCGCGCCGCCGGCGCCGACAAGGCTCGCCTGCAGACGGCCATCGACAAGCTGCGTGGCGGCGAGAACGTGCAGTCGGAAAATGCCGAAGAACAGCGGCAGGCGCTGGAAAAGTACACCATCGACCTGACCGCGCGCGCCGAGAGCGGCAAGCTCGACCCGGTGATTGGCCGCGATGAGGAAATCCGCCGCACCATCCAGGTCCTGCAGCGCCGCACCAAGAACAACCCGGTGCTGATCGGCGAACCCGGCGTGGGCAAGACCGCCATTGTCGAAGGCCTGGCCCAGCGCATCATCAACGACGAAGTGCCCGAGGGCCTGCGTGGCAAGCGCGTGCTGTCGCTGGACATGGGCGCGCTGATTGCCGGTGCCAAGTTCCGTGGCGAGTTCGAGGAGCGCCTGAAGGGCGTGCTCAACGACCTTGCCAAGAGCGAAGGGCAGATCATCCTGTTCATCGACGAGCTGCACACCATGGTGGGTGCGGGCAAGGCCGATGGCGCGATGGATGCGGGCAACATGCTCAAGCCGGCGCTGGCGCGCGGTGAGCTGCACTGCGTGGGCGCCACCACGCTGGATGAGTACCGCAAGTACATCGAAAAGGATGCCGCGCTGGAGCGCCGCTTCCAGAAGGTGTTCGTGGGTGAGCCGTCGGTGGAGGACACCATCGCCATCCTGCGCGGGCTGAAGGAAAAGTATGCGGTGCACCACGGGGTGGAGATCACTGATCCGGCCATCGTCGCCGCGGCCACGCTGTCCAACCGCTACATCACGGATCGCCAGCTGCCCGACAAGGCCATCGACCTGATGGACGAGGCCGCTTCGCGCCTGCGCATGGAGATCGACTCCAAGCCGGAAGAACTGGACCGCCTGGAACGCCGGGTGATCCAGCTGAAGATCCAGCGCGAAATGCTGAAGAAGGAAAAGGACGAGGCCTCGCGGCAGCGTCTGGCCGATCTGGAAAACGATATTGACGGTCTGGAGCGCGAGTTCTCCGATCTCAATGAAATCTGGAAGTCGGAAAAGGCCGCACTGCAGGGCGCGACCAAGATCAAGGAACAGGTCGAACAGGCCAAGCTGGACCTGGAAGCCGCACAGCGCCGCCAGGATTTCGCCCGCATGAGCGAGATCCAGTATGGCCTGCTGCCGCAGCTGGAAAAGCAGCTCGCCGCTGCACAGGAGGCCGAACACAAGGACTTCAAGCTGGTGCAGGACCGGGTGACCGACGAGGAAATCGCCGAGGTCGTGTCGCGCTGGACGGGTATTCCGGTCAACAAGATGCTGGAAGGCGAGCGCGACAAGCTGCTGCGCATGGAAGACGTGCTGCACAACCGCGTGGTTGGCCAGGAGGAGGCGATCAAGGTCGTCTCCGATGCCGTGCGTCGTTCGCGCGCCGGCCTGTCCGATCCGAACCGTCCGGGTGGCTCGTTCCTGTTCCTGGGCCCGACCGGCGTGGGCAAGACCGAGCTGTGCAAGTCGCTGGCCGAGTTCCTGTTCGACAGCGCCGACGCGATGATCCGCATCGACATGAGCGAGTTCATGGAGAAGCACAGCGTCGCCCGCCTGATCGGTGCGCCCCCGGGTTATGTCGGCTATGAAGAGGGCGGTTACCTGACCGAGGCCGTGCGTCGTCGCCCGTACTCGCTCATCCTGCTGGACGAAGTGGAAAAGGCACACCCGGATGTGTTCAACATCCTGCTGCAGGTGCTGGACGATGGCCGCCTGACTGATGGCCAGGGCCGCACCGTGGACTTCCGCAACACCGTCATCGTGATGACCTCCAACCTGGGTTCGCACCAGATCCAGGACATGGGCAGCGATGACAGCCCGGAAGCCTACACGCAGATGAAGGCGGCGGTGATGGGCGTGGTGCAGGCGCACTTCCGTCCGGAGTTCATCAACCGTCTGGATGACATCGTGGTGTTCCACCCGCTGGACAAGCAGCAGATCAAGCAGATCGCGCGCATCCAGATGCGTGGCCTGGAAAAGCGTCTGGCCGAGCGCGGGCTGAAGCTGATGGTGTCCGATGCGGCGTTCGACCTGCTCGGCAACGTGGGCTTCGACCCGGTGTATGGCGCGCGCCCGCTGAAGCGTGCGATCCAGGCACAGCTGGAGAACCCGTTGGCGCAGAAGATCCTCTCGGGGGCCTTCGTCAACGGCGACACCATCGAGGTCGGCAACGACGGCGGCCATCTGGTGTTTGCAAAGGCGTGATCCATCGGTGATGCAGACGAGGGCGCCGCGCGGTCATCGCGCGGCGCCCTGTGTCTTTCCGGCCGCTGATAACCCGTGGTATGGGCCACATCGCCAGCAGGTCTGAGCCGCGTCCGGCCACTGCCCTATGGTGGCCGTTTCCCGGATGGAGTCTGGTGCGATGAGTGACCCGCAGTGGCAACTGGAAACCCTGGCCGTGCACGGCGGCTACCGGCCCGACCCCACCACGCGAGCGGTGGCGGTGCCGATCTACCAGACCGTGGCCTACGCCTTCGATGACACCCAGCACGGCGCGGACCTGTTCGACCTGAAGGTGCCGGGCAACATCTACACCCGCATCATGAACCCCACGACCGATGTGCTGGAACAGCGCCTGGCTGCGCTGGAAGGTGGCATTGGTGCGCTGGCGCTGGCATCGGGGCAGGCGGCCATCACCTATGCCATCCAGACGATTGCAGAGGCCGGCGACAACATCGTGGCAGCCAGCGCGTTGTACGGCGGCAGCCTCAACCTGCTGGCGCATACCCTGCCGCAGTACGGCATCACGGCGCGCTTTGCCGATCCGGCGGACCCTGCCGCGTTCGCCGCGCTCATCGACGCGCGCACCAAGGCGGTGTTCGTTGAATCCATCGGCAACCCGCGCGGCAACGTCACCGACATCGCTGCGATTGCCGAGGTGGCCCACGCTGCGGGCGTGCCGCTGATTGTCGACAACACCGTGGCCACGCCGTTCCTGCTGCGCCCGTTAGAGCATGGCGCCGATATCGTGGTGCATTCGCTGACCAAGTATCTCGGTGGCCATGGCACCAGCCTGGGCGGGGCCATCATCGATTCGGGGCGCTTCGACTGGGCCGCGCAGCGCACGCGCTTTGCCCGCCTGAATGAGCCGGACCCCAGCTACCACGGCGTGGTCTACACCGAGGCCCTTGGCCCAGCGGCGTACATCGGCCGCGCGCGGGTGGTACCACTGCGCAATACCGGTGCCGCCCTGTCGCCATTCAACGCGTTCCTGATCCTGCAGGGCATCGAGACCCTGGCCCTGCGCATGGAGCGCATCAACGCCAATGCCCTGGCCGTGGCGCAGTACCTGCAGGCACATGCGAAGGTGGCGTGGGTACGCTATGCCGGCCTGGCCGACGACCCTGAACATGCCGCCGCGCAGCGCTACCTGGGCGGGCACGGCTCGGGCGTGCTGACGTTCGGCCTGCCTGGTGGCCGTGAGGCAGGCGCGCGCTTCCTGGACGCGCTGAAGCTGTTCACCCGGCTGGTCAACCTGGGCGACGCGAAGTCGCTGGCCACCCATCCGGCCTCGACCACGCACCGCCAGTTGAATGCCGACGAACTGGCCCGTGCCGGGGTCAGCGAGGACACCGTGCGCCTGTCGATCGGCATCGAACACATCGGTGACCTGCGCGCCGACCTGGAACAGGCGTTGGCGGCCGCCTGATAGCCACCGCTTTGGTCGTCATCGCCAGCGGCGATCACCACCCGGGCCAGGATGCGTTACGGTGGAACTGCCTCTCCAAGGCGTGGCAAGACTGGCAATCCCAGCAGTACAGATCCCCGACGGGTGCGGGCCCGCCGGGGATTTTTTTGTGTGGATCCACCGAGTCGGGGTCGGATCCGTTTTGCGGGCAAAACGGCTCTGACCCCCAGGAGGTCGGGGACGCCCGGTTGACCCGGCGGCCACATTCAGTCCCAATGCCGTTACGACGGAGTTTCACAATCAGGACGTGAATCGGGTGAAGAAATCGACCCTGGCAGTCGCAGCTGTCCTCGCCTTGCTGTTTGCCTCCTGGCACAACCGCACCGCCTTGTTTGAAATCTACGACCAGGCCAGCGCGACCTCGCAAGGCCTCCAGGCAGAGCACGCCGCAAATCCAAACTGAGAGCATCCACGCATGGCGTGGATCTGCCGATAAGGGGGCGGATCCGTTCTGCGGGCAAAACGGCTCTGACCTCACGCACCGTGTCGACCAAGGTCGACACCTACCAAAGCAGAGCCAGGTCAGAGCCCGTTGCGCAGCAACGGGATCCGACCCCGCGCATACCCCTCACACCACCGGGATGCTGTGCTGTCCCAGGTTCCGGTAGGGCGGGGTGGACATGATCATCTCCGCCAGCGAATAGGCCAGCTCGCGCTCGGCCATCACCGTGCCATCGGCACCGTGCTCCAGCAGGTGCTTCACTTCCGCATCGCTGTGCGCGCGCGCCAGCAGGGTCAGGTCCGGGTTGATCGCGCGCAGCTTGGCCAGCGCCTCACCGGCTTCCAGCGGCTGCGGAATGGCCAGTACTGCGATCTTCGCCCGCTCCGGATGGGCCTCGGCCAGCACCCGGTCGGCAGCCGCGCTGCCGCGGATCGCTGCCAGGCCCTTGGCGTGCGCCTGCTCGACGTGTTCCTTGTTGTCATCGATCACCAGCACCGGCACGCCGCGGTCGCGCAGCACCTGCGCCAGCTCGCTGCCCACCCGGCCATACCCGATCACGATGGCGTGGTCATGCAGGTCGCGCGAGGGGCCGGTCGCCTCTTCCGGTTCGGGCGCCTGCGGCGACTGCTCCTGCTTGGCCTGCCAACGGTCCAGCAGGCCGAACACCAGCGGATTGAGCATGATCGACACCAGCGCACCGGCCAGCACCAGCGACTGGCCTTCCTTGGGCAGGATCTGCAGGGCCACGCCCAGGCCGGCGATGATGAAGGCGAACTCGCCGATCTGCGCCAGACTGGCCGAGATGGTCAGCGCGGTGCTGGTGGGGTGGCCGAAGGCGCGCACGATGAAGAACGCGGCCGCCGACTTGCCGAACATGATGATGGCCACCGTTGCCAGCACCTGCCAGGGGTGCTGCACGATGATGTTGGGGTCGAACAGCATGCCCACCGAAACGAAGAACAGCACCGCGAACGCATCGCGCAGGGGCAGCGAATCATGCGCCGCCTTGTGGCTCAGTTCCGATTCGTTGAGCAGCATGCCGGCGAAGAATGCGCCCAGCGCGAAGGACACGCCGAACAGCATGGCCGAGCCGAACGCCACGCCCAGCGCGATGGCCAGCACCGACAGGGTGAACAGCTCGCGCGAACCGGTGCCGGCGATGCGTTCCAGGATCCACGGAATGACCCGGCGGCCGACCACCAGCATCACCGCCACGAACAGGCCCAGCTGCACGAAGGTCCAGCCGATGTCGGCCAGCACGCTGCCGACGCTGTGGGTTTCCTTGGCGGCGTCGGGGCCGAACACACCGGCCAGCACCGGCATCATCACCAGCGCCAGGACGCAGGCCAGGTCTTCAACGATCAGCCAGCCCACCGCGATCTTGCCGCGCATGGTTTCCAGCAGGCGGCGTTCTTCCATCGCCCGCAGCAGCACCACGGTACTGGCGGTGGCCAGCGAGAAGCCGAAGATGACCCCGTGCAGGGCCGGCCAGCCCATCAGCCAGGCCACGCCCCAGCCCAGCAGGGTGGCCACGGCGATCTGGCCGATGGCGCCGGGGATGGCGATGGCCTTCACCGCCATCAGGTCCTTCAGCGAGAAGTGCAGGCCGACGCCGAACATCAGCAGCATCACGCCCAGTTCGGCCAGCTGGTTGGCCAGCGCCTGGTCGGCCACGAAGCCCGGAGTGAACGGGCCGACGCAGATGCCAGCCACCAGGTACCCGACCAGAGGAGACAAGCGCAGCTTGTTGGCCAGCGCGCCGAAGATGAAGGCGAGCCCCAGGCCAACGGCCACGATGTTGATCAGGTCGGTGTCATGGTGCATCGGCACTCGCAGGCAATCGGGGGGATGCTCCGATTTTCACCGATGAGGCCAGATACGGCAAACCCGCCGGCCACGTGCCGCGGCCGGCGGGTTTGCCCACGCATTTCTCCTCTACCCCCGCCTTCGGCGCGCCCCTTCAACAAGAAGGGGCTTTCCTCCAGATGCGGCAAGGGTCTGCCGGCCAGCGGCCGGCACTACCAGCGAGGTGCCCGTTACCGCTTACCAGTTGTACTTGATGCGGCCGTAGACATACGCGCCATTGAAGCCGAACGGCGAGTAGTTGCTGTAGGGCAGCATGCCGAAGGTCGAGTTCTGCAGGTCCGCGGTGCGGTCCGGGTACTCGTCCAGCAGGTTGTCGGCGCCCACGGTGAGGGTCCAGTTGCTGCTCGGCTTGTAGCTCACCGATGCGTCCAGCACCCACTTGTCGCCGTAGGTCTGGTCGCGCAGGGCGGTGGCCGAGTTGCGCACGGTGAATTCGCCGTAGCGGGTCGCGGCCAGGCCCAGTTCCCAGTGGTCCGAACGCCAGGTGCCGCTCAGCACGGTCTTGTCGCGCGGGTAGCTGTCTTCGATGCGGCCGATCTCATCACGGCCGATCAGCGACTGGGTCAGGCCCAGCGTGCTGAACACGGCCGGCGTGCCGCCCACGCGCTGCACCTTGGTGTCGTTGTAGCTGTAGGCCGCAGTCAGTTCCAGGCTGCTGGCGGCGAACGGCACGGTGTAGCTGGACACGAAGTCGACACCGCGGGTGCGGGTATCCAGGCCGTTGGTGAAGTACGAGAACGCGGTGACCTGCGGCAGGCCCAGGGTGCCCAGCAGGGCGCTGGTGGCGGCGTTGGTGGTGATGCTGGAGGACAGCGCGATGCGGTTGTCGATGTCGATCTGGTAGGCATCGACGGTGACGTACAGGCGGTCCACCGGCTGCAGCACCAGGCCCAGGCTGTAGGACGTGGAGGTTTCAGCCTTCAGCGGCGAAGCGCCCAGCGCCTGCGCGGCGGCGCTGGTGGTGGGGAAGGTGCCGCGCTCGACGAACACGCCGTTGAGGAACTGGCTGGTCACTGCCTGGTAGCCCTGCTGGGCCAGCGACGGGGCGCGGAAACCGCTGGAGGCGGTGGCACGCAGCGCGACCTTGTCGGTGAAGGCATAGCGCGCCGACAGCTTGCCGGAGAAGCGGTCACCGAAGTCCGAGTAATCCTCGTAGCGGCCGGTCACGCCGGCAGAGAATTTCTCGGTCAGGTCGGCTTCCAGGCCGGCATAGACCGCGTAGTTGTGGCGGTCGGCGTGCACTTCATTGGTGGGGGTGAAGCCGGCGAAGCCCTGCGCACCGGTGCCGGTGTAGGAATTCAGTTCGCCCGGATTCTGGTCCCACTTCTCCTTGCGGTACTCACCACCGAAGGACAGGGTGACCGGGTAGGCCAGGCCCCAGTCCAGCGACTTGGTCACATCGGCGTTGAAGATGTCCTGCTGGTACTTCAGCGTGCCGTCGTAGAATGAACGCGGGCTGGTGGCGCCCAGGCTGTAGTTGATGCTGTTGCGGGTGTGGAAATCCAGGGTGTTCTCGCCGTGGTTCAGGCTCAGGTCCCAGGTCCAGCCGCTGTCGGTGTTGCCCTTCACGCCAGCCACCAGCGAGCGGTCCTTGGAATACTGGTTGATCTCCGGCACGTAGCCGTCCGGGTAGATCTGTGCCAGCAGCGCGGTCTGCCCGCTGTGGTTTGGCGAGCGGTAGAAGGCGAACGAGGTGATGTCGCGGTTGCTGAGCAGCGCGCTGGCGTAGCCGGTCACGTGGTCGCTGAAATCGAAGCTGCCGTTGAGCGAGGCGGCGGTGGCATCCACGCGCGGATCGCCGACGATGAAGGTGGTCTCGCCAATGCCGGGGTAGTTGCCGGTATTCGGCGTGGTGCCGCGGTACGGGCCGGCACGGTTGCTCTCATCCTGCTGGCTGATCTGCCCGGCCACGTGCACGCGGCCGCGGCCATTGGCGAATTCCACGCCGGTATCGCCGGAGAGCTGGTACTTGTTGCCGTCACCGGCCGAGTACTGGCCATAGTCCACGGCCAGGCTGCCGCCACTGCCACTGCCCTTGAGCACGATGTTGATGACGCCGGCAATGGCGTCCGAACCGTACTGCGCCGAGGCGCCGTCGCGCAGCACTTCCACGCGTTCGATGGCGGCAATGGGAATGGCGTTGATGTCCACCGCCGAAGAGCCGCGGCCGATGCTGCCATTGACGTTGATCATCGCCGAGGTGTGGCGGCGCTTGCCGTTCACCAGCACCAGCACCTGGTCCGGCGACAGGCCGCGCAGCTGCGCCGGGCGCACGCCGCTGGTGCCGTCGGTCAGGGCCGGGCGCGGGAAGTTCAGCGACGGCAGGGCGCGCGACAGCGCAGTGGCCAGTTCGCTGGTACCGGTGGACTGCAGGATTTCCGGGGTGATGATGTCGATCGGCGACTGCGACTCGGCGACCGTACGGTCGGCCACGCGGGTACCGGTGACGATCACCGTATCGAGGGTGTTGGCGGCGCTGCCGGTCTGCTGGGCGGCGGCGGCGAACGAAGCGCCACCGAGTGCGACAGCGATGGCGGCGGCGATCAGGCTGGTCTTGCGGTTCATCGGGGTGGGGCTCCGGTTGGCGGGATCTGGCACCGGAATCGACATCACGGGGGTGAGGCGGACGACGGTTGTTGCGGTGCGCAATACAGCAATTAACGGGAATTTAAGCAGCTGTCAAATGCGCGTCATGTAAAAAAACGTTGCAAAAGCAATCATTTAGCCGTGGCGGGCATTGGCGGGGGAGGGGCCCGGGAGGCGCGCGGACTCGACGAGGGAGAGATGTGGAGCGACCGCGTCGCTTCCCGGGGCGCGTCAAGTATTCGTTAACGCTAGAATTGCGTCGCAGGAACAGTGCTCACCAGCACATTCCATTCGGTTATATGGACGCCTTCCCCCATGATTTCGCTTCGTAATTTCGCCTTGCGCCGCGGCGAGCGGCTGCTGTTGTCCAATGTCGACCTGACGCTGCACGCCGGTTACCGGGTGGGTGTGGTCGGCCGCAACGGCGCTGGCAAGTCCAGCCTGTTCGCGGCGGTGAAGGGCGAGCTGGAGGCGGACAAGGGCGACGTCGACCTGCCCGGCAAAGTGCGCATCGCCAGCGTTGCCCAGGAAACCCCGTCGCTGCCCGACCCGGCGCTGAGCTTCGTGCTGGGTGGCGATACCGAGGTGGCCGCTGTACTGGCCGCCGAGGCCGACGCTACCGCCCGCGAGGACTGGGAAGCCGTGGCCGAGGCGCATACGCGCATGGCCGAACTGAATGCCTATGACGCCGAAGCGCGCGCCGGCAAGCTGCTGCATGGCCTGGGCTTCCCGGCCGAGACCCACCACCGCGCGGTGTCCTCGTTCTCCGGCGGCTGGCGCGTGCGCCTGAACCTGGCCCGCGCGCTGATGATGCCCAGCGATCTGCTGCTGCTGGACGAACCGACCAACCACCTCGATCTGGACGCGGTGTACTGGCTGGAACAGTGGCTGCTGAAGTACCCCGGCACCCTGCTGCTGATCTCGCATGACCGCGAGTTCCTCGACAACGTGGCCACTCACACCCTGCACCTGCATGGTGGTGGCGCCAAGCTCTACCCGGGCGGTTACACCGATTTCGAGCGTCAGCGCGCCGAACAGCTGCGCCAGCAGCAGATCGCGCACGAAAAGGAGCAGGCCGAGCGCGCCCACCTGCAGAGCTTCATCGACCGCTTCAAGGCCCAGGCCAGCAAGGCCGCACAGGCACAGAGCCGCATGAAGCGCCTGGCCAAGCTGGCCGGTACCGAAGCGGTACGCGCCGAGCGCGAGTTCCGCATCGAGTTCGCGCCGCCGGCCAAGCTGCCGTTCTCGCTGATCCGCCTGAACCATGTCGAGGCCGGTTACGGCAAGGACGCGGTCATCCTCAACAACGTGGGCTTCGGCCTGGAGGCCGGCCAGCGTATCGGCCTGCTCGGCCCCAACGGCGCCGGCAAGACCACCCTGGTGAAGACGCTGGTGGGCGAGCTGAAGCCGGTTGCCGGCGAGCGTTCGGCGCACCCGGACCTGAAGATCGGCTACTTCGCCCAGCACACGGTGGAATCGCTGCATGAAGGGCAGTCGCCGATGGAGCATTTCCGCGAGATCGCCCCGGATGCGCCGAACCAGTCGTTCCGCGATTTCCTCGGCAAGTGGAACTTCCCCGGTGACCGCGCGTTCGAGCCGGTCGATGGCTTCTCCGGTGGCGAACGCGCCCGCCTGGCGCTGGCGCTGATCGCCTGGCAGCAGCCGAACGTGCTGTTGCTGGACGAACCGACCAACCACCTTGACCTGGAAATGCGCGAAGCGCTGGCCGAAGCGCTGGCAACCTTTGAAGGCGCCATCGTGATGGTCTCGCACGACCGGCACCTCATCGGCCTGGTCTGCGATACGTACTGGCGCGTGGCTGATGGCGTGGTCGAACCGTTCGACGGCGACCTGGATGCCTACGCCGCCTGGCTGCGCACCCGCCCGCAGGCGCAGGGCACCAAGGCGCGCATGGAACAGGTGGAAGAGCCGGTGGTGGTCAAGACCGCTCCGGTGGCGCAGGTCGTGCAGAAGAAGCCTGCCAATCCGCACAAGCTGGCCGCCGCCGAAACCAAGGTGGCCGAACTGGAGAGCAGCCTGGCCGAACTGGACCGCCAGCTGGCCGACCCTGCCAACTACGCCGACGCCACCCGCATGGCGGTGCTGGGCCGCGACCGCGAAACCACCGCCGCGCAGCTGGAAAAAGCCGAAGCGGCGTGGATGGAACTGCTGGAAGGGTAACGGGTAGTGCCGGCCGCTGGCCGGCAACGAATTCGCTCGCGAGGATCAATGGCAGCCGGCCAGCGGCCGGCTCTACCACGCACGTCATCCCTGCGCCTGCAGCCATTCGCGGAAGCGCCGGGCGGGCTCTCGCTCGGCGCGTGAGCGCAGCCGGGTGAGCCAATAGCGGCCCAGGTCCAGCGTGGTTGCGAAGGGCTGCAGCAGGCGGCCTTCGGCCAGTTCCTGCTCGAACATGCGCAACGGCAGCAGGGCCACGCCCGCACCGCCGGCCGCGGCCATCGCGACGGTCAACGACGAATCGAACACCGGCCCGCGCGCCTCCACGCCGCTCACCCCGGCTGCCTGCAGCCAGCGCGGCCATTCGTCGCTGCGGTAGGACCGCAGCAGCGGCACGGTGCCCAGGTCACGCGGCTGCTTCAGGCGCCGTGCCAGGGCGGGGGCGCACAGCGGCGCGAAGGGCGCATCGAGGATCGCCGTGCAGGCCTGGCCCTGCCAGTCGCCATCGCCGAAGCGGATCGCCAGGTCCAACCCTTCGCCCGCCAGATCAATGCGGTTGTTGTGGGTCTGCAGGCGCAGTTCGATATCCGGGTGCGCGGCCTCGAACGCCGCCAGGCGCGGCAGCAGCCAGCCGGTTGCAAACGTCCCCACTACGCCCAGCGTCAGTACTTCCCGCGCCGGCCCGCCGGTGTAGCGGGCGATGCTGGCCGAGATGCGCTCGAAGGATTCATGCAGCACCGGGAACAGTGCGGCGCCCTCGTCGGTGAGTGCCACGCCACGCGGCAGGCGGTGGAACAGGCGGATGCCCAGCCGGTCTTCCAGCCCGCGGATCTGGTGGCTGAGCGCGGCCTGGCTGACGCACAGCTCCAGCGCAGCGCGGGTGAAGTTCTGGTGCCGGGCAGCGGCCTCGAAGGCACGCAGGGCGTTGAGCGGCAGAGTGGGATGCAGCATCGGGAGGTGTGAGGCAGGCTGATGGGTGCATCGTAGCCTGTTACCCGGTGAAGCCGTCAAAGAACGGGTTGAATGCGACAGGCATTAATTATCCTCATGCCTGACCCTGAAAATTCGCGTTGGTTGCCTGCCCGCTGCGCTTTCAATAATCCGGATTCCTTTCCCGGAGCCCGCCCATGCACGCCCGCCGTCGATTCCTCCAGCTCAGTGGTGCCGCCGTTGCATCCTCCCTGCTTGCGCCCGCCGTGGCGCGGGCCGCCGCGCCTGCTTCCGCCAGCCGGGCCACGCCTGCCGCCATTGCCGGTGCGGTGGATTTCGCCGCGCTGGAAAAGGCCAGTGGCGGCCGCCTGGGCGTGACCGTGCTGGACACCGGCAGCGGCCGCCGCCTCGCCGGGCACCGCCAGGACGAGCGCTTCCCGATGTGCAGTACGTTCAAGTCGATGCTGGTGGCCCACATCCTGAGCCTGGCCGACGCCGGTCGCCTTTCGCTGGACACCCGCGTGCCGATCACCGAACGGGATCTGTTGTCCTACGCCCCGGTGGCCCGCCGCCACGTCGGCAAGGATCTGAGCGTGCGCGACCTGTGCCGGGGCACGCTGACCACCAGCGACAACACCGCTGCCAACCTGCTGCTGGGGGTGAACGGCGGCCCGGCGGCGCTGACCGCCTTCCTGCGTGCGCAGGGCGATACGGTCACCCGCAATGATCGCTACGAGCCGGACATGAACCGGTTCGCGAAGGGTGACGCGCGCGACACCACCAGCCCGGCGGCGATGGCGGCCAGTCTCGCCCGGTTCGCGGTGGGCGATGGTCTTCTGCAGGCATCGCGGCTGCAGTTCGCCGATTGGCTGGTCGACAACCAGACCGGCGATGCCTGCCTGCGCGCAGGCCTGGGTCCGCGCTGGCGCGTGGGCGACAAGACCGGCAGCAACGGTGAGGACACGCGCAATGACATCGCCGTGCTGTGGCCGCGAGCGGGCGATACGCCGTGGGTCATCACCGCCTATCTGCAGGGGGCCAGCGTGGACGAGGAGCAGCGTGCTGCGGTGCTGGCGCGTGTCGGCGCGCTGGCCGATGCACTGATCGGCTGAGGCGCAGGGCGGAGGCGTGGGGTCGGAACCGCTTCCCTTGGAAACGGATCCGACCCCGCTGCGTCAGCTGGCCGGTGTGCTGCTGCCTTCCACGGCCGCCAGGAAATCACGGCCCCAGCGATCCACGTCGTAGTACTCCACGATGCCCTGCAACTGGCGCAGCCGCGCGCTGGCTTCCTCCTCGGGCATCGACAAAGCCTGCAACAGGCCGGCGGCCAGATCGGCAGGGTCGTGCGGGTTGGTCAGCACGGCGCCCTTCAACTCTGCCGCCGCACCCGCGAACTCGCTCAGTACCAGCACGCCAGGCGTGCCTTCGATGCCCTGGGTGGCAATGAATTCCTTGGCCACCAGGTTCAGCCCATCGCGCAGCGGCGTGATCCACATCACCTGCGCGGCCGCGTAGTGCGCCACCACCTGCTCGAATGGCAGGGCCTGGGCGAAGAACCGCACCGGGGTCCAGTCCAGCCGCGAGAAGCGGCCATTGATGCGGCCTACCGCCTGTTCGATCTGGTTCTGCAGCGTGCGGTACACGGTCATCTCGCGCGCGGCGGGCACGCAGACCATCAGCAGGGTGACCTTGCCGCACTGTTCGGGGTGCTGTTCCAGCACACGCTCGAAGGCCTCCAGCTTGGCCAGGGTGCCTTTGGTGTAGTCCAGTCGTTCCACCGACAGCACCAGCTTGCGCGCGCCGATCTCACGGCGCAGCTTGAACAGATCATTGCGTACCTCGGCGCGCGCCAGCAGCGTGCGGATGCGGCGCACGTCGGTGCCGACCGGGTGCGCACCCAGCGCCACGTCGCGGTCGCCCACCCGCAGGCGGGTGGTCATGGTGTCCAGGCCAACCGCGCAGCCGTAGGTCAGGAAGCGTGGCGCACAGCTTTCCCAGGCCAGGCGCTCGGCGGGCATGGCGCCGCGCACCACGTCCACGAAGTTCTCCACCTGGCGCGGAATATGGAAGCCGATGTAATCGCAGCACAGCAGGCTGCCGATGATCTCGCGCCGCCACGGCACCACGTTGAACACATCGGCCGAGGGGAAGTAGGTGTGGTGGAAGAAGGCGATCTTCAGGTCCGGGCGCAGTTCGCGCAGCGCGGCCGGCACCATCCACAGGTTGTAGTCGTGGATCCACACGGTGGCGCCGTGCGCCGCTTCGTCGGCCACCGCCTCGGCGAACCGGCGGTTCACCTTCAGGAAGACCTGCCAGTCGTCTTCGCGGAACCGCGCGCGTTCCCAGAACACGTGCAGCATGGGCCAGAACGCTTCCTTGGAAAACCGCTTGTAGAAGATGTCCACATCCTGGCGGCTGAGCGGCACCCGGGTGGCACGCAGGGTCGGGTAGCGTTCCGCATCCACCTGCACATGGCGCTGGAACGGGCGGTGCTTGGGATCGTCGATGCCCCAGGCCACCCAGCTGCCGCGCTGGCCGCCCTCGAAGAAGCTCAGCAGCGACGGAATGATGCCGTTGGGCGAGCGTGGCGGCCGCTGCACCAGCGTGCCGTTTTCGATGGCTTCATCAAACGGCAGGCGGTGGTACACCATCACCAGTTCGGCGCCCTGTGCGCGGGCAGCCGCAGGTGCGTGCAGGAAGGGATCATCGGCGGCCAGCAGGCCGAAGTGCTCGATGGCTTCCAGGATGCCGCCGCAGCCCGGCTCGCGGGCATGGTAGGTGTGGGCCAGGTCGGCGGTGGCCGCCGTCAGTGCCGGTTCTGATTCACCCACGCACACACCGCGGAAGCCGGCCTGGTACATGGACAGGTCGTTCAAGGTATCGCCGGCCACCAGGATGCGCTCGCGCGGCAGTTCCAGCAGGCGCGCCAGTGCGGCCAGGGTGCGGCCCTTGTCGGTATCCGGCGGCAGGATGTCCAGGTAGCGATCAGCCGAATACAGCACGTCGCAGCCCAGCGCGTGCGCGGTCTGCTGGATCTGCTCGCGCAGCGGCGCCAGCGTGGCCGGATCGCAGAAGTAGGAGCAGCGCCGCTCCTGCGGAACATCCTGGCGCTGCAGCGCGGTGAACGGCCGCATCGCTTCGGCCACCACCTGTTCGCCCGGCCAGTGCGCGTCGATCATCGACTGCAGGGGTTGCAAGGGTTGCAGGGTATGGCCGTGGACCACGGTGGCGCCCACATCGCAGACGATGTAATCGGGCCGCGGAATGGCCGGGTCGGAGAGCAGTGGCATCACCGCTTCCAAGCCGCGCCCGGTGATGAACACCAGCGCGATGCCCGGGTGCTGGTCCACCAGCCGGTACAGGCGGTGGCGCTGGGCGGCGCTGCCGGCCAGGAAGGTGCCGTCCAGGTCGGTGGCCAGGATCAGCTGCGGCCCAGCGGCCGCGGTGTCGGAAAGAACGGGGTTCGGAATCAGGGTCGGGGACTCGACAGTCAATGCACTTCCTTCGTGGATACGGGGGGAGATTCGGTTTCCGGCATCAGTTCCAGCGCCGCAGGCGTGGTCCGCAGCATCGGCCGGAACGGTGCGGGATGCGTGCGCAGCCGCGCGTGGCGCAGCAGGCGCAGGGCGGTGAAGGCGGCCAGGGCGGTGAGCACCGCAGTGAAATACAGCGGCAGGGCCGGCGCGCCGTAGCGCTGCATCAGCACGCCGGCCAGCGCTGGGCCGATGGCCGCGCCGATGCCGTGCACCAGCAGCAGGCTGCTGCAGCCTGACAGCAGGTCGGGCGTGGGCAGGTAGTCCAGCATGTGCGCGACGGCGAACGGGTAGAGCGCAAAGGCGAGGCCGCCGTAGCAGAACACCAGTACGAATATCAGGTGTACCTGCTGCACAAGCGGCGGCAACGCGGCCAGTGCGGCCACGGCGGCAGCCACCAGGCTCAGGCACAGCAGGCCCAGGCGGCGATCATGGCCGTCGCTGATGCGGCCCAGCGGCCATTGCAGCAGCGCACCGCCGGCGATGGCTGCCAGCATGAACAACGGCACCTGCGTGCCGCGCAGGCCGATCTGTTCGGCGTAGACCGGCAGCAGACCCCAGAACGGCCCCATCGCCAGCCCGGACAGGCCAGCGGCCACCGTGGCAACCGGCGCCAGGGCGTACAGGCGTGCCAGCTTCAGCCGCGGCACGCTGGGCACCTCCGGTTGCTGCAGGCGGGTGGCAGTGACCGGCAGCATCGCCGCGCACACCAGCAGCGCGGTGAACGAGAACATCGTCGCCGCTCCGGCATCGCCGGCCAGCAGCAGTACCTGGCCCAGCGCCAGCGCCGACAGATTCACCATCATGTACACCGAGAACACCCGGCTGCGCCGCTGTGGATCAGGTTCGGCGTTCAGCCAGCTCTCGATCACGGTGTACAGGCCGACCAGCGCCACGCCGGTCACCACGCGCAGCAGCATCCAGCCGGCAGGGCTGATCCACAACGGGTGCAGCAGCACGGCCATGGTCGCCAGCGCCGCGTGGAAGGCGAATGCACGGCTGTGGCCGATGCGGCGGATCAACGGCGGGGCGGTGAAGGTGCCGATGAAATAGCCGGCGAAGTAGGCCGACATCACCCAGCCCAGGGTGCCGGCACTGAAGCCTTCCTGCCCGCCGCGCACGGCCAGCAGGGTGCCCAGCAGCCCGCTGCCGGTCAGCAGCAGCGCAACCCCCAGCAACAGCGCCGTCAGCCGCCACATGGGTGCGGCCTCGATGGAAGACGTGGAGAAAACACCTGTCCCACCCTAACACACCCGTATTTCAGACCCGTTCGATTTGCAGCGGCGCAGGTGCTCGCGCATGCTGCGCGCGTTCGTTCCACACGGAAGTCACGATGAGCCATGAACTGATCTACCTGCTGCTGATTTTCGCGCTGCTGGTCATTCCGCGCGCGCTGCAGCGCTTCAGCCTGCCGGCGCCGCTGACCTGCCTGCTGTTCGGCATCATCGCCATGCTGTGGCTGGGCGAACGTTCGCACGATGCGGTGATCGGCCTGCTGGCCACGCTGGGCATCTCCTCGCTGTTCCTGTTCGCCGGGCTGGAAGTGGATCTGGCTGCGCTGCGGCGCGGGCTGTGGCCACTGCTGGCGCATCTGGTCATCCGCAGTGCAACGCTGTTCGGCGTGGGCTGGGTGGCCTGGCGCTATGCAGACCTGCCATGGCAGGCCGCCGGCCTGCTGGCACTGGCGCTGCTGACACCCTCCACAGGCTTCATCATGGATTCGCTGTCGCGGCTTGGCCTGAGCGACGACGAGCGCTTCTGGGTCACCAGCAAGGCCATTGCCGGCGAACTGCTGGCGCTGGCGGCGCTGTTCGTGGTGCTGCAGGCGGGCGATCCCTGGCACATGGCACTGTCCAGCGGCGCGCTGCTGGCGATGCTGATCGGCCTGCCGCTGCTGTTCATCGCGCTGGGGCGCTGGGTGGCGCCGCACGCGCCGGGCTCGGAGTTTTCGCTGCTGGTGATGGTCGGCATGGTCGCCGCGTACATCACCTATCTGCTGGGCGTGTACTACCTCGTCGGCGCGTTCATCGCCGGCCTGGTGGCGCGCCTGCTGCACCAGCGCATGCCCTTGCTGGCGTCGCATGAGAACCTGCACGCGCTGCGGTTGTTCGCGTCCTTCTTCGTGCCGTTCTACTTCTTCAACGCCGGCACCAAGGTGCCCAGCGAAGCGCTGAGCTTCGAGGCGCTGGGGCTGGGCATCGTCATCACCCTGGTGGTGCTGCCGCTGCGCATCGGTGTGGTCTGGCTGCAGCGCCGGGTGATGTTCGGCGAGAGCTTCCGCAGCAGCCTGCGGGTTTCCGTGGCGCTGGCCCCCACGTTGATCTTCACCCTGGTGCTGGCGGCGATCATGCGGGAGCGCTTCCAGATTCCGGCGGTGCTGTTCGGTGCGCTGCTGTTGTATGCAGCGTTGACCACGCTGCTGCCTTCGCTGGTGTTCCGCACGCCGTTCGATGTCGATCCGATCGAGCAGGAGCCGCCCGGCGAGGGCGCCTCAGCCCCGGTCGCCGCGACCGAAGTCGTGCCTGCGACGCTGCCGGACCAGGCCGTGCCGCCGCGGCAGTGATCAGGCACCGCATGGGGAATATTGCGCTTCGCGCCCGCAACGCTGACACTGCGCCCCCTTGAGGCCGCCCGGTGCTGGGTGGCCCGTCCCGGGAGTCACGCGTCTGATGCAGGAAGCCAGCCCAGCCCGCCGTCTGTTGCCCGCCAGGATTCTGCTGGCGTATTCGATCGTGGCCCTCCTCGTGATGCTGGCCTGCAGCTGGTCGATGCCCCCCATCGAGGCCTCCGGATTCCGGCAGACCCAGACCGCACTGAGCATCGACTGGATGATGCGTGGGGGCCCCTTCCTGGCCTACCTGACGCCGGTGCTGGGTGCGCCGTGGTCGATACCCTTCGAGTTCCCGTTGTTCCAGTGGCTGGCCGCGATGCTGGCCAAGGCCACCGGCTTGAGTGCCGACAACAGCGGTCGCCTGCTCTCGACCCTGTTCCACCTGGGGTGCATCTGGCTGGTACACCGCATCTGCTGGGAAGTACGCCGCGATCGGGTGCTGGCCCTGTGCGTTGCGGGAGCGTTCGCGGTTTCGCCGTCGGCCCAGTTCTGGGGCCGTTCGGTGATGATGGAATCCACCGCAGTGTTCTTCGGCCTGTTGTTTGTCTGGTCGATGGCGCGCCTGTATCGGCAGCCGCGCGCCTGGGTGGGCGCAGTAGCCATCATCGCCGCGGTTCTCGGTGCGCTGGTCAAGATCACCACGTTCTTCGGCTTCGCGGCCTTCACCCTGCTGACCGTGGCCTGGGTGGTGCTGCGCGAGCATGGCTGGCGCCCACGGTGGCTGGCCGCGCACTGGACGCTGCTGGGGTGGGGCGCACTGGCTGCGTTCGCTGCCTTGGCCGCCATCCTGTGGTGGCTGCAGCACGCGGATGCGCTGAAGGCACAGTCGGTGCTGGGTGCACAGGTGACGTCCGCAAACCTGGGCGCGTTCAATTACGGCAGCCTGCAGCAGCGCCTGGATCCGGCCACATGGAGCGCGCTCTTCAAGAAGCGCTTCTCCGCGCCGGTCGGGTCGAACTGGGTGTTCGTCCTGTTCATCGCTGCCGGCCTGTCGATCCGGCGCATCCGCGTCCCGGTGCTGGTGCTGCTGCTCGGCTACCTGCTGCCGATGGCGGTATTCACCAACCTGCAGCTGGTGCACCCGTACTACCAGGTCGCGCAGCTGGTACTGGGCACCTCCATCGTCGGCCTGGTGCTGTGGTGGCTGGTCGAGCGCGGGGAGGCGGCCGGCACGCCACGTCGGGCCATCGCACTGGCCGTGTTCCTGTGCCTGTTGTCCGCAGGCTTCGGGCTGGTGAAGTCGTTGAAGGACATGAAGGAAGCGCGCGAGCCGACCCGCATCTCGCAGATCGCTGCGCTCATCCGCGCCGGCACGCCGGAGCAGGGCGTGGTGGTGGCCTTCGGTGACGACTGGTCCTCCGAGTTGCCCTACCGTTCCGGCCGTCGTGCCGTGATGATTCCCGATTGGGCTGCAGATACGGCACTGGCGGCGTTGGCGCACACCGACGATGCGCTCGGCGGCCTGCCGCTGGCGGCCCTGGTCGAATGCCCCAACAACGTCGGCACCTCGCCCGAGCGCGCGCAGTGGCAGGCGGCGATCGTGCAGCGCTACGCGCAGGGCGTGCCGGCGCAGGAGATCGGCGGCTGCCGGTTGTGGCTGCACCGCTAGCCGCTCGCGGCGTGCAGGGTGGGGCGCTGCGGTTTGCGCCCACCGCCCATGGCCGTTAGGGTTGGGGCATGAATGTACGTGCCCCTCTGCTTTCCATTGCCGCACTGTGCAGCCTGGCCGCCTGTTCGCAGCAGCCACCTGCCATCAACCACGATCTGTCCACGGCCCCGGCCGATGCCTTCATGGCCGCCATTGCCGCCCACTGCGGCCAGGCCTACGCCGGCAAGGTGGTGGAGGACACGCCGGCGCCGACCGGCCAGGATCCCTTCGCTGGCCAGCGCCTGGTGATGCACGTGCGCGGTTGCGCCGACCCGGGGCATGAGCTGCGCATCCCGTTCCATGTCGGCAATGACCATTCGCGGACCTGGATACTCACCCGCACCGAAAACGGCCTGAAGCTCAAGCACGACCACCGTCACGCCGATGGCAGCCCGGACGCCATCACCCTGTACGGCGGTGACAGCAAGCCGCCGGGAACCGCGGAACGCCAGCAGTTCCCGGCCGACGGCGATTCGGTGGCGATGTTCCGGCGTGGCGACATGCTGGCCTCGACCCACAATACCTGGGCGATGGAAGTGCAGCCGGACCAGCGCTTCGTCTATGAATTGACACGCCCGGAAGGGCGCCGCTTCCGGGTGGAGTTCGATCTGAGCAAGCCGGTGCCGCTGCCGCCGGCGCCGTGGGGCGACAGCGCCCCGCCGGCCCCCTGACCCAGGCCCGGGGTCAGATCCCGTGCCGCAGGCGCGGGCTCTGACCCCAGACGGAGAGCCGGCCAGGGCTCTGACCCCTTTCCTCAACGGGTACCGAACCGGGCCCGGCAGCCGTTGCTCACCCACACCCGGCCGCGCGAATAGCCCCAGCTGCGGCCTTCCTGGCAGGCGCTGCCGGACAGCTGCTGCTGCAGCACCGGGCGGCCCTGGCGCTCATCCCAGTCACAGTTCTGGGTGCGGTTGTCGTTGCTGCTGCAGGTGATGGAATAGTTGCTGTTGCCGCCGCCCCAGCCGCCGCCGTGGCCACCACCCCAGCCCCCGCGCGACTCGGCGAACTCGCCGCGGCAGCCGCGGTTGACCCAGATCGCGCCGTTGCGCACGCCCCAGGTCTGGCCCTCCACGCAGGCCGAGCCGGAAATCTGCCGGACCAGGGTGGCGCCGCGCCAGTTGGTGGGGCAGGTGCGTTCGCGGTTGTCCTGGCTCTCGCAGCGGATCGTGCCGCCGCTGCCGCCCCAGTTGCCGCCATTGCCGCCGCCCCAGCCGCCACGGCCCTCGACGAACTCGGCGCGGCAGCCATTGGTGACCCAGATGCTGCCGTTGCGGCTGCCCCAGGTACGGCCCTCCACGCAGGAGGAGCCGGACAGCTGGCGCACCATCTGCGCATTGCGCCAGCCGGTGTTGCAGACCCGCTCGCGGTTGTTCTGGCTTTCGCAGCGGACGACGCCGTTCTGCGCAGCGGCAGGGGCGGCGGGGAGGGTCAGCCCGGCAAGGGCGCCCACGGACAAGGTCAGGGCCAGACTGGCCAGGGACAGCGGTTTCATGGCGAATCCCTATACGGTGTGTGGTGCGCGACTATAAGGACCGGGCGGATAAAGCCCGTGTGACTGTCCGGATTTGCCCCGGCCGGGGCCTCGGCCGCAGAATACGAGGCTTTCCGGCCCCCGTCGGGCGCCGGCGTTCTCCAGCGGAGCTTTCCCCCCATGCGTACCCACTTCTGCGGCCTGGTCAATGAGACCCTGATTGGCCAGACTGTCACCCTCGCCGGCTGGACCGACGTGGCCCGTAACCAGGGCGGCGTCTGCTTCATCGATCTGCGCGATCATGAAGGCATCGTGCAGGTGACCGTCGAGGTCGACAACGCCGAAGTGTTCGCCGTGGCCGCTTCGCTGGGCTATGAGGACGTGCTGCAGGTCGAAGGCGTGGTGCGCGCCCGCCACGCGGTGAACGACAAGATCACCACCGGCAAGGTGGAAGTGATCGCCACTGCCATCACCGTGCTGAACAAGGCCGCCCCGCTGCCGTTCCATGCGCACGAGAACCCGGGCGAAGACACCCGCCTGAAGTACCGCTACCTGGACCTGCGCCGGCCGGAAATGCAGCGCATGCAGCGCACCCGCATCAAGCTGGTGCAGGCCCTGCGCCGCCACCTGGATGAGCGCGGCTTCCAGGACATCGAAACCCCGATCCTGACCAAGGCCACCCCGGAAGGCGCCCGCGACTTCCTGGTGCCCGCGCGCATGCACCCGGGTGAGTTCTACGCCCTGCCGCAGAGCCCGCAGCTGTTCAAGCAGATCCTGATGGTGGCCGGCTTCGACCGCTACTACCAGATCGCGCGCTGCTTCCGCGACGAAGCCCTGCGTGCCGACCGCCAGCTGGAATTCACCCAGCTGGACATGGAATTCGCCTTCGTGCGCGAGCGCGACGTGCAGGACTTCGTCGAGTCGATGATCCGCGCCATCTTCAAGGAAGTGGTCGACGTCGAGCTGGCCGCCACCTTCCCGCGCATGACCTGGGCCGAGGCGATGCGTCGCTACGGTTCGGACAAGCCGGACCTGCGCATCGCGCTGGAACTGGTGGACGTGGCCGAACTGGTCAAGGACAGCGAGTTCGCCGTGTTCACCGGCCCGGCCAATGATGCCGAAGGCCGCGTGGCCGCGCTGCGCATTCCGGGCGGCGCCACCCTGTCGCGCAAGCAGATCGACGAATACGCCGCTCACGCCGCCAAGTACGGTGCCAAGGGCCTGGCCTACATCAAGATCGCCGACAACGGCGAAGTCAGCTCGCCGATCCAGAAGTTCTTCAGCGAGGCATCCTTCGCGGCCCTGGTCGCCCACGTCGGCGCCGGCAACGGCGACATCGTGTTCTTCGGTGCCGGCGGCTACAACAAGGTGTCCGACTTCATGGGCGCCCTGCGCCTGAAGGCCGGCAAGGATTTCGGCCTGGTGGCCGACGGCTGGGCCCCGCTGTGGGTCACCGACTTCCCGATGTTCGAGTGGGACGAGGAAGAACAGCGTTACGTCGCCCTGCATCACCCCTTCACCGCGCCGGCCGTGGACGACATCGCCGACCTGCGCGCCAACGCCCGTACCGCCGTTTCGCGCGGCTACGACATGGTGCTCAACGGCAATGAAATCGGCGGCGGCTCGATCCGTATCCACCGCCCCGACATGCAGAGCGCCGTGTTCGAGCTGCTGGGCATCGGTGCAGAAGAAGCCCGTGCCAAGTTCGGCTTCCTGCTGGATGCGCTGAACTACGGCGCGCCGCCGCACGGCGGCATCGCCTTCGGCATCGACCGCATCGCCGCGCTGATGGCCGGCACCGAGTCCATCCGCGACGTCATCCCGTTCCCGAAGACCACCGGTGCGCAGGATCTGATGACCGATGCGCCGTCGCCGATCGTCGACACGCAGCTGGCCGAAGTGCACATCCAGGTTCGCCCCAAGACCAACTGATCAGGAGATCCAGGCAATGACCGAGTTTGCGTTTTCGCTGGAGTGGGAAAAGCTGGGCAATGAAGGCTCCGAGGCCAACCTGGTCACCGAGCGTGCACGTGTCTTCGGTGGTTGGCTGGTCCGTGTCGGTACCAACCCGGCGGCGATGGCCCTGACCTTCGTCGCCGACGGCGAAGGCCGCTGGGATGGTGAAGACTTCGGCGTCGAGGATTACGAAGACGACGAAGAGGAAGAGTTCGACGAGGACGAAGAAGAAGGCGAGGACGAGGACGAAGAGGAATACGAGGAAGAGGACGAGGAAGAGGACGAAACCGAGTCGCCGGAACGGGCTTGACCCCGACCGTCGCCCTGGCGTCAACTCGACCCATGTATTCCATCCGCCGCGCCACCGTGGACGATGCGCCGACTCTGTCGGCGCTGGCTGCCCGCACGTTCACCGAGACCTTCGGCCATCTGTACCCGCCGCAGCACCTGCAGGACTTCCTCGACACGTCCTACACGGTGGAGCGGCAGCGCACCATCCTGTCCCACCCCGATTACGCGGTGTGGCTGCTGGAGCTGGACGGGGAGGCGGTCGGCCATGCCGCCGCCGGCCCCTGCGGGTTGCCGCACCCGGACGTGAAGCCCGGCGACGGTGAGCTCAAGCGCCTGTACCTCATCAAGACCCAGCAGAGCTGTGGCTGGGGCAGCCGGTTGCTGGAAACCGCACTGGCCTGGCTCGAGCAGGAGGGTCCGCGCACCCTGTGGCTGGGAGTCTGGTCGGAAAACTTCGGGGCCCAGCGCTTCTACGCCCGTTACGGCTTCGAGAAGGCCGGCGAATACCTGTTCCCGGTTGGCGAAACCAACGACCTGGAATTCATCCTGCGCCGGGCCCCGCGCCCGGCGTGAGTTGTTCACCGGCGCTTGCCGGTCGATTCTGTTCAATCACCGTACGACCCGCCCCGCTGAACGCCAGGCTGCATCGCATGACTCCCCCCGTACTGCTTCTGCACGGCATCTGGAACGCCCGCGCCTGGGTCGGGCCACTGGCCTGGCGCCTGCGCGCGCGGGGTTTCCAGGTGCACACCTTCGGCTATTCCTCGGTGTTTGGCGGCCCCGACGTGGCCGTACCGCAACTGCTGGAGCGTCTGGCCGACGCTGGCCCGCTGTCGCTGGTCGGCCACAGCCTGGGTGGCCTGCTGGCGCTGGAGGCACTGCGCCGCCAGCCGCAGCTGGATGTGCAGCGGGTGGTCTGCCTGGGATCACCGCTGCGCGGCAGCGGCACGGCCCGGTCGCTGTCCGAACATGGCTGGGGCCTGGCCCTGGGCCGCAGCAGCGAACTGCTGCTCGATGGCCTGCCGGACTGGCAGGGCAGGGCGAAGGTCGGTCTGATCGCCGGTTCGGTACCGCATGGGCTGGGCAGCTTGCTGGGCGCGCTGGATGACGTATCCGACGGCACCGTGGCCCTGGCCGAGACCCGCCTGCCGGGCCTGGCCGACCACTGCGTGGTGCGCACCAGCCACAGCGGCCTGGTGGTATCGCCCGACGCCGCGCGGCAGACCGCGCATTTCCTGCGCCACGGCCAGTTCGACCACAGCCGCGCCGCCGCCGCCTGAACCCGTGGGTGCGAACCTCTCCCTCTGGTGGGTGCGAACCGTTGGTTCGCACGCTCCCCACCGGCCATGCCCCGGCGGCATCTCTGCTCCCTAGACACGGTTGCCGCCGCCGATCAGGTAGAATCCGCGCCTTGATCCTGAAGCAGCCAGACGGTAGCACCCATGGGTAGAGGCCCCTCCATCGAAGCCCGCAAGAACGCGTCCGACGCGAAGCGTGGCAAGATTTTCACCAAGATCATCCGCGAGATCAGCGTTGCTGCGCGCGGCGGTGGAGGCGACCCCAACAACAACCCGCGCCTGCGCGTGGCCATGGACAAGGGTCTGGGCGTGAACATGTCCAAGGACGTGATCGAGCGCGCCATCAAGAAGGCCACCGGTGAACTGGAAGGCGTCGATTACGAGGAAATCCGCTACGAGGGCTACGCCCCGGGCGGCGTGGCCGTCATCGTCGACTGCCTGACCGACAACCGCGTGCGCACCGTGGCCGATGTCCGCCACGCGTTCAGCAAGTGCGGCGGCAACATGGGCACCGAAGGTTCGGTCGCTTTCATGTTCAAGCGCCTGGGCGTGCTGCACTTCGCTGCGGGCGCCGATGAAGAAGCCATCACCGAGGCCGCCATCGAGGCCGGCGCGGATGACATCGTGGTCTACCCGGACGACGGCTCGATCGACGTGGTCACCAGTCCGGACGCGTTCAACGCGGTCAAGGACGGGATGGCCGCCGCCGGCCACGTCGCCGACCACGCCGAGATCACCTTCCGCGCGGACAACGACATCAAGGTCGAAGGCGACGTCGCTCTGCAGGTCAAGAAGCTGCTGGACATGCTGGAAGACCTGGACGACGTGCAGGACGTGTACTCCAACGCCGAACTCGGCGCCGACGCCTACGCCTGAACCGTCCTCGACGGTCTGGGCGCGGGCCGTTGAACGGTCACCGCGGACAGTCATGAACCCATTGCCCTGCCAGCGTTTCCCGTTCCGCCCGGCCAGGAGCGCCGCATGACCCGCATCCTCGGCATCGACCCCGGTTCGCAGCGGACCGGGGTCGGCATCATTGACGTCGATGCCACCGGCAAGGTCAGCCACGTGCATCACCAGCCGCTGGTGCTGCTGGGTGCCGACGATTTCCCCCAGCGCATGAAGCTGCTGGTGCTGGGCCTGGCCGATCTGTGCCGGGAGTACCAGCCGGACGAAGTGGCCATCGAAAAGGTCTTCATGGCCCGCAACCCCGATTCGGCGCTGAAGCTGGGCCAGGCCCGTGGCGCGGCCATTTCGGCCGTGGTGCTGCGCGACCTGCCGGTGCACGAATACGCCGCCAGCGAGATCAAGCTCGCCGTGGTCGGGCGCGGTGGCGCTGAAAAGCAACAGGTTCAACACATGGTCGGGCTCATGCTCAACCTGAAAACCAAGCTGCAGGCCGACGCGGCCGACGCGTTGGCGGTGGCGATCACCCATGCCCACGTAAGGGCGACGGCCAACCGCCTGGGGCTCAGTGCCCGCCAGGCGTGGGGCCGCAAATGAGGAGCTGCACGCAATGATCGGTCGACTGCGCGGCATCGTCGCCTACAAGGCGCCGCCGTGGCTGGTGGTGGATGTGAACGGGGTGGGCTACGAACTGGAGGCGCCGATGAGCACCTTCTACGACCTGCCCGAGCTTGGCCGCGAGGTCACCCTGTACACCCACTATTCGCAGAAGGAAGACAGCGTTTCGCTGTATGGCTTCCTGCGCGAAGGGGAGCGCCGGCTGTTCCGCGACGTGCAGAAGGTCAGCGGCATCGGCGCGAAGATCGCGCTGGCCGTGCTGTCCGGCGTCACCGTCGAGGAATTCGCACGCATGGTGCAGGCCGGTGACATCACCGCGCTGACCCGCATTCCCGGCATCGGCAAGAAGACCGCCGAGCGCATGGTGCTGGAACTGCGCGACCGCGCCGCCCAGTTCGGTGCCGGCGGCGCACTGCCCACCGGCAGCGGCCCGGCCCCGGCCGATCCGCTGTCCGACGCCACCGTGGCCCTGCAGCAGCTGGGTTACAAGCCGGCTGAAGCGGCGCGCATGGCCCGTGATGCCTTCAATGAAGGCGACGAAGTGGCCACTGTCATCCGCAAGGCCCTGCAATCGGCGCTGCGCTGAAGCGTACCGCCTCCCACCTTCCAACCGCCTGAGCTTCGCCAGGAGAGCCATGTCCAGCAGTCAAACCCCGCACGCAGCCGCCCCCGGCGGCCATGGTCACGCCCCCCCGGCCGGGGGACTGGCGCTGATCATCGGTGCGATCGGTGTGGTCTTCGGCGATATCGGTACCAGCCCGCTGTACACCCTGAAGGAAGCGTTCTCGCCGCACTACGGGCTCAACAGCGACCATGACACCGTGCTGGGCGTGCTGTCGCTGGCGTTCTGGGCGCTGAACATCGTGGTCACCCTGAAGTACGTGACCATCATCATGCGCGCCGACAACGACGGCGAGGGCGGCATCATGGCGCTGATGGCACTGACCCAGCGCACCCTGCGCAACGGCTCGCGCTCGGCCTATGTGGTCGGCATCCTCGGCATCTTCGGCGCCTCGCTGTTCTTCGGCGATGGTGTCATCACCCCGGCCATTTCCGTGCTGGGCGCGGTGGAAGGCCTGGAGGTGGCCGCCCCGGGCCTGCACGCCTTCATCGTACCCATCACCGTGGTGGTGCTGCTGGCCGTGTTCGCGGTGCAGCGCTTCGGCACCGAGAAGATCGGCAAGCTGTTCGGGCCGATCACCTCCATCTGGTTCATCTCGCTGGCCGCCATCGGCATCTACAACATCTTCGATTCGCCGGAAGTGCTGAAGGCCTTCAATCCGTGGTGGGCCATCCGTTTCTTCATGGACCACAGCTGGCACGGCATCTTCATCCTGGGCGCGGTGGTGCTGGCCGTTACCGGTGGTGAAGCGCTGTACGCCGACATGGGCCACTTCGGTGCCAAGCCAATCCGCCACGCCTGGTACTTCTTCGTGCTGCCGTGCCTGGTGCTGAACTACCTGGGGCAGGGCGCTCTGGTGCTCAACCACCCCGAGGCGGTGAAGAACCCGTTCTTCGAGGCCGTGCCGGACTGGGCGCTGTACCCGATGATCATCCTGGCCACCATGGCCGCGGTGATCGCCTCGCAGTCGGTCATCACCGGCGCGTTCTCGGTATCGCGCCAGGCCATGCAGCTGGGCTACATCCCGCGCATGCGCATCAAGCACACCTCGCACGACACCATCGGCCAGATCTACATCCCCGGCATCAACTGGGGCATCGCGGTGATGGTCATCGGCCTGGTGCTGGCGTTCCGCAGCTCGTCCAACCTGGCCGTGGCGTACGGCATCTCGGTGTCGGCCACCATGCTCATCGACACCCTGCTGCTGGCCCTGGTGGCCCGCTCGCTGTGGCCGAAGGCGCGCAACTGGATCCTGCCGCTGTGCGTGGTGTTCTTCATCATCGACCTGGGCTTCGTCATCGCCAACGGCGCCAAGCTGCTGCAGGGCGCCTGGTTCCCGGTGGTGCTGGGCATCTTCCTGTTCACCATGATGCGCACCTGGCGCCGTGGCCGCGAACTGCTGCGCGATGAGATCCGCAAGGACGGCATCCGCATCGACACCTTCCTGCCGGGCCTGATGCTGGCGCCGCCGGTCCGCGTGCCGGGCACGGCGGTATTCCTCACTGCCGACCCGACCGTGGCCCCGCACGCGCTGATGCACAACCTCAAGCACAACAAGGTGCTGCACGAGCGCAACGTGTTCCTGCACGTGGAAACCCTGCCCATTCCCTATGCAGTGGAAGGGCAGCGGCTGAAGATCGAATCGGTGGGCGATGAGTTCTACCGGGTCTACGTGCGTTTCGGTTTCATGGAAACGCCGGACGTGCCCTTGGCACTGATGCGTTCGTGCGACCACGGCGGCATCTATTTCGACCCGATGGACACCACCTTCTTCGCCAGCCGCGAAACCATCGTGGCCACCGCCAACCGCGGCATGCCGATCTGGCGCGACAAGCTGTTCGCGCTGATGCATCGCAACGCCGCCCCGGCCACCGGCTTCTTCCGCATTCCGGGCAACCGTCTGGTGGAACTCGGCGCGCAGGTGGAGATTTAATCTCCACCTGCGCTACGCCCCACGATTTGCTACGCAAACCGCAGGCCCCGCGCGCATTCCACCTTATCCCCCCGCCTATCGGCGCGCCCCCTTGAACAACAAGGGGGCTCCTCTTGCGGAGATGCTGCGTGCCTGAAACTGAGCCCGCTCTCCTGCTCTGTTCCATCCACGCATGGCGTGGATCTACCGTGTCGACCAAGGTCGACACCTACCAGATCCGACCCCGCGCCCACCAACGGTCGGCACCCATCAAAGCAGAACGCCGTTCCGACAGACCGCAGCAAACTGTCGACGGCGGGGTGGGTCCGGTTGCGGGGGCGTAAGCCGCATGGATGCGGCGACCGAGCTTACATGGACGTACTTGCAGCGTCCCCCGCAACCGGACCCACCCCGCCATTCCCCAGGAAGCCCGCTTCGGCAGTTGCTCTGGATGTTGCCGTTGCCTCTGCGGGTGCCGGGCGCAGCCCGGCAGAAACCCGTACTTTTGCCGCATAATCAGCAAATGACTGACGACCGCATCATCGGCGCCGGCGCCACCCGCGAGGATGACGCCGCCGACGCCAGCATCCGACCCAAGCGACTGGCCGATTACCTCGGCCAGGCCCCGGTGCGCGAGCAGATGGAAATCTACATCCAGGCCGCCAAGGCCCGTGGCGACGCGCTCGACCACGTGCTCATCTTCGGGCCGCCCGGCCTCGGCAAGACCACCCTCAGCCACGTCATCGCCAACGAACTGGGCGTGGCGCTGCGGGTCACCTCCGGCCCGGTGATCGAAAAGGCCGGCGACCTGGCCGCGCTGCTGACCAACCTGCAGCCGCACGATGTGCTGTTCATCGACGAAATCCATCGCCTGTCACCGGTGGTCGAAGAAGTGCTGTACCCGGCGATGGAAGACTTCCAGATCGACATCATGATCGGCGAGGGCCCCGCAGCCCGCTCGATCAAGATCGACCTGCCGCCGTTCACCCTCATCGGTGCCACCACCCGCGCCGGCCTGCTGACCGCGCCGCTGCGCGACCGCTTCGGCATCGTCCAGCGCCTGGAGTTCTACAGCGTCGAGGAACTCACCCGCATCGTGCGCCGTTCGGCGGCCATCCTGGCCATCGACTGCACCGCCGACGGGGCAGGGGAGATCGCCCGCCGTGCGCGTGGCACCCCGCGTATCGCCAACCGCCTGCTGCGCCGCGTGCGCGACTACGCCCAGGTCAAGGCCGGCGGCCACATCGACGAAGCCGTCGCCCAGGCCGCCATGAAAATGCTCAAGGTCGACCCGGAAGGCTTCGACGAGCTTGACCGGCGCCTGCTGAAAACCATGGTCGACTACTTCGATGGCGGCCCGGTCGGCATCGAATCCCTCGCCGCAGCCCTGTCCGAAGAGCGCGGCACGCTGGAAGACGTGGTCGAGCCCTACCTGATCCAGCAGGGCTTCCTGGTGCGTACCGCGCGTGGCCGCATGGCCACCCACAAGGCCTACCGGCACATGGGCCTGAAGCCCAAGAACCCGCCGCAGGACCTGTTTGCGGAGGTTCCCGATGTCGGTTGAGCCCCGATTCAGTTGGCCGACACGCATTTACTGGGAAGATACGGACGCTGGCGGGGTGGTCTACCACGCCCGCTACGTGGCCTTCATGGAACGGGCCCGGACCGAATGGATGCGCGCGCTGGGCTACGGCCAGGAGCGCATGCGCAGCGAGCACGGCATGGTGTTCGCGGTGCGTTCGATGCAGATGGACTTCATCAAGCCGGCCCGGCTGGATGACGCCCTGCAGGTGAGCGCCACCCTGGTCCAGCTGAAGAAGGCCAGCATGGTCTTCGACCAGCGGGTCGAACGCGACGGCGAACTGCTGCTGTCTGCCCAGGTCCGCATCGCTGCACTGGACGCGGCCAGTTTCCGCCCGCGTGGCATGGACGACATCGTCCTGGCCGCGCTGCAACCCCACCTCCACCCCGAATCCGAACTTTGAGGAACAACGGATGATCGCAACGCTCCTGGCCCTGCAGGCCACGGTCACCGAGGCACTGCCGGCCGATGTCAGCAACGCCGCGACCCAGACCCTTGCCCAGGCCACCACCGGCGGCGGCATCAACTACCTCGAACTGATGGCCAAGGCCAGCCTGCCGGTGAAGATCATCGTGCTGCTGCTGCTGGTCGGCTCGTTCGTCAGCTGGGTGATCATTTTCCGCAAGGCCCGCGTGTTCAAGCAGGCCACCCGCGAAGCGGACGAGTTCGAGAACCGCTTCTGGTCCGGTGCCGACCTGGGCAAGCTGTACAGCTCGGCCACCGACCGCAGCCGCAACGTGGGGGGGCTGGAAGCCATCTTCGAGGCCGGCTTCCGCGAATACAGCCGCCTGCGCGACAAGCGTCGGCTGGATGGCCGCGCGCAGCTGGAAGGCGCCCAGCGCGCCATGCGCACCACCTACACCCGTGAAGTGGACCAGCTCGAACGCAACCTCGAACTGCTGGCCAACATCGGCTCCACCGCCCCGTACGTGGGCTTGGTCGGCACCGTGTTCGGCATCATGGTCACCATGCACGACATGATCAGCAGCGGTGCCCAGGCCGGTATCGCCGCCGTGGCGCCGGGCATTTCCGAGGCCCTGTTCGCCACCGCCATCGGCCTGTTCGTGGCCATCCCGGCGGTGTGGGCCTACAACCGCTTCACCACCCGCGTGGAACGCATGTCGGTGCGGTTCGAGACCTTCGCCGAAGAGTTCAGCTCGATCCTGCAGCGCCAGAGCGCTGGCGACGAGTAAGCGACTGACCCGGGAGTCCAAGCCATGTCCGCTGCCATCGGCCGCCGCAAGCGCCGCAAGCTGAAATCGGAAATCAACGTCGTTCCCTACATCGACGTCATGCTGGTGCTGTTGATCATCTTCATGGTCACCGCGCCGCTGCTTACCCTGAGCTTCGATGTCGACCTGCCGCAGTCCAACGCCAAGGCGCTGGAAAGCAAGCAGGATCCGCTGATCGTCTCGGTGCGCCAGGACGGCCAGCTCAGCCTGAAACTGCCCGACGCCAAGGAGCCGGCCGCCGTCAGCGCCGAGGAACTGGAAGGCCGCCTGGCCGGTATCGCCGCACAGGACAAGAATGTGCGCGTGATCGTCGCCGCCGACCGTGCCGTGGCCTATGAAAAGGTCATCGCTGCGATGGATGTCATCAAGCGCGCCAAAGTCGACAAGGTAGGCCTGGCCACCGATGCACGCTGACACCCTGCCACCGCCGCACAAGCAGGAACCGGGCTGGGGCCTGCCGTTGGCCCTGGCCGTGCTGGTGCACCTGCTGGTCGCGCTGGTGTTCATCGTGGCCTGGCTGTGGTCGCCGGAGCGCAATACCGAAGCCGCCGCCGGCGATCCGTCGGTCGAGGCCAGCCTGTCGCTGTCTTCGTCCGAGGCCGCCGCCGCGCGCCAGGCCCTGCGCCAGTCGGAGAAGCTGGAAGACCTGCCCGCACCGGTGCCCGAGCCGGTGCCGGTCGCCGTGCCCGAAGACACCATTCCGCCGCCGCAGCCCATCGAGGAACCGCGCCCGCAGGATGCGCCCACGCCGCAGCAGCAACAGGCGCAGGAGCGCGTGGCCCAGCCGGACACCAAGGACCAGGAAGCGGCCAACGCCCTGGCCATCTCGCAGGAAAAGGCCAAGCAGGAGCAGGAAGCCAAGCGCCGCCAGGAGCAGATCGATCTGACCGAGCGCAAGCGCCAGGAAGAAGCCGAGCAGAAGGCACGCCTGGCCAAGCAGCAGGAAGAGGACGCCAAAAAGAAGATCGCCGAGCAGCAGAAGGTGGCGGCCGACAAGGCCGAGGCCGATCGGCAGAAGAAGATCGCCGACATCCGCGCCAAGCGCGAGCAGGCTGAAAAGGAAGCCAAGCTGGCCGAGCAGAAGCTGCGCCAGGTGGCCGCCGCCCGCAATGCCGCAGGCGCCGCTGCAGCCAGCAACAGCAGTCAGGCCCAGCCGGCCGGTGGCGGCGGGGGCACCAGCGATGATCTTTCGGCCAAGTACGCCGCGGCGATCCAGGCCAAGGTGCGCGATGCCTGGACGCGTCCGGACAGCGTGCCGCTGGGCCAGCGCTGCCAGGTGACCATCACCCAGATTCCGGGCGGCCAGGTGCTGCAGGCCAAGGTGGGCGCCAACTGCCCGTATGACGAGGCCGGCAAGCGCTCGATCGAAGCGGCGGTGCTCAATGCCCAGCCCCTGCCGTACCGGGGCTTCGAGTCGGTGTTCAACCGCACGCTCAACCTGACCTTCACTGCGCAGGACTGAGGGCGGGTCCATGGACAGCCCCGTCCGCACGTCACGCGGCGGGGCGCTGAAGTTAACTGCGCGTGACAGTCCGCTGGCACTGACCCGGAATTCACGTACCCTTGGTTCATGATTGCGAAGCGGTTCACTCCCGTTTTGTTATCCATCTGTCCGGTTTCCCCTTTATTGAGCGCTCCATGAAGAAGATGCCTCGCTGGCTTGCCGTGTTTGCGGCCCTGTTGTTGCCTTTCGCTGCCGTCGCGCAGCAGAAGGGGCTGGATATCGACATCATCGGCGGCAATGCCTCCGCGCTGCCGATCACCGTCGTGCCGATGCCCTACCAGGGTTCGGCGGGCGCCCCGCAGACCGACGTGGCCGGCGTTGTCCGCGCCGACCTGGAGCGTTCGGGCCAGTTCCGCACGCTGCCCGAAGCGCAGATCGTGGAAAAGCCGACCCGTGGCGGTGAGATCCAGTTCCCGACCTGGCGCGCGCTGAAGCAGAACTACATCGTGGTCGGCCGGGTGATGGACGCCGGTGCCGGCGCCTACCGTGTGGAATATGAACTGTTCGACGTGCCCAAGGGCGAGCGCCTGCTGGGCCTGGCCATGACCGCACGCGGCAATGCCATGCGTGATGTGGCCCACCAGATGGCCGATGCCATCTACGAAAAGATCACCGGTGTGCGCGGCGCCTTCTGGACCCGCATCGCCTACGTCACCGCCAGCGGCAAGGGCGATGCCATGCGCTATGCGCTGATGGTGGCCGATTCGGATGGCTACAACCCGCAGACCATCGTCCGCTCGGCCGAGCCGCTGCTGTCGCCGTCGTGGAGCCCGGATGGCGGCAAGCTGGCCTATGTCAGCTTCGAGCGTGGCAATTCGGCCATCTACATCCAGAACATCTCCACCGGCGCCCGTGAGCTGGTTACCAGCTTCCGCGGCATCAACAGCGCCCCGGCGTTCTCGCCGGATGGCCGCAAGCTGGCCCTGACCCTGTCCCGTTCGGGCAACCCGGAAATCTACGTCATGGACCTGGGCAGCAAGCAGCTGACCCAGCTGACCAATCACTTCGCCATCGATACCGAGCCGACCTGGGCCCCGGACGGCAGCGCGGTGTACTTCACCTCCGACCGTGGCGGCCGTCCGCAGGTCTACAAGGTGGGTGCGGGCGGCGGCAGCGCCGAGCGCGTGACCTTCCAGGGCAACTACAACGCCAAGCCTTCGGTGTCCTATGACGGCAAGAAGATCGCCGTGGCACAGGGCTCGGGCAACAGCTACAAGATCGCGGTGATGGACAGCTCGCTGGGCTCCCCGCGCTGGAACACCCTGTCGGTCGGCTCGCTGGACGAGTCGCCGAGCTTCGCCCCCAACGCCAGCATGGTGCTGTACGCCGCTCGCGAAGGTGGCCGTGGTGTGCTGTATGCCGTCTCGGCTGATGGGCGCGTCCGCCAGCGCCTGGTCCTGGCCGATGGTGATGTGCGCGAACCGGCATGGTCCCCATACCGTACCCAGCGCTAAAAGAGTGTTAATATTTTCGCTGTCTTGACCCCTCATCGGCCTAGGAGCCACAAAGGTATTGCCATGAACAAGTCCACCCGCGTTCTGCTTGTTTCCCTGCTGTCCGTGGCCGTCCTGGCCGGTTGCTCGAAGAAGGTGAAGGAAGAAGCCCCGGCTTCGGTCGACACCGGCACCTCGACCACCGCTCCGACCGGTCCGTCCACCTCCGGCCTGTACGGCCCGGGCGACCTGGACACCGACGCCTGCCTGCGTCAGCGCGTTGTCTACTTCGATCTGGACAAGGAAGACGTGAAGCCGGAATTCCAGGCGATCATGGCTTGCCATGCCAAGTACCTGCGTGACCGTCCGTCCTCGCGCATCACCCTGCAGGGCCACACCGACGAGCGCGGTTCGCGCGCGTACAACCAGGCCCTGGGCGAGCGTCGTGGCAACGGCGTCAACTCGGCCCTGCAGGCCAACGGTGGCTCGGCTTCGCAGCTGACCGTCGTGTCCTACGGTGAAGAGCGTCCGGTCTGCACCGAGTCGAACGAGTCCTGCTGGTCGCAGAACCGTCGCGTCGAAATCGTCTACACCGCGCAGTAATCCATGCGCATCGGCATCAAACTGATGCTGGTCGTTGCGGCAGCCCTTGTGGCTGCCGCACCGGCGCATGCACAGCGACAGAGCCTGGCCGACCGTGTCGGCGCGCTCGAGCAGCAGATGTACAACAACAGTGCCAACCAGGACCTGTTGAACCAGATCAATCAGCTGCGGCAGCAGGTCACCAGCCTGCAGTCGACCCTCGAGCAGATCCAGCACGAAAACGCCCAGCTCAAGCAGTCCGCCCAGGACCAGTACCTGGATCTGGACAGCCGCCTGAACCGGTTGGAAGGGGGCAATGCAGCGCCGCCGGCCCTGCCGCCCGTTCCGGCAACCACGTCGAAGGCCCCCGCGGCCCCGGCGCAGCCCACTGCAGCGGCCACTTCCGAGCGGCCGCCATCGGTGCATGGCGACCCGGGCAGCCTGGCGGCCACCGGTGACGAACGCACCTCGTACAACGTCGCCTTCGATGCGCTCAAGGCCGGCAAGTACGACGATTCGGCGCAGCTGTTCCTGAGCTTCCTGGAGCTGTACCCGAACGGCGTCTACACCCCCAACGCGCTGTACTGGCTGGGTGAGAGCTACTACGCCACCCGCAATTTCCCGATGGCCGAGACCCAGTTCCGCGAACTGCTCTCGCGTTATCCCACGCACGACAAGGCCTCTGGCGGCCTGCTGAAGGTTGGCCTCTCGCAGTATGGCGAGGGCAAGGTCGACCTGGCCCAGCAGACCCTGGAAACCGTCGTGGCGCAGTACCCGGGCTCGGACGCCGCGCGCACCGCGCAGGACCGCCTGCAGTCCATCCGCCTGGGTCGGCAGATCCGCTGACCTGCCTGCCGGGCGTACAATGCGCAACCTGTAGAGCCGAGCCCATGCTCGGCTGCTTTCGTTTCCGGCGGCGGTAACGCTGCCCGGTTGCCTGCTGTAGAGCCGAGCCATGCTCGGCTGCATTCGTTACCAGCCACGGTAGCCCCCAGCCACGTGTTCCATGAAGAAGTCCCCGCCATGACCGCCGTTACCCCGTCCGCCGCCGTCGCGACCCCCAGCGAAATCGTGCAGTCGCCGCTGCCCCGGCTGAAGATCACCGAGATCTTCACCTCGCTGCAGGGCGAAGCCGATACCGCCGGCTGGCCGACCGTGTTCGTGCGCCTCACCGGCTGCCCGCTGCGCTGCCAGTACTGCGACACGGCCTATGCCTTCCACGGCGGCACCTGGTGGGATATCGACGACATCGTGGCCGAGGTGCTGGCCCAGGGCGTGCGCCATGTCTGCGTGACCGGCGGCGAACCGCTGGCGCAGAAGCGCTGCCTGGTGCTGCTGGAAAAGCTGTGCGATGCCGGCATGGACGTCTCGCTGGAAACCTCCGGCGCACTGGATGTCAGCGCGGTCGACCCGCGCGTTTCGCGCGTTGTGGACATCAAGACGCCGGGCTCGGCCGAAGCCGCGCGCAATCGCCTGGAAAACCTGCCGCTGCTGACCGCGCGCGACCAGATCAAGTTCGTCATCTGCAGCCGCGAGGATTACGACTGGGCCAAGGGCATGCTGGCCGAACACGCGCTGGTCGAGCGCTGCACCGTGTTCTTCTCGCCCAGCAAGGGCGAGATCACCGCCCGCCAGCTGGCCGACTGGATCGTGGAAGACCGCTTGCCGGTGCGTTTCCAGATGCAGTTGCATAAAATTCTGTGGAACGACGAGCCGGGCCGATGAGCCTGGGCGTTGTGCCCTGATGTAGTTCCGGCGCGGGACAGCGTGCTGGCTTTCCCCTCCCAACCGGACATTTTTTCCATGAAGAAGGCAGTCGTGCTTCTCTCCGGCGGCATGGATTCAGCCGCCGTCATCGCCATGGCCCAGGAACAGGGCTTTGCCGTGCATGCCCTGAGCGTGCGCTACGGCCAGCGCCATACCTCCGAACTGGACGCAGCGGTACGCGTGGCCAAGGCCCAGGGCGTCATCGCCCACAAGACCGTGGACGTGGACCTGCGCAGCATCGGCGGTTCGGCCCTGACCGATGACATCGACGTACCCGAAGCGGGCGGCGAGGGCATTCCGGTGACGTACGTGCCGGCTCGCAACACCATCATGCTGTCGCTGGCCCTGGGCTGGGCCGAAGTGCTCGGCGCCAACGACATCTTCTGCGGCGTCAACGCCGTGGATTACTCGGGCTACCCCGATTGCCGCCCCGAGTTCATTGCCGCCTTCCAGGCGCTGGCCAACCTGGCCACCAAGGCCGGCGTGGAAGGAGCGGGCATCACCGTGCACGCACCGCTGCAGTTCCTCAGCAAGGCGCAGATCGTCAGCGAAGGCGTGCGCCTGGGCGTGGATTTCGGCTTGACCGTGTCCTGCTACAACGCCGATGCCAACGGCGCCGCCTGCGGCCATTGCGATGCCTGCCGCCTGCGCGCACAGGGCTTCGCCGACGCCGGCGTAGCCGACCCCACGCTGTACGCCTGACGGTAGTGCCGGCCGCTGGCCGGCATTCCCGGCGGATGCGAACCGGCCCTTGGTGGGTGCGAACCGTTGGTTCGCACGCTCTCCGCCTGGCCTGGGGCGGTGATACCGGCTCCCGCTGGTAGGTGCGAACCGTTGGTTCGCACGCTCTCCGCCGTGCATGGCCCAGCGCTGCCGGCTCCCCCTGGTAGGTGCGAACCGTTGGTTCGCACGCTCTCCGCCAGACATGGCCTGGTGCAACCGGCTCCCTCCGGTAGGTGCGAACCGTTGGTTCGCACGCTCTCCGCCAGACATGGCCTGGTGCAACCGGCTCCCTCCGGTAGGTGCGAACCGTTGGTTCGCACGCTCTCCGCCTGGCATGGCCCGGTTCAACCGGCTCCTTCTGGTAGGTGCGAACCGTTGGTTCGCACGCCCTCCGCCGTGCATGGCCCGGCGCTGCCGGCTCCCTCTGGTAGGTGCGAACCGTTGGTTCGCACGCTCTCCGCCTGGCTTGGGCCGGTGCTACAGGCTCCTTCTGGTAGGTGCGAACCGTTGGTTCGCACGCTCTCCGCCTGGCATGGCCCGGTGCTGCCGGCTCCCTCTGGTAGGTGCGAACCGTAGGTTCGCACGCTCTCCGCCTGGCATGGGCCGGCGCTGCCGGCTCCCTCTGGTAGGTGCGAACCGTTGGTTCGCACGCTCTCCGCCTGGCATGGCCCGGTGCAACCGGCTCCCTCTGGTAGGTGCGAACCGTTGGTTCGCACGCTCTCCGCCTGGCATGGCCCGGTGCAACCGGCTCCCTCCGGTAGGTGCGAACCGTTGGTTCGCACGCTCTCCGCCTGGCTTGGGCCGGTGCTACGGGCTCCTTCTGGTAGGTGCGAACCGTTGGTTCGCACGCTCTCCGCCTGGCATGGCCCGGTGCAACCGGCTCCCTCCGGAAGGTGCGAACCGTTGGTTCGCACTCCATGGTGTTCCCACCAGACCATCAAAGTAGGGTAAAATGCCGACCCCGCCGAAAGGCAGGGCATGCAGGGGCCGTTAGCTCAGTCGGTAGAGCAGAAGACTTTTAATCTTTTGGTCGATGGTTCGAATCCATCACGGCCCACCAATGCAATCAGTCACATACGGCGCCCAAGCGGGCGCTTTTTCTTTGCCTCCGTAATTGCCTCCGTAATTCGCGGACTCGGCAGGGTACTGGTCGCGCCCCGACGATCACCACTGGCGCAGATTTCGGTCCTTGGTCATCACTGAATGGTCCCTTTCTATTCAGCTTCGCTAAGAGGATGCAGCTAATTCTCTTGGGGGATTGCGACCAATTTGACCTATTTTTTATTTACAATTCGCTACAACGTGTTCAACCCCATACCTACGCGAGAACGAGATGTCAACCACTCTGTCCACCTTCAAGTTTGATCAGCGCTTGACTGAGACCATTGAGGAGCTCAAGCAAAGCACGGACGCTACTTCGAAGTCGGAGATCGTGCGACGAGCAATCGCTCTCCTAAAGGTCGTCCAGGACGCGAAGGCCAAGGGTGAGCGAATCGTCCTGGTCACTGAGGACGGAAGTAAGGAACGTGAGATCGTCCTTCCATGACGGCTCCGCACGTGGGTCCAGAGCAGTCTAGGCCTGCCCGCGTGCAGGATGCTGCTACGAAGATCTCGGAAGTCGAGAAGACCATAGGACAAGCGACTGAGTTTCCGCATGATCATGCTCGGTTCTCGCTTGCGAAATGGATTCTTGGCGTTCTTGCGGTTCTGACTTTCACAACACTTGCTTGCTTGATTTTCGCGCCGGACAGTCGCATCGCGGCGATGCAAGATTTCTTCGCTTTTGTGAAGGCGACTGTTCCGCCGTTGGTGACCTTGGTAGCTGGCTTCTATTTCGGGCAAACCGCGAAGCAAAGCTGACAGGCGAGCTCCATAAATCTATTAGAGAGTGAAGACAGTGGATGTCCTTCAATTAGGCCCGGCCGACAAGTTGGCCGGGCGCCTTCTAAACGACCGATGGATGGTTGCTGATCGCTTGATGAGAGATTCAGGCGATGATGAAGGCAGTAGGTGCGCCTGCTATAGAGCAGTGGCTGCCGGCACCGGCAGGCTAGCCTTTATTAAAGCATATGATTTTAAGCATGACGAATTGGCGGGTAATACGGAGCGCCTCGAGAGACTTCTAAGCGAGTTCAATAACGAGAAGCGTGTTCACGAGCATTGTAAAACTCGCAAGCTGAGCCGGGTCACCCAAATTTTTGATCACGGAGTGGTCATGGTTGAAGGTGAGCCTGTCCATTTCATAGTGTGCGAGTTCGCAGATAAGTCACTGCGCAACTATCATCCGCCAGGTCAGGAGGGTGTTCCTGCTTGGGAGCGTCTCGTCGCCTTACGCCAAACTGCCTCTGCCCTCGTTCAACTTCACGGGGTGGGGGTGGCGCATCAGGATGTAAAACCGAGCAATGCCGTATATTTTGAGGATGGCCGGATCAAGATTACGGACCTCGGAAGTTCCTCTTGTATCCATCTGCCTGCTCCGCCTCACGATGAGGAGCCATACGCTGGTCAGCTCAGTTATGCGCCCTATGAGTTGCTCTACGAGAAATCATTAACGAGCAATATTCCTTGGCAACGTCGCCGCTATGGGTGTGATGTTTTCCTCTTGGGGAATCTGATTTTCACATCATTTGTGGGCGGTTCCTTAACTGCCCTCATGTTGCATTGCGTTGCAGATGAACTAAGGCCAAGTGGATTCACGGGTGCCTATAGCGAGGTTATGCCCGATTTGTTGGCCGCGCACGCACTTCTCATTGACCCGGCCATAAACGCAGTCGCTCCAGCTTCGATCGCTAGCCATTTGGCGAGCTTGGTCTCGTCCCTATGTCACCCGGACCCGCTGCAACGTGGACTCGGGAGACTCAATAGTAAGGGTGAGAGAGCTTACGAGATGCACAGAGCAGTCTCGATGTTGGACTACTTGGCGTTGAAGGCTAAAAGAGATGAAAGATAGCTCCCGCAAGGATGAAGAGGACACCTGGGCAGAAGAAAACCTTGCTAGCCGAAGAATGGTTCCGAGGTGGCATTCGCCTGAGGTCGCGGCGGCAAAGGGTGAGCGGAACTCCAATTTGCAAGGCACGTCAAAGGTACCTGCACGTGCTGCTCGCTGGGTGTCTCAACTTGAAAGTGGCCTGGAAATTTCCGGTGACCCGCATCTGACCGTTGAGATAGCTGAGTCACATTTCATCGGGGGCGCGAGTGGCCAGATCACGTGGGCTCCAGAACTGTCGCGGCTCCAACGACTTTGGTCGTCTGCGCGATCTTCTGGATTGGACGATAACTATCAGCCATCAAATCCGGCCGAGCAAGCCAAGGCTGGGGTCGCGAAAGCAAGATCGACGCTCAAGGCTCAACCACGCCAACCTTTGGCTTGGTCAGAGCTTTCGAGAAGCCACCTAATTCTTGGTCAAGAATTAAGCGCGGTCCAAGCAATGTGGACAGCTCTACACTTGGCGCCTAATAACGCTTATATCACTCGAGCTGCTGCGAGGCTGTTTGTTCAGATTCAAGATCCAGAACAGGCTCTCTATGTCATCCGTCGCAGCGCCTTGGCGAAAATAGATCCCCGCATTTTGGCTGCCGAGATATCGATAGCTGACTCAAATCGAATGAAGGGAAGCTGGTCTGCAAACGCTCTGCGTATGTTGGGTGATTCTAACTATCGCCCATCATTTCTCAGTGACCTCACTGCAGCTATGGCTACGTTAGAAATGACTAACGGTAAGCACAAGCGGGCTCGGCAGCTTTTTGCAGAGAGCATGAATGCCCCTTCTGAAAACTCTTTGGCGCAGACGCAGTGGGCAAGCGAAAAAGATCACAAGATTGTGATCCCGCAGGCAGCTTGGGAAGTTCCAGGGAGTGACGAAGCTAGAGCTATGGCGGCCCGGGTTAGGCATGATTGGGATGCGGTGCTGGACGCTTCGGAGAGCTGGTTGTCCTCCGAGCCATTTGCATCGCGTCCTGCTGCAATGGCTTCGTTTGCGTCCTTCTCGGTGGATCAGAATAAGCGATCGGAGCGCATCGCTAGTCGGGCCCTTGTTTCTCATCCGGATGATGCGCTCTTGCTTAACAATCGATCTGTTGCGAGATCTTATTTGGGGGAAATTTCAGGCGCGATTGAAGATGTTGCCAGGGCCCTTAAGCACAACGAATTGGACGAGGATTACCCGGTTTTGTATGCCACGTTGGGCCTGGCTGCGTATAGAAATGGAAATTTTGATACCGGGAGGGAGTGCTATGTTCGTGCAATCGAGGATCTGACCAAGGAAAAGCGACTGAAGACGGCTGCGTCAGCGTCACTCTTCTGGATACGAGAAGAGCTTCGGATCAACCCATCATCTGAGTCTACGCTGGCTCTATTTGACCAGATCAAGAAGATGATGCCCAGGATTACGAAGGGTGAAAAGAATCCTGAGATTGATTCAATGCTTGAGTACTTAGATGCCTTTGCAGGGGTTGCCAATATTGATTTGCCTCAGGTAGTCGTAGAAAGAGACGGTGCTGAGGAGATCATGGAGCTCGCTGATACTTACCTTCCCAATAGAAATGGGGATACATCGCCGGCGGAGCTCGTCTCACGTGCTATTTAGAGCGGGCGGCATCTGGCTCTGTGTTTCCGGTAAAGACGTGCGGTTCGGTTTAAGTGCTATTCCGACGCTGGCCTCACCTTCGGAATGCTCTTGTCATAGACCTTCATCATTGCGTCGGTGACGCCCAGGGCGTCCTGCCTCTCGGCACGGTTTCCCACCGTGTCGGTGCCACCTTTTCGTTTGAGATCGTGCAGGCTGAAGCGTTCCTCGGCCACGATGACCCCGGAGCTGATAGCGAGTTGGATGAAGCGCTGCCAGGTGCTGTCCAAGCTGGTCTTTTGTAGCGGCTCGCCATGCTCTGCAAGGAACAGGTGGCGCTGTTCGGCCCGCATCTGCACCGGCAGTCTGTGGCGCGCGATGATGGCTTCGCGGCGCGTGATCGCGGCATCCCACGCGCTCCGCAGCCGTGGGGTCCACTCCACCAGGTTGTCGCGGCTGCGCTTCCGGCGATTCGTGTGCAACCCCTCGGTCGTGCCTTGCGCCTCGGTCAGCGTGAGCGTCTCAATGCCGCGCAGTCTGCAGAGGTAGCCCAGCTCCATGATCATCCACAGATAGGCCGGTACCGAACCCTCGGTTCGGGCTGTTCGCATGGAGCGCTCATGGGCGAATGCCAGCAGCTTTGCATAGGCTGCATCGGTAGGAAGACGCTGGCGCTTACGCTCCTTCGCCTGTTCCAAGCCCTGTGCAGGATTGTGGTCAACGAGTCCTCGATTAAGCGCCCATCGGAACACCAGGCGCGAGTAGCGCAGCACCTTATTTGCCTTGGTGGGCGTGCCTGCTGATTCGATCTTGTCGACCAAGCGCTGAAAATTGTGGTTGCGCAGCTTTGCCACTTGGAGCTTGCCGAATGGCACGCCAAGGTTGGTGGGATAGTTGATCAACACGTTCCGCGCTGACTCGTAGTCGTCGCGGGTGCCTGTGGCCAGGCCTTTGAATTTCGCGCTGTCGTGATACTGGGCGCATACCCATTCCACGGTCCCGGTGCTCTCGCCAGTCTCCATGATGCCGTGCAGCTCAGATAGCTTGGCGTCAGGGCCGGCAACTGTGCGGCGGGTCTTCCTGGGCCCGTCGATGCCAGTGGCCGTGTCCAATACGTACCATCGCCCACGGCCGGTCGCATCCCAGTACATTCCCTTGGGAATCTTGACCTGGTCAATGTGTGGCGGGATCGATGGATTGTGCTTTCTCGGTCGAGGTGCCATCAGATGACGTCATTTCCATAGGTGTCGTTGGAGGCCTGTTGCAGGCCGAGTGCTGCGTTCATCGCGGCTGCGGTGGTCCAGATGCCGCCCTTACCGTCGTACCTGTAGCGAATCCCTTCCTTGCGAGCCCACGCTTCCACAGTGGAGAGGCGCGGTCGTTCGCCGGGCCGACAGAGTTCCTGCAGATCCTGAAATTGGAGAACCTCTCCGATCATCGAGCCTCCTGGCCTGAGCGTCGGGGCGGATCAATCCCATAGGTCGCCGCCAACGCATTGGTCCACCGATACGCGGTCGCCCGACACACGTTGAACCTGGTGCACACGGCATCGATTGTCGGGAAGCGTGCCTGCTCATGCGCCCATTTGGAGAACTCCAGCACCGTGCGCAGGTGGCCGTAGCTGGCGAGGTCGTGCTTCACCTTGCGGATCTTAAGGACTGGGGGCATTGCGGCATCTGCGGAGAAGGCGGCCGCACCAATGCCCAGCGAAGATGAGAGGTTCATGCGAACAGGTCCAGTTGGCCCGGCAGCGCCGGGGGAGGGGCAGCGACGGCCAAGCAGGCGGGCCTTACGCGGATCAGGCACTCTCCCTCGCCACGCATTTGCCACGGTCTGCCGGCGATTGGCACAAGGTCGTGGAAGCCGCCACCTCCGCCCACGCGGTCCTTGATCTTGACTTGGTAGTAGTCCCTGCCGCCGAACTGTGTGTGGTGCCCGGGACGCGACAGCACGGCGACGACAGTGAAAACGGGAGTCAGAAGGTTCCATCCGCTGGCCCGCACTTCATCTTCGTAGTGCCAAGAGCCATCCAGATAGCGGTCCATGGATAGAACCTGGTCGCCCACCGCGAATGGCTCTAGGCTCTCGACATCGCCGTGCGCGGACATGTGAACCGGCGGGTAGAGTTCGCGGATCGAGAAGCACAGGCCGCGGCCGTTTACGTCAGTAAAGTCTGTGATGGGGAAGTAGGCGAGCGCAATCCCGCCATCCCGCAGCAGATAGAAGGCAGTTCCGCACGGGGTCGCCCCGGCCACCTCGTGCTTTCGTAAGGACTGGCGCGACCATCCGCCTTCCAGCAGATCGAGGACGACACGCTCTGCGAGATCCATTCCGATCTCCCGGTGCATCACGCGCTCTCGCTGTGCCTCAGCCATGAGCGCACCTCCGCCAGCACCGCGCTGCGGCCCTTCCAGCCTGCCGCCCCAGCCACAGGGCGGTGATACCGAGCAGGAACACGCCCAGCACGATGGCGAACCGCAGGGCCACGGTTGCGAGGTGGTCAGCCATTGCGCACCTCGGTGAGTGAGACCGATGCCGGATTTCCGACATCGGACAGCAACGGCGCACCGTTTCCGCGCAGCTGGAGCAGCCGGTTGGCCACGTCCATCTTGCTCATGCCCGGCTGCCCGAACAGGGCATCGGCGATCTGTGCGTCCAAGCGCTGGGATGCGCCGTCTGCCATAGAGGTATTCATGCGCGGACGTCCATGGCTTCGAGAGCGGCGATAGCCAAGGGGCGCACGAACCACGCAGCCAGGCCATCCTCCGTTTCGCCCAGCCACACCAAGCGCCAATCCACGCCCGGGGCCTCCGGGTTCCAGTCGATCATCTGCTGGGTGTTGGCGTACACGCCGGTACCGACGGATTCCTCCTCGAACTCTGCCTCCACCACGACCAGGTCGAAGCCCTGGGCGTAGAACAGCGGCAGGAGGGAGGATTCGCGGCCATCAGCCCACGCAGGCACATCCGGATGGCACATGACTTCGCCATGGCCGTCCCGCGCCGGCAGCCGTGCAGGGTCATACAGCCCGCGCCACGGATCTGCCGGATCGACGCCGGTACCAGTCTGGCCGCGCACCAGCTGTAGCAGCTGCGAGGCCTGCGCCAGCCGGGCCTTGGTGATATCGCAGAGCGGCGCGTCGCCATCTTGGAAGCTGCTGCGGAGCGCGTTGTACCAAGCCGCTACCGGTGCCTCGAACACGCGCAGATCCTGCACGCGGGGCAGGCGGGCGTACAGGTCGAGCAGCGCGGTCGATGCTTGAGCCAGAGGAACTACCTTTGCAGCGTTGGGAATCCACACCGCCTCAACGGCGATTGCCTCAAGGGTGCGGACGGCCTCGCGCAGCTCCGGGCACGCGTAGGCGATGGGAAGCTCTTTCGTCTGTTGGGTCGCGGTCATTGGGGTTCCTGCTAGAAGTCGACGTCGGTGTTGACGAATGCGCCGCCCAGCGGCGCGGGGTTGGGGGCCGCTGCAGCGCCAGCCGGGCGAGGGGAGATCGGCCCTGCGCGGCGATACCGGCGGTGGGGATCGGCCGCGTATCGGCCATCGTTCAGGCGGATCACCTGGTACTGTGGGAACGCGTCCGCCGGCAGGTAGGCTCTGGCCTCCGCAATGAGGTCGATGTAGCGCCCCTGCCACTCCGCGGGCATCGACTGCAGGGTCCGCCGGGTAATCACGTGGTACGCGGCGCGGGACTGTCCGAATGCCTGGTGAGCAGGACCGGTTGCATAAAGCACTTTGCGGGCCGTGGCGGCGTCGGAGGAGCGATCTGTGGAAGGGGCACTCATCAGGCTCAGTCCGCGCTTTGGGTCGGCAGGCGATCCATGTAGCCGCCGTGGTTGGCCGCATGGCGGCTCAACGTGGGGCGTAGCGGCGTGGTGCCCAGCTGCTCGATACGCCCGCCGTTGGCGCGGAACGCAGCCAGATCCTCGGCCAGCTGGTCGCGCTCGTAATCCTTGTGCCGCACGGTGGTTGACGCATCACTCGCGCGGCCGTTCTCGGGCAGCGCAGTGACCAGGGCGCGAAACGTCCGGCGTTCGCGGGGCTCGGCCGCGCGCAGCGGGGCAATGGCGTGCTGTACGTGACCCGCGAGGCGCCAGATGCCGATGCGGCCGGAGCGCGCGCAGGTGGCCTGGCCGCTGCGTGCCAGCCCGGTCAGCGTGTGGCTGATGACGTGGCTCGACTCATTGATGCGCCCGACAGTCCTCAGCTGTTCAATGGTTGCACCCTGCGGGAACTGCGCAAGAGCCTTGCGCACCTGGTCGGCGCGGCCGGTGTGCTGGGGGCGAGTACTCATGCGCGCGCTCCTGCAACCATCTGGCGCATGGCGTTGCCCAGGTGCAGTACGCGCGACGACTGATGCGCGACGGCATCGGCGTTGTTGGTCAGCACCAGGGTGTCGTCCAACGGGTAGGCGGTGTGCCCATCCCAGTCGTCCAGCACGTCCTTCATTCCGAAGTGTTCACGCAGCTCCTGCGCGTTGGCTGTTTTGCCGCAGCGTTGCGGCCCATAGATCACGACAGAGCGGCTCATGCGCGGATTCCTTTCGTGCTGCGCGTAGCGCGGTGGTTGGGGGAGATTGACCGGACGCGCACGCCCTGCCGGTCAAGCCAGCGGTGTGCGGCCTGAGCGGCCAGACGGTTGAAGGGGAAGGTCGTGCCGCCCAGGCGCAGCGAGTTATGCGATACCCCCACGCTCCGGCTGGCGCTGGCGGCGAGCTGCAGGAGCGATTCGCGGGGCGCGGCGGTGTACAGCCCGGCCCAGATCCAGCCTTGGCACACCATCAACACCAGCGACTCGCCCTGGTGGCCGGTGGCGAACTGCTGCTCGACCGGAAGGGTTGCTGCAGCGCTCATGCGGACAGCGCCAGGTCGCGGGCCTTGGCAATCTCAGCCTCGGCAGCGGCAAGGCCGGCGGCGGTCAAGGTCGCCGTGCGCGGAAGCTCCGGGTCGTCGAAGCGCACCAGGACGCGCTCATCCAGCCAGTTCATGACGCGGCGGGTGAAGACCTTCTCCGGTCGGTTCTTGGGCGCGAAGCCCGCGCGGGTGCGGTGAAGCGCGTGGTCCGAAGCGGCATGCGCTGCCAGCAGCGCTGCGCGTTCTTTCGGCTTGAGTGCGGCGGCCATGGCGTGTCTCCTGGTCAGGCTGCGATGGAGGTGGAAGGGGCGGCTGAAGCGAGCTCGGCCAGCACTTCGCCGCGGTGGCGGGCGAGGTGGGAAATCGGAATGCGGTAGTGCGCCAAGGTGGGATCGGTCCAGCGCAGCTCGGCCAACGCGGCGCGGTCGTAGGGGACCGGCCGGGTGGCGATGCCGCAGCGGTGGCACTCGATGTGGACCAGGTCGGGGCAGGCCGTGCCCAGGCGATGCCCTGTGGGCGCGCCGCTGGTGGTGACGATCTGGGGCCGGTGGCCGTGGCCACAGGTGGGGACCGATGCAGGCACTGGGCGGGAGGTCTGGCGCATGGTCAGCCCCTCACCGAACTGCTGGCTGCCCAGCGGGGCTTCGCGGCATCGCGGTCGGCGTGAGCGTCATGGATCTCGGCGACGCGCAGCGGCACGACGACGGCGGCCAAAAGCGCAACTGCCAGCCACGTGATGCGGAGACGGCGGCTCATGCTTCACCGCCTTTGACGCGGGCCAGCGCCGCTGCAAAGGCCAGCATTGAGTCCTCGCACTCGCGCCGAATCAGGTTCTGCGCCTGAAGGCCCTTGGATTCCCCCAGGGCGCGAAACGCGGTGGTCAGGCGATCACCCTGTTCAACCAGACTTGAGAAGGCCGAGTGCGCTGCGGCCAGGTCGACCGACTGGACTTTCAGCATCGATTCCCCGACACGGACCATGAAGTCGGTCGTTTCACCTGCCACTGCGCCGAAGTCGGCATTCACCCTAGAGATCCGGGCCAAAGTTTCCAGCGCGCTCTCATGACGTTTCATGCCCGCACCTCAGCCGACATATCCCGCGAGCAGGCTTCCAGGCGAAGGCTGGCAACGCCCATGCGGCGCGAGCGGCGCAGCTGGTTGCGGCTGTGCTCGCCCTTGCTGCGGGTCCACAGGGTCCGGGCGGTGCTGTGATCGCGGGCCGCCAGCGCCAGCAGGGCCTTGACGGCCAGCAGCGGCAGCAGAGTGGGGCTCGGATCGGCGTGGCGATGAGACATGGCGCGCTCCTGGTCAAGGGAGGGCGCCGGCGGGTCATCTGCCTAGGGCGGCTGCTGCCGCGAGAGGGGGAGCGGCAGGGTGACGACCCGCCGGTCGCCCGTCAGCAAGACCGCTGACGAGCGAAGTAAACCACAGCTTTATTTCGGATGTAAAGCGTAGGTTTATGAATTGGTGCCTAGCTCAGCGCCATCCACAGTACAGGAGCCCCTGTTCTTTGAAATTTCCCTGCAGGTAGCTGCTGTCCTCTATCAAAGGGCCAGGTGTGGATGCAGGCGAGGCATGTCCAACTACTACGAAGCGCTTCCATCCAACGTAGGCGCCGAGCAAGTTCTTAGCGTTCACCTCGCCGCAGAGCGCGAGCCGATTCTTCTCAGTGCTTGACCAGACGATCCGTTCTTTGCGGAAACGAGCGCTTTCTGCATCCGATAGAACATCGTCGAACGACGCTCGCGCAGCAGACCTGAACTGGTATTCCTGCACCTGCGAGCACGCAGTGAACGCGCACGCAGTAGCAGCCAGTGCCAAAATTTTGAACTTGAGGGCAGAGTTCGGTCGCATGAGCCTTGGCCGCTCCGGTTAGTTCAACCGGTCGATTCGGTTTCGCAGGTACACCTTCCCGCCGATAAGTGCGCCTGTCGGTAGGGGAAACGCCGGGTACAGGCCCGCGTTTGCACTCACCACATAGACGGCTTCTCCGCGATCCTGTAGTGCTTTGATTTGTTGGCCGTTGCCAGTGTTGATCAGGTAGATGCCGTCGCCATCGAAGGACGTGATTCCGGTGTCGACAATCAACGACTCGCCAGGCTGAACTACCGGAATCATAGAGTCACCTCGACCGGTCACCAGGACGAGTCGTCCAGGCGCCGGCACAAAGCCGACAACCGATCGAATGTATGCAGGTGTGAAGTCCATCGATTTGATGATCTCCGGGTAGTCATCATTGACCCGTCCGTCCCCCATGTCGGCTTCCCCATCCAGTTGCATGACACGCACATGCTCGCCTGCATGTCTCTCACCTAGTGAGATTGCTTCGCGCACGTCGTCGCCCTGGCTCTCTTTGTCGTCCACTCCAGCATCGAGGAAGTACTCCACGCGGCGGCCGGTATGGCGAGCGAGCGCGGGAATGTAGGCTTTGTCGATCGCGCCCTTCCGCTCCCAGCCTGTAATGGCTTGTGGATTGATTCCGCACTCTTTGGCTACCCGCGCTTTCGTGCCGCGCGGGGAGTGTTCGAAGGCGAAGCGAATCCGCCGGGCTAGTTCGTTATTGTCAAGCATTGCTTGATGATCGGCGGATGGCGGCTACTTTCCAATAAACCGGGGCTTTACAGCAAAGATAAAGCTGTGCTTTACTGCTGGCATGAGCGCAATTCTGACCGCGGTTGAGAAGACACAGGGGGGCCAAGTGGCACTGGCCCGAATCCTTGGCGTATCGCCCCAGCAACTGAATCAATGGGTCAAGGCATCGCGGCCGGTGCCGGCGAAGCATGCGCTGGCTATTGAGAGGGTCACGGGAGTGTCGAGGCATCTGCTTCGCCCAGACGTTTTCGGGGTGCTCGATCAAACCGGAGTGCCTAGCTGATGGCTGGGACGGGGGCAACCTGCGTCCGAAGTCGTGGGGCTGAGCGACTGGACTATGCGCAGCGCGGGGCTCGACGGGGCCGCGTCAAATCCAAAGAAGATTGCGGCAATGTCCGTCACTCCATGATTGACATCGAAATGGCGCATTGCGATGAAGCGCACGTGCCGTGGATGTTCAGCGGTCTTCGTCATGCGGATCATGTTGCTTCAGTCTGGGGGCTGTCTCCCACGATGAAATGCGCTGAAATTCAGGGGGAAGCATGACCTGCCTCCGCTCTGACCTGTACTGGCGGGATGCGCTGCACAACGCAGTGGCGCGCGCCCCAGGTGGCCTGCAGGATGCTGCCGCGCATATCAGTAAGCGCCGAGGTAAGTCGATATCGGCCGAGACGCTCCGTAAGAAGCTGCGGGGCATCGATGGTGAGTCGGTCTCCATGGAGATGGCCGAGATCCTGACGGACTACCTGCAGCAGTTCGTGGCCACTCAGGAGGCTGCTACCGATTGGGTGTGCTCCCTCGCAGGCCAGTACAACCTGATGGTGGACTACGTACCGCCGCCGCCCGAGGGCGGTTGGCCCGACGAGCTGGCCGCGATCCAGGCAAAGCTGCTGGAGCTGCACAAGCTGACAGGCGCGCTGGCCGGTGCCGGTATCGACGCACTGGCAGACAGGCGCCTTACCGTCCCCGAGGCGGATCGAATCCAGGACCTGTCGCGGGATGTGCGCAAGCTCTGCTACCGCCTGGAGCGCAATGCCTGCCGTGCTGCTGGTCAGCAGGGGATGGAGGACTGACGTGACCACACACCACGCCCATCGATCACGGTATCGACGGCGTGGCATAGCCAGCGCGTCTGCACGGCAGGCGATGGAACTGGCGGCTCTGGCGCTGACTGATGCGGTGCCCGGATTGATTGGTGAAGAAGCATTGGCAGAGCGCGAGCGCATCCGCCAGCGGCAAGAGCAGCAAGACAACCGGCAGCGCAGCCTGCCTTTGGGGAACCCTGATGTACCACGCAAGCATTGATTCGGCCCCATCCCCCCGGGTGGCTCGTGAAAGACCGCGTTTCGCCCGCGCTACTGAATCGGCCTTGGCATTGAGAGCGATTCTCGATTCCAGCGATGGGTCCTCCCTGGGCATCCCCGTCGCGGGTAATTCGGACCCCGTTCTTTGGGTAGACAGCAGGGCTGGAAACTACTGAATGTCTGAGAACTATGGGGATGTGCTGCAGCAGCTGCAGTCAGCCGGCCTGCTGGTCACCGAGCTGGACACCACCGGACGCATGATTCGCTGCCGTGTTGAGGGCTCACGCGAGCGCCGCGGCTGGTACGCGCTCCACGAACTGAATACGTCAGCCGGCGAAGTGCTGGTTGTCGGAACCTACGGCGTTTGGCACGGCAACGAAAACGGCGCAACGAAGGTCGATCTGCGCAAGCGCGATAAGACCTTCTCCGATGAGCAGCGCGAAGCGCTGCGCAACAGGCTGGCCGAGGACCGCCGCCGTGCAGAATCTGCCCGCCAGACTCAGGCAAAGCGGGCGGCAGAGCGTGCGTCGTCTGCCTGGGCAAAGGCCAACGCCGTTGGCGAAGCCGACTACCTGGTCAGCAAGGGCGTGCAGGGCTTCGGCCTTCGCTATGGCACTACCGGCGCGGCACTTGTCCCGCTGCTGGACGTCAACGGCCAAGTGCACGGCCTGCAGGTGCTGCGCAGCGCCAGGCTGGCTGCGGCAGGGCGCAAGCCAGCGAAGGAGTACTGGCCGGCCGGTATGGTCAAGAAGGGCCACTTCCACCTGATCGGCGGAAGCCCGCAGTGGATCCTACTAGTGGCCGAGGGCTATGCCACGGCGGCCACGCTGCACATGGCGACGGGCTACCCGGTGGCCGTGGCGTTCGATGCTGGCAACATGCTGGCCGTCGCCTCGGCCCTGGCGAAGCGCTATCGCGGCATCAAGATGCTGCTGTGCGCCGACGACGACGTGTTGCAGAAGTGCCGGCACTGCAAGAGCCGCCTGGTGCTGGCCGACCATCCGCAGTTCTGCCCATCGTGCGCGCAGCCGCATGGCGCGTCTAATGCCGGCCTGCTGGGTGCCGAGGCTGCAGCGCTGGACGTGGGCGGAGCAGTGCTGCACCCGGTCTTTTCCGATGAGCCGAGCAGGCGTGAGCGCTTCATCGACAGCGGCCGCAAGGTCAGCGACTTCAACGATCTGCACGCGCAGGAGGGCCTGCATGTCGTGCGGGCGCAGGTCGAGGCCCGTCTTACGGAGCTTTCATGGCGGGTGCCTGCAGAAAAACGCGCGCCTTCCATCACCAACGACGGGGGCGAGGGGAATGATCGCTTGGCTCCCATCCATTCGCTGACCGAGCTGCTCGAGCGCTTCGCGCTGGTCTATGGGCAGGGCGGCACGGTGTTCGATCACAAGGAACACATGCTGGTGGCGCTGGGTGACATGCGCGATGCCTGCGTGCGCAAGGAACTGCACCGGGCATGGATGGAGCACTCGGATCGTTCGATCGTACGTGTGCGCGAAGTCGACTTTGACCCGTCGTGCGAGAAGCCTGGGGTGACCTGCAATCTCTTTGCTGGTTGGCCGACAGTGCCGCAGGAAGGCAACTGCGACCGGCTGCTGCAGCTGCTCTGGCACATGTGCGGCAACGAGGCCAACCAGAAGGCGCTGTACGACTGGGTGGTCAAGTGGCTGGCCTACCCGCTGCAGCACCCTGGCGCCAAGATGAAATCGACCATCGTCATCCATGGTCCGCAGGGGACCGGCAAGAACATGTTCTTCGATGAGTACATGAAGCTCTACGGAGAGTATGGGCGGGTGCTTGACCAGGCGGCGCTGGAAGACAAGTTCAACGACTGGGCGAGCCGCAAGCTGTTCCTGCTGGCCGACGAAGTGGTTGCACGCACCGAGGTGTACCACCTGAAGAACAAGCTCAAGGCGCTGATCACGGGCGATCGCATTCGCATCAACCCGAAGAACATCCAGGCCTACGAGGAAGACAACCACGCCAACCTGGTGTTCCTCTCGAACGAGGCGATGCCGGTCGTGCTGGAAGAGGATGACCGGCGCCACGCGGTGATTTGGACCCCGGAGAAGCTGAGCCTGGAGTTCTACACCGAGGTGCTGGCCGATATCCGCAATGGCGCGACCGCAGCGCTGCACCACTATCTGCTGCAGGTTGACCTGACCGGGTTCACCAACGGCACGCATCCGCCGATGACGCATGCGAAGGAAGAGCTGATTGGCCTGAGCCAAGACAGCCCACAGCGCTTCCTGGACGAGCTCTACGGCGATGACATCCCGGGGCTGAAACCCATGCCGGCGCTGTCGAAGGAGTGGTACGAGGTCTACAAGGCCTGGTGCGCGCGCGAGGGTCTGCCGCGCCCGGCGCCGTCACCAAAGTTCATCAACGCGCTGGTCCGCAAGCGGCAGATCACCCATCCCGACAGGGCACGCAAGCGGTATCAGATCGAGCAGTCCGTGAATGGGCCTCATGGCTTCCTGATGCTCGGCGATTGCGCGGTGCCTGACGGGAAGACAGAGGCGGCGTGGCTGGGCGACCAGGTCGTGTCATTCCGGCGCATGTATTCCGACTACAAGGGGCGTGCGTGATCACTACGGCTATCAATGTGCGGTGTGTGCGGGATGTGCGGGCAGATGTGCGGGCATCGAATTGCCGTGAATCGCTTGCGGCAGTAGCAGTGTGCGGGACGTGCGGGCATCGGCCTACATGGGCGGGCGCGGGCGCGAACGGTTGTCCCGCCCCCACGCCGCAATGCGCCTCGCGTGCGTATGTAGGTGGCCGCACATCCCGCACACCCCGCACACGCCTTGTGCCGCAGCGATCTAGCGGCTATCGCATCCCGCACACGCCGCCGCACAGCCCGCACATGCTCGCGCGCGCGCGCTTTTCCGCTTTAACGATCTTCGAAGGAAATGGAGTAGGGGGAATCAATGGCTGAGGAAGACGTGACGATCACTGGCAAAGAGCTGGCCTCGCTGATCGGCTGCAAGCCGTCCTACGTGGTAGAGCTGAGGAAGAAGGGCAGGGTGGTGGTGGGTGAGGGCAGCAAGGGATTCCTGAAGGCCGCCTCCCTGGAGCTCTACGCTCGCACCGCAGACCCGGTTTATGCCGGTGTCGCCCAGCGCCATGCGGATGAGCGTGGCAGCTCGCTGGTGGGGAGTGGGGAGGGAGCCCGTGCCGTCGAGGCGGACATCGATTATGAGGAAGAGGACGGCGACGACGACGATGCCAGGGCTGCACGGCCGGGCCGCCCCCAGACGCCGGATTCCGCGCGCAAGGCCAAGGCGCTGGCCGACAAGGCAGAGACCGACGCGCACATGGCGCACATCGCGCTGCAGAAGGAGCTGGGGCTGCTGCTGCCGCGCGCGGACGTGGAGGCATTCCTCGCTGAGCATGCAACGACGTTCCGGGGTGCGATGGAGCGCCTGGCCGACACGCTGGCGCCGCAGCTCGCTGCAACGCTGGACGAGGCCGGCTGCCGGCGGCTGGTCTGGGATGAGGTGAGCCACGCCCTGGAAGAACTCAGCCAGGGCTTCCGCACGTTGGCGGCCAAGGCAGCGGAGGCTGCGGAATGATGGAGGCACAGAGCTGCCTGGCGTCGGTGCTGGCGCGCTCGCTGCAGCCGCGGCGGCCCATGAGCGTTTCGCAGTGGTGCGACGAACACATGCGTCTGTCCACCAAGAGCGGCAGCAAGCCCGGGCGCTGGGTGACGGACCGCAACCCGCCACTGCGTGAGCCGATGGACAACATGTCCGCCCGCAGCCCGGTGCATGACCAGGTCTGCATGTTCCCGATCCAGTTCGGCAAGAGTCAGCTGGCGACCAATGCCATGGCCTACTGGATGGACTATGCGCCGGGCCCGATGATGTATGCGCTGCCGGGTGAGGTATCCATGAACAAGTGGATCGCCCAGAAGCTCAACCCGATGATCGAGGTGTGCGCAGCGGTCAAGAAGGCGCTGACCAGCACCGCCAGCCGTGACAGCGCGAACCAGCGCACGTTCAAGGACTTCGCTGGCGGCCAGCTATTCGTGGAGCACATGGGTAGCCCGCAGCGCCTGAAGTCCTCGACGGTGAAGTACCTGCAGGTGGATGAGATCGATGAGGCTCCGCAGCAGCTCTCCACCGGCGACGATCCGGTGAAGATGCTGGACGGCCGCACGTCCTCCTTCCCGACCACCTACAAGCGGCAGTACATCAGCACGCCGGGCATCGCCGGACTTAGCCGGATAGCGAAGCTGTACGAAAAGAGCGACCAGCGCCGCTATCACGTGCCGTGCCCCCACTGCGGCCATTACCAGGCGCTGCAGTGGAGTGGCCTGGTGTGGTCGCCCGACAAGAGCCATGCGTGGTACGCCTGTTGCGAGTGCGGTGTCGCCATCGAGGAACACTTCAAGACCGACATGATCGTCAAGGGGCGATGGGTCGCGGCCAACCCGGATTCGCCGATTCGCGGCTACACCATCAATTGCCTGTACTACCAGTTTGGCCTCGGGCCGCGCTGGTTGGACCTGGTGAAGGAGTGGCTGGAGGCGCAGGGTGATCCTGCCTCCCTCAAAACCTTCGTGAATGACCGGCTGGCCGAGACGTGGGAAGACCCGTCGATGCGCGCGGTCAAGCACAACGTGATCAAGGATCGTGCCGAGCCGTACGCACTGCGCCTGGCGCCGCTCGGGGTGCTGGCGATCACAGTGGGTGTCGATACCCAAGATGGCCGTCTGGCGGTCCACACCGTTGGCTGGGGGCGTGGCATGACCGCATGGACGCTGGATTACGTGGAGCTGCAGGGAGATCCGGCCGAGGACGCAGTGTGGGTTGCGCTGACGGATCTTCTCAATCGCGCCATTGAGCGGGTGGACGGTGCTTTGCTACGACCGATGGCGGTTGCCACAGACGCGGGTGGGCACCGCACGGAGGCGGTCAAGAACTACGTGCGCCAGCGACGTGTCACCCGACCCATGTGTATTTTCGGCGCTGTTCCCAACAACGCCCCGGTGTTGTCGAAGGGGAAGCTGGTCGACGTGACCTGGAAGGGCAAGACCGACAAGCGCGGCATCACCATCCACCATGTGGGCACGGTTAATGCAAAGCACTACCTGTACAGCAGGCTCTCGGCCGATGCGGAACGTGAGGTAGCAACGCGCATGGTTCACTTCAGCGACCAGCTGCCTGAAGAGTTCTTTCCAGGCTTGGTTTCGGAGGTCTATAACCCGGTGAAGAATCGGTTCGAGAAGAGGGTGACCCGTAACGAGCCTTTGGATACCTGGGTGTACGCGTATGCGGCGGCACATCATCCCGAGGTCCGCTTGAATCGCTTCACCCGTGCGGATTGGGATCTGGTTGAACAGCGCTTGCTGTCGTCGGCCACTCCGGTGGCCGATGTTCCACGCGAGACGAATGTGGAGCCGGTCTCGCCGGGTGAGGATGCCGATTCCCGTGAAACATCCCTTCCGCCGAGGAAGGTTCGCTCCACGCCGGCGCAACAGTTCCGGAGGCAATGGTGAGCCGGAACACTGTTCGCCAGCGCATCCGTATCAACGAGCTGACTGATGAGCTGACCATTGGGGCGGCGCTGCGTCTTCGCTGCGATAGCGACGATATCCGCGAGGTGGTGGCGGCAGTCGTCGCCTACCTGGTCGAGGAGTATCCGGCCCAGGACTTGTACATCCCGGCCAGCCTGCAGGCACCCACATACCCTGTGGGCGAAATCAGGAAGGGGTTGGAACAGCAGGAATCGGTGCGCTCCCTCTGCAAGCGGTTCCGAATTGATCGGCGGACGCTGTACCGATTGCTGGATGAGCCCTCTGCGAACGGGTGAAGGGTGCGGGTGAGTTCCCCGAGACTCACCCGCACTTGGTACGGAAACTGGCATCCATGGAAACGCGGATGCCCCTTCAATGAGCTGGACCCAAGACGATGTGAAGCGCCTCAAGGTGGCCATCGCCAGCGGACAGCTTTCGGTGCGCCACGGGGACAGGCAGGTCACGTACCAGTCCGTCGAGGCAATGCTGACGGCGCTGGATCGTATGGAGTCTGAGCTTGCCGCTGCTGCACCTGCGCGGAAGCCGGCCACGCGCCGCTATCGGTTCACCACGTTGAGGGGCTTCTGACGTGGGGACTTCCTTGCTTGATCGTGCCATCGCTGCAGTCGCCCCCGGGTATGCGCTGCACCGGCATCGGGCGCGCGTGATGCTGGATGCGGCCAGAGCCTACGAAGGTGCTTCACGTGGTGACGGCTGGCGGGTCCGCCGCGCCGGTGCCAGTGCCAACACCGATCACATGGCCGATGCGCGCGAGCTTCGCAATCGCGCTCGTTCGCTGGTGCAGAACGTCCCTTACTGTGCACGGTCGCTGCAGGTGCTGGTGAGCGCGACCATCGGCACGGGCATCACTCCGAAGGCTGAGGGTCCAGACGCTGCGCGCCTGGACAAGCTGTGGTCGCGCTGGGCGGATGTCGCTGATGCTGACGGCAAGTCAGATATCTACGGGCTGATGGCAACGGCATATCGGGCGATGGAGCAGGACGGTGAAGTCCTTATTCGTCGTCGCACGCGTCGCATGTCGGATGGCCTGGCGGTTCCGCTGCAGCTGCAGGTTCTGGAGATCGACTGGCTTGACGGCAGCAAGAATGGCTCGCTGCGTGGCGGTGGCCAGATCATCAACGGCATCGAGTATGACGTGCTCGGCCGTGTCAAGGCGTATTGGTTGTTTGCTGCTCACCCGGGTGAGGCGGTACGTGGCTCCGTTCGTCTGACCAGCGCGGCAGTTCCCGCAGCCGACATCATCCATCTGTTCAATCCCGTTCGCCCTGGTCAGGGGCGTGGCATCAGCCGGTTCGCGCCGGTCATTGCGCGCGTGCGCGACCTGATGCTGTACGAGGACGCCGAACTGGCGCGCAAGAATCTTGAGGCCCGCCTGGGCGTCATTGTCAGTGGCGATCCAGAGGCCATGTCGAACAGCGATGACGACGGTCCTTCCCAGCTGAGTGGGGACCGGGAGTCGATGACTGACCTCGGGCCGCTGCCCAGTGGCGGTATCACGCATGTGTCCGGTGCTACCGGCTTCCAGACCATTGAGCCGAAGCCCGCTGGCGGCTATGTGGAGTACTGCAAGTACAACGCGCACATCATCACTGCGGGCATTGGGGTTCCTTACGAGTCTGCAACGGGCGACATGCGCGAGGTCAACTTCTCCAGCGCACGCATACGCCAGATGGAGTTCCGTCGTGACACTGAGCAGGTTCAGTGGCTGGTTCTGATCCCGCAGATGTGCAAGCCCATCTGGCGTTGGTTCGATGAGGCTGCGGCGTTGGGTGGCGAAGTGCGCAACCCCGGGAGCTCTGCTGACTGGAGCACTCCGCGCTGGGACTACGTCAACCCCAAGCAGGACATCGACTCGGAGATTGCAGGCATGAGCGCCGGGCTGCTGTCGCCGAGCGAATCCCTGCGGCGACGTGGGTATGACGCCGATGCGGTCTTTGCCGAGATGGGCAAGGACTACGCCCGCATGGAGCAGACCGGAGCGCTCAAGCTCATGAGTTTCCTGCAATCCAGTGCTGCCAGGTCAATGCCGGCCGCAGCCCCTTCACCCAACGAGGAATAGCCATGCCCCAGGCAACCCAGCCTTCGGCCATCGAGGGAACCCGGCTGATGCCGCAACAGCTCCGCGAAGCGCGACTGCTGCCCACCAGTTTCAACAAAGAGGCGCGCACAGTCGAGTTGGTGTGGACCGAAGGCGCGCGCGTCCGTCGCTACGACTGGTGGAACGACACGGCCTATTGGGAAGAACTGGTCGTTGACGATGCGTCCGTGAACATGTCGCGGCTGGAGTCGGGCGCGGCGCCTGTCCTGGATAGCCACGGCACCTGGACCCTGAAGTCGCAGATGGGCGTGGTCGAGCGCGCCTGGCTCGCCGATGGCAAGGGCCACGCCGTCATCCGCCTCTCCGAGCGCGAAGAGTTGGCGGGGGTCGTCGCTGACATCAAGGCCGGGATCATCCGCAATATTTCGGTCGGCTACAGCGTCCAGCGCTATGAAGTCGAGCGCGCGGTGAACCCCGGCGACCTTCCCGTGTACCGCGCAGTTGAGTGGACGCCGACCGAAATCAGCTTCGTTACCGTGCCCGCCGACCAAGGCGCAACCACCCGCAACAACCAACCCGCGCAGGGAACCCCCTGCGTGTTCACTCGCAGCGCATCGTCGCAGGAGACCGTTATGCCCCAGCCCACCGCCCGTGCCGCCGATCCGGTGGTGCAGCAGGAGCCCACCCCCAGCACCTCCACCCCGCCCGCAGCAGCGCCTGCAGTGCCGGCTCAGCCGCCCCATGCCGACACCCGCGCGGCGGACATCGTCGAACTTGCCCAGCGCCACGGCCAGAGTGAGCACGCCGCAGGCTGGATCAGGGCTGGTCACAGCCTCGATCACGTGCGCGGCATCATCCTGGACAGCCTGGTGCGTGCGGACAACGCTGCCGGCGGCAACATCAACCGCATCAGCGTTACCCAGGATGAAAGCGAGCTGCAGCGCGCTGCGGTCACTGACGCGCTGCTGTCGCGCGCGCAGGTCATCGATCCGACCACCAAGCGTGCGTTCGTTCTGACCGGGGACAACCCGGTGCGCGGACTGACGCTGATGGACCTCGCCCGACGCAGTCTGGAACGCAGTGGCGTGCGTACCGATGGCATGTCGAAGCTGGAGCTGGTGGGGCGCGCCTTCACCCAGACCGGCAGCGATTTCCCGATCCTGCTGGAAGCGACCATGCACAAGGCGCTCCAGTCGGCCTACGCGGTGGCCCCGGACACCTGGTCACGCTGGTGCGCCACCGGCACCGTCAGCGACTTCCGCGAGCATTCTCGCTACCGCGTGGGCAGCCTCGGCAACCTGGATGCCCTGACCGAGGCCGGTGAGTTCAAGAACAAGACGATTCCGGATGGCGAGAAGGCCACGATTACTGCCGGCACCAAGGGCAACATCATCAACCTGACCCGCCAGGCCATCATCAACGATGACCTGGGTGCGTTCATCGGACTGGCAACGGCCTTCGGCCGCGCGGCCAAGCGCACCATCGAGGCGGACGCCTACGCGTTCCTGGCCAGCAACCCCAAGCTGCAGTCCGGCAAGGCTTTGTTCCATGCCGATCACGGCAACCTCCTGGCTGCGGCGCTGCCGGGCGTGGAATCGGTGGATGCGCTGCGCGTGAAGCTGGCTGGCCAGAAGGATGTGGGCGGCAATGAGGTGCTGGATCTGACTCCGGCTCTGTGGCTGGGCCCGACCAAGTACGGCAGCGCCGCACGCGTGACCAACAAGGCCGAGTACGACCCGGACGCGGAAGGGAAGCTGCAGCGCCCCAACGCAGTGCAGGGCCTGTTCCGCGACATCGTGGACACCGCACGGATCAAGGATGACAAGTGGTACCTGTTCGCCGATCCCGCCGAGTGCCCGGTGATCGAGGTGGCCTTCCTGGACGGTGTCACTGAGCCGTTCCTCGACTACGAAGAAGGCTTCACCGTGGACGGCGTGCGCTGGAAGGCTCGCCTGGACTTCGGCCTGGCCGCCCTCGACTACCGCGGCGCGCAGCGCTGCGGCTAACCCTTCTGGAGCACAACGACATGGCAAAGAACTTCGTTTCCGATGGGGACGTGATCCCTTGGACCAACAACAGCGGGCAGGCCGTGGCTTCCGGCCAGGTGGTGGTCATCGGCCACCAGCTGGGTGTCGCTCTGGTGGCGATTGCCTCGGACGCGACTGGCAGCGTGGCGCTGGGTGGCGTCTTTACCGTGCCCAAGGTGCCGGCTGCGACCTTTGAGCAGGGCGAGAAGCTGCTGTGGGACGCCAGCGCCAACGCGTTCGACGGGAGTGCCGCGGCCGCTGCGGCCGGCGATGTCACTGGCGCGGCGTTCGCCTGGGCTGCAGGGACTGCCGGGCAGGCCACCGCTGAGGTGCGTCTCACGCCGGGCAACGCCTCCAAGGCGTAACCAACAGGCCGGCACCGCTCACATACGCCCGGGTGGCGTGAGCGGTGCCGGTTCTTCCACAGCGACAACGGGGGATCGCATGGGCACCACCAGCACGCCGCGCGGCGTACGCAACAACAATCCTGGAAACATCGACCGCACTGGTACGCCGTGGCAGGGTGAAGATCGGTCCGCTGCGGCTATCGCGCGCGAGCAGCGCTTCTGCGTGTTCCTGACGCCGCAGGCCGGGTTCCGCGCCCTGGCGAAAACCCTGCTCACCTACCAGCGCAAGCACGGCCTGCGCACGGTGAAGGAGATCATCGGGCGCTGGGCCCCGCCGGTGGAGAACAACACCGGTGCTTACGTTCAGCAGGTTGCCGCGGCGGTGGGCGTTGCGCCCTCGGAAGTCATCCGCCTGGACAACGCGGTCACCCTGAGCCGTCTGGCTACCGCTATCGCCAAGCATGAGAACGGTGGCATGTACTGGCGGCCCGACGTGGTCGACGCCGGAGTTGCTGAGGCGCTGCGCTGATGGTCGGTGGCGGCGTTACCGCAACGGCACCCTGGTGGGCGGCTGGAAGCGTCGTCGCGCTCTGGCTGTTTCGCGAGGCGTGGACGGCGTTGCTGGCGCGACGTAAGGATCGCACCGAGACCGATGCCAATGTCGATCTGCTCAATGGGCTCATCCAGCGCGTGAAGTCACTGGAAGAGTCGCAGGCCCAGACGACTCTGAAACTCACTGAAGAGATCAAGCTGCGCATGACCGCGCAGGAGCAGGCCCATCGGCTGCGTTTGCGGATCATGTCGCTGGAGGCGGCGATGCGCGGTGTTGGTGCGGTCATCCCCCCCGAAGACCCGGTGGAATCCACATGATCCGCGCCCTCATCGTTGCCATCCTCCTGCTGCTGGCCGTCGTCGTCTGGCAGCGCGGCTCGGTCTCCATCGCGCACCGTGCGGCCGACCAGGCCGCGTCGAGCCGTGACGTTATGGAAGCTGAGCGTGACGCTGCCCGCGCTGAAGCCAATTCCACAGCAGAAACCCTGAAGGCAGAGCGCAGCAGCGCCGCCGCCGCGAACGCCCTGGCCTCCCAGTACGAAAAGGAAAAGAACGATGCACAGACGGCATCTGATCGCCTTGTTGCTGATCTTCGCGCTGGCAACCAGCGCCTGCACCAGCGTTGGCAAGCGTCCCTCGCCACCGCAGAGCTGTCCGCGGCCGCCGATGCCGCCAGCCAGCCTGATGGTCGAGCCGACGACCGAATTGAAAGTGTCGGCCGAGCTGTTGGGGCCGCCGCCCAGTGCGACGCCCAGGTGAGGGGGCTGCAGGCCTATGCGCGACTGTGTAGCGCGGGGGTCGAATGATGAGCCAGATCAGGATTGCCGTTGACGCTGACAACATGCTGGGGCGCCAGTTCCGCGAGCTTGAGCGGCAGAATCTGGCGTTCGCTGTGATGCAAGCCTGCAACGCTACGGCATTCGACATCCGGCAGCAGTGGGAGGCAACGGCTGGACGGGTGTTCGACCGGCCTACGCGCATGACGCAACGCGCCGCGCAGTACCGCAAGGCCACGAAGTCCAAGCTCTTCGCTGAGGTCTATCTGCGAGATGAGGCCAGCAACGGAACGCCGCCTGCCAAGTACCTGCTGCCGCAGGTGGATGGCGGTACGCGCCGAAAGAAGGGATTCGAGGTTCTGCTGCAGCAGCGCGGCGCCATGCCCCCGGGCATGTTTGCGGTGGCCGGTGATGGCGCGGATCTGGACCAGTTTGGCAACGTGCGCCCACGGCAGGTGAGCCAGATCCTCTCCCAGCTGGGCGCTCGCCAGGACGCGCTGCAGAATCAGACAGATACCAGCAAGGCCCGGCGGCGATCCAAGCGCAGGCGCGGCGGCGAGTACTTCGCGCTGCAGGTGCAGCGTGGGAAGCTCCGGCCCGGCATCTACGAGCGCATTGCGACCGCGTGGGGCTCAGCGGTCCGCAGCGTGTTCATCTTCACGCGAGCTGCCAACTACACGCCCCGTTACAACATCTTCGGCCTGGCGCAGCGGGCGTGGGACAAGCTGATGCCGTTCCACTTCAACCGCGAACTGTCCAAGGCCCTGGAAACCTCCAAGTACAGGGGGCGCTCATGAGCCAGAAAGCATTCCTGGCTGACTTTGATCGTCAGGCGGTGGCAGCGTTCGGTGCCGCTGGAATCGCCGACGTTGATGCTGTCTACATGCCCCGTGGGGGCGGTGCTGGCGTCCCTTGTTCCGTGATGGTCGACCGTGGCACGCAGGCCTTCGGCGATGACCTGATGCCGGTGGCAGCCAGTGACGTTGTGATCAGCCTGTTCCGTGCGGAAGTGGTTGGAGAGCGCGATGGCGTGGTCGAGGTGGACGGTGATCGCTTCAGGCTGAAGGACAAGCTCTCTGATGACGGATCGCGGGTCCGCTGGGCGGTGTCCAATGCCTAGCCCGACGCCGCGCCGCAGGCTTCTCGAAGCATTCGCCGGGAACCTGGAACAGGCATTGAAGGCCGCCGACTACTGGACCGATGCCGGCCTGGTCGTGACGCTCGAACCAGGTCAGCTTGATCCGGAGGATGTGGACGATGGCTTGGCCGTCTACATCGAGCGTCAGGAGCGCTCGCCGGAGCCGGCAACGGCCCGAACGCACCGACTGACCACCATCGGTGTCCTGGTGAAGCGGGTCGCCCACAGCGCCGCAGAGGCCCGGCTGGATGAGGTGGTGGATGACATCGAACGGAGCCTCGATGGCCGGCCCAGCACGTGGCCGGCTGGCTTTACCGCCCCGCAATACCAGTCGATGGAACCCATGAGGGCACCGGCTGGCGCCGACTGGGTCGGCGCACTGCTCCGCTACACCTCGACCATTCCTATTCGTTGACGGCCGCCCTGCGGCATTACCCGGAGAAATACCCATGACCATGAAAGACCAGAGCTACCTGGGCAGCGGCAAGGTGCTGGCACGCGAGTACGGCGTGCCGGGCCCGTTCATTGATGTCGGGAACTGCTCGGCACTGAATTTCAGCCCCCAGACCAATGCAATCACCCTGGCGGATCACACCCAGCCGGGCGGCGGTGAACGCAACCGCGTCGACAGGCTGACCGGTGTCGAGATGTCCTATACGTTCCACGACTTCGCGCCCGAGAACCTGGCGCGTGCGCTGCGCGGCACCGTCACCAACGTGATCGCCGGTAATGCCGCGGATGAGGCCGTGGTTGGTTACAAGGGAGGCCTGGTGCCGCTGCTGCGGATCGCGAAGGCCATCACGACAGTCAAGCCGGCAAGCGGTTCCACCAGCTATGAAGCCGGCAAGGACTATGTCCTTCAGGATGGCGCGCTGTTCATTCCCGCCGACAGCACCATCGCGGATCCGGTTGATGGAGTCGCTAACCTGAAAGTCACCTACACGTTCGGCGCGCAGTCGGTCCTCCAGCCCATCGTCACTGCGGCAAAGCAGTACCAGCTGCTCTTCCTGGGCCTCAACGAGGCGCAGAGCGGTAAGGCGGTTCGCATCCTGGCGCACCGCGTGTCGGGTGGTGTGATGGCGCAGTTCTCGGCCATCGGCGATGAACACGGCGCTGGCGAGGTGACCGGTGCCCTGATGACTGACTCGACCAAGGGCGCCGGCCTGTCGCGGTACTTCGAAGTGGTGCAGGAGGTGATCGCGTGAGCGACGGCCGCGCCGACGAGATGGAGGTGCTGGCAGCCGCCAGCACCTCGGTTCAGTACCAGGGCGAAGTGCTGGTGATTTCCCCGCTTGCCGTTGGCCTCATCCCTTCGGTGGTCCGCGAGCTGCGTCCGGTGGTGGCGGCTCTTCGCTCAGCCGGGTCGGCAGATATCGCTTTGGAGATCGAAATCAGCCCCGAGCTGGTGATGGATCTCATCGCTGACCACGCCGGGCCGATTTTCGCCGCGACTGCAATCTGCGCGGGTCGAGATGTGAAGTTCGTGGAGAAGGGCGATGCGGCCGAGTTCATCGGCCTGGTCCTGAAGGTGGTGGAGGTGAACCGGGATTTTTTTACTCGGCAGATCAGCCCGCTCCTGGCCGGCCTGCGCACGCGGATTCGTGGGGCTGGGCCGACGCCATCCAGCTCCTGATCCAAAGCGGTCACGCCCTGGGCTGCATCAAGGGGTACACCCTGGCGCAGTTCAGGGCGTTCACCGAGGCGGCTGCCCAAGCGAGGCGCCGCTGGCTGGCCGAGGAGCTGATGAACCTCCGTGCCGCGCAGTTCGATGCAACCGAATACACGGCATACCTGAACAAGCTGACGGACTGAAATGTCAACGACTGCCCCGAATCTCCGCGTACGCATTTCTGCCGACATCAACGACATCAAGCAGGGCTTGGCGTTGGTGCGTTCGGAGGTGGCTGCCTTCAAGAAGGAGGCGGCTAAGTCCATCGACCTCAAGGGCATCACGGATGGCTTTGGGCAGCTGCGCAACCTGGTCGGTGGGCTCTTTGCTGGTGTGACGGTCGGCAGTGTCTTCAGTGCGCTGATCACCGAAACCCGTGACGCTTCGAACGAAGTCGCCCAGCTGAGGGCGGTTCTGGCGTCGACAGGGCAACAGGCAGGATTCACCGAGCAGCAGCTGCTGAAGATGGCCAACGGCATGGCCGATGCCACCACGCATTCGGCTGGTGAGATCGTTAATGCCCAGACCCGGCTGCTCTCCTATACCGGGATTGTTGGCAAGCAGTTTCCCCAAGCTCTGCAGATGGCCATCGATCAATCCGCTCGCCTGGGCGAAAACATCGAGCAGTCCGCTGAAACGATCGGTAAGGCGTTGGACAAGCCGTCGCAGGGCGTCACAGCGCTGACGAAACAGGGCTTCAAATTCACCGAGCAGCAAAAGCAGCAGATGAAGGTAATGGAGGCCACCGGTCGGACTGCGGAGGCTCAGCAGATCGTCCTGGGCGCGATGGCCGAGAGCTATGCCGGTGCCGCTGCGGCGGCCAGGAACACCTTTGGTGGCGCCCTGACCGCTGTTGGAAACTCGCTGCGTGACCTCCTGGACGGTTCTGGAAGCGCCAACCTCAGTGGGGTAACCCAAGCGCTCAACGAGCTTGCCCAGGCGCTGGCAGGGCCGGAGATCAAGGCGGCGTTTTCGCAGATCGCGACTGGCGTGCTTGGCGCGGTCGCGGCGTTCGCCAAGTTCATGGCGCAGGATGGTGTTGGCTACCTGCGTCGAATCATCAGTACGTTTGTCGAGGTGGTAAGGCACGCTGATTTGCTTGCCGTGGCGGTAGGCACCATGCTCGCCGGGCGCGCGGTGCCCGCGCTCATTGCGGGGGTCCGAATCGCTATCGGCTGGCTGGTGAGCCTGCGGGCCGGTCTATTCGCATCGACTACGGCCGCACAAGGTCTCAAGGCGGCACTGGCTACGGTTGGTGGTCCAGTTACGCTTGCGATCACTGGACTGACGACCGCGCTCTACTACCTGTATCAGCGCACCCAGGACGCGAAGGAGGCAGCGGAGGAGCACGCGCGTGTCCTCAAGCAGGTTAAGGATCTGAGCAAGCAGTCGCGCGACGCGGCTTTCGAGCTCGCTGCAGCAAAGCGGAACGAGGCCATTGAGACCCTGCGCGCTGCGAAGGCCCACTTGGAGGCTGCGCGGTACGAATCGCAAGCTACCGGGTTCGCTGCGGGTGGCGGCGGACCGCTTGGTGGAGCGCGGGTATCGCTCGGTGAGAACGATCCCCGTGTGACGCGTGCGAAGGCCATGGCCGATGTGGCGCAGAAGAGCCTCGATGAGATCGATGCGGCTCTGTTCGACATCATGACCACCGGCATTGACCAGATCCTCAAGCCGGTGGTGGAGGGGGCGGAGGGCGGTGCTACCGCCATTGCCAAGTCCAACGCAACCATGCTTGACGCGGTACGCCGTTCGCTGGCGGAGCTTGATCGCCTGTACGAGGCGAATGGCGTGTCCATCGCGGACTACTTCTCCAAGCGCCTTGCCCTGCAGCAGCGGGCTATCGATCTGGAGCTCGAGCAAGCAAAAAGCGAGCAAGCCCTTGCGACAGATGCGGCTGCGCGGAGGCGTAGCGAGGAGCAGATTGTCAAGCTGCAGCGCGACCGGGCCGAGCTTGCTGTGCAGGCGGCGCAGGATCAGCAGAAGGCCGAGGAAGGGCTTGCGAAATCGCTGGGCGAGGTGAAGGGCCGGCTGCTTGAGCTGGACGGCGAAACGGGCGCGGCCGAGAGGCGGCAGCTGGAGGCGCAGTACAAAGGCCTGCTGGAGCGGCTTCGCGCAGAGGGCGATAAGACCGGCCAGGCGTTGGTGCGCAGCCTGATCGATCGCCTGGTGGCAAAGTCCAAGACCGATGAACTGCGCGAGGCGATGGGGCGTATCTCCTCCCAGCTGCAAGGGCGTGAGACGGCTATCGGAGCTCAGGTCGGCGGCCGGATGTTGGGCTATGGCGAGGGTGAGGAACAGCTCGCCCAAGCCCGTGCCAAGGCCCTGGCAGATCTCCAGGCGCTTCGGGTTGCTGCCGTCGATGCCATGGCCGGCTACGCGCAAGGCTCGCCAGAGCACACCGCCGCTCTAGCCGGGCTGCAGGAGATCGATACGCAGATCGGCACCATTGCCGCGTCCCAGCAGATCTGGCGCCAGAAGATCGAGGACACCGCGGGCAGCGCGTTTGGGGACTTCCTGGCGGACCTGACCACCGGCACGAAGTCTTTCAATGAGTCGTTCAGCGACATGGTCAAGAGCTTCGTGGCTGGTGTCGCCCGGATGGTCGCGCAGGAAGCAGCGTTGAGGGGCATTTCCGCCTTGTTCGGTTCGTGGGGGCAGGGTGCGTCCGGCAGCGCACAAGGCACATCAACCGTAGTTGCCGGAAAGAGGCACACGGGCGGTCGAGTGGGTACCGGTGGCCCGCGCGTCAGCTTGCCGATCAGCCCGATCGCATTGGGCGCCGCCCCACGCTTCCATACCGGCGGCCAGCATGGTCTGCGTGCCGATGAGCGCCTCACCGTCCTGCAGACCGGCGAGCGGGTTCTGTCCCGGCGCCAGACGGTCGCCTACGACGCCTCCATGCGCGGCGGCAGCGGGACTGCGGCCCGAGGGGATGTGAGCGTCTACATCGATGGCGTCAAGAATGACTCCGGTGCTGTCCAGGCGGAGTTCGATGGCTCCGGCGGCGTGGACATCAAGGTATCTCTGCGCGAGCTGATGCGTGGCGAAATCCGCGGCGGATCCTTCGACAACGATTTCCGCAGCCGATACGGGCTCACCTACCGGGGGAACAGAGGTGGTTGATCTCTACATGCCGTCGAGCATCCCTGACCCGTCCAACGACAGCCTGGAATTCGCGCCCTACGGCGAGGACGTGTTGCGTTCCACGATGGGGGCAGGGACAAAGACGCGCCCGGCCCGAACCAATTCCCTCGAAACCTTCCGCTGCCAGCTGTATCTCGAGCCGGCGCAGCTCAAGACGCTGATGGATTTCTACAACATCAGCGCCCGGCGGGTGCTTCCCTTCTACTGGTGGGATTGGCGGTGGCCTGGTGATGGTCAGCACTACGCCACCTACAAGTTCATGGCTCGCCCGAGCTACGCCAAGTGGGAGGACATGTGGCGAGTGGACGTCAATTTCCTGATTGTTGCCAGCTATGAAGGGCAGTTCCTGCTCGACTTCTACGACTCCAACAACTGGCCGACGACCTGATGCCCCGAGTCCTCTCAGCTGCTGCCGCCAGATCAATCCTGGCAGAAGACACGGCCGAAACCTGGCTGTGCCTGCTGACCATCACCCACCCGGATCTGCAGACGATCCGGATCGTCAACAACACCGAGCCCGTGGCACGGGGAAGTACCGTCTGGCAGCCGTACCCGTTCGAGGCATCGTTTCCCGACGACACGGACGATGCGACCCCGAACGTGTCGCTGCGCATCGACAACGTCGACCGTGACATCACCCGGCAGATCAAGGCGCTGCAGGGACCGCGCCCGCAGGTCCGTCTGGAGGCCGTGCTGGCGAGCCAGCCCAGCACCGTGGAGATGGGGCCGTTCAACTTCACCGTGCTGCAGGTGGACTTCAACATCATGGAGCTGAGCGTGCAGATCGGCTACCAGGAAGACTTCCTCAATCAAGGCGTGCCCGCTCAGACCTACACGCCATCCAATTCGCCCGGGCTGTTCGTATGAGGAAGTGGATCGGCATCCCGTACAAGGGCGACAAGTTCTGCCGCGAATTCGCCCGCATGGTTCTGGCCGAGCAGGGAATCCCCATGCCTGATGTGTCGGCACCGACCGATGCAACTGGCTGGGCCGAGGTCGAGATGCCGGAGCGCTTCGACGTGGTGGTGTTCAACAGCGCGGGCAGGCCGTGGCACGTCGGCGTGTGTATGGGCAGCGGCGATTTCCTGCACGTCGAGCTGGGCCGCACCAGCCGCATCGAGCGGCTTGGCTCTCCCATGTGGGAGGCGCGCATCGCCGGCTTCTATCGCTACATGGGGAAGAAAGATGAATGAAGTTCCGCTGCACCTGCGGGGGCACGAGTTCGATGCGCCAGGCGTGGTCTATGCCCAGCCCGGGCAGACGCTGCTGCAGATGCTCAGGGATGCCGCCGGCGGCGCGGAGATCTCCGCCGACATCGTGGTGCGCGTGGGTGGTTACCAGGTGCCCCGCGACGCCTGGGCGCGGCTGAGGCCAAAGGCCGGTGTCCGTGTGGATGTTCTGCGGCAGGGTCTGGCCAAGGGCGGTGCGCGGCAGATCCTGGCCGCGGTGGCGATGATCGTGGTGGCGTACTTCGCACCCGGCTGGGGTGCCGCGCTGGCAAAGGGCGCGGGCTGGAGCGCGGCCGCCGGCAACGCGATCGCCTCGGGCATCACCCTTGCCGCTTCGCTGGCGGTGAACTCGCTCGTGTCCGTCCCGACCGCCGCCGGCGGCGGATCGGAGACGCAGAAGGCGTGGAACGCACTGACCGGCAACTCCAACCAGATCAATCCGTACGGGGTCATTCCGCTGGTGCTGGGCGAGCACCGCCTGTTCCCGCCGCATGCGGCCATGCCCTACACCGACGTGGTCGGCTACACCGCCTACCAGTGCTGCATGTTCGACCTGGGCTTCGGCGTCATCACCGTGTCCGACATGCGCATCGGTGACACCCCGGTGGAGAGCTTCAATGCGTTCTGGTGGGAGCTGAACTGGCCGGGCTCGGCACCGGCCAAGCTCTACACCAACGACATCGATGAGCAGGCCGTCAACGCGACGATGAACAGCGAGGGCGACCAGGTGACGCGCACGACCGCGCCTGGCGTGGATGCCATCAGCCTGGACCTGCTGTTCTCCAACGGCCTGAAGGTGTTCGGCGACTCGCTGGACAAGGGCTGGCCCATGTGGGTGCTGTGGCGGGTGGAGTACCGTGCGGTGGGCACCACCGCTTGGCTGCCGCCGCCAGCACCGCGGCTGTCGAAGCTGGTCAGCAGCTGGACGCCCGGTGCGAGCGAGTACCCGACCACGGCGCCGGCCCCAGGCCTCTTCCTGACCTGGGACCAGGTCCGTGATCCATTCGCCTCGGGCATCGCCTGGGATGTGGCCAATGGCCAGTACGAAGTGCGGGTCACGCGGGTGGCGCGGAAGAACCAGACCAACCGGACGTGGGCCGACGGGGCGATCTGGACCTCGTTCCGCAGCATTCGCTACACCAACCCCAGCACGACCGGCACCCTGAAGCTCAACGTTCGGGTGAAGGGCACCGATCAGCTGTCCGGGACGCTGCAGTCGTTCAGCGTGCTGGCCCAGCCGCACATCCCGGTTTACCGGCGCAGCTCGAACAGCTGGGCGAACCAGATGTCGCGCAACCCGGCGTGGGTGGCCTACTGGCTGATGACCCAGAGCCCGGCACTGGCCGAGCACGTGCCGGCGTCGCGCATCGACCTCAACTCCTTCGCCGACTTCGCAGCCTTCTGCGATGCCAACGAGCTGGAGTGCCGAATGGTGGTGGATGCCCAGCTGACCGCGAGGGATCTGCTGAGCAAGGTGCTGGGCACCGCTCTGGGCGACATCGGCAACCGGGACGGCCGCTACTGCGTGGTGTTCGACCGGAACGTCAGCGAGGCAACCGCGGAGCTGTCGCCTCTGGACATCAAGGAATTCAGCGCCAGCCGGCAGTTCATCAAGGTGCCCCATGCGCTGCGGGTGCAGTTCAAGAACCCGCAGGCGGACTGGCAGGACGACGAGATCATCGTGGTGCAGGACGGCTACAGCTACCGCGGGCGCGATGCACGTGGCCAGGCCTCGACCGATCCGGCTTCCACGCTGTTCGAGACGTTCCAGCTGGAGCAGGCCATGCTGCCCCAGCAGGCATGGCGCCTGGCGCGCTACCACCTCGCTCAGGGCCTCTACCGCAGCACCGTCTACAGCTTCACCACCGATATCTCCGGGCTGGGAATCGTCCGTGGAGATGTGGTGGACGTCGCCCACGACGTGGCCGAGTGGGGCACGGGTTGGGGCCGAGTGGTCAGCTTGACCACCGGAACCCCCGACGGGGCCGAGGGCGCCACCCTGAAGCTCGACACGGAGATCTACAGCGACCCCGCCAAGCTCTACGGCATCCAGACGCGCACGGCCAGCGGCGGCAAGCGCAAGGTGAACTGCAGGCCGCACAGCGCGTACACCGATACGTTCTACCTGGAGAGCAGGCCGGCCGGTACGGCTGCCGGTGATCGTGTGGTGCTGGGCGAACGCGGGGTCGAGATGACCACCCTGATCATCACCGGGGTGAGGTACTCCGAAGACCTGTCGTCCTCGTTCACCGCCGTGGCGTACGACGCCCGCGTCGATCCCTACTGGAAGAACCCGCCGGCGGAGATCATCAGCGAGGTCAGCGGGCGCAACTACGGCCTGCCGGCGGCGCCGCAGGTGACCGTCGCGGTGTCGTCGCCCGTCAACGATGAGGTGGACGACGCGGGTATTCCTACCGCTGTCGTGCGCATCGGCACGGCGCCGCGGCACGGCTACGCCACAGTGACGGAGGCGCTGTAATGTCGGTTCCAATCGCCTCGTACGAACTGCGATTCCGCGCGGTCGGCGCCCCCGACGCAGCCTGGCAGTACCGCAGCCAGGTTGCGGGCACGGTGTTTGTGGTGCGAGAACTGCAGCGCGGCACGCCCTACGAAATGCAGATGCGCTCGGTTGGCACCAACGGCCGCGCATCGGCCTGGGTGGATGTTGCTGTTGACGTCCCGGACACCAACCGCATCGGCGCCGCTGCGCTGCCCAACATCGGCAATCAGCAATCGATGTGGGACATGACCACCTCGGTGACCTTCGCCGCGTCCAGTGACGCTGCAGGTGCGTCGGTGGCCACCGTCAGTGTGACGGCCGGCACGCTGATCATCGGCTCGGTGCAGGTGTCCTACGCCGCCAGCAGCGCCACCCTGACCGGCACGGCCGGGCAGAAGGTCACCGTCTACCTCTACTACGTCGATCCGCAGCTGGTGGGCGGCAGCCGGCAGCTGATGCTGACCACGAACATCGTCGAAACCGCGAACGCCAACGGCAACGTGGCGATCAGCTCGCTCCAGATCACTTTCCCGGCTGCAGGTGCCTCTGGCAGTGGTGGGGGCGGAATCGGCGGTGGCGGCGGCAGTGGTGGATCCAGAAATCCCGCATTTGAGGAAGTCCCGAGATGAGCTATGTGAAGAAAGAGGGCGTGCCGGTTGCCGAGGGCGAGACGGCGGTCGAGTTGGACACCGGAGAGCTGGTGGCCGTGGTGTGCACGCGAACCTTGCTCGGCGGCCAGATCCTGTTCCGCGGCAAGGCGCGTGCCGTGACCACCGGCGGCGAGCCGGTTGTCGGTGCCGATGGACTGCCGATCGCGCGTGAGTTCCAGCACACCGACCCGAGGCCGGATAAGGCCAGCGAGGTGGCCAGGGATGTCCTGCTGGCCCTGCTGGGCGAGCCGCCGGAGCTGGTTGCCTGGTCTGGCCAGGTGCTGCTGGACGTGAGCATTCGCCAGGCGCTGCAGCTGGCCAACATCAATACCGGGGCGGTGGACGCCTCGACTGTTCTGTAAGGGGGAGAGATGACGACGATTGATGGGCGGCAGGTCATTCCTGCATCTGATCTGCCACAGCGATATGCGGGCGTGGATGATGGACTGGTCGGCGTGGTTCGCGCCGGCGACGTGTTGGCGACCTTCCGGCTTAGCGAGCTGCCGACACCCAAGCAGGCCCAGGCGCAGATCGATGCGCTGACCGCGGGACAGCAGTCGAACGCGATCTACGCGGACACGCTGCCCCAGCTCCAGGCCATCGCGGGCACCTATGTAGGTCAGGGAGCTTTTGTAAACAACGGCTCGGGCGCTGGGCAGTACATCTGGAATGGCTCGTCCTGGGTATTCTCCCGTGCCGACCTGCTGAGCCAGAAGGCCGATCGCTCGGAGCTGTTGCTCAAGGCCTCCAACTCGCTGCTGGCCACCAAGATTGATGCCGTCATGGTCCCGTTCGAACAGTTCAGTTTCTATGCTGCGAGCGATGACCTAGTGCCTATCGGCGCGATTGACCCGGTGACCGGGGTGCCGCTGGCTGCGTTCCGCGTGTCCACTGGCGAATTGCTCGCCTGGTTCGCCCCGGACAATCCCAGCATCAACAGCATCGCGCTGACCAATCTGGCCAAAGCCGTTCCAGAAACGGCGCGCCTGTTCACTGTCGATGGGGACATTGTTCCGCTGCTGGCCACCCGTGATCCGACTGATGGCAAGGTCTACCCACTGGTCTACTACAGCATCAGCGAGGATCGGCTCTACCCGGGTGGTGGGAGCCAGGGTGCGGTCCCTGAGGATGACAACGTCGCCTACATCGAAAACGGCACGTTGCGCAGCGTGGGCGGACTGGGTGATCGAATCGTGGATGCCGATGCGTCGCGTTTCTGGCTACAGGTGCAGACCGAGGGCGGCACCGGCAAGGGAGTGTTCCGGGATCCGCAGGGCGCGGCGCACGCCGTGCGCATTGGGTTCGGATCGGCGAATCGATACCCGGTCGATGTGGTGCGCGGCATCTCCGGCGCGGGACAGTCCAATGCCGCTGGCCAGGCCGGATCATCCAACAGGTCCATCGTCTACGGTGAGCTCTACGAGTTCCCCAGCAAGCTGCTGATGCCGGCCACTGCTGCGAACAACGTCTGGATGGGAACACCCACCCAAGGCGGGCTTTCCACTGAACTGCTGCCCTCCTCAATCACTGGCCTTGCCCGCCTGCGTAGTGCCATCGCCTCGACCAACCAGCACGGTACCGTGGCCGAAGAGGCTGCGGGACGTAGCTACGTGCGTCGGGCGGCGGCGGAGTTGAACGGCTGGGCTCCGTCCGTGGTGGTCTGGACGAACGGTGAAGGAGGGCAGTCGATCCAGAACATGATGCCTGGCGCGCCGGCCGGCTACTTCTACTTCGCCAACGTCATCGCCACCGTTACCCGCATCACCCAGATCCTTGCCGCGCAGGGCAAGCGCTTCGCACACGCATGGCTGAACATGGCGCAGATGGAGAGCAACTCGAGCGACGCTCTGATCGGCGACAAGCACTACAGTCTGCTTCAGGCCCACCAGGCTGCCATCTATCCGATCACCGGGCAGACCATTCCGCTGCGCATGATGACCAGCCAGATGAGCAGTTTCATCGGAGGTTCTCAGTCGCCCCGGTCGGTGCTGGATAAGGCGCTGACCATCGAACAGAAGTGGGGCGACTTCTGGTGCCTCGGCCCCACCTACTGCTATCCCTTCCACAGCGATTTCCTTCACAACACCAGCATCGGCCATGCCATGCGCGGTGAGTTCTTCGACCGGGCCGTGGAGGTGATGGAGCGCACTGGGTACTGGCGCCCGCTGCACATGGTCTCCGCCACCAGGCTCAGCGCGACCCAGATCCAGATCCAGCTGAGTGAGCCTGCAGTGAGGGACGCATCGTGGGCGGTGCCTGACATTGCGAACGCTGGCATCTCCGTCGACGTGGGCACGGTCGAATCAGTCACCGTCAGCGGCAGCCAGATCACCATCACGGTGCCGGATGCCGCAGCAGTTTCACAGGTCGGCGCCGCGGTCGTCGGGCACACCAGCGGCGTACCGCGAGAGGCTGCAACCGTCCCCCGTTCAACCATCCGGAGCGTCGCATCCATCGGGCAGTGGAGCCCAGAGTGCGGCGGTCTGCGGATGCACAAGGCGCTGTGTCACCAGCTCATTTCTATCGGAGGTTGATTCATGCTTCAGGTACTTCTTCCCACCCTCGAAGGCATCCCCCGCCGGCCCGGTGTTCCGCCGCTGAACCCGTCCAGCCTGAAACCCGTCTACCCCATTCGTGGCGAAGATGGGGCGCTGGATCACTTCCTGTTCGGCGGCAGCGACGACTCGCTGTATGGCCTGAAGGGAATTGCGGCGTTCGCTCCAGCTGCTGCTGCTCCTGTCTTCCAGGACAACTACCTCACCACGGTCGACGGCGTGCTGAATGGCCTGGCCAGCAACATCGCAGAGTCGCCGGCATTCACGGTATGCATGGTCACCCGCTACGACGTGCAGAACGGCAAGGCAGTTATCTACGCCGGGACGACCCAGGCGGCGAACGGAGACGCAAAGGGCTGGGGCCTGTTGCGCGGGCCCACCTCGGACACCATCCAGCACCTGCTGCGTCCGAATGGGTCAGGTACGGCGATGCCGGCAAGCAACATTCCCGGCGCGTTGGGCAAGTGGATCTTCCTCTGCATGCAGGTGGATGGCCCCGCGAAGACTTGGCGCTGTTCCGTCGGTGGCGCAACCGCAGTCAGCGGGACGATGGCGTCCGCCTATGCTGCTTCGGCCCGGGGCCTGGGTATCGGCAACGCGTACTACGCGCCGCCCACTGGCACGCCATACGATCGCGGCGTGTCAGTAGCCGAGGTCATTGCCTACGACCACATCGTCTCCCCGGAGGACTTGGCTGCCATCTACGCCAGGTCGAAGAACGTTCGTATGGCGGATCGAGGGATCGAGGTTTTCTAACCCAAGGCGCGCCTTCGGTCAGCTATCGCAGAGTTCGAAAGTTGAAATAGCGTCAATGAAACAGGGCACTGCCCGGGCGCCGGCAAGCACCCGGGCAGTGCCGCAACACAGGTGATCTCAGCACCTGGCATTGGCCGCGTCCCTGTCGCCCTCGAGAGCGGCTGGGATTGTCGGCCTTACCCATCGCAAAACCTGAGATCCAATGACCAAGCCCATCATTTCCTGGCCGGGCGGCAAGCGCCGCCTCCTGAAGCACCTGTATCCACATTTCCCTGAGCACGACTGTTACGTGGAGGCGTTCGCCGGCGGCGCCGCCTCCTTGCTTATGCGCCCGTACCCGGCGGCGACTGAAGTACTCAACGACATCAACGGCGACCTGGTCGGGCTGTATCGCTGCGTCCGGCATCACCTGGACGAATTCGTGCGCATGTTCCGCTGGTCGCTGGTGTCGCGGCAGATGTTCGAGTGGGCCCAGATGGAGCGCCCCGAGACCCTGACCGACATCCAGCGGGCGGCCCGCTTCTACTACCTGCAGAAGCTGGCATTTGGCGGCAAGGTGCAGGGGCAGACCTTCGGTGTGGTGACCACGGGCGGTCCGCGGCTCAACCTGCTGCGGATCGAGGAAGAGCTCAGTGCGGTCCATCTGCGCCTGGCCAACACCATCATCGAATGCCTGCCGTGGCAGGAGTGCGTGCGCCGCTATGACCGGCCCGGCACGCTGTTCTATCTGGACCCGCCTTATTGGGAGACTGAGGGCTACGGCGTCGACTTCCCCTTCAGCGAGTACGAGGCGATGGCAGAGCTGATGCGAAGTGCTACTGGCCGGTTCGTAGTGTCGATCAATGACCACCCGCAGATCCGTGAGGTATTTGACGGGTTCGGCTTGGTGCCCCTGCAGCTCGACTACACCATTGGCGGCGGGCAGGGGCGGGGGCGCAAGTTCGGCGAGCTGATCATCAAGAGCTGGGACGATCGGCAGGCCGCTCTGCTGTAGCGGTGAGGCGACAGGGTCCAGCAGCCCCTCGGCGTTGTTGCGAGGGGTGTTGACCGCACGGCTTACACGGTACGCCTCCATGGCAGGGGCTTGGCTGGACAGCAGCAGCGCCATGGCGTCGGTGGTGGCCCCGCAGGTAGATCTGGCCGAGCCAGCTCTCCAAAACGCCTGCGACAAGTGTCTCCGTTGCCTTGACCAACCGCTGTAGCGTTACGAACCGGCTACAAAAGTTTGTCCAAATAAGATTTATAAAATTCTAACCCATTGAAATAACGGGTAAAAAGCTAAAAATCTCACGAATTGAGATTCGTTTTCCGTGAGTGGTTGATTTTCGTAAAGGGCGCAAGTAGGATTCCCCCATGATTCGGAGGCAGGTATGGCTGAACAACTCGACCCGACGAAAGGTGTTTCACCCGCATACGGTTCTTTCAAGACGCTGGTGAGCTTCGCGAACTCGATTCGTGATGGGGGCCATGTCCCTATGCAGATCGATAGAACGTTGATGGGCAGCCTGTCTGGATCTGGCAAATCTGAGACGATGACTGCGCTCAAGTTTCTCGGCTTGGCGGCAGGCGACAAGCCTGTGAAGCCTACGGCTCTGTTTGAAGAGTACGTGATGGCCGAAGATGCCGAGCGCCCGGCGGTGCTTAGGAAGATCCTTGAGGATGCCTACGCATTTTTACTCAAGGCACCGGACTTCGACATTGAGCGCGCCAGTACCGGACAGGTCTCTGATTTGTTCCGTCAGCAAGGCGTTCAGGGCAGCACCGTTGTGAAGGCAATAAGCTTCTTTCTGTCGGCAGCAAAGGAAGCCGGAATTAAGGTCTCGCACAACGTAAAGCCGCCCAAACTTACGTCTGGTGTCTCGAAGGCGAAGAAAGAAAAGCGGGTCGATCCAACCCCGGAGCCTGCTGTCGCACTACCTGCGGCTGTCACGGACGCTCAGCGTCCCAACACTCACAGGTTTGAGATACCGATCCCTGGCAAGCCAAGTGTTTCCGTAATCGTGCCTGACGATATGGATGCTGATGATTGGGAGATGCTCAGCCAGATGTTTGGAATCTATGTTGCGAGGTGGAAGAAGTACCCAAATGGAAGTGGATCTTCGGCCGATCAATTTCTATAACGGTAGGCCAGCATCCACGAAGCAAAAAGGGCGATGGCCGGCAAGCCATCGCCCTCATATACAACGATTTTTTAACAAATGACAAGGTGGTAAGGCACCCCTCTGTCACCTGAAGCGTCCTAGCGGGGACGGCGAAACGATATCTGGATTGCCGGCTTCAGGCAACTATTGCCTTCAATCTTGGTTGAAGGAAATCAAGACGATGGAACCGTTCGTCGCTCCACCTGGCTACACATGGGTGTTCTGCATGTCGTTCAGGCACTACATCACCGGGAAGCCGGTTTTCCGTAAGGATGGAAAGCCGTTTGCGTTCTTGGTCCGCCGAAAGTAAGACTCGGCCGACCACTGCGGAAACTGAAAGCCCCTCCCTTCACCGGGAGGGGCGATGCCGTCGCTCTAGAGCCTCGCACCGGCCAACCCGGTCGCTGGGTGCTTTTACCTCCCCAACTCAGCAGCGCGCTATGGGTATTTCCTGAACGGAAGTGGTGTAGTTCGGCGACAGCATGTGCTGCCGCATGCCCCACGCTGGCCGCGCCTGCCAACCCGATGCGCCAAGGCCGGCAGTGCCGCGCCCGAACTTCTGGTTGATCCGGTCCATTGTGGCCATCAGCCTCTCGTTGCCGACCACCGTCGGCCCGAACAGATCCGCCTGCAGCTCATCCGGCCTGGCCAGGTCGAGCAGCGCCACGCCGGCTTTCTTGTATCCGATCCCGTCGCGGAGCAGGCCGCGCAGCAGCTTGCGCACGATACCCAGCACCACGGTGGTGTCTGCGGTCGACGCGGGCAGTACGACGGTCCTGCTTGCGTTGTGCTGCCGCAGCTCCGGCCGAAACACGTCGGAATGGGCGAACACCCACACGCCGGCGGTGACCAGGCCCCGGGCACGCAGCTTTTCGCAGGCGCGCACAGCGAAGGTGGCCAGCGCCTGGGCAACGGCTTCGTGGTCCTCGACTCGGTCAGCGAACGATCGGCTGACCATGATCTGCTGCCGGTCTGGCTCCACCTCTTCCAGCTCCATGCAGGGATGCCCCTGCAGCTCGCGCTGGGTGCGCGCCAGCGTCACCCCGAAGGTGGCCAGAATGTCGTCCGCCGACGCGTCGCGCAGAGCAGCCGCGGTGCTGATGCCCATGGCTTCCAGTCGCGGCGCCAGCCGGCGGCCAACGCCCCACAGATCCCCGACGGGGAATGTCCGCAGCACCGAGTCTCGGTAGGCTGCGTCGCCAAGGTCGATCACGCCGTCGGCGCTCTTGGCCACCTTGTTGGCCAGCTTTGCCAGCGTCTTCGTCGGCCCGATGCCGATGCAATTGGGAATTCCGGTCCATCGGTGCACACGTTGCCGCAGATCCCGGGCGAATCGCTCGCGGTCCCGCACGCCCGCCAGATCGATGAAGCTCTCATCTATGCTGTAGACCTCGACGCGGGGCGCGGCCTCTCGCAGGATGGTGACGACGCGGGCGCTCATGTCGCCGTAAAGGCCGAAGTTGGCCGAGCGCATCTGCAGTCCATGGCGACGCACCAGGTGCTTCAGTTCGTGGGCCGGCTGGCCCATCTTGATGCCCAGGGCCTTGGCCTCGGCCGAGCGCGCGATTGCGCAACCATCGTTGTTGCTCAGCACCACCAGCGGCACGCCGCGCAGCGCCGGCTGAAACACGCGCTCGCAGCTGGCGTAGAAGTTGTTGCCGTCAACGAGTCCGAACATGGCTGCCTCGGCGCTTAACCTGGCGAACCACGCCAACTACGGCGAACACCTCGACCTCGGTCGGCTGCTCCAGCACGATGGGTGGGAAGTCTGGGTTGGCCGAGTGCAGCTCCATATGGTTCTCGAACAGCTGCAGCACCTTGCAGGTGGGCTGGTTGCCATCCCAGATAGCAATGACCAGGTCGCCGGCCAGCGGCGTGACTGACCGGTCCACCACCAGGATGTCCCCATCGCTGACGCCGGCGCCGCTCATGGACCAGCCATCGGCCCGGTACAAGAACGTGGCGGCCGGGTTTCGCACGAGCAGGCGGTGCAGATCGATCGCTTCATCCATGAAGTCGTCGGCGGGCGACGGGAAGCCCAGCCGCGCGCGCGCGGAGGCAAGGGGCACGAACTGCGCCGGGCCGTCGATCAGGGCGGGCCCGATGGGCCGCGCCAAGGTGTGAGGGAAGGGGAGGGACTGCATGGAGCGTACTCTGGGGGCGGCAGGTCTCACCCGCTGCGATGGCGTGATCTTAGTACAATTACTAACGGGATGTAGTGTCTCGAGTGCTGTCGGGAGGTGGGTCGGCCTCCAGAAAACTGAATGACTACCCTTTGCAGCGCAAGGGCTTTGGAGGCCAGGGTCCACAATTCGGGCTGGAGCATGTGATTGATTTTATTGGTAAGTATGGCGGACTTTTAATCTTTTGGTCGAAGGTTCGAATCCTTCACGGCCCACCACTGCATCAATGAATCAGGCGCCCGCTGGGCGCCTTTTTGTTGCTTCCTCAAAACTCAAGAAGCTTTGCAGGTCGTATCTGCTGCGGTGTCGAGTGACAAACCGTGATGGTGCATCCAGGCCCCGCGCTACCGCGTGTACTGCAGCTTGGACACCTTGTGAAGAAGAGTGCCAGCAAGACCCAGGTGGAGACCTATGACGTCGCCGAGCACCTGCGCACGCCTGCGGAAATGGCGGCCTATCTGGACGCATGCATCATCGAAAGTGGCGGTGATTCTGCGTTCATTGCCAAGGCGCTTGGCAATGTTGCCCGCGCACAGGGCATGACCAACGTGGCCCGCGATGCAGGCGTCTAGCGCAAAAGCCTCTACCGCACCCTGTGAGGTAACCGCCGTCCCGACTTCGCCACCCTCTCTCCTCAAGCTGACCAGAGCCTTGGGTGTGCAACTGCACGCCAGCGCCGTCTGACTCCGCAGTCCCCGACCTTACCGACCGTTCTTGCCTGCGGCCGGATCTGCGCCGGTAGCCATTCCATCCACCTTCGGTTGCATTGCAGCCGCCGCAGCTGCTGCCTCAATGGCCTCGGCCTCTGCTGCCGCCACTGCCGCCGCCGTACTCCCAGCGGCCGCGGGCTGCAGCTTCCCTCCCGCCGCCTCCGCATTTGCCGCCGCTTCTGCCATCCGCGCAATCTCAGCATTAACCGCATAGCGGCGGGCCTCCTGCTCGAGTTCCATCCAGGCATGAAAGCTCTCGGGATGTCTTGCGGCACAGGCCTGACCCACCAGCAGTACGGCACTGTCAGTCAGTCCGGGATGGATGTTAGCCAGCACGCAATCGCCGTAGGGCGCGGATGCGGCAGGGCCTGCGGCCATTGCGGCGAAGATGAGTGCATTCAACATGCCAACCTCCTTGTAAGCAGAATGCTGACTCTACATCGGTACGGCGCACGTCCGGTGAGAAAAGCCCTGGCGTGCAGCTGCATGCCACTGCGGCCTGAAGCAGCCAGATCGATCAGCGATCTAGTCTGATTCCGCAGCCATGGCGCGATCTGCTGCCGCCTGCGCGGCAGTAGCCGCCGCGTTCGCTGCTGCACTGGCAGACCGCACCGCTGCAGTACGATCTGCATCGAACCGCGCCTGCCGCTGGGCACTTTGTCGCCGTTCCAGTTCAATCGCGGCGGCAAAACTGTCGGGGTACTTCGCGGCACACGCCTGTTGCACCAACAGCACCGCGCGGTCGGTCAAACCGGGCTGGATGTTGCCCAGCAGGCAATCGCCATACGGCGCGGATGCTGCAGGGCCTGCAGCCAGTGCGGCAAACATCAGTACATTCAACATCTGAACCTCCTTGTAGTCCTGCATGAGGCCATGCACCGGCCCGACGCAATGGAGGGCCGGTGTATGGCAGATGTGCAGTTACTGTGGCCGGATATCCCGGCACACCAGTTCGGCCAATCCCCGGCACGCGAAGAACAGGCCGTCCACCACGCCTTCATCCACGTGCCTGTCGGGCGTGGACATCTGCCGGCAGCGGTCAGCGGCGTGCAGAAGTTCCGCCACGGTGAGCATGCCGACAGCGGCGCGTTCCACGCGCGCCAGGTCCTGCACGCGGCCGGGCAGCAATGTGGTCTCGGGCCAGAGCAGGCCGTCTGCGCCTTCGCCATCGCGGATGCGCTTGAGGCACCCCAGCAGGGTGCTCAGCTCGGGGGCGGGGTTGTGATCGTCATTCACACTTTCGCGGTTGGAGTACGGGGCATGTCGGGTCATCGTGGCTTCCTCTCGATGGAGCAGAAGGGCCACCGCGCAAGGCGGGTGGCGGACGGTGCGTGGCTGCAAGCCCGGATGACAGTAAGCAGTTAACCGGCGGGTCCGAAAACCCCCACGCACCGCCCGCCATAACGGCCGACGGATCACCCGCCGGCACCATCCAGAGACAGTGCCGACGGGTGAGCGCAAACAACGTGCTTACAGTCATTACGGGCTTGCAGGCCCGGTGCCACCCGTTGTCGGTGGCACGGCATGTTGGTTGCACCCGCGCTGAAATCTCAATCTGAAAATTGGGAAAGTGGTGCTCGACCGCACCTGCGCGACAGCAGTGTGTCAGGCTGTCACGACGCAGCAAACGACAGCACGCGACGCATCCATTCCAACGCTAAGCCAACCACGCACGAATGTGCCGCGATCAGCACTGTGGAGGCGATCTGCTGTGACCCGTCGCGGGTAAAGCTGGCTTCACTTTTTCTGCAGATGTGGGGCGCGGCAAACGTGCCTGGGGCATGATTTTCGGTGCAGATGCGACAGGGGGGCGTGCGAATTGGGTCATCCACGCATGGCGTGGATCTACTTCCGCCTGAGAAAGAATGCAGCGATCGCTGCGGCGATGCCGACCGGGATCAGGACGACCGCCAGAAGAATGATCCAATGCCAGATGCTGAAGCTACCCATATTCCAACTCCTTGTAGGGAATGGTGCAGGGTAGCATCGGTGGCTGAAGGCATTGCCCGATGCAGTTCACGCATTGCACCGGGGCCAACATGCCCGCAGTGGCGCTATGCTCGGCATCTTTCCCAGGATGGGTCGCTCCATGCGCTTGATCGTGCTGTCGCTGTTGTTGTCCGCCGTTGCCGCTGCGCCGCTGATGGCGGCCGAACCGATGCCGCGCATCCAGGCGGCGCCGGCTTCACCGCTGGTGATCGGCGAGACGTTCACGATTGAATCGAAGGCGCTGGGCGAAACGCGCCGTATCAACGTGTACCGCCCGCAGCCGTGGGATCTGGACCCGAAGGCACCGCTGCCGGTGCTGTACATGCCGGATGGCGGCATCGGCGAGGACTTTCTGCATGTGGCCGGGCTGGTGCAGGTGCTGAGTGGCAACGGCAGCATGCGGCCGTTCCTGCTGGTGGGCATCGAGAACACAGAGCGCCGCCGCGACATGACCGGCCCCAGCAGCGACCCGCAGGACCAGAAGATCGCCCCACGCATCGGGGGTTCGGCGGCCTACCGCGCGTTCCTGCGCGATGAGCTGATGCCGCAGGTACGCCAGCGCTACCCGACGACCGACGAGCGTGCGCTGATCGGCGAGTCGCTGGCCGGCCTGTTCGTGGTGGAAACGCTGTTGCAGGAACCGACGCTGTTCAACAGCTACATTGCGTTGGACCCCAGCCTGTGGTGGAACAAGGGCGCGCTGCTGGCATCGGCGCAGCAGCGGCTGTCGGCCGTAACCAAGGCCGGCCCGCGTGTGTTCCTGGCCAGCAGCGGCCAGCCGGAGCTGGCGCAGACCACGGCACAGCTGGCCACGCTGCTGCAGCAGGCCTCGCCGTCACCGCTGGTGAAGTACCAGCCGTTGCCGGAAGAGACCCACGCAACGATCTACCACCCGGCTGCGCTGCAGGCGCTGCGCACGCTGTTCCCCGCGCCTGCGCCGGCCACGCCGTGATGCAGCGGGAGCCGATGCCCGCCGAACTGGTTGCCAGGGTGGAATCCCTGCTGGCCGAGCATCCCAGCCTGCGCGGGCAACCGGCAACGGACGCCGAGATCGAAGCGGCCCAGCAGACACTCGGTATCGTGTTTGCGCCGCAGTACGTGGCCTTCATCAAGCACTTCGGCGGTTCGTTCGGTGGCGTGGATATCCACGCGTTCGCGAACGGTTCGTTGATCGGGCGTTGTACCGTGACCGAGCTGACCCTGCGTTTCCGTGAGCGTTACGGCGACGACGTGTCGGATCATCTGCGCACTGCGCTGGCCATTTCCGATGATGGTGCAGGCAATCCTGTCCTGATTTCCACGGAGGGCGAAATCATGCTTTACCTGCATGACGAGAACGAGGTGGAAGTGCTGTTCCCCTCGTTGTACGACATGATGGACGCGTGGGTACCGTGATCCTGCATCTGACGACGGACTGAAGGAACGCTTCATCCATCGCGTTCGCGAGCATCGGCTGGTAGGGGAACGCCTAGTTCATCCACGCATGGCGTGGATCTACTGTCGGGTGGATCGATGCGTCAGGCTGCCTGCGCTTCCGGTCCGGTCAGCACGCCGGCATCGGCATGGCGGAAGCACAGCCGGATGGCGTCGAGCAGTTCGCTCATGTTGTACGGCTTGGGCAGGAAGTGGATGCCATCGCGCAGCTGCGGCAGCACGGCGTGCTGGTCCATGCCGGAGGTGACCAGGATGGGCAGGTGCGGGTACAGGCCACGCGCGCGGTTGGCGGCCTCGATGCCGCTGACCAGGCCCAGGTTGACGTCGGTGAACAGCAGGTCGAAGCGCTCGCCGGCTGCCAGCAGGCCCAGCGCGGCTTCGGCCGAGCTCACGCCCACCACCTGGCAGGCCTGGCTTTCCAGCGCCAGCCGGCTCAATTCGCGGGTTTCCTCGGCATCCTCGATCAGCAGGACGCGGGGTTCAACGTGGCGCTTGGACAACAACATGACGCGACAACTCCGGACAGCAACGGTGAAAAGGCGCGCAAGTATGCTTGACGCATGAGTGATACCGGTGTGCAGGGGTGGCTAAGGGAGCGTTACAGCACGCTTTCGCCGCGCATACAGGCTCAATACGACAACAGCGAGCAGGGCGGTACCGATGCGCAGGCTGGTCGCCTGCCAGCCGAGCGCAGCTGCGTCATCCAGGCTGAATACGTTCCAGGCCAGGTTCATCGACACGTGCAGGGCCAGGCCGCACCACAGGGTGTCGCCATCCAGATGGTCGAGCCAGGCGAAGATGAAGCCGCCCAGCGCGATGACTGCACCGACGAACAGGGCCGTGCCGCCGCCGTCCAGACCGCCGAAGCCCAGCCAGTGCACCATGCCGAACAGCAGCGCCTGCGGCAGGGCCAGCAGGGGCCAGGGGCCGCGGACGATCTTCATCAAGAGCACGAAGCCCAGGCCACGGAACAGCACTTCCTCGGCCAGCGGGAACAGCAGGGCCAGCATGGTGGCATCGAGCGGGGTAAGTGCGGTGTTGGGCGTGCCCAGCGCCGCAAGGCCGAGCCAGCAGGTCAGGCTGGCCAGCAGCACCCACGCCGGCCCGCTGGCGCCGTTCCAGCCCAGGCCCAGGCTTGCGGCGCGGGCGCAGCAGGGCAGCCAGCAGCAGCGCCACCAGTACGGCCAGGGCGTTGTCGAGCAGGCTGCCGCCATAGGGAATGGGCAGGGCGGGGATGGGCAGGCCCGCTGCGGCGGTGATGTCGCGCAGATTCAGGCCGAGGCCGACGCCGAGCAGCACCAGCAGCAGGCGCACGGCGGTGGGCAGGCGGGAGGGCGTGGGCATGCGCGCATTCCTTGCGGGACAAGCCTGCAGTGTGGGCGGCGGACACCGCGCGGGCACGCGCCGTAAGTCCTTGTGCCATCGGTCATGTTGCCGAACAGTCATCGAGGCACAGGTACAGTCGAAGGCTGACCAACAGGAGTGACGCCCATGCAGTGCCCCGTGTGTACGACCCAGACCCTGCAGATGGCCGAGCGCCACGGCATCGAGATCGACTACTGCCCGGGCTGCCGCGGCGTGTGGCTGGACCGGGGCGAGTTGGACAAGATCATCGAGCGGGCCGGTGCTGCCGTGCAGGCGCCGGTGCAGGCCGCGCCGCAGGTGGCGCCGCAGGTGGTGCACCGGGATACCCGCCATCTGGGCCAGCGTTATGACGACAACCGTGGGCAGCATGGCCACGGGTACAAGAAAAAGAAGAAGGAAAGCTTCCTGTCGGAGCTGTTCGATTTCTAAGGGTGGATGACGGGTAGAGTCGAGCTTGCTCGACTGCTTCTGCGGCAGTCGAGCAAGCTTGTATGTTCCTCCCGGCTCCTACGAGGTATGTAGGAGCCAGGGTGGAGGGACCGTCAAGCAAGCATCTGCGGAATCGAGCCGACAGACGAGTCGAGCGATCCCCATCCCGCACACGAACGTCGATAAAGGATCGTACGGCCCCCAAAAGGGGATCGTCGATGTAGGCAAGCTAACGTCGGTGCGGTACCACCCCAGCCCCTTAAAGATAGCTGGGAGCAGTGCAAATGTCCGATTCTCTTGTGATTGGTCTGGATGTGGACTCCAAGGAGCTCGTGCCAGCGGTGGCCGACTGCAAGGCAGGTGACAGAATCCCGAACACCAAGGCTGGCATCGCCAGATGGCTCAAGACGCTCCCGCCGCGATGCCGGATTGGCATGGAAGCGACCGGCAAGCACTATGAGTTGGTGGCGCGTATGGCTATTCAAGCCGGTCACGTGGTCTACGTGATCAATCCTCGCTGGATCAAGAACTACGGCAAGGCGACCGGCGCACGCGGCAAGACCGATGCGATGGATGCCCAGGTGATCGCCCGGTACGTGAAGAAAGAAAGCGACCGCTTGCGTGAATACGTGCCACGCAGCGACGAGCAGCAGCAGATGCACGACCTGCTGCGCAAGCGACAGACGCTGGTGGAGACCCGGGCGCGTTTGGAACAGTCCTTCGAGGTCACCAAGAGCGCCCCAGGCGAACTGGCAGATATCCTTCAGGCAATGGCCAGCACGCTGTCGGAACTGGAAAGCCAACTGCAGCAGTTGTGCCGAGATGGAGAGCACGAAGCGCTCTACAAGCGTCTGCTGACCATTCCGGGGATCGGTCCGGCCGTGGCGGCGCATCTGGTCTACTACATGACGCGCTGGCCGCTGGCCAACGCCAACGCATGGATCGCCTGCACCGGCCTGGACCCTCGGCCCAACGAATCCGGCGGCAGAACGGGGCGGCGTCGACTGTCCAAACAAGGCGCGCCCGTACTGCGCCAGATGCTGTACATGGCGGCTATGGGTCTCAAGCGTTGCCGCGGCGGGCAGCCGCTTTACGACGATCTATCAGGGCGCGGACACCCAAGCACAGCCGTATTCAACATTCTGGCCAGAAAGCTGGCCAGGATTGCGTGGGGTGTATTCAAGAGCGGCAAGGATTTCGATCCAGCCCTGTTGAAGGTGGGCCAAGCCCGCTTCCAGCAGGCTTGACTGCGAACATAGGATCTCGACTCTACGGATCAGGGCAGTAGAGCTTGCGCGGCGCTACGTGCGGCGCAGGATGTACTCGCGGTCGCGGGTGCTGCCGACGATGAAGTCGTACTCGCCGGCCTTTTCGCAGCCGTAGCGTGAGTAGAAGCGCTGGGCGGCGATGTTCTCTTCCCATACGCCCACCCACAGGGTGCGGCGCTGTGGCTGGTCCAGCCAGGCGATGAAGGTGTCCATCAGGCGTGCGCCATGGCCGCCGTTCTGGTGGGCGGCCAGGATATACAGCCGCTTCAGTTCGATGTCGCCGTCGCGTGCTTCGGCATGCGGCAGGGTGTTGGCACCGGCGGCCAGATAGCCCACTACATCGCCGCCATCGAGCAGCAGCCAGACGGCGCTGCGTGGGTCGGTGAGTTCCTCGCGTTGCGGCGTGCTGCCGTAGTGCGCCTGCAGGAATTCGTCCAGTTCCTGCGGTGGGTACGAGTCCCCCCAGGTTTCGGTGTAGGTGGCAATGGCAATGGCCGAAAGCGCTTCGGCGTCGGCCAGGGTGGCGCGGCGGATCTGCAGGGACATGGCGATGTGTGGGATGGAACGCGACGCAGTGTAGCGGGCCCCGGCAGGTGCCGGGGCCATGCAGTGCCTCAGAACCACATGCGCACACCGGCCACCCAGCGCGTGTCGCGCGCGTGGTCACCGGCATGGTCGGCGCCATCACCAAAACGGCGCTCGTGGCTGATGCCGATGTACGGCGCGAAGCGACGGCTGAACTCGTAGCGCAGGCGCAGGCCGGTTTCGACCTTGTCCAGGCCGCGGCCGATGCCGTGTTCGGGTTCGTCCTTGGCGGCCAGCGTGGCTTCCACCAGCGGCTGCAGGATCAGCCGGTTGGTCAGCAGCACCTCGTACTCCACTTCGGCCTTGGCCAGCACCTGCCCACCCGAGCCCAGATAGAGCGTGGCCGAGCTTTCAAACTTGTACGGCGCCAGGCCCTGGATGCCGATGGCGGCCCAGGTGCGCGAATCTGCGGGGCGGAAGTCCTGGCGCATGCCCACCAGCACGTCCCACCACGGCGACACGCTGCGGCCGTACAGGGCTTCCAGCGAGGAGGACTCGGTGCGGCCGCCACTGCGCTCGCCCTCGCTGCGCAGCCAGAGGCGGTTGATGTTGCCGCCGATCCAGCCGGTGGCTTCCCAGGCCTGGCCATCGCCGTTCTTTCCGTCCCACTGCTCCAGGCGGTCCACCAGCAGCAGGCTGTTGATGTCCGGGGCGTGCTCCATCGCGCCATGGTCGATGGGCGGGAATGCGGCAGCGCGGTCGGCATCGGTCGGAACCGGGATCGGTTCGCGCGGTTCGCTGGGGGCGGGCATGTCGTGGCCCATCGCCGCATGATCCATCTGCGAGTGATCCACCGCGCCGTGATCCATGCTTGAGTGATCCATGCTCGAGTGGTCCATCTTCGAGTGGCCCATCGTTGAATGGTCCATCTGCGAATGATCGACCGGCTTCGGTGCGGCCATGTCATGGCCGGCATGGTCGCCATGCGACTGTGCGAAGGCGGGCAGGGCCGCGGCGACGCCGATGGCCAGCACGCTGCCTGTGATCGTGCGTTGAGAGAGCAGGCGGCTCATTCTTCGATCCTCACTTCGCGCATCATCCCCGCTTCCATGTGGTACAGCAGATGGCAGTGGTAGGCCCAGCGGCCCAGTGCATCGGCGCGGACGCGGTAACTGCGGCGGGTACCGGGCGGCATGTCCACGGTGTGCTTGCGCACCTGGAATTCGCCCTGTGCGTTTTCCACGTCGCTCCACACACCGTGCAGGTGGATGGGGTGCTGCATCATGGTGTCGTTGACCAGCACGATGCGCATGCGCTCGCCGTAGTTCAGCCGCAGCGGTTCGGCGCTGGCGAAGGGAATGCCATCGAACGACCAGGCGAATTTTTCCATGTGGCCGGTCAGGTGCAGTTCGATCTCGCGGCTGGGTTCGCGGCCGTCGGGGTCCTCGAACAGGCTGTGCATGGCGCCGTAGGTGAGCACCTGGCGGCCGTTGTCACGCAGGCCGATGCCGGGGTCATCCAGCTTCGGGTCGGTGGCCGAGCTCTGCATGTCCACCAGCGGGTTGTTGCGCTCGCTGGCGGGGTGCTTCGGGGCTTTGCTGGCGGTGTCGCCGCCGTGAGCGCCGTGACCCATGCTGGCACCGCAGCCGCCTTCCATGCTCTTCATCGCGGCCATGTCGTGGCCACCGTGGCCACCCATGTCATGGCCCGACATACCTGGGAGATGGGCCATGTCGTGGCCCATGTCCGACATCGTCAGCAGCGGGCGCGGGTCGCGCTGCGGAACCGGGGCCTGCAGGCCATGGCGCACGGCGAGGGTGCCGGCGGCGAAGCCGGTGCGGCCCATGTCCTGGCAGAAGATCGTGAACGCATCCTGGCCGGTGGGCTCCACCAGCACGTCAAACGTCTCGGCCGGGGCGATGCGGAATTCATCGATGCTGACCGGATGGATGTACTGGCCGTCGGCGGCGACCACGGTCATCTTCAGGCCGGGAATGCGCACGTCGAAGTAGGTCATCGAGGCGCCGTTGATGAAGCGCAGCAGCACCTTTTCACCGCTGCGGAACAGCCCGGTCCAGTTGCCGGCCGGGGCCGTGCCGTTCATCAGATAGGTGTAGGTGTGCGCGTTGACGTCGGAGATGTCAGTGGGCGTCATCCGCATGCGGCCCCACATGCCACGGTCGGCAATCGCCGCCGACCAGCCATCGCGGCGCACGTCGCGCACGAAGTCGGGCAGGGTGCGCTTGTAGTAGTTGTCGTGCTCGGCGAGTTTCTTCATGCGCCGGAACAGCGCGCGCGGATCCATGTCGGTCCAGTCCGAGAGAAGGATGACGTGCTCGCGGTCGTGGTGGTACGGCGCCGGTTCGGCCGGGTCGATGATGAGCGCGCCATACAGGCCGGCCTGCTCCTGGAACATCGAATGGCTGTGGTACCAGTAGGTGCCCGACTGCTTCAACTGGAAGTGGTAGTGGTAGGTCTCGCCGGGGCCGATGCCGTTGAAGCTGAGGCCGGGCACGCCGTCCATGTTGGCTGGCAGCAGGATGCCGTGCCAGTGGATGGAGGTGGGGTGGCGGTCGAGCGTGTTGCGCACGAACAGGTCCACCGTCTGGCCCTCGCGCCAGCGCAGGATGGGCGCGGGCAGCGAGCCGTTGACGGTGATGGCCGGGCGGGTGCGGCCGGTGAAGTTGGCCAGCGACTCGCCGATGGCCAGCTCGACGCGGGTATCGGTGAGCACGGCCGGTGCGCCGGCCAGGCGTGGGGTGGCGCTGGCAGCGGCGAGGGCACGCTGCGGTACGCCGAGGGCGGCAGCGCCGGCGACCACGCCGCCAGCGGCGAGGCCCTGCACGAACAGGCGGCGCGACGGCAGGGGCAGGGCGCCCGTACCGGGGGGAATGCGGGTATTCATGGGTGACTCCAGACACGGGAAGGCGCCGGCAGCAGGCCGGCAGCGGTACGCGTGGAATCAGCCGATGGGAGGGCGTGAAATGGGAGGCAGCGGCGGTGCCGGGCGGCCGGCGCCGGGCATCGGCTGCGGGGCCAGCGACAGCGCCGGGCCAGCCACGAACGCGTGTGGCTGCACCGCCAGCAAGGGATGCTGGGCGCAGCTGCGCACGCAGTCCTTGATCTGGCAATGCGCGTCGTGGGCATGTGCTTCGGCCTGCGGCGCGGGTTCGGCCTTCATGCCGACGTGGTGGTGGCAATCGGGCTCGTCCGCCTCGGCGGTGGCCATGGCATGCGCCATCTGCCCCATCCGCTCGTGCCCGCCGGCCATGGCCGCGTTCAGCCCGTTGAGCAACAGGCTGAGCATGAGCACGACACGGAGCAGGGTCGAGGCGAGGGACATGGGCGTCAATCTAGCGGCAAGCGGGGCGCGATGCACATCTGGCTGAATGGATGGTTCAAGGTTGGAGCAGGACGAGGGTAGCGCCGGGTCACGCCCGGCGAGCGCGCAGCGCGGCGCGGGAAAACGGTCACCCCTCCTCGCGCACGATCTCCACCAGGCGCGGGCCGTAGCGGCTCAGCTTGGTGCCACCGATGCCGCCAACCCGGGCGAGTTCATCCAGGCTGGTGGGGCGCTGTTCGGCGATGTTACGCAGGGTGCTGTCGTGGAAGATCACGAAGGCCGGTACGTTCTGTTCCCGGGCCAGTTCGGCACGCAGGCCACGCAGGGCGTTGAACAGGGCCAGGTCCTGCGGCAGCACCGACAGACCGGTGCGCTGGGCGCTGCGCTCGCGCCCGCCGGTAGCACTGGCGGCATCACGGCGCATGCTGACCTGGCGGCGGCCGGTCAGCACGTCACGGCTGGCGTCGGTCAGGCGCAGGCCGCCGTGGCCCTCGCTGTCCACTTCCAGCATGCTGGCGGCCACCAGCTGGCGGAACACGCTGCGCCAGGTACGCGCATCCAGGTCGCGGCCGATGGCGTAGGTGCTCAGCTTGTCGTGGCCCTGCTGCTTGATCTTCTCGTTCTCGCTGCCACGCAGGATGTCGATCAGATGGCCGACGCCGAAGCGCTGGCCACTGCGGTAGACGCAGCTCAGCGCCTTCTGCGCGGGAATGGTGGCATCCCAGGCGGCCGGCGGGGTCAGGCAGTTGTCGCAGTTTCCGCAGGGCTGGGGATAGGTTTCGCCGAAGCCGGCCAGCAGCACCTGGCGGCGGCACTGCATGGATTCGCAGTAGCCCAGCAGATGGTCCAGCTTGCCGCGTTCAAGCTGCTTGCGCTCTTCGCTGGCCTCGGACTGCTCGATCATCTGCTTGAGCAGCACCACGTCGCCCAGCCCGTAGCACAGCCAGGCCTCGGCGGCCTCGCCATCACGGCCGGCGCGGCCGGTTTCCTGATAGTAGCCTTCCATCGACTTGGGCAGGTCGGTATGCGCCACGAAGCGCACGTCCGGCTTGTCGATACCCATGCCGAAGGCGATGGTGGCGCACATGACGATGCCGTCTTCGCGCAGGAAGCGGCGCTGGTTGTTCGCCCGCACCTCCGGCGGCAGGCCGGCGTGGTAAGGCAGGGCATTGAAGCCCTGGCCGCAGAGGAACTCGGCGGTTTCCTCGACCTTGCGCCGCGACATGCAGTACACGATGCCGGCCTCGCTGCGGTGGCCGCGCAGGAAATCGGTCAGCTGCTTGCGGGCGTTGTCCTTCTGCACCACGGTGTAGCGGATGTTGGGGCGGTCGAACGAGCTGACGAAGTGCCGGGCCTGCGCCAGATCCAGGCGCTCGGCGATCTCGCGCTGGGTGGGCGGGTCGGCGGTGGCGGTGAGGGCGATGCGCGGAATGTCCGGCCAGCGCTCGTGCAGCACGGTGAGCTGGCGGTACTCCGGGCGGAAATCATGGCCCCACTGCGACACGCAGTGCGCTTCGTCGATGGCGAACAGGGCGATGTGGCTGCGCGAGAGCAGGGACAGGAAGCGCCCGGTGAGCAGGCGCTCGGGGGCGACATAGAGCATGTCCAGTTCGCCGGCCAGCAGCTCGCGTTCGACGCGGGCGGCGGTTTCACCATCCAGGGTGGAGTTCAGGTATTCGGCGCGCACGCCAAGCTGGCGCAGGGCTTCGACCTGGTCCTGCATGAGCGCGATGAGCGGGGAGATGACGATGCCACATCCGTCACGCAGCAGGGCCGGGACCTGGTAGCACAGCGACTTGCCGCCGCCGGTGGGCATCAGGACCAGGGCGTCATGGCCGGCAGCCACATGCTCCACGATGTCCTGCTGGGGACCACGGAAATCGTCGTAACCAAAGACGCGTTGAAGCAGATCGTGCGCGGGACGGGAAGCCATCCGGCTAGTTTACCCCGGCGGGGGTGGTAGGGGTTCGGCAGGGCTGCGCCCTGGGAACGCGCCATCGCATGCGCGCTGACTCAGGGGGCTCTGCCCCAGACCTGGCCCGGTGGCCGTAGATCCACGCCATGCGTGGATGAATCTGTCAGATATCGATAAGCAAAATGGGGTCGGAGCCCGTTGCGTGGCAACGGGATCCGACCCCAGGACGTCCCGACCTGCTGCCAGCCCAGACAGCCCCCTCTGTTGAGGGGGGCGCGCCGACAGGCGCGGGGAGAGGCCGGCATGTGATGCAGGGTCCATGATTCCGTGCAGCGGAATCATGGAAACCTGCAGGGGCGAAGCCCTGAAGGGTTACTGCAGCAGCGAGCGCAGCATCCAGGCGTACTTCTCGTGGGTCTGCAGGCGCTGGGTCATCAGATCCTCGGTCGGGGCGTCGTCGGCATCGTCAGCCACATCCAGCACTTCACGGGCCGTGCGGCAGACCGCTTCGTTGGCAACGACCAACTGGCGTACCATCTCACGCCAGTCCGCACTGTCGGTCAGGCCCGGCTCCTCGGCGATCGAGGTGAGCGCAGCGAATTCCCGGTAGGAGCCCGGGGCATTGAACCCCAGCGCACGGATACGCTCGGCCACATCGTCCAGGGCCGCCCACTGCTCGGTGTACTGGGTCTCGAACATGGTGTGCAGCGAGTTGAACATCGACCCGGTCACGTTCCAGTGGAAGTTGTGGGTCTTCAGGTAGAGCGTGAACGCATCAGCCTGGAACCGCGACAGACCGTCGGCGATCTTCTTGCGGTTGCCCTGGGTGATCCCGATATCGATGTTGGGGGCCGACGGTGCCGCCGCAGCCAGCTTCTGCTTGCCGGTCCTGCTCTTGGGCGGGGTCGTGCTCTTGGTCTTCGCCATGGGGTTCCTCCTTGTGGAATCGTTGGCCTTCACAGTAAATCAGTCTCGATGACTGGTCGCTTTCAAAGTTTTGAACGAACCGATTGATGAACGCTATCGATAAAAATCCGCCGCCCCGCCTGCGCCACCAGCGCGCCGCCATCGACGGCGCCATGAGCCGCGACCGGGGCCGTTTGCTGGGAATGCTCTCGCGTTGCCAGGCCAAGCCACAGGATGCGGCCCTGGCCGCGACCTTCGAGCAGGCCTTGCAGGCGTCGGTGCAGCGCCGGCAGGTGCGGGCGCAACAGCAGCCGGCCATTACTCTGGACCCGCAGCTGCCGATTGCGCGTGAAGCCGAGGCGATCATCGGCCTGATCCGCGACCACCAGGTGGTGGTGATTGCCGGTGAAACCGGCTCGGGCAAGACCACCCAGCTGCCGAAACTGTGCCTGGCCGCCGGCCGGGGCCAGGCCGGCATGATCGGCTGCACCCAGCCACGCCGTATCGCCGCACGCGCGGTGGCCAGCCGCGTGGCGCAGGAACTGCACAGCGAGCTGGGCCAGCTGGTGGGCTACCAGGTGCGCTTCAACGACAAGGTCAGTGAAGACAGCCGCATCAAGTTCATGACCGACGGCATCCTGCTGGCGGAGATCGCCAGCGACCGCTGGTTGTCGAACTACGACACGATCATCGTGGACGAGGCGCACGAACGCAGCCTCAACATCGATTTCCTGCTGGGCTACCTGAAGCAGCTGCTGCGCAAGCGCCCGGACCTGAAACTGATCGTCACCTCGGCCACCATCGATACCGAGCGTTTCGCCCAGCATTTCGACAATGCACCGGTCATCAGCGTGGAAGGCCGCACCTTCCCGGTGGAAGTGCGCTACCGCGCGCTGGAAGGCGAGGGTGAGCAGGAGGGCGAGCGCACCGTCAACGATGCCATCGTGTCGGCCATCGACGAGATCACCCGCCTGGATTCCCGTGGCGATGTGCTGATCTTCCTGCCCGGCGAGCGCGAGATCCGCGATGCGCACCAGTCGCTGGAACGGCGCAAGTACCGCAACACCGAGGTGCTGCCGCTGTACGCACGGCTGTCCAACCAGGACCAGGACCGGGTCTTCAACCCGGGCCCGAACCGGCGCATCGTGCTGGCCACCAACGTGGCGGAAACCTCGCTGACCGTGCCGCGCATCCGCTACGTGGTGGATCCGGGCTTCGCCCGCGTCAAGCGCTACAGCCCGCGCAACAAGCTGGACCGCCTGCATATCGAGCCGATTTCGCAGGCCAGCGCCAACCAGCGCAAGGGCCGCTGCGGCCGTATCGCCGAGGGCATCTGCTACCGGCTGTATGCCGAAGCGGATTTCCAGGCGCGGCCGGAATTCACCGATCCGGAAATCCGCCGTTCCAGCCTGGCCGGGGTGATCCTGCGCATGCTGCAGCTGGGCCTGGGCCGCATCGAGGAATTCCCGTTCCTGGAAGCGCCGGACGAACGCGCGGTGGCCGATGGCTGGCAGCAGCTGACCGAACTGGGTGCGATCGACGCCGAGCGGCGCATGACCACCATCGGCAAGCAGATGGCCCGCCTGCCGGTGGACGTGAAGCTGGCGCGCATGCTGGTGGCCGCGCAGGCTGCGGGCTGCCTGCGGCCGATGCTGGTGATCGCCTCTTTCCTGGGCATCCAGGACCCGCGCGAACGCCCGCCCGAAGCGCGCGGCGCGGCTGACAGCGCGCACGCTCAGTTCGCCGATGGGCGCTCTGAATTCGTGGGCGTCCTGCGCCTGTGGGATGGCTACCGGCAGGCCCACGAAGACCTCACCCAATCGAAGCTGCGCGACTGGTGCGGCCGCCATTTCCTCGGCTTCCTGCGCATGCGCGAATGGCGCGAACTGCATCGCCAGCTGCGCCTGCTGTGCGAGGAACTGGGCTGGAAGGAAGAAGCCATCGAGGCATCGATGGCACCGTTGCTGGCCGGCAGCAGTGCGCCGGCCCCTGCGCGCGACGATGCCGCCGCGGTGAAGGCGACCCGTGGCCAGCTGCACCGCGCCGCGCGCCTGGCCCGCGAGGGCAAAGCCGAGGCGGCACCGGCCCCGGTGGCCGTGCGCGCGCAGAAGGAACAGGCGCCGGCCGGCGGCGGGTTCAGTGAGCGCGTGCGCGCGGCCGCTTACCAGACCCTGCACCGCGCGTTGGTGGCGGGCCTGCCGACGCAGATCGGCCACCGCACCGAAAAGGGCGATTTCCAGGCCCCGCGCCAACGCCGCTTCCTGCCGTTCCCGGGCTCGGCGCTGTCCAAGCGGCCGCCGCCGTGGCTGCTGGTGGCCAACCTGCTGGATACGCAGAAGGTGTGGGGCATGACCCTGGCCGCCATCGAACCGGACTGGGTGATTGCCGAATTGCCGCACCTGCTGCTGCGCAAGCACTTCGATCCGCACTGGTCGCGCGCGCAGGGCCAGGTGCTGGCCTCCGAGCAGATCAGCCTGTTCGGCCTGGTGCTGGCACCGAAGAAGCCGGTGCACTACGGTCGCATCGAACCCGGCGAGGCGCATGACATCTTCGTGCGGCAGGCGCTGGTGACCGGTGAGATCAACACCCGCGCCAGTTTCGTGGCCGACAACCAGAAGGTGCTGGAACTGGCACGCGAGGAAGAGGCCAAGCTGCGCCGTGCCGGCATCGTGGCTGACGAAGATTGGCAGGCCCGCTGGTACCTGGACCGGGTGCCGCCGCAGATCCATTCGGCAGCTGGCCTGGACACCTGGTGGAAGGCACTCCCGCCGGAGCAGCGCAAGACCCTGCACTGGTCGCTGGTGGACCTGCTGCCCGGCGAAGGCAGCGAACAGGAGCGCTACCCGAAATACCTGCCGCTAGGCCAGGCACGGCTGCCGCTGCACTACCGCTTCGAGCCGGGCGCCGACGATGACGGCGTGACCCTGGACGTGCCGCTGCACCTGCTCAACGCGTTGGACCCGGTACAGCTGGGCTGGCTGGCGCCCGGCTTCGTGGCCGACAAGGCGTCGGCGCTGATCCGCAGCCTGCCCAAGGCGATGCGCCGCAATTACGTGCCGGCCCCGGATTTTGGCCGTGCCTTCTTCGAGGCATTCCCGCAGCCCAGCGCCGATGCCATGACCGGCGAACTGGCGCGCTTCCTGTCACGCGCGACCGGCGCCACGGTGACCGCGCTCGACTTCGAGCCGGGTTCGATCGAGCCGCACCTGCACATGAACCTGCGCCTGCGCGACGAGCACGGCAAGGTGCTGGCAACCTCGCGTGATCTTGATGCGTTGCGCGCGAGGTTCGGCAGCCGGGCTGGCGATGCCTTCGCGGCACGCGCCGGGCGCGAGATGGCGGCTGATGGCCTGCGTACCTTCCCGGCTGCGCCGATTCCGCTGCAGGTGCCCGGCGAAGCCGGCGTGCCGGCCTACCCGGCGTTGCTGGATGAGGGCGACAGCGTGGCACTGCGCATCTTCGCCGACCGCCAGCAGGCGCAGGAAGCCCATCCGCTGGGCGTGCGCCGCCTGCTGGAGATCGCCCTGGCCGAGAAGGTGAAGCAGGCACGCAAGCAGCTGCCGGTCGCCCCCAAGACCGGCCTGCTGTACGCGGCCATCGAATCGCAGGAACGCCTGCGTGGCGATCTGGTGGATGCGGCGATGAACGCGGTGCTGGCCGAGGGCCTGGAGGACATCCGCGATGCGGCCGCGTTCGAGCAGCGCCGCGACCATGCGGCCAAGGCGCTGTTCGGCGAGGCGATGTCGCGGTTGAAGCTGGCCGAGACCATCCTGGCGCTGGTGGCCGAGCTGAAGCCGCTGCTGGAAGCGCCGCTGATGGGCTGGGCACGCGGCAACCTGGATGACATGGAGGCGCAGCTGGTGGGGCTGATCCACCCCGGCTTCCTGCGTGATACGCCGGCCGATGCGCTGGCGCAGTATCCGCGCTACCTGAAGGCGATGATCCTGCGCACCGAACGGGCCAAGCGCGATCCGCCGCGCGACCAGGCCCGCATGCTGGAACTGCATCCCTTCCTGGAAGCGCTGCGTACCGGCGAGGAGCAGGGCCTGCGTGAGCGCGCGCAGTGGCAGGCGCTGCGCTGGGACCTGGAGGAGCTGCGCGTGTCGCTGTTCGCGCAGGAACTGGGTGCACGCACCGGCATCTCGGCCAAGAAGCTGGCGCAACGGGTGACCGCACTGCGCCAGCTGTAAACCGATCGCGCCGGGCATCGCCCGGCGCATCCCCGCAACGGTTGGCGCCGGGCCATGCCCGGCGTCGCCGTTATTTGGTACGGCGCACCTTGGGCTGGGTGTTCACGCCATCGACCTTCATGTACCACACGCCCATGATGCCGGGCTGGATGCTGACCTTCGGCGATTGCTTGCGCACGCCGGACACGCTGGTGGCGTCGACCTGTTCCCAGACCTGGCCGTTGTCCAGGGTGTAGATGCGGCCTTTGCCGAAACCACGGAATTCGCCCTGCAGCACGCCGGTCACCGGCTCGCTGCTGCCGAAATCGAAGAACCCGCGGTTCTTGACGATCACCTCCTGGCGGCCCTGCTCGCGCGCTTCTTCGCGTACGGCGGCGACGGCCCGGGTGGTGGCGGCCTCGACCTTGCCCTGCAGCCAGCGGTTGAGCGTGGCAAGCTCGCCGGCGCTGAGTTTGTCCAGGCCGGCGGCCTTGAATTCCTGCGGGCTCATCTGCGTCTGCAGATCCCCCTCGACGACACGTTGGGCCAGTGCAGGCACTGCGAGCGTACACAGGGCGAGGGCAACACAGAGCGGGCGCAACGAGCGCAGGGACATGGCGTTTCTCCTGGATGTGGCCCGAGTGTAGAGCAGCGCACGCGGGCCAGCACCTGCCCTACGGCAGGCGCTGCGTCGGCCACGCGCGCACCGGGCGTGCCTGGTCGTCCATGCGCACGGTCACCACCCGATGCCGGCGCAGGGTATGCATCACCTGTGCGGGGGCCTGCAGCCGCGCCCGCACTGCCGCGTCGGCCACATCGGAGCGGCGTTGGCGGTCGTCTGCATCGGCGAAACGGGCACGGTTGTACTCGGCCCAGCCGATCAGCAGCAGCCCGCAGAACAGGGCGATGATCGGCAAGGCCGCCAGGAAGAAGGGATCGACCGCGTTGCGCAGCAGGAACAGGCGCTCCCAGCCGGCCCGCAGGCCCACCAGCCAGGCGATGAGCGTGATCAGCGGCACCCACAGCCAGGCGTAGGCGGACCAGGCCAGCAGCGTGGCCGCGCGCTGCAGGAACCGTTGCTGGCGTGCCAGCCGCTCGGGCCGCACGATGACAGGAGGCGGGGTCATGAGAGCCCCCTGTCCGGGCTGATCCAGCGTGCGCGGCGTTGCTGCCGCCAGGACAGCAGGGTGCGCGGCAGCGCGACCACGGCGGCCGCCATGCCGATGGTCCAGAAGGCCAGCGGGTACCAGATGACCCAGTAGAACTTGCGCGCCAGGCCGGGTTCATAGCGGCGTTCGATCAGCAGGCTGGTGCCGAACTGCAGCAGGCACACCAGCGCCAGCACGACGCCATGCCAGCGTGGCAGCAGGGTATCCACGTACAGCGCGGCGGGCAGCGGCATCACCTTGCCAAGCAGCCACAGCACCACGATGGCCAGCATGGTGTAGGCCCACGCCAGGCTCAGCGCATATTCCAGCAGCACGCCCCACATCCGCCGCCGGCGCCAGGACAGCACCTTGCGGCCGTGCTGCAGCAGCACCTCCACGCCCCCGCGGGCCCACCGCAGGCGCTGGCGCCAGAGGCCGCGCAGGGTTTCCGGCATCAGCACCCAGCACAGCGCGTTGGGTTCGTAGCGGATGTCCCAGCCATCCAGCTGCAGGCGCCAGGAGATGTCGATGTCCTCGGTGACCATGCGGTCGTTCCAGAAGCCGACCCGATGCAGCGCGGTGCGACGGAACGCGCAGATGGCGCCGGACAGGGTGAACAGCCGGCCATACACGCGCTGGGCACGCTTGATCAGGCCGATGATGGCGGAGAACTCGCCCACCTGCATGCGTGCCAGCAGGGTGGTGCGGTTGCGCACGCGCGGGTTGCCGGTGACGGCGCCGACACGTGGGCCGTCGATCAGGTGGCCGACCATCCAGCGCGTGGCATGCCGGTCCAGCAGCACATCGGCATCCACGCAGACCAGGTATTCCGAGCGCGCGGCCAAGGCACCGATCCGCAAGGCATTGGCTTTGCCCTGGTTCTGTTCCAGATGCACCACGCGCAGGTTCGGGTACTGCGGCAGCAGGCTTTCCAGCACGGTGGCGCTGTCATCGCTGCTGCCGTCATTGATGGCGATGATGTCCAGCGGCGCATAATCCTGCGCTGCGATGGCATGGATCGTATCGGCGATGTGCACCGCTTCGTTGAAACAGGGCACCAGCACGCTGACCGGCGGCTGGCTGCGCAGCGGCGGCGGCGCGTCAGGGCGCGGTGCCCTGCGTTCGCGGCGCAGATAATAGTAGATGCCGCCGACCATCCAGAAGAAGGCCATGACGACCGGATAGAAGAACGCGAAGTTGAACAACAGCGTGACGAGTGAAACGTTTTCCATCCACGACATCGGCACTCCCCGCAGGCAGGCTGCGGTCCACCGCCGCAGCGGACTCGACCATGCCCAGCGATGTGTAAACCCGGCGTGGTTGCCTGAACCGATCAGTCAGGAAGCAACATGACGATCTGCCGCATTGCTGGCCGCCAGTCGCCGTTATTCGCGACTGAATGAACTCGAAGATCTTGTCGGCAATGATGTAACTGTTCGCGGCGGTTTCCAGGGCAGCAGCGAAGGCAGGCCGCCGAGTGCAGCCAGTGACAGCGCCGCTGGAAGCGCGGCAGAAAGCGCGGCAGCAAGCGCGGCAGCAAGCAGGTGGACGACGATGCGCAGGCTCACGCCCGTGTTCCCGGTGGAATGCCACATGAGTAATTCACCCTGGCTTATGCACTCAAGCGCCAATCCCGCCAGAAAGGCCGCATCCAATGGGCCGGGCGTTGGCCGGATGTGGTGCCCGTTGCTGGAGAAAAGCGGCGCCGACGATTGTTCCTGAACGGGCGGAGCGTTACCGTAGAGCCTTCTGTCTTTGATGTCCGATGCTGTGAACCGCGCGTCTGCCCCCGGCCTGGAAGCCTTGTTGAACCGCCCCTCGGCGGCGGTGCTGCCCGCGCCGCTGCGCGAGGCCCTGCTGCAGCTGTGGGACGCCGCAGAAACATCGCATGAGATGCGTGGCAGCAGCCCGCAGATCCTGGCCGACACGCTGGACGCGCTGGCCCTGCTGTCGGCCGACGAAGGCGCGGTGCTGGCTGCGCTGCTGTTCGACCTGCCGGGCCTGCGCGCGCATCTGGATACGCTGCCGCTGGGCAACCACCGGACAGCGGTGGTCGGTCTGCTGGATGGCCAGGACGCGGCCGATCCGGTCTGGGCGCTGCATGCCGGGCGCGAGGCCGGCCGCAACAGTGAAGGCCTGCGCCGCTTGCTGCTGGCCATCATCCACGACCTGCGGGTGGTGCCGATCCTGCTGGCGCGCCAGCTGGCGCGCATGCGTGCGGCCGACAAGCTGGATGAGGAGCAGCGCCGTGCGCTGGCCCAGCTGACCCGTGACATCCACGCCCCGCTGGCCAACCGCCTGGGCATCTGGCAGTTGAAGTGGGAGCTGGAAGACCTGGCCTTCCGCCACCTGGAGCCGGAAACCTACCGCCGGATCGCGCGCGAAGTGGACGAAACACGCATCGCGCGCGAGCGTTACGTCGAGCACGTCAAAAAGACGCTGTCGCGCGAACTGGCCGCGCAGGGCATCCACGCCGAGGTGAGCGGGCGTCCGAAGCACATCTACAGCATCTGGCGGAAGATGCAGAAGAAGCGGCTGGCGTTCGACCAGCTGTACGACATCCGTGCCGTCCGGGTGATGGTCGACGACGTGGCGGCCTGCTATGCCGCACTCGGTGTGGTGCACGCACTGTGGGCGCCGGTGCCGAGTGAGTTCGACGATTACATCGCCCGCCCCAAGGCCAACGACTACCGGTCGCTGCACACCGCCGTGGTGGGCCCGGAAGGGCGCACCATCGAAGTGCAGATCCGCACCCACGACATGCATGCGCAGGCCGAGCTGGGCGTCGCCGCGCACTGGAAGTACAAGGAAGGCGGCAAGGGCGGGGAAAAAGCCTTCGACCGCAAGATCACCTGGATGCGCCAGCTGCTGGAACAGGCGCAGGAGGGGCAGGGCAACGAACTGGCCGGTGCGCTGGATGCCGAACTGACCGAGGACCGGGTCTACGCGTTGAGCCCGAAGGACGAGGTGCTGGACCTGCCGCAGGGGGCAACCCCGCTGGATTTCGCTTACCAGGTGCACACGATGGTCGGCCACCGCTGCCGTGGTGCCAAGGTCAACGGACGCATCGTGCCGCTCACTTACCGCCTGCGCAGTGGTGACCGGGTGGAGATCCTGACCGGCAAGGAGGCGGACCCGCGCCGTGACTGGCTGATGCCGGCCCTGGGTTTCCTGGCCAGCAACCGGTCGCGTGAAAAGGTGCGCAGCTGGTTCCACAAGCTCGACCGCGCGCGCAACGTGCAGGCCGGCCGGGAGCTGCTGGAGCGTGAGCTGAAGCGGCTGGGCCTGCAGCATTCGGACCTGGCGGCAGCGGCGAAGAAATTCCACGCCGACAGCGTTGACGATCTGTACATCCAGGTGGCGCTGGGCGATACCGGGCCCAACCAGGTCAGCCGCGCGTTGCTGGAAGCCGAACGTGCCGCCAGCCAGCCGGCGCCCGCGCCGACCCTGCCGCGGCCGACCGCGCGCCGCGAGAACCTCGGCAGTTCCAAGTTCACCGTGCAGGGCGTGGGCAACCTGCTGGTGCAGCTGGCGCGCTGCTGCCAGCCGGTGGCCGGCGAGCCCATCGTCGGATACCTGACCCGCAGCCGCGGTGTCACCGTGCATCGCGCAGACTGCGCGGCGCTGGCACGGCTTGCCGCCGCCAGCCCGCAGCGCATCCTGCCGGTGGAATGGGGCCAGGCCGGCGGGGGTTACGAAGTGGATGTGGTGGTCAATGCGGTGGACCGTCGCTGGCTGCTGAAGGACATCACCAATCTGATCGCACAGGAAGACGCGTACGTGCTCGACATCCACAGCGACAACGTGCGCAACAGCGGCCGCGCGCACCTGCGCCTGCGCCTGAAGGTGAGCGATTACGGCCAGCTCTCCAACCTGCTGGGCAAACTGGATGCACTGCCGGGCGTGAGCGAAGCGCGTCGTCTGGGCTGAGCTTCACGCTGCCCCGGCTACCCTGCACGCATGGAACGCGAGCCCCCGCATCGCCGCCACGGCGCTGACCACCCCACGCTCGATCGCGTCCGCCGCGAGGGGCGTTGGTGGTGGCTGCAGGCCCGCCATGCGCGCCGGGTCTGGCGCTGGGCGCTGCTGGCCGCAGTGGCGGTGTTCGTGGTGCTGGTGCTGCTGCGCAGGCCACTGGCTGACTGGTTCTGGGATGAGCCGCAGATCGAACAGCTGTTGGCCGAGGGCGACCGTGCGTTGGCTGCAGGGCGCTTGACCGCCGAGGATGGCAGCGGCGCACGCGAGCGCTACCAGGCTGCGCTGGCGCTTGATGGTGATCGCCTGCAGGCGCGACAGGGCCTGGCCAGCACGGGGGCGGCCGCGTTGCGACAGGCGCAGGCGCGGTTGCAGGCCGGTGACCTGGACGGCAGCGCGCAGGCACTGGTGCTGGCCCGCGAGCTGCAGGTGCCGCAGGGCGAGGCCGATGCCGTGGCGCAGCAGCTGCAGGCTCGGCGCAGTGCCGGTGCGGGCATCGGCGCGTGGCTGGCACAGGCCCGCAACGCCTTCGCCGCTGGCCGGCTGGATGAGGGCGACAGCAGCGCGCTGCCGCTGTTCCAGCGCATTCTGGCCCTGCAGCCGGACAACCTGCCGGCCCTGGAAGGGCGCGAGGATGCACTGAGCGATCTCCTGCAGCGGGCCAGAGCGCTGGCTGCACGCGGCGAGCTGGCGCAGGCGGCGGCGCTGCTGCAGCGCGCACGCCAGTTTGATGCCGGACACAGCGATCTGCCGGCCAGCCAGGAAGCACTGGCACGCGCGCTGGACCAGCGCCTGCGGCAGGGCCAGCGTGCGCTGAAACAGCAGAAGCTGGATGCGGCGGCCGATGCCTTCGACGCCGTGCTGGCGGTGGCGCCGGATGATCCCACCGCCGTGCGCGGCCGTGAGCAGACGGCGCAGGCGCTGCTTGCGCGCAGCCAGCGCCAGGCCGCTGCGTTCCAGTTCGAGGCGGCCGAGGCCGACCGTGCGCGTGCCGCTGCACTGGGCGCCTCGCCGGCCGCCCTGCAGCAGGCCGGGCAGCGCATCCAGCGCGGGCAGCAGGCGCAGCAGGCGCAGCGCCAGCCGACGTTGAGTGCGGCCCAGCGCGAACGGCAGCTGCGCGACCGCCTGCGCCAGATCGACCGCGCCGCGCACGACGGGCGCTGGATCAGTCCGCCCGGGCACAGCGCCTTCGATGCGCTGCGCGAGGCACAGGCGCTGGCCCCGCGCGATGCCCGGGTGAAGGCTGCTGCAGCGCGCCTGCTGCCGGCCAGCCGGGCGTGCTTCGATGACAACCTGCGGCAGAACCGCGTGCAGGCCGCAGGTGCCTGCCTGCAGGCATGGCAGACCTTGGCGCCGACCGCAGCGGGCCTGCCGTCGGCGCGGGTGCGGCTGGCGCAGCGCTGGCTGGCCATCGGCAGCGAGCGGTTGGGGCGTGGTGACGTGGCCTTTGCCGAGGCCGCCGTTGAGCAGGTGCGCCAACTGCAGCCGGACCTGCCGGAACTGGCCGCGTTCGAGCAGCGCCTGCGGCAGGTGGGCGCTGAATCCTGGCGGCGCTGAACCTGCGTAGGGGAGGGGAGTCGGGTATAGTCCAGCGGCTCCAACTTCCCCCCTCTGGCCATGTCCCGCGTAGCATCTGAAGTCACTGTCGGCCGGAGCATATGGGCAGCGATGCGAGGGGCCCGATGACCCCGCAGGCACCCGAGCGCGCGGCGGATGCCCGCGCATCCCGCGTCTGCGCCGTGATCGTCACCTATGGGCCGGACCCGGCCCTGTTGCCGCGCGTGGTCGACAGCGTGCTGCAGCAGGTCGGGCATCTGGTGGTGTTCGACAATGCCAGTGGCGAGGTCGATGTGGCCGCGATGCTGGGCGACCGGGCGGGCGTCACCTTGGTGGCCTCGCCGCGCAACGTGGGGCTGGGCAGTGCGCTGAACCGTGCGTACGAGAAAGCCGCCGCACTGGGTTTCGACCATGTCCTGCTGATGGACCAGGACAGCGTGCTGGCGCCGGGCATGGTGGATGTGCTGTGGACGGCGCTGCTGGACCTTGCGCAGCACGGGCCGGTGGCTGCCGTCGGCCCGCAGTTCCGCGATTCGCGCAGTGGCGTGCTGGCACCGTTCGTCCGTTTCGGCTTTCCGCTCAACCACAAGCTGCGCGGCGGGCCGGGCCAGCGCGTTGCATGTGATTTCCTCATCACCTCCGGTTCGCTGGTGCCGATGAAGGCGCTGCAGGCCATCGGCCCAATGGATGAAGGGTTGTTCATCGACAACCTGGACATGGACTGGTGTTTCCGCGCCAAGCGCGCCGGTTACGCGCTGTACGGCATCTGCGACGCGCAGATGAGCCACAGCATCGGCGAGGAGCTGCTGCCATCCCGGGCGAAGCCGGATGGGGTGGTGGTGCACAAGCCGTTCCGGCTGTACTTCATCATGCGCAACCGGGTGCTGCTGTACGCCCGCGCGTACACGCCGCGCGTGTGGATTGCCCAGGATGTGCCGCGGCTGGTTCTGAAGCTGGTGGGCAACAGCCTGTTCCTGGCGCCACGCGGGGTTCGACTGCGGTTCATGTTGAAGGGCCTGTGGGACGGCGTGCGCGGGGTGAGCGGCGGCCTGCCGCCGGGCAGTCGCTGAACAGGCCGAACGCCAGCCCTTTCCTGCGGGAAGGGCTGGGGTAGACTCGCCTGACCCTACATTCCCGCATTCCCGTGCCCCGACGCTACGATTCCGACGACACCGACGATCTCGACGACGACCTGCAGGACACCGGACCGCTGTGGCGGCGCCGGCTGATCACCTGGACCCTGGCGGCAGTCGCGCTGGGCCTGGGCTTCCTCATTCCCTACACGCTGTACCTGAACCAGCAGGTCACCCAGCGTTTCGGTGAGCTGCGTTGGCAGATTCCGACCCGTGTCTACGCGCGCCCGCTGGTGCTGGTGCCGGGCAAAGCCATGGACGCGGCCACGCTGAAAACCGAACTGGCCGCCTCGGCCTACCGCGATGACGGCGAGGGCAAGGATCCGGCCACCTATGCGGTGCAGGGCGGACGCTTCACCATTTCCAGCCGCGGCTACAACGATGTGGACGGCCATGTTGCCGCCCGGCGCGTGGAGCTGTCGCTGTCCGGCGGCAGCATCGCGTCGTTGCGCGACGCCGGTTCGCGCAAGGCGCTGAAGGCGGCCCGCCTGGATCCCGCCCGCATCGCCACACTGTACGGGCAGAAGCAGGAAGAGCGCCGCCTGATCCGCATGAACGAAGCACCGGACCTGCTGGTCACGGGCCTGCAGGCGGTGGAAGACAAGGACTTCAACCGCCACCACGGCATCGACCTGTCCGGCATCGCGCGTGCGGTGTGGGTGACCATCCGTTCCGGCGGCCAGAGCCGCCAGGGCGCTTCCACGCTGACCCAGCAGCTGGCCCGCAGCGGCCTGCTCGGCATCGGCAAGGAACAGACGATCACCCGCAAGTTCAATGAAGTGCTGTACGCGCTGATCATGGAAGCGCGCTACGACAAGCGCACCATTTTCGAGGCGTATCTGAACCAGGTGTACCTGGGCCAGCGCGGCAGCCAGGCCATCCACGGCATGTCTTCCGGCGCCGAGTTCTGGTTCGGCCGCGACCTGTCATCCCTGGATACCGAGCACATCGCGCTGCTGATCGGCCTGGTCAAGGGCCCGTCCTACTACGATCCGCGGCGCAACCCGGAACGTGCGCTGGACCGCCGCAACTTCGTGCTGGGCAAGCTGCACGAAGCGACGCTGATCGACGATGCCGAGTACCAGCGTGCGCTGAAGGCGCCGCTGGGCGTGCCGAAGAGCCCGGGCCTGGTGGCGGCCAACCGTTTCCCGGCCTATGTGGACCTGGTGCGCCGCCAGCTCGGCCATGACTACCCCGAATCGGCCCTGCAGGGCGCCGGCCTGAGCGTGATGTCGGGCATGTCGCCGTCCGCGCAGGCCTACGCCGAAGGCGCGGTCACCCGCACCATCAAGTCGCTGGAAAGCAAGCGTCGCCCCGAACTGCAGGCCGGCATGGTGATGACCGACGTGCACAACGGCGACGTGGTGGCCGTGATCGGCAGCCGCGAGGTCTCCGAGGTCGGTTTCAACCGCGCCATCGAGGCACAGCGCCCGGTGGGTTCGCTGCTGAAGCCGTTCGTGTACCTGCTGGCGCTTGCGCAGCCGGACCGCTATTCGCTGGCCAGCTGGGTGGACGATTCGCCGGTGACGGTGCAGCTGGGTCGTGGCCGCAACTGGAGCCCGGGCAATGCGGACAACCGCAGCCATGGCACGGTGCGGCTGATCGATGCGCTGGCCCACTCCTACAACCAGGCCACGGTGCGTGTGGGCATGCAGGTGGGTCCTGAACGGGTGACCCAGCTGATCCATGTGCTGGCCGGCATCAAGGCCGATGCCAACCCGGCGGTGATCCTCGGCTCGACCGACCAGAGCCCGTATGCGATGGCGCAGCTGTACCAGTTCCTGGCGTCGGGTGGTGAGATCCAGCCGTTGCATGCGGTGCGCGGCGTGCTCGACCCGCAGGGCAAACTGCTCAAGCGGTATGACAAGACTCCGGCCCCGGCGCAGGAAGGCGATTCGATTGCCGCCAACCTGATCAGCATCGGCCTGCAGCAGGTGGTTGCCAGTGGCACCGCGCAGCGTCTGAATGCCGATGGCCTTGGCCGCCTGCAGCCGGCGGGCAAGACCGGTACCACCAATGATGGCCGCGACAGCTGGTATGCCGGTTACACCGGCGACCACCTGGCGGTGATCTGGATGGGCAACGACCAGAACGAGCAGGCCGGGCTGTACGGCGCCACCGGCGCGATGCGGGTGTGGTCGGGCATCTTCCAGCGTCTGCCGAGTGCACCGTTGAAGGTCAGCAACAAGGGCCTGGATTGGCAGCCGGTGGCTGCCACCGGCACCAACAGCACCGATGAAGGCTGCCCGGATGCGCGCCGCTTCCCGTTCGTGGTCGGCTATGCGCCGGCCTACGCACCCTGCGCCCCGGCCACGCTGCCGGATGAGCAGGGAGGCGAGAGCGAAGGCGGCGGCTGGCGCAGCTGGTTCGGCCTGGACCGCAAGCAGGAACCGCCGGCCGGCGAACCCGCGCCAGCGCCTGCGGCCGCTACTCCCCCTCCCAGCCGGTGATGCCGATGACTGTTCGATCCCTGTATCCGCTGTTGGCTGTGACCGCTCTGAGCCTGGCTCTGGCGGCCTGCGTGAGCAGCCCACCCCCGGTGGCCAAGCCGGTGGACACGACGACGCCGGCCCAGCGCCTGGCGGCGGTGGACGTGGCGGCCGGTCCGGACGACAAGGAGCTGTCGGTGCAGCCGCTGCGTGATTCGCAGGTGGAAGACCTGCGCCAGACCGCGCTGGCCCAGCGCCAGCGCAACGATCTGGCGGCGGCTGCGGGCAGCCTGGACCAGGCTTTGCAGATCGTGGCCGGCGACCCGGCGGTGCTGCAGGAACGTGCGGAGATCGCGCTGCTGCAGGGCCAGTGGGCGGAGGCGGAGACGTTTGCGCGCAAGGCGGTGGACCTGGGGTCAAAGACGGGCCCGCTGTGCCGCCGGCACTGGGCGACGATCGAGCAGTCGCGCCTGGCGCGTGGCGAGAAGGAAAATGCGGTCTCGGCGCATTCGCAGATCGAGGGTTGCACGGTGCCGGGGATCAAGCGGTACTGAAGTATTCCAGCCAACGGCGCAGCCCCTCGTGGCTGGTCGGTCGGTAGAGTCGACTGTTAGTCGACTGGCCTTGCGAGGTGGGCCGGGCGGGTAGGCTGCGCAGGGGACGCTGCAAGTACGTCCATGTAAGCTCGGTCGCCGCATCCATGCGGCTCACGCCCCTGCGCAACCCACCCGCCGGTCCCCTGACAGTTTCCGTGTGCGTCCAGCCACGGAAAAGAAAAAATCAAGGCAAAAGCGGGTCGCGCGCTGCGCGCACTCGCGGTGGGGTCGGAGCCGTTTTCCGCAGGAAAACGGCTCCGACCCCTTCTTGTTTCCGTTCGACCCACCGCTTCTGAATCCAGTCGAGCAAGCTCGACGCTACGAAACATGTGCGTCCGTCACCGGGAAACTGTCGAAGGCGGGGCGGGAGGGGTAGGCAGGACCGTTGGCGCCATGGATGGCGCCATCGAGCCCCAGGGACGGGTTTACGGCGTGTCCTGCCTGCCCCTCCCGCCCCGCCCAGCACGCAGCAACCCAGAGCCATTAACACCGCTGTTGCTGTTGCCGTTGCTCCGGCCTTGGCTTGAAACGGGTGCCGGGCAGCGCCCGGCCGGGTATCCTTCCTGTCTGATGTCCGACCTCGTTCATGCCAGCCGCGAAGCCCTCAGCGAAGGCGGCGCGCTCGCCTCGCACCTGGATGCCTTCGTCCCGCGTCCCGCGCAGCTGCGCCTGACCGAGGCCATCGCCGATGCGCTGCAGCAGCGTGACCTGCTGCTGGCCGAGGCCGGCACGGGCACCGGCAAGACCTTTGCCTATCTGGTGCCGGTGCTGCTGTCCGGGCTGCGTACCATCATCTCCACCGGTACCCGCGCACTGCAGGACCAGCTCTACCATCGCGATCTGCCGCGTGTGCGCCAGGCGCTGGGCGTCGGTCTGCGCAGCGCGCTGCTGAAGGGTCGCGCCAATTACCTGTGCCGCTATCGCCTGCAGCAGGCGCGCGGCGAACCGCGTTTTTCCAGCCCCGAGCAGGCCGCGCAGTTCCAGCGCATCCTCGCCTGGTCCGGCCGCTCGCAGTTCGGCGATATCGCCGAACTGGACGGGCTGGCCGACGATTCACCGCTGCTGCCGATGGTCACCTCCACCGTCGACAACTGCCTCGGCACGGATTGCCCGTTCTGGGATGACTGCTTCGTCGTACACGCGCGGCAACGTGCGCAGGCGGCCGACGTGGTGGTGGTCAACCACCACCTGCTGCTGGCCGATCTGGCCCTGAAACAGGATGGCTTCGGCGAATTGCTGCCCGGCGCGCAGGCCTTCGTCATCGACGAAGCGCACCAGCTGCCGGAGCTGGCCGCGCAGTTCTTCGGTGAAGGCTTCGGCATGCGCCCGTGGCAGGAACTGGGCCGCGACTGCCTGGCCGAGGCGCGCGGCGTCGGCGGCGCGCAGTCGGCGCTGCAGGAACCGGTGGACCAGTTGCAGCAGGCGCTGCTGGCCCTGCGCCTGGCAATGGAAGGGCTGCCGTCGCGGGGCACGCAGTGGCGCGCGCTGGCGATGCCACAGGTGCGCGATGGTTTCGATGCGGCGATGAGCTGCCTGGTGGCGCTGGAGCAGGCACTACAGCCGCTGCGCGAGGCGGCCGCCGGCCTCGATGCCTGCCATGCCCGCGCACGCGAAGCGGTTTCGCGGCTGGCGCGCTGGCTGGGCGATGATGCGCCTGCCCTCGATTTCGATACCGACCCGGCCGAGGTGGCCAGTGCCGCCGATGTGCTGTGGTACGAACTCACCCCGCGCGGTTTCCGCTGCCAGCGCACGCCGATGGATGTGTCCGGCCCGCTGCGCGAGCATCGCGAGCGCAGCCGTGCGGCCTGGATCTTCACTTCGGCCACGCTGACCGTGGGCGGTGGCTTCGATCACATTGCGACCCGCCTGGGTCTGGACGACCCGCACACCCTGGTCCAGCCCAGTCCGTTCAACTGGCCCGATCAGGCGCTGTGCTACCTGCCTGAAGGCCTGCCCGACCCGGCCGCGCGCGGCTTCGGCACGGCGCTCATCCAGGTCCTGCGCCCGGTGCTGCAGGCGTCGCAGGGCAGGGCATTCCTGCTGTTCGCTTCACACCGTGCGCTGCGCGAGGCGGCCGAAGCGCTGCGCGATGGGCCCTGGCCGTTGTTCGTGCAGGGTGAGGCGCCGCGCGCCACGCTGCTGCAGCGCTTCCGCGAATCCGGCAACGGTGTGCTGCTGGGCTCGGCCAGCTTCCGCGAGGGCGTGGATGTGGTGGGCGAGGCGCTGAGCGTGGTGGTGATCGACAAGCTGCCGTTCGCCGCGCCGGATGATCCGGTGTACGAGGCGCGGCTGGAGGCGATCCGCAGCCAGGGCGGCAATCCGTTCCGCGACGAGCAGCTGCCGCAGGCAGTGATCGCCCTCAAGCAGGGCGTGGGCCGGCTGATCCGCAGCGAAACCGACCGTGGCGTGCTGGTGCTGTGTGATCCACGCCTGCTCAACCGCAGTTATGGCCGGGTTTTCCTTGATTCGCTGCCGCCGTTCCGCCGCACCCGCGCGCTGGCCGATGTGCAGGCCTTCTTTGGGCCACAATGGGCGCCCGAGACCGCCGCCGCTGCCCCGACTTCCCCAGCCCCAGCCCCAGCCCCCGTGCCGGGCCCGGAGCCGGCGCCCGGTGCCACGTTCCCCCTGTTCTGACCCGATGCGTCCTGATTCAATCCGATGAAACTGCTCGCCTTTGAAACCGCCACCGAAGCCTGTTCCGTTGCCCTGCATGTTGATGGGCAGGTGCTGGAGCGCTTCGAGATCGCCCCGCGCCGCCATGCCGAACTGAGCCTGCCGTGGGCCGAGGCGCTGCTGGCCGAGGCCGGCATCAGCCGCCGCCAGCTGGATGGCATTGCGCTCAGCCGCGGCCCGGGCGCGTTTACCGGCGTGCGCCTGGCGATCGCGATTGCCCAGGGCATCGCGCTGGCGCTGGATCGTCCGCTGCTGCCGGTGTCGACGCTGCAGGTGCTGGCGCTGCGTGCGCCGGTTGAAGAAGACCAGATCCTGTCGGCAATCGATGCGCGGATGGGCGAGTTGTATGTGGCCCGCTTCGAGCGGGTGGACGGCCTGCCGGTAGCCCGCGATGCCGAGCGCGTGTGCGCGCCGGCGGCGGTGGCGCTGCCGGACGGGCTGCAGGCCTATGGCGTGGGCACGGGTTTCGGCGCGGCCGAGGGCGCGCTGGTGTCCCAGCTTGGGGCTGGGCTGCGTGCCTTTGATGCCGCCGCATTGCCGCGCGCATCGGACGTGCTGGCGCTGGCGGTGCCGGCGTTCGCCCGTGGCGAAGGCGTGGCGGCGGAGAAGGTGGAGCCGGCGTACCTGCGTGACAACGTCGCGCTGACCCTGGTCGAGCAGCAGGCCGCCCGCGAGGCGAAGGCGAAAGCCAACGGCTGAGCCCCTCGTGGCTGCAGATCGGTAGAGTCGACTGTCAGTCGACTGCAACAGCCGCGCCTGGCCGGGCGGGTGGGTTGCGCAGGGGACGCTGCAAGTACGTCCATGTAAGCTCGTAGGCGCCATCCATGGCGCCTGCGCCCCTGCGTGACCCACCCGCCCGACCTCTGACAACTTCCGTGCGCGTCCGCCACGGAAAATCGAAAAAGAAAAATCAAAGTCAAAAGCATCCACGCGTTGCGTGGATGTGTGTCGACCAAGGTCGACACCTACCAGGAGCGAAGAGGCGCCGCGATCTGTCAGGGGCGGGGCGGTGTGGGCGTGCAGGACCGCAGGCGCCATGGATGGCGCCTACGAGCCCCCATGGGTGAGGGCGCTTTGCTTGCGAAGCACTGCTTCGCAAGCGCCCGAACACACAGCCGCCAGCGGCTGGGCCGGACCCCGGAGGGGGGGGGTACGGCGTGTCCTGCACGCCCACACCGCCCCGCCAAACCCACAGTCCGACCGCGGCTGTTGCTGTTGACCTGGCTCTGCGGCGGGTCCCGGGCCGCAGGCCCGGGCAACAGAAAACCTACCGGTCGTCGCGCAGTTCGCCACCCGGCAGGAACACCCACGTGCGGGTCACCTGCAGGATATCCACGCCATCATCGGTCTTCGGCAACGCCGGGAACGGCTGCGCCAGCGCGATCACCCGCAACGCCGCCTCATCCAGCAGCGGCGTGCCGCTGGATTTCAGGATGCGGCTGCTCTCCACGCTGCCATCGCGGCGTACCCCGACGCTGATGACCACCTGGCCACCCAGCCGGCGCTGACGCGCCTCGTCCGGGTAGTTCAGATTGCCCACCTGCTCGGCACGGTCCACCCACGCACGCAGGTAGTTGGCGTAGACGTACTCGCGCGTGCTGGCCGAGACAAACTTGCGGTTCGGGCGCTTCGCGTACTGCGCAGAGCGCAGGTGCACTTCGGCGGCCAGGCGGGCCATTTCCGCATCGCGCTGCTCACGTGCGGTCCTGGCCGCATCCGGGCTTGGATCCAGCGGGGTGGGGCGGTCCTGTGCCTGCGCCACCGTCTCTTCGCCGTTGCGGCTGCTGACCACGCGCGCCTGCGGCGGCGGCACCGGCGCAGCCGACTGCTGTTGCTGCGGCACCGGGCTCAGCCCGGCCTGGGCCTGTGGCGCGATGCCGGTCTGGTTGTCGCGCGGGCGCTGTGCGCGGTCGTGTTCACCGCCGCCTTCCTGGCTGGCCGCGGCCAGGAAATCGGCCTGCTTCGGCGTCAGCGCCGTGCGGGTCTGGCTGAAAATCACTTCCAGGGTCGGCACCAACGGCGCTTCGCCCTTCACGGCAAAGCCCACGCCCAGGATCAGCAGGGCGTGGACGATGACCGACAAGGCCAGGGTGGCCCCCAGCCGCTGCGCTTCACGCGGCGGAGGGGCCAGCACGGCGGGTGCAGCGTCCATCAGCGCAGGCCGGCCTCGATCGCGTCGAACAGGGTGCCGGCGATGTTCAGGCCGTACTGTGCGTCCAGCTCGCGCACACACGTCGGGCTGGTCACGTTCACTTCGGTCAGGTAATCGCCGATCACATCCAGGCCCACGAAACGCATGCCGCGGCGCTTCATCTCCGGCCCGACCTGGGCGGCGATCCAGCGGTCACGCTCGCTCAGCGGGCGGCCTTCGCCACGGCCGCCGGCAGCCAGGTTGCCGCGGAACTCATCGCCCTGCGGGATGCGCGCCAGGCAGTAATCCACCGGTTCGCCATCCACCAGCAGAATGCGCTTGTCGCCGGCGGTGATGTCGGGAATGAACTTCTGGGCCAGCGCCAGCTTGCGGCCGCCGTCGGTCAGGGTTTCCAGGATCACGTTCAGGTTCGGATCGCCCTGGCCGCTGCGGAAGATCGAGCGGCCGCCCATGCCATCCAGCGGCTTCAGCACGGCCTGTCCATGTTCCAGTGCGAAGGCCTTCAGGGCCTTGGCGTCGCGGCTGACCAGCGTCGGCGGGCAGCACTGCGGGAACAGCAGGGCGGCCAGCTTCTCGTTGTAGTCGCGCAGGCCCTGCGGGTTGTTGACCACGCAGGCGCCGGCCGCGGCCGCCACGTCCAGCACCTGGGTGTCGTAGACGTATTCGGCATCCACCGGCGGGTCCTTGCGCATCAGCACGATCTGGCCCGGGCCGAACACCGTGCGGCTGAATGCGCCAAGCTCGTACCAGCCGGACGGGTCGTCGCGGACCTGCAGCGGGGCGGTCTGGGCCACCGCCACACCGCCTTCCAGGGCCAGGCCGCCCGGCCGCACATAGTGCAGGGCGTGGCCGCGGCGCTGGGCTTCCAGCAGCATGGCGAAGGTGGTGTCCTTGGCGATCTTGATGTGGGCGATGGGGTCCATCACCACGATGACGTTCAACGGCATGGGTGCACCTGTCAGGCAAGGCGTTGATGGTAGCGGCAACGCCCCCCGCGTGCCTGCCCGGGGTACTGCAACGCTGCGTCCGTCCTGCCGCCTGCGCAGTCTTTGCCAAACCGGTCACGTTCAGCCAGCCGCCACCCCAAGTGCCATGGACGGCGCTTGAAGCGGGCGCGGGAAGTGCGATATAGATACGCCTTCGTAGCGGCCCCCAGCACAGAAGGGTCGCGCGCTTGGGGAAAGGCAATGACTGAAAACACGACTGCGGGCGGGGAGCTCGCAGGACTCCGGGTGATGGTCATCGATGACTCGAAGACCATCCGCCGGACGGCGGAAACACTGCTGAAGCGCGAAGGCTGCGAAGTGGTGACCGCGACCGATGGCTTCGAGGCCCTGGCCAAGATCGCCGACCAGCAACCGCAGATCATCTTCGTGGACATCATGATGCCCCGTCTTGACGGGTATCAGACCTGCGCGTTGATCAAGGGCAACCAGCTGTTCAAGGCGACCCCGGTGATCATGCTGTCCTCCAAGGACGGCCTGTTCGACAAGGCCCGCGGGCGCATCGTCGGCTCGGAACAGTACCTGACCAAGCCTTTCACGCGTGAAGAACTGCTGGGTGCCATCCGCACATACGTCAACGCCTGACCAGGGGGGAAAGGCACAATGGCTCGTATCGTCCTGATCGAGGATTCACCGACCGACCGCGCGGTGTTCACCCAGTGGCTGCGCCGTGCCGGCCACGAAGTGCTGGAAGCGGACAATGCCGAGGATGGCCTGCAGCTGGTGCGTGACCAGGTTCCGCAGCTGGTGCTGATGGACGTGGTCCTGCCCGGCATGAGCGGTTTCCAGGCCACCCGTGCGATGTCGCGCGACGCGGCGATCAAGCACATCCCGGTGATCATCGTCAGCACCAAGGCGATGGAAACCGACAAGGCATGGGGCCTGCGCCAGGGTGCGGCCGATTACATCGTCAAGCCGCCGCGCGAGGAAGAACTGATCGCGCGGATCAACGAACTGGTGGCCTGATGCGTTCGCCCTTCGACATTCTTGAAGCCTATGAACGGCGCAGCCTGGCCCATGCGGTGCAGCTGCCCGAACGGCAGTTCGCCGAGGATCTGTGGCGTGGCGTCGGCTTCCGCGTGGGCCAGCGCCGGCTGGTGTCCGATTTCCGCGAAGTGGTGGAAATCGTGCCGATGCCGCCGGTGACCCCGGTGCCCTGCGCGCAGCCCTGGCTGCTGGGCGTGGGCAACCTGCGCGGCAACCTGTTCCCGGTAGTCGACCTGAAGTATTTCCTGGAAGGCGCGCGCACCGTGCAGCAGGAAGGCCAGCGCGTGCTGATCATGCGCCAGGCCGGCGGCGACGTCGCGCTGACCATCGACGAGCTGTTTGGCCAGCGCAGTTTCGAGCTGGGCCAGCAGGTCCAGGCCGGCACCCTGGCCGATGGCCGCTACGGCCATTTCGTCGATCGCGCCTTCCATGCCGATGGCCACGACTGGGGCGTGTTCTCGCTCTCGTTGCTGTCGCGCACCCCTGAATTCCGGCAAGCCGCGGCCTGAGGCCGGGCAACACCCCCTGCATTGAAGATCGAGGTTGAACGATGAGTACTGCTTCGGACGCCCCCAAGACCGGCAAGCTGCGGCTGGGCGGCAGCAACCTCTGGCTGGCCCTGCTGGCTTTGTCGATGATCCTGTTCGGCGTGAACACGGGCGTGTCCACCTGGCAGGGCAGCCGCCTGGCCGATGCCGGTTCCAAGGCCGCCGACCTGCAGGTGCTCTCGCAGCAGCTGGCCAACCAGGGCCGTGATGCGGTGGGCGGCAACGCGCAGGCGTTCACCGCCTTCAAGGCCACCCGCAACGCCATCGAGCAGAACGTATCCACGTTGAAGGGCCGCTACGGCAATGAGCCGGGCGTATCCACGGCGATCACCCGGCTGTCCGACACCTGGGCGCCGCTGGGCAAGCAGGCCGGCCAGCTGGTGGCCAGCGAACCCGCCGTGCTGGCCCTGGCCGGCAACGCCAACAACTTCACCGGTGCCGTGCCGGGCCTGCAGGCCCAGTTGAACGAACTGGTGCGGGCGATGTCCGCCTCGGGTGCTCCGGCGTCGCAGGTGTACAGCGCGCTGCAGCAGGTCGTGGTGGCCGGTTCGATGGCCCGCCGCGTCACCGAAATGCGTGCGGGCGGTACCGCCGCGGCCGCCTCGGGTGATGCACTGGCCCGCGACATCACCGTGTTCTCGCAGGTGCTCGATGGCCTGCGCAACGGCAACGAAGACCTCGGCATCACCGCCGTGCGCGGTGCCGGTGCCGTGGCCGCGCTGGAGCAGTCGCAGCAGAAGTGGGAAGCGATGAAGCAGGACGCCGATGCGATCCTGGCCAGCTCGCGCCAGCTGTTCGCCGCACAGTCCGCAGCCAACGCGCTGGGCCAGGGATCGGCGCGCATGCTGGACGACAGCCGCAAGCTGTTCGAGGCGTTCTCCTCGTTCGGTTCGGTGTCCGATACCCGCCTGTTCCCGAACTTCTGGATCGGCGTGGTGTCCGGTGCACTGTCGCTGATCGCGATCATCGGCTTCGTTTCCACCAGCGTGCGCAGCCGTTCGCGCGAGCAGGAACTGCGCTACCAGACCCAGGTGGAATTCAACAGCCGCAACCAGCAGGCGATCATGCGGCTGCTGGACGAAATCTCCTCGCTGGGTGAGGGCGACCTGACGGTGAAGGCGTCGGTGACCGAGGACATGACCGGTGCCATCGCCGACGCGATCAACTACGCCGTTGACGAGCTGCGCCACCTGGTGACCACCATCAACGACACCTCGGCCAAGGTCGCCGTGTCCACCCAGGAAACCCAGGCCACCGCCATGCAGCTGGCCGAAGCGGCCGGCCACCAGGCCAACCAGATCACCTCGGCGTCGGACCGCATCGGCGAAATCGCAGCGAGCATCGAACAGGTGTCGCGCAACTCGGCCGAGTCGGCCGACGTGGCACAGCGCTCGGTGGTCATCGCCGCCGAGGGTGCCGGCGTGGTGCGCGAGACCATCCAGGGCATGGACCAGATCCGCGACCAGATCCAGGAAACCTCCAAGCGCATCAAGCGCCTGGGTGAGTCCTCGCAGGAAATCGGTTCGATCGTGGAACTGATCAACGACATTTCCGAACAGACCAACATCCTGGCCCTGAACGCTGCCGTGCAGGCGGCCTCGGCGGGTGAGGCCGGTCGCGGTTTCGCGGTCGTGGCCGACGAAGTGCAGCGCCTGGCAGAACGCACCTCGGGCGCGACCCGACGCATCGAAAACCTGGTGCAGGCCATTCAGGCCGATACCAACGAAGCGGTCACCTCGATGGAACAGACCACCGCCGAGGTGGTGTCCGGTGCGCGCCTGGCCGAGGATGCCGGCACGGCGCTGACCGAGATCGAGCGCGTGTCCAACGCCCTCAACAACCTCATCAAGAACATCTCCATCGCCGCGCAGCAGCAGTCCGCTGCGGCCTCGGACATCACCCGCACGATGGGCGTGATCCGCCAGATCACCGGCCAGACCTCGCAGGGTGCCGGTCAGACGGCCGAGTCGATCGGCCACCTGGCGCAGTTGGCGGCCGACCTGCGTCGTTCGGTCGCCGACTTCAAGCTGCCGGCGTGACGCGGGCAGGGCGGCGAGCAAGGAACCTTTCGATGAAGCATTTCCATTCCCCACGCCAGAAGACGCGCGGCCTCCGCGCGGCGGCGACCGGAGCACGTCCATGAGCAGCCTGCGCGATGCGATGAGCCATGCAGCGCTGGGCTGGGTCAAGCCGGAGCTGGACGAGACCCTGCGCCAGGTGCGCAACGAGGTCGAATACTTCGTTGAAGATCCGGCCGATGGCAGCCGCATGCGTATCTGCGCCGGCTACCTGCACCAGGTGCAGGGCACCCTGCGCATGGTGGAGCTGTATGCCCCGGCGATGGTGGCCGAGGAACTGGAACAGCTGGCCGTGGCCGTCGGCGAAGGCCGCGTGGCCGAGCGCGATGAAGCCTGTGCCACGCTGATGCGTGGCAGCGTGCTGCTGCCCGATTACCTGGAACGCCTGCAGAACGGCCACCGCGATATTCCCATCGTGCTGATGCCGCTGCTGAACGAGATCCGCGCCGCGCGTGGCGAGGAAGGGGTCAACGACAGCGTCCTGTTCGCCTTTGCGCCGGACAGCGTCAGCGCCACCGAAGCCGAGCTGGACCACGCCCGTGGCAGCCTGAGCGGGCGCAACCGCGAACTGCTGGATACCGTCGGCAGCGCGGTCAAGGAAGAACTGCTGCAGGTCAAGGATGCGCTGGACCTTCACCTGCGCACCGGCGGTGCGCCGCAGCAGCTGCAGGAGCAGGTCACCAAGCTGGGCGCCGTGGGCGACACGCTGGGCATGATGGGCCTGGGCGCAGCCCGTGGCGTGGTGGCGCAGCAGCGTGATGCGTTGCTGGGCGTGGTGGAAGGCCGCCAGCAGATCGACGAGGACATGCTGCTGGATATCGCCGGCGCATTGCTCTACGTGGATGCGTCGCTGGACGACCAGGTTGCCCATCTGGGCGCTGGCGGCAGCGGCGAGGATGACCCGAGCGCGGTGGAAAGCCGGCGCACGGTCGAAGTGCTGGCGCACGAAGCGATCGCCAATTTTGCTGCCGCCCGCGAGCACTTCGTCGCGTTCATCGAAACCAGCTGGAACCATGCCGAGCTGCAGGACGTGCCGCGCCTGCTGGGCGATGTAGCCGGTGCGCTGCGCATGCTCGACCTGGGCACCGCCGCTGATTACCTGCGCGGCGTGCAGCAGTACATCGAGGCCGAACTGATCGGCCGCCAGCGCGTGCCCAGTGGCCGCCAGCTGGACACGCTGGCCGATGCGATGGCCAGCCTGGAGTACTACCTGGAAGCGCTGCGTGACCGCCGCCCGGGCCGCGAGGACATCCTCGACATTACCCGCAGCAGCCTGGAAACCCTGCGCTACTGGCCGCTGCCCGAGCGCAGCAGTGCCGAGCCCCAGGCCGAAGCGCCGCAGCCCATCGTGCGCGAAACCCTGGCCGTGGCCGCCGCTCCGCTGCAGCTGGACCCGGTGGCGTTCGACGTACAGCCGGCCGCACCGGCACCGGGCGAGATCCCGCCGCCGCTGCCCGATTTCACGTTCGATCCGCTGCCGGCGCCGCCGGTAGCCGACAACAGCCTGATGTTCGGCGCGCTGGGTGGGCAGGACACCGCCGCAGCGACGACGGCACCCGCCGAGCCGGCACCGTTGTTGTTCGCCGCCTCCACCGCGCCGGCACCGGGCGTGCCGCAGTGGGAACTGGGGGCGCATGCGTCCGCGCCCATCGCCGATGAGCGTGCGCCGACCTTCAACAGCTTCGATCCGGTCAGCTACGACCAGCTCAGCTACGACCCGGTGGGCGCCGAGCACGCACCGGCCGCCCCGGCGTGGTCGCTGTCCGACGTTGCCGATGCGCAGGCCGAGGAGGGCGATGCCCTGGTGCTGGAAGACAGCGTTGAACACGCTGGCATCAGCCTGCAGGACGATGCCAGCGCAGCGTCGCTTCCGTTGTCGGCCGCTCCTGCATTCGATCCGGTGGCTGCCGAGCATGACGGCCTGGCCGTGCTGGATGAGGGCGTGGTGTTCCACTTCGACAACAGCGCCCTGGACAACGCCGACGATGTGCTGTCGCTGCAGGCGATGGAAACCCTGTCGCTGGACGAGGAGGAGGATGCTCCGTCGCCGGTGCTGGAGATCGTCGACGCTGCCGAAGCGGCGCCGGTCGAGCTGCTTGCGTCGGCCGCGACGATTCTCCCGGTCGAGCAGGTCGACATGAGTGACGTCGCTGCCGAGACCGCGCCGGTCGAAATGATCGAGGCGCTGGCCGCCACCGAGACCGGTGTCGACGAAGGCGTGACAGCGACCTCGCTGCCTGCCGCAACCGTGTCCCTGGTCGATGTCGATACCATCGCCCCGATCGATTTCAGCGACGCCGACGCACAGTTCTTCGCCGAACTGAGCGCGGCGGCCGCCGAGTTCAACCCGCAGGCTGCACCTGCCGCCGAAACGGCGCCCGTGGCGGCCGACGACGCCGGCTTTGAAGCCGGTTTCGACGATGATGCCGAGAACATCGACCAGGACATCCGCGAGGTGTTCCTGGAAGAGTTCGACGACGAGATGGGCAATCTCGGCGCGCTGCTGCCGGCCTGGCGCATGCAGCCGGACAACCTGGACCGGCTGCGCCCGATCCGCCGCATCTTCCACACCCTCAAGGGCAGTGGCCGCCTGGTCGGCGCCCGCACGCTGGGCGAATTCGCCTGGAAGATCGAGGGCATGCTCAACCGGGTGCTCGAGGGCAACCGTGCCGCCACCCCGGCCGTGCTGGCGATGATCGACCACGCCAGCGCCGCGCTGCCGCAGCTGAATGCCGCGCTGCGCGATGGCCAGCGCGTCACGGTCGATCTGCAGGCCATGCAGGCCATCGCCGACCGTGTCGCCGCCGGCGAGGAAACCTTCTACGTGCCGCTGCAGGCTGCCGCTGCGCCCCAGCCGGTTGCACAGGCAGAGGCCAACGTGCCGGTGCAGGACGAGGCCGTTGCGGCCGACGTGCTGGCGGTTGCCGAGCCTGTGGATGAACCGGTGGGTACCCCGGCCAACATCGACAGCGTGCTGCGCGAGATCCTGGAAGCCGAGGTGGACGTCCATCTGGCGACGCTGCAGCAGTGGCTGCAGTCGGCCCAGCAGGCCGAGCAGCCGGTGAACGATGCGCTGCTGCGCGCCGTGCATACCATGAACGGCGCCTTCGCCATGACCGAAGTGCCGGAGATCACCGCGGTCACCGGCGGCGCCGAGTCGTACATCAAGCGCGCGCTGGCCGCCAATGTGGTGCCGGGCGCCGAGGCGCTGGGGGCGCTGGAAGCCACCGCGAAGGCCATCAGCACCACCATGGAGGCGCTGCAGGCCGAACAGCCGCGCATCGCACCGCAGGCCGAGCTCGCGCAGCATCTGCAGGCACTGGCGGGTGAGCTGCCGGAAGCCCGCTGGCCGATGGTCGGCCTGGAAATGGACGAGGACGACCAGGACGAGTTCGACGTCGCAGGCGAGATCGCGGCCGAAGCCGAAGCCGAAGCCGAAGCCGAAGCCGAAGCCGAAGCCGAGGCCACCGACGTGGCGATGCCGGCTGCGGTCGAGGCTGCTCCGGCTGCGCACGACATCGATGTTGTCCCGCATGTTGAACCCGTGCCGGACGCCGGTCTGGACGCGGCCGAACTGACCGGTGGCGAAGACCTGTCGCGTTACTTCGACGCGGGCTGGCCGTCGATGCCGGAGGCTGCGGCAACGTTGCCGACAGGGATTGAGGCGGCCGCCACGGCCGAAGCCGCCGAAGCCATCGCCTCCAGCGAGTCGACCCCCGCCACGCAGGACGATGCTGATACCGCATCGGTTGCGATCGACGTGGACGCCGCCGGCCTGACGGCGGTCGAAGATCTGTCGCCGTATCTGGACGCCAGTGCGTTGCCGGTGGATGACCGCGATCCGCAGGACGCTGAGGTTGCGGCTGCTGATGACGCGATTGACCAGACCTCGGCCGCCGAGGAACCGGACGCTGAGCCTCTCGACGAAGCGACCGGGGAATGGGTGCTCGACAGCGACGCATCCAGCACTCACGATGAAATGGCTGTGCCGGGCTTCGCAGAACCGGTCACGCTGGAAGCCGCGCTCGAAGCCGGCCTGCATGTGATCGATGACGCGCCGGCGCAGGACGAGGACGGCCAGTGGCCCGTGCTTGGCCTGCAGGCCAGCGAACTCGCGCCGGGCGAGGCTGACGCCTTTGCCGAGGACGCGGACGTCGGCGGGGAGGCGGCGGTCGGTGAAGGAGAGAGCGCCGACCTGCCGTCCCCGGCGACGGTGAATGACGATGTGTCGAGCGATGCCGAGGCCGGTGCTGCCGCGCCGGTACGTCTGTTCGAGATGGAAGACGCACCGGGCCACGGCCTGGATGCCGTCGAGGTCGCGCCGCAGGTGGATGCTGCTGAAACGGCAGGCGTCGAGGCGGGCGACATCCAGGGCGAAGCTCTCGAGGCCGAAGCTGTCGAAGCCGAAGCTGTCGACGCTGAAACCGTTGAAGCTGAAGCCGTTGAAGCTGAAGCGCCTGAAACCGAAGTTGCCGGGGCAGAGGCTGCGGAAGCCGCGCTTGTCGAGGCCGATGCCGAGCCACTCGATTTCAGCATCTACGACCGCGAGCTGGTCGACATCTTCGTCGAAGAAGGCAAGGACCTGCTCGACCACTGCGACGGCCTGATCAGCGAGCTGCGTGATGCGCCGCAGGACCGCGAAGTCGTGGCTGGCCTGCAGCGCGACCTGCACACGCTCAAGGGCGGTGCGCGCATGGCGGGCATCAATGCCATCGGCGATCTCGGCCACAGCATCGAATCGCTGCTGGAGGCTGTGGCAGCCGGTCGCACTGAAATCGAGCGTCGCGATGTGCAGCTGCTGGAGCGTGGCTTTGACCGCCTGCACCAGCTGCTGACCCTGACCGGTGACCACCGTGTGGTCGAACCGGCGCAGGATCTGGTGGAGGCCTTCGAGGCCCGCACCCGCACCGACCTCGCCAGCGCTGCCGGCACCGCTGCAACGGCCGCCGCCGTGGCCGACGATGCGCAGGTTGTGGCCGCGCCGTTGGCCTTGGCCGATGCGCCGCTGTCGGCACCGCTGCCGGTGGAAGGCACCTCCGACGAAGATCCGCTGGCCCGTCCGCAGCAGGAACAGGTGCGCGTGCGCGCCGATCTGCTGGACCGCCTGGTGAACCATGCCGGTGAAGTGGCGATCTACCGTTCGCGCCTGGAACAGCAGCTGGGTGCCTTCCGTGGCGCCATGGGCGAACTGGAGCGCACCAATGCGCGACTGCGCGACCAGCTGCGCCGACTCGACCTGGAAACCGAAGCGCAGATCGTCGCCCGCTACCAGCGCGAGCAGGACCAGGCCGACCAGAAGTTCGATCCGCTGGAACTGGACCGCTTCTCCACCCTGCAGCAGCTGAGCCGCGCGCTGAACGAATCGGCAGCCGATCTCGGGGGCCTGCAGGGCGTGCTGGACGATCTGTCGCGCCAGTACGATTCGCTGCTGCAGCAGCAGTCGCGCGTCAGCTCCGAGCTGCAGGATGGCCTGATGCGTGCGCGCATGGTGCCGTTCGATGGCCTGGTGCCGCGCCTGCGCCGTGTCGTCCGCCAGGCCGGCATGGACACCGGCAAGCAGGTGCACCTGACCCTGGAAGGCACCCACGGCGAACTGGACCGCAACGTGCTGGACCGCATGGTCGCGCCGCTGGAGCACATGCTGCGCAACTCCGTGGCCCACGGCCTGGAAGCACCGGAACAGCGCCGTGCGGCCGGCAAGCCGGAAGAGGGCGAGATCGCCATCCGCCTGCACCGCGAAGGCTCGGAAATCGTGCTGGAAGTGGCTGACGACGGTGCCGGTCTGGATCGCGAGGCGATCCGCCGCCGCGCCATTGACCGCGGCCTGCTGGGCGCCGATGCGACGCCGAACGAACAGGAACTGGACAACCTCATCTTCGCCTCCGGTTTCTCCACCGCCGACCAGGTCAGCCAGCTGGCCGGCCGCGGCGTGGGCATGGACGTGGTGCGCAACGAAGTGCGCCAGCTGGGCGGTTCGGTCGATATCCAGTCGGTGCGTGGCCAGGGCGTGCGGTTCACCCTGCGCCTGCCGCAGACCCTGGCCGTCACTCAGGCCGTGTTCGTGCAGATCGGCGAAACGACGTTTGCCGTGCCGGTGGCTTCGGTCAGCGGTATCGGTCGCCTGTCGCGCGAGCGTTTCGAGGCAGCCGACAGCAGCTACCGCTACAGCGGCGAAGACTACCCGCTGTACGACCTGGGCAGCCTGGTCGGCCAGGCCCCGGCGCGCGCCGACGGCCAGGACCAGGTGCCGCTGCTGCTGGTCCGTGCCGGCGACCTGCGCGCCGCCGTGGCCATCGACCAGGTGCTGGGCAACCGCGAAATCGTAGTGAAGCCGGTCGGCCTGCAGATCGCCTCGGTGCCGGGCATCTACGGCGCCACCATCACCGGCGATGGCCGGGTGGTGGTCATCCTCGACGTGGCCCCGCTGGTGCGCCGTTACCTGGCCAACCCGACCGCGCCGGTGCAGGACAACGTACCGCGCCAGGACCGCCAGGTGCCGCTGGTGATGGTGGTCGACGATTCGCTGACCATGCGCAAGGTCACCGGGCGCATCCTGGAACGCCACAACTTCGAGGTCAGCGTCGCCCGCGACGGTGTCGAAGCCCTGGAGCAACTGGAAGAGCGCGTGCCCGACCTGATGCTGCTGGACATCGAAATGCCGCGCATGGACGGCTACGAGCTGGCCACCGCAATGCGGGCCGACCCGCGCTACAAGGACGTGCCGATCGTGATGATCACCTCGCGCAGCGGTGAGAAGCATCGCCAGCGTGCCTTCGAGATCGGTGTGCAGCGTTACCTGGGCAAGCCGTACCAGGAGCTGGACCTGATGCGTAATGTGTATGACCTGCTGGGGATCGCCCGTGTCCGTGAGTGACATCCATCCGGTTCCGGCCGTTGCCCTGCTGGCCCGCCCGGGCGCCGCACGTGAACGCCTGCGCGAAGCGCTGGCCCATGCCGATGTGCAGATCGTGCTGGAAGACGACCCGGTGACGCTGGAACCGCAGGCGCTGGCCGACGCGCACCCGCAGTTCGTGGTGATCGCGCTGGAAGCGGCCATCGAAGATGCGCTGGAGCGGCTGGAACCTGCGTTGTCCGCGCCAGGCCTGACCCTGGTGTTCGACGAAGCCGAGCTGGCCGCACGCCGCGATGGCTGGGAGGCACAGCGCTGGGGCCGTCACCTGTCGGCCAAGCTGCATGGCCACCAGCAGGTACTGCCACCCGGCGCCGAGGACGAGCCCAGCCTGCAGCTGGAGCCGGGCCGGCCCGCGCCGCCGCTGGTGCCGCCGAAGGACGAAGTGCTGCACGCGCATATGGAACAGGCCCAGGACTGGGCCGACGATGTGCCCGGCGACCGCCTTTACACGCCGCCTGCGCCTTCGCCGGCCTATGCCGAACCGGTGTCGCTGGAGCAGCATCTTGCTGCCCTGCAGATTCCGGCCGAGGATGCACCGAAGGCGCCGGCGGCCGATGCCGCTGTGCCGCCGCCGGTGACGTTCGACCACACGGCGTGGTCGCTGGTCGACGAGGCCGCGGATGCGCCTGCTGCTGCCGCACCGGGCCCCGCCCACGAGGTTGCCGCACCCACCTTCGACACTGGCCACCTGAGCCTGGTTGATCTGGACGCCGGCCTTCCCGGCGGTACGCGTGCCGGGGTGCTGCTGGTGCTCGCTGGCATTGGTGGCCCCGACGCACTGCGTCGTCTGCTCGGTGCACTGCCGACCGGGCTGGCCGTACCGGTGCTGGTGCACATGCGCCTGGACGGTGGCCGCTACGGCAACCTGGTCAAGCAGATGGCGCGGGTATCGCCGCTGCCGGTGCTGCTGGCCGAAGCAGGTCAACGCGCCACAGCAGGCGAGGTCCACATCCTGTCTGACGATATCGGCGTTCGCACCGCTGCCGATGGCGTGCATTTCCAGACCGACCCGCTGGGCATTTCGATTGCCGCCCTGCCGGCTGAAGACAGCGCCCTGATCCTGCTCAGCGGTGCCGACCTGGCCCATGTGGGCCCGGCCCTCGACCTGGCCGCCGCAGGCGCCTGGGTGGCCGGGCAGGTGGGCGAGGGCTGTTATGACCCTGCCGCGGCAACCGCCGTGGTGGCGGCCGGCATGGTGGCCGGTGAGCCGCAGGAACTGGCGCAGGCGGTTGCCGCGCGCTGGGCGGTGGATGGGGACAACGGAGAGACGCCATGAGCTACGCAAGCAACGATGAAATCCGCGGCGTCCTGATCCAGGCCGGTGGCGAGCGCGTGCTGCTGCCCAATGCAACGGTGGCCGAAATGATGTCGCGCGTGCCGGTGGAGCCGGTGGCCGACGCGCCACGCTGGCTGGTCGGGCAGATCGCCTGGCACGGCTGGCAGGTGCCGCTGCTGTCCTTCGCCCGCCTGTCCGGGTTGGGTGATGAAACGGTCGGCGGCAACAACAAGGTGGTGGTGCTGAAGGCCCTCAGCGGCAATGCACAGCGCCCGTACTACGCGCTGCTGACGCAGAACTTCCCGCAGTTGATTTCCGTGCCGCGCGACGGCCTGCTGGCCGACGCCTCGGAAGAAACCCTGCCGGAGATCGTGCACATGCGCGTGCTGCTGGGTGAACAGAGCGCACTGCTGCCGAATCTGGACGCGCTGGAATCCGCGCTGGATTCGCTGGCCGCCTGATCGTCAAACGGTAGTGCCGGCCGCTGGCCGGCATCCGCTTGATCCCAACACCGCGATCACCGTAGTGCCGGCCGCTGGCCGGCAACCTCATGATCCCAACGCCGCGATCCCGGTAGTGCCGGCACGACCTATCCCAGATCGCCCAACCGCGCCTGCAACGCCGCGATCGCGGCCAGGCCGGCGGTCTCCGTGCGCAGGATGCGCGGCCCCAGCTGCAGGCCCTGGAAGCCCGCGGCTGCCAACTGGTCACGGTCGCGCGGCGACCAGCCGCCCTCGGGGCCAATGGCGATCACGATGCCGCCGGCTGGCGCTGCCTGCAGCGTCGACAACCGGTGCGCGCCCTGCGGGTCCAGGGTCAGCCGCAGCGTGTCGGCCGGCAGCGCCGCCGCGGCCTGGGCCAGCGACAACGGCGAGCCCACCTGCGGAATGCGCGCACGACCGGACTGGCCGCAGGCCGAGGTCACCACGTTGTTCCAATGCGCCACACGCTTTTCCGCACGGGCCGCATCCAGCTTCACCTCGGTGCGCTCGGCGTTGACCGGTACGATGGCGCTCACGCCCAGTTCGGTGGCCTTCTGCAGGATCAGGTCCATCTTTTCGCCACGCGCAATGCCCTGCAGCAGGGTGATGGCCAGCGGCGATTCGTTGTCCACCGCCTGCACTGCGTCGATGCGCACCTGTACTTCGCGCTTCCCGGCCACGGTCAACGTGGCGCTGTAGTCGTGGCCATCGCCATTGAACAGCACGCAGGTATCGCCTTCGCGCAGGCGCATCACCCGCACCAGGTGATTGGCCGACTCTTCCGGCAGGGTCACGGTCTGGCCGCTGTGCAGCGCCAGGTCGATGGGGCAGCGGGTCACGCGCATGCAATTGCCTCGTCGATGGCTGCCAGCGTGGTATGTGCCAGCAGCTCCAGTTGTTCGTCATCCACGCAGTAAGGTGGCATCCAGTACAGCACGTCGCCCAGCGGGCGCAGCACCACGCCATGCTTCAGCGCGGCCTTGTAGGCGTGCAGGCCAAGCCGCAGCGCCGGGTTGAACGGAGTGCGGCGGTTGCCGTCGCGCGACAGCTCGAAGGCCACCACCATGCCCGCCTGGCGCACATCGGCCACATGCGGGTGGTCGGCGAAGGGGGCGGCCAGCGTACCCATCACCGATGCGGTGCCCCGGTTGCGCGCGATCACATCGTCGTCGCTGAAGATGTCCAGCGTCGCCAAGGCCGCCGCGCAGGCCAGCGGGTTGCCGGTGTAGCTGTGCGAGTGCAGGAAGGCGCGTTCGCGCGAATCATCGAGGAAGGCGTCGTACAGCGCCTGCGTGGCCAGCACGGCCGCCAGCGGCAGGAAGCCGCCAGTGAGGCCCTTGGACAGGCACATCAGGTCGGGCATCACGCCGGCCTGCTCGCAGGCGAACATCGTGCCGGTGCGGCCGAAGCCGGTGGCGATTTCGTCGGCGATCATGAATGCGCCGTGCGCATCGCACAGTTCGCGCACGCGCTGCAGGTACACCGGGTCATGCATGCGCATGCCGCCGGCGCACTGCAGGCGGGGTTCGAGGATCACCGCGCAGATTTCGCCGGGATGCTGGTCGAACAGGGTGGCCAGACCGTCAGCGGCCTGTCGCGCGCGGTCGGCGGCGCTCTGGCCCGGTTCGGCCAGGTAGGCATCGGGGGAGGGCGCGAACAGGCCCTCCGCCAGCAGGGGGGCATAGACGCGGCGGTACAGCGGGATGTCGCCCAGTGCCAGGGCGCCCAGGGTCTCGCCGTGGTAGCCGTTCTCCAGCGCGACGAAACGCGTGCGGCGGGTCTCCCCGCGGTTCTGGAAGTACTGGAAGGCCATCTTCAGCGCCACTTCCACGCCGGCCGAGCCGTTGTCGGCAAAGAACACCTTGGACAACGGCGCTCGGTCGGCCTGGCGAGGGGCCAGGGCCAGCAGGCGCTCGGCCAGGGTGATCGCCGGCTCATGGCTGAACCCGGCCAGCATCACCTGTTCCAGCTGCCCCGCCTGGGCGGCGATGGCCGCACCGATACGCGGCTGAGCGTGGCCGAACAGATTCGTCCACCAGCTGCTGACCGCATCCAGGTAGCGGTTGCCGTCGTGATCGATCAGCCAGGCCCCCTGGCCGCGCGCGATCGGCACCAGCGGCAGCGTGTCCGGATGCTCGCGCATCTGCGTGCACGGGTGCCACAGCACCTGCAGGTCGCGTTGACGCCACTGCAGGGCCAGCGGGGAAGGGGTTGGGTCTGCTAGCATTTCGGGCTCATGAACATGTTGCTGCCTGCACATTCTATCGGCCCCGGCGCGCGCGCCGGCCGCCGCGGAGATTCCGCATGAACGACGACCGCAGCGGCCGTCGCCTGCCGATCATCCACCGGATCACCGACGAGGAAAACGGCCCCTTCCAGCGCCAGCACCTGGACCTGGAGTTTTCCAACGGTGAACACCGCCGTTTCGAGCGCCTGGTCAGCCGCGGCCATGGCGCCGTGGTGGTGGTGCCGATGCTGGATGAGGAGACCGTGCTGCTGGTGCGTGAATACGCCGCCGGAGTGCACCGCTACGAGCTGGGCCTGGTGAAGGGCCGCATCGATGCCGGGGAAACCCCTGAACAGGCCGCCGACCGCGAACTGAAGGAAGAAGCCGGCTATGGCGCCCGCCGCGTCGACGTGCTGCGGGCGATGACCCTGGCGCCGACCTACATGAGCCACCAGTCCTGGCTGGTGGTGGCGCGCGACCTGTACCCGGAAAAGCTGGCCGGCGACGAGCCGGAAGAGCTGGAAGTGGTGCCATGGAAGCTGGCCGAACTGGACCAGCTGATGCTGCGTGAAGACTTCTCGGAAGGGCGCTCGCTGGCTGCGCTGTTCATCGCGCGCCAGTGGCTGCAGGGGCGCCGATGATCAAGCTGACCACCGAGCTGCGCGAGACCGCCATTGCCATTGCCCAGGAGGCGGGGCAGGCGATCATGCAGGTCTACAGCGAGGGTTTCGACGTCGTGCTGAAGGCGGATGACAGCCCGGTCACCGCGGCCGACCTGGCCGCCGACCGGATCATCCAGCAGGGCCTGCGCCAGCTCACCCCGGACCTGCCGATCCTGTCCGAGGAATCGGCGCAGGTGCCGTGGGAACAGCGCCAGCACTGGGGCGCTTACTGGCTGGTCGACCCGCTGGATGGCACCCGTGAATTCGTCAAGCGCAATGGCGAATTCAGCGTCAACATCGCGCTGATCTACCAGGGCGCACCGGCGTTCGGCGTGGTCCAGGCACCGGTCACCGGCATCGTCTGGCATGCCATGCGCGGCGAGCTGGCCTACCGTCGCCAGGGCCTGCACGACAGCGTGCTGCGCACCCGCACGCCTGCCACCGCACCGCTGCGCGTGGCGGCCAGCCGCTCGCACCGCTCGCCGGAAACCATCGCCCTGCTCGAACGCATGGGTGACATCGAAACGGTGGCGCAGGGCTCTTCGCTGAAGTTCTGCCGCATTGCCGAAGGCGGGCTGGATGTGTACCCGCGGCTGGGCCCGACCTCCGAATGGGACACCGCAGCAGGCCAGTGCGTACTGCACGCCGCAGGTGGCGCGGTGCTGTCGGCCAGCACCGGCAAACCGTTCCGCTACAACCGCCGTACCACGCTGCTGAACGGTGATTTCATCGCCCTTGGCGATACCCGCCTGCCGTGGCGTGATTGGCTGTCCGACTGACCCCTGGAGCCCGCATGAGCGATACCCCCACCGCCGGCAGTGCCGCCAGCACCGAACTGGAGCGCCTGCTGGCGATCATGGCGCGGCTGCGCGATCCGCAAGGGGGCTGCCCCTGGGATCTTGAGCAGACCTTCGCCACCATCGCCCCGTACACCATCGAAGAGGCCTACGAGGTCGCCGATGCGATCGACCGCGGCGACCTGGATGACCTGTGCGACGAACTGGGTGACCTGCTGCTGCAGGTCGTGTTCCATGCGCGCATGGCGGAAGAGCAGGGTTCATTCGCCTTCGCCGACGTAGCCCGTGCGATCAGTGACAAGATGCAGCGCCGGCATCCGCATGTGTTCGCCGATGTCAGCGTGGACGACGCCGATGGTGTGATGCGCAACTGGGATGCGATCAAGCGCGCCGAGCGCGCCGCCAAGGGCGACCCGGACACCTCGGCACTGGCGGGCATCTCCCGCGGGCTGCCCGAATGGCAGCGTGCAGTGAAGCTGCAGTCGCGCGCGGCCAAGGTCGGCTTCGACTGGCCTGGCCCGCTGCCGGTGCTGGACAAGGCGGCAGAAGAGCTGCAGGAACTGCGCGAGGAATTCGAGCGCGGCGACATCGCCGGCAACAAGGCGCGGCTGCAGGAAGAGCTGGGTGACCTGCTGTTCGTCTGCGCGAACCTGGCCCGCCACGCCGACATCGACCTGGGTGCGGCCCTGCGCGGTGCCAACCATAAGTTCGAGCGCCGGTTCCGCGCCATGGAAGGGCAGGCCGAAGCCGAGGGAAGCACGTTGGCGGGGATGGACCTGGATGCGCAGGAAGCCCTGTGGCAGCACGCCAAGGCGGCGGAAAAGGCGTGAAGACGCTGGGTCTGTTCCTGCTGACTGCACTGGCCGAGATCGTCGGCTGCTACCTGCCGTGGCTGTGGCTGCGCAAGGGCGGCAGCGTGTGGCTGCTGCTGCCGGCGGCGGCCAGCCTGGCCCTGTTCGCCTGGCTGCTGACCCTGCACCCCACGGCCAGCGGACGCGTCTATGCGGCCTATGGCGGGGTCTACATCGGCACCGCGCTGTTCTGGCTGTGGCTGGTGGATGGCATCCGTCCCAGCCGCTGGGACCTGCTGGGTGCCGCGCTGTGCCTGGCCGGCATGGCCGTGATCATGTTCGGGCCACGCCAGCCGGTCTGATGCCGGGTGGTAGCGTCGAGCTTGCTCGCCTGCTGTTGCCAGAAGCCGTCGAGCAAGCTCGACGCTACCAGGCCGAAGCCGTCGAGCAAGCTCGAAAGGCGCATGATGTGAGCGGTCCTGACCCAGGAGCACGTACATGTCCCGCTTTGCCAGCTTCCGCGAGTTCTACCCGTTCTATCTGGATGAGCACCGCGACCCGGTGTCGCGGCGCCTGCATTTCGTTGGCAGCTGTGGCGTATTGCTGCTGGTGGCCGCTGCGCTGCTGCGCGGCCAGCCGATGTTGTTGCTGGCGGCGTTGGTCTGCGGCTATGGGTTCGCCTGGGTCGGCCATTTCTTCTTCGAGAAGAATCGTCCGGCGACCTTCCGGCATCCGCTGTATTCGTTCGTCGGCGACTGGGTGATGTTCGCCGACATCCTGCGCGGCCGGATCAAATGGTGAAGGTAGCGCCGGGCCACGCCCGGCGGCTTCCGATCTTCTGTAGAGCCGAGCCATGCTCGGCTGTTTTTGGCAGAGGCAGCCGAGCATGGCTCGGCTCTACAGGAAGCCAGGGCAACCGAGCATGGCTCGGCGCTACGGAGAGCCAGGGCACCCCAGCATCTTCAGATCGATCGACTCGGCCATGCGGCGGTAGCCTTCATCGTTCGGGTGCAGGTGATCGCGGGTGATGCTGGCCGGCAGCGATTCCGGCTGCGCCGGATCGCGCAGTGCGGCATCGAAATCCACCACGCCGTCGAAGCCGTTGTCCGCGCTGCGCGCCCACTGGTTGATCGAGGCACGGGTGGTGGCCGAGACCGGTTCGTAGCGCTCGGAGCCCGCAAACGGCGTCAGCGTGCCCAGGTACGCGCGGATGCCATGCAGGTGCAGTCGCGCGGCCACCTGCTGGTAACCCAGCCGCATGTCCGGTGCGCTGCGCCCCGGCAGCGGTTGCGCCCCGCCGCCATGGCGGATGTCATTGATCCCTTCAAACAGGATCACCTGGTCGGCACCGGCCACCGCGATCACATCGCGGTCCAGCCGGGACAGCGCGCTGTGGCTGCGGCCATGGTCCAGCAGCTTGTTGCCGCTGATGCCCTGGTTGAGCACCACGAACCGGTCCGGGCACGCCTGCTGCAGGCGCTGCGCCAGCCGCTCCGGCCACTGGTTGAACGAGCCGCGCGTGGCCGTCGCGCCCTCGGTGATCGAGTCGCCCAGTGCCACGATCACCTGCGGCCGCTCCGCGCGCTGCACCAGCACCGCTGAAAACACGTTCTGCTGGTAGCTGACGCGCACGTTGTCGGCCACCGCAGGCTGCCTTCCCTCCACCACGCGCACCACCGTGCGCCGCACCGCAGGGCGGGTCGGCTGTGGGAAGAATGCGGTCACGCTGATCTCCTGCAGCGCGCTGACCGTCAGTGGCAGCGGGTCACTGAGCAGCGCAGCGCCCACCGGCACATCGATGGCGGACCGGCCATCGACGGTCACCGGCAGCGCCGCCGCCCTGCCATCCTTCAGGCGCACACGGATGTCTTCCACGTGCAGCGGTGCATCGCCCAGTTCGTTGCTGATGCGCAGGCGCAGCGCGTCGCCACGGCTGCCGACGCGGATGTCCTGGCGCACCGTCTGCGCGGCGAACTGCACCGGTGCCGCCGGTGTTCCGTCCTTGCGGTCGGGGGCGGGCGACGCGGTCCAGGCGGTGACCCAGACCGGTGCGGCCAGGGCCGCGGGGGCGGCCACGGCAGTGCCGATGGCCAGCGAAAGCAGGGTGATCCAGCGCTGCATGGCAGGTGTCCGCTCAGGTCAGGAGAAGTAGGTGCCGCCGTTGACGTCCAGATTCGCACCGGTGATGAAGGCCGCTGCGTCCGAGGCCAGGAACACGGCCGCATCGGCGGCTTCGTCCGGCACGCCCTGGCGGCGCAGCGGGGTGTTGCCGGCCACCGCGGTGCGTACCTCCGGCTTGGTGAATTCATCATGGAAGCGGGTGGCGATCATGCCGCAGCACAGCGCGTTCACGCGGATGCCCTTGGGCCCCAGCTCCTTGGCCATGGCGCGGGTGAAGGTCATCACCGCGGCCTTGGCGGTGGCGTAGATCGACGCGCCCGGACCACCGCCATCGCGGCCGGCCTGCGATGCGAAATTCACGATGGCCGCGCCTTCGCCCATGTGCGGCACGACCGCGTGGGTGGTCAGGTAGGTCGAGGTCAGGTTCAGATCCATCACCGTGTGGAAGAACGCCGGGTCGATGTCGGCCAGCGGGCGGCGCTGCACCATGCCGCCGGCCACGTTCACCAGCAGGTCGATGCGTTCACCGAACGCGGCCTGGGTGGCGGCGACGAGACCTGCCACGGCGGCGGCATCGGTGACATCGGCGCGGTGCACGATGGCCTGGCCGCCGGCCGCCTGGATCTGCGCCAGCGTGTCCTGCGCGCTGGCTTCATCGTTGGCGTAGTTGATGCAGACGCGTGCGCCGGCAGCGGCCAGCTTGATCGAGACGGCACGGCCGATATCACGGCCACCACCGGTGACGATGGCCACCTTGTCCTGGAACGACATGCGGGAAACTCCTTGGTTTGCGGGGGAATGAAAGAAAAGTGCGTACTCAGCCGCCACGGCGGTCGAGCTTGTGGATCGGTCCGGTCCACCACCACAGCGCGGCCAGCGACAGCGGCACCAGCGCGGCGACGAGGATGAAGATCGGGGCGTAGGAATGGCGGGTCAGCACCGGCACCAGCCAGGTGGTGATGAGGGTGCCGGCCACCGCGGCCAGGCCACCCAGGCCCGCCAGCGTGCCCACCGAACGGCCGTCGAAGAGGTCGCCCGGCAGGGTCTGGATGTTGCCGATGGCCACCTGGAAGCCGAACAGCACGGCGGCAATCGCCAGCACGGCCATCAACGGCTGGTTGGCCAGCACCGCGCCCAGCAGCGCCGGGGCCATGATCACGCAGCCCAGGGTGATGGACAGCTTGCGTGCGCGGTCCACGCTCTGCCCGGCACGGATCAGGCGCCCGGACAGCCAACCGCCACTGAGACTGCCCAGCATCGCGCCGACGAAGGGCACCCAAGCGAACAGGCCGATCTGCTTGATGTCGAAGCCGAAGGTCTCGGCCAGGTAGATCGGCAGCCAGGACACGAACAGCCACCAGATCGGGTCCAGCAGGAAGCGGCAGGCGAGCATGCCCCAGCTCTGCCGATGGGCCAGCAGCGCGCGCACGCTCACCTTGGGCGCAGTGGCGTCGCGCTGCCCGGCCTGGTCTTCCATGATCAAGCGGCGCTCGGCATCGCTCACCCACGGATGCCTGTCCGGGCCGGCGCGGTAGACGAACAGCCACGGCAGCAGCCACAGGAAGCCGATGGCACCGACCAGCACGAAGGTGCCGCGCCAGCCCAGCCACAGGTACAGGGCGGCGATGGCCGGTGCGGAAACGATCGCACCAATCGATGCGCCCGCGTTGAACACGCCCTGCGCCAACGCGCGTTCGCGCGCCGGGAACCACTCGGCATTGGCCTTCACCGCACCGGGCCAGGCACCGGCTTCGCTGACGCCCAGCAGTGCCCGCACCAGGCTGAAGGACAGCATCGAATGGGTGATCGAATGCAGGGCGATGGAGATCGACCACACGCTGATCGACAGGGCAAAGCCCAGGCGCGTGCCGATCATGTCGAACAGGCGGCCGAACAGGAACTGGCCTGCCGCGTAGAACAGCATGAACACTGTCACCAGCAGGGCGTAGTCATCCTTGGTGGCGCCCACCTCCTTGGCGATTTCCGGCCACATCACCGCCAACGCGTTGCGGTCGATGTAGTTGATCACCGTCGCCACGGCGATCAGGCCGACAATCAGCCAGCGCACCGCCGATCGCACCGGAACCCTGCGCAGGCCGGACACCCCTGCGGGCCCGTTCATTTGCCGTCACCCTTGCTGCGGTCCATGCGCGCGTGGCTGCCGCTCCAGCGGTAAACGTGGCCATCGACGGTCACGCGGTGCTCGCCCGTGGCGCGGCTGTCATCGGCTACGCCCAGGGCGATGCGGGCACCACTGGCCAGGCGCAGCTCCAGGACTTCGGCATCGCTGCCGCGGGTGCGCACGATGTCCTGGATGCGGCTGTCGGCGCCGTGCACGTACTCGGCGGTGCCGTTGTACTCGCCGTGCGGCTCCAGCACGCTGAAGAAGGTCACGTCCTTCTGGCCTTCCACGCGCTGCAGCAGGGCGGGTTCGCGGCGCAGGTTGAACTCCGGGTCGTTGGCACCGCTTTCCACCAGCAGGGCCTGCGCGGGTGCGCTGCTGCCGAAGCGGTAGGTATAGAAGCGGCCGTCCAGCAGCCAGGCCAGCGTGCGCGGTTCGCTGCCGGCCTTGCTGCGTGCGTCCAGCCACAGGTGCTGGTAGCCGTTGTCCCCGCCCAGCACCGGGCGCTGGCTGGTGAAGTGTTCGGCCTCGAAACCGGTGGTGACGATGTGGCCGTTGAAGTGCAGCGGCAGGTCGTAGCGCGCGGCCTTGTCACCGTGTACCTGCAGCAGGTCCAGCACCACCGGCAGGCCCAGGTCGGGGTGGCGCAGCAGCGCCTGGGTGCGGGTGAACACCACGCCGGGGTAGGCATCGCGCATGGTTGCCGAAGCAATCTGGGTATCGGTGTCGGCCTGGAAGAAGCGCACCTGCGGCGCATGTTCCTCGCCGCGCTTCCAGTCACCCTTGAAGTGGCTCTGCTCGTCCACCACCAGGGTGTTGTGGGCCACGGTCTGCTTGGCCCAGCTGCGGTTCTCGGCCAGGTAGATCCCGCCGCGCTTGGCTTCCACGTTGAGGAAGCGCGCCGCACCGTAATCGGTCACCACCGCCTTGCCGTTGTCATAGAACAGCCAGTTGAGCTTGTCGAAGTGGCCATGGCCCATGCCCTGCATGGTGTCCTTCTGCACCAGCGCCTGGCCGTCCTCGCCGTTCATGCGCAGGATCGCCAGCCCGCCACGGTCGCCGTCCGGGCCATCGCGCAGCAGCATCGGCCGGTAATCGAAGGGCTTGGCCTTGTTGGCCGCCAGTGCCTGCGCCACCTGCAGGCCTTCGGGCGAAAGCAGCAGGCGTTTCTGCTGCTGGGCCACCGACAACAGATGGTCATCCCCGGTACGGGCATACGCAATGCCGATGCCGGCCACCAGTTCTTCGGTATCGATGCCCTTGTCGAGGATCGCATCGTTGATCGGGAAGAACAGCCCGTTGTAGCTGGTCTGCACCAGTACATCCACCGCCTTCAGCAGCACGCCGTCGCGGCGCGCGAAGATCTTCCGCTGCGGCTCATTGCGCTCGATCGCGTTGGCGAACAGCAGGAACGGCGCCAGTGCATAACGCTGGTAGTACGGGCCTTCCTCGTAATAGCCATCGGGCGAGAACAGCAGGTCGATCTGGCGCAGGAAGCCGAACTGGTCGTCCTTCTGGCTGCCGCGCAGGGATTTTTCCACCAGTTCCTGATCGCGCAGCACATAGCCGGTCATGCCGGTGGCGGCCACCGCCCAGGTGGCGTGGTTGTGGATCTGGTCGTAGTTCTTCGGCTCGCTGATCAGGAATTCGGCCATCGGCCGGAACAGCTTCGATTCGATGGTCTGCCGGTCCTGCACGGGCAGCGCGTCGCGGATCGCGTCGTAGCCCTGGATGGCATTGACCAGCCACACCGAATCGTTGAGCACCTGCCAGAACACGCGGCCGGGAATCTGCCCACGGCCTTCCGGATGCGGGCCCAGTGTCGGGTAGAGCCTGGCGTACTGCATCAGCATGTCGCGCGCGTAATCGACGTAGGCTTTGTCGCCGGTCAGCCGGTACAGCGTGCCGGCGGCCAGCAGCGCCTGGTAGTTGCGCTTGTGCTGTTCGTGGGTGCGCCCGCCGCCCTTGTCCTTGGGCACCGGCACGTCGATGCCGGCCTTCATCATCTTCTTCAGTGATGCTTCGGTGCGGGCCTGTTCCTTGGCGAACCACGGGTAGCGGCTGCCTTCACTGGCCATCTGCTGCCACTGCGCAGCAGTCACCAGCACCGGGGCGGTGTCAGCCTGGCGCGCGGCGGCGGCCGGGGCCGCCAGCAACGGCGCGGCCGGCAGCAGGGCAAAGGGGATGGCCAGGGCCAGGGAAACGAACAGCGGCTGCAACCTCATCGATCAACTCCGGTGCTGGTGCGGGACAGGAAAACCTCGCCCACCTTGGGATACCAGTCCACCCCCGTGGCCTCGCGTGCGGTCATCGCCAGCGCCGCATCGGCGCCGGTGGCGGGCAGGGCAGGGGTTGGCGTCCACAGGCCACTGGCGGCCTGCTGCAGGGTCACGCTGCGGCTTTCGACGCCGCTGGGGAACACTGTGCTGGCCTGCGGCGACTGCACATTGCCGCTGAAGGCGATGCCAACCAGCGAACTGGCGGCGGTGGGTGGGTTCCTGCTGTTGCGATTGACGATCAGGTTGGCACTGAAGCGGCTGTTGCTGGCGGCCACATCGATGCCCTTGGCCGGGTCATGGCCGACGCCGAAGCTGATCTTCGCCACGTCCACGAAGGTGTTGCGGCTGACAGTGGCGTTGACCACCGGCGCATAGCCGGACAGTGGCGGATTGGCCTGTGCGTCCATGATCGCCAGCGCCGAACGGTTGCTGGAACCGGCCAGGCGCTCGAAGTAGTTGTTGCTGACGGTCTGGTCGGCATTGATGATGCGCACGCCGCCGGTGCCGGCCTTGTCATCGCCGAGGAAGACGTTGTCGATCACCCGGTTGCCGTTGCCGTGGCGCAGGGTCAGCGCGCCGGCCGAGCGGTAGAAGACATTGCCGCGGTAGGTGTTGCCACCGGATTTGTTGGAGACGATCTCGGTCTCGCCGTCGCAGCCTTCAAACCAGTTGTTTTCCACGGTGCTGTTGGAATCGCTCAGCGAGGTGTCGCTGGTGCCGACGCGGATCGTCTCGCCGCCGTTGACGCCCAGCAGCGGACGTGGGCCGAACCAGTTGTGGTCGATGCGGTGCTGGTTGTCCAGGCCCTGGGTGGCATCGCGCACCACCACCACGGTAGGGCCCGCATTGGTCTTGCCGCGCAGCTGGCTGTGGTCCAGCCGGTTGTGGCTGCCGTACAGCGACACCCAGTAGTCCTGGTCGCCGGCATCGGGGTTGGTGTAGTCGTCGATGACCAGGCCGGTCACCCGGCTGTGGCTGGCCACCGCCTTGCTCGATTCGCGGAAGGCGACCACGGCATCACCCGGCGTGTAGCCGTCGCGGAACACCAGGTTGGACACCTGCAGATGGCTGCCTGCCAGGCGCAGGTCCGAGCGCCCACTGAGAATCACCTTGCCCGGCGTCTGTGCGCGCAGGGTGATCGGTGCTGCGGCCGTCCCCTGGCCCTTCAACAGAAGGCGGGTGTCGGTCCAGGTGCCATCGGCCAGCACGATTTCGTCGCCGGGTTGCAGCGCCGCCGCGGCGGTAGCGAATTCGGCGGCGTCATGGACCAGCCAGCTGGCAGCCATTGTCGACGAAGTGGTCAGGCAAAGTGACAGGCCAATTGCCAGCGCTGATGCAGGGAACAGGTTGGACGGGCGGTGCGAAGGCGATTCGATGCGCATGAAGTCCTTCCAGGGACGGCCGGGCCGCCGTTTCGAGTGGGTGTGTATACCAGTTGCGGGGTCTGTTGTAAGCCAGTGTTCGCGCAAAGTCATGCTGCATCAGCACATTTAATGCTGGCCAAGTGGTATGAAACAAAGGCCTTAAGAAAAATACATACCAGTTGGTTGACATTTGTGTGTCGGCGTGTCGAAGCTGCGTCCCACGCCTGCCGTCCAGGCGATCCTTTGGGAGGAGGAAACCATGCGGCAATCTGCCGGAGCTGTACGCACCATCAAGCTGTCACCCACACCTCTTGTCGTGGCATTGCTGGCCGCGCTGGCCGCCGCTCCGCTGGCGCAGGCGCAGTCCACCACCGGCAATGCCGGGCAGAACGCCACCACGCTGGACCAGGTGCAGGTCACCGGCATCCGCGAATCGATGCAGAGTTCGATCAACAAGAAGCGCGACGACACGGTGATCGCCGATGTGCTCTCGGCCGACGACATCGGCGACCTGCCGGCGCCGTCGCTGGCCGATGCGATCGAAACGCTGACCGGCGCGGCCTCGACCCGCGACAAGACCGGTGCCTCGGAGATCTCCATCCGTGGCCTGGGAGCCTTCCTCAGCAGCACCAATTTCAACGGCCGCGAGATCACCAACGGCAGCGGCGACCGTTCGGTGAACTTCAACATGTTCCCGGCCGAACTGATCAACACAGTGGCCATCTACAAGACCCAGCGCGCCGACATCATCGAAGGCGGCGTGGCCGGCACCATCGGCCTGGAAACGGTCAAGCCGCTGGAATACGGCAAGCGCTCGGTGCAGTTCGACCTGCGTGGCAGCTGGGCCGAGTATGACAAGAAGTACCGCGATGACGATGGCATCGGCTACCGCGGCACGGCCAGCTACATCGACCAGTTCGAGTTCGGTGACGGCCAGAAGCTGGGCATCTCGCTGGGCTTCCAGCGCCTGGACGGCACCGATCCGGAAGAGAGCATCACCAGCGGCTCCACCTGGTACGCGTGTGATGGCAACCAGAACGTGACCAATGCCAACTGTGCCGAGGTGGGCGCACAGGCCATCGCCAATGGCGCGCCGTACTACCTGGTGCCCAGCAGCCGCATCTACCGCCTGAAGCAGGAACGCAACGACCGCCAGAGTGAATTCGCCGCGGTGCAGTGGCGGCCCAACGACGTGGTCGAGGTGAACGTCGACGTCGAGCACACCCAGCGCAACTGGTACGAAAACCGCAGCGACCTGAGCCTGTCCAATGCGCGCCGCGGCATCACCCAGCGCGAGGTGGACGAGAATGGCATCGTCCGCCATCTGCACGGCAGCACCTCGATTGATTCCACCTCCAACCGCTACTGGCGCGGCGAGGAGTACACCGGTGGTGGCCTGAACCTGATCGTGCGGCCCAGCCCGGCCTGGGAACTGTCCACCGACCTGTCCTATTCGCACACCAACCGCTTGGACAGCGAGCGCATGACCCGCCTGCGTGCCAACCAGCGCGACATCAACAATGCCATCGTGCCAGGCATCAGCAGCGGCACGACCGGTTATGTCGACTACGACTGGGACTGGCATGGCGAAGTGCCCAGCGTGGCGTTGGCGCCGAACTTTGATGTGCAGAACTGGGATGCGTATTCCGGCGCGGCACGCGTCACCTCCAGCGCCACCGAGAACGACCACAAGATCAAGGCCGGCCGCTTCGATGCCAGCTTCATGCCGGAGTCGGGCTTCTTCACCCGCATCAAGGGTGGCGTACGTGCCAGCCAGGCCGACTACCGCCTGCGCGACAACACCCTGGTGACCGACTACGACCAGCGCATTGCGGCCGACAAGGCGAAGATCATCGCCGCCAACCAGGCCTGCCGGGCACCGTTCCCGCAGGACGATTTCATGGATGCGGCCAGCGGCAACACGATCTCATCCTGGGCCTATTTCGATCCCAACTGCCTGTACCAGTCCTTCCGTGGCAGCCTGGACAGCGGCCTGGATCCCGATTTCCAGGACCCCAACAACGTCGACATCACCGAAAAGACCCGCGCGCTGTACCTGCTGGGCGAATTCAGCAGCAGCCTGTTCGGGCTGCCGGTGACCGGCAACGTGGGCGTGCGCTGGGTGAAGACCGATGTGCGCTCGGAAGGCGTGCGCACCGACCTGCAGATCGAGGACAACGGCGATGGCACGATCCGCCTGCAGCCGACCGGCAACTACACCACCCAGGTGTTCAAGGCCGGCAATGACAAGCTGCTCCCCAGCCTGAACGCGGCCTTCGAACTGCGTCCGGACGTGCTGCTGCGCGTCGGTGCCTACCGTGCGATGTCACGCCCGGACATCGCGGCGCTGGGTGCCGGCCGCACCATCAACGTCAGCAGCGATGCCACCTACGGCAACCTGGCCGATGCGCTGGATGACATCAGTGCCAGCGGCAACCCGGCCGCGCAGCCGCTGATGTCCTGGAACGGCGACCTGTCGCTGGAGTGGTACCCGAACCCGGATACCATGCTGGCCGGCGCGGTGTACTGGAAGCAGTTCAACGGCGGCACCGCCACCGCGCTGGTGCCGGAGACCTACACCATCAACGGGCAGACCGTGACCGTGCCGGTGCGCCAGCAGGTGACCACCGACGATGACAGCACCCTGACCGGGCTGGAGCTGAGCGTCACCCATCGTCTGTCCTACCTGCCCAAGCCGTTCGATGGGCTGGGCTTCAAGGTCAGCTACAACTACGCCGACGCCGACTACGAGACCCAGGATTCGCGACTGGGCGAGCAGCTGGCCGCCGATGGCAGCGTCATCCCGGCCATCGTGCCGCCGGCCGGCCTCAGCGGTTTCTCGCGGCACGTGCTGTCCGGTTCGATCTACTGGGACGTGGGCCGCTTCAACATCCAGGCCATCGGCAAGTTCCGCTCGCACTACTACCAGGACTTCACCGGCAACACCGCGCAGCAGAACCGCTACTACGACGACAACACCAGCGTCGACCTGCGCATGCGCTACAAGGTCAACAAGCAGCTGTCGCTGTCGCTGGAGCTGATGAACCTGACCAACGAACCGCGCGTGGCGTACCAGCCGCTTTACGGCAACTTCCGTGAAGTGGTGACCTACGGGCGGCGTGCGTATTTCGGTGTACGATACAAGTTCTGAACAGGGCGGCGCGGCCAGTGGTCGCGCCGTCGCTCCATCCGGACCCGCACCGCGCACGGTGGCCCGGGACGGGCCCGGAGGGAACCGCCAAGGGTCAGCCGCATGTCCGCCAACCGCCTCTACCAGACCATCGCCGCCAAGCTCCGCAAGCTGATCGAGGACGGCGAATTTCCGCCGGGTTCGCGCCTGCCGGGCGAGCGTGAACTGGCCGAACGATTCGGTGTCAGCCGGGTGACCGTGCGCGAAGCCGAGATCGCCCTGGAAGCGCAGGGCTGGATCGCGATCCGCATTGGTTCGGGTGTGTACGTGAAGCCCCGCCCGGCGCAGGCCTCCGGTGGCCTGCCCGATGTCAGCGCCTTCGACCTGACCGCTGCCCGCGCGGTGTTCGAGGCCGAAGCCGCCGCGCTGGCCGCCAGCAACATCGACGAGGCCGGCATCGCCGAACTGCAGGTGCTGGCGCAGGCGCTGTGCCGGCGCGACCTGACCGACGACGAGGCCGGCGACTTCGACCGCCGCTTCCACCTGACCATCGCGCGCCTGTCCGGCAATCCGGTGGTGGAATACTTCATCCAGCAGATCTGGCGCATGCGCAGCGATCTGCCGCGGGTGGCCGAGGTCTATGCACGGGTCTGCCACGACGATGGCGCCAGCCGTGCCGACGAGCACATGGCGATCTTCGAGGCGCTGCGCAGCCGTGACCCGGTGGCGGCGCGCAACGCCATGCGCTACCACTTCCAGCGCCTGTTCGAGGCGATGCTGGAGGCCACCGAAAGCCAGGCGCTGGAAGAGATCCGCCGGCGTACCCAACAGGACCGCGAGCGCTTCCTGGCCACCACGCGCATCTGAGGGTTTCCAGCCAACGGCGCAGCCCCTCGTGGGTTGGTCGCTTGATGCGTCCGGATATGCGTGTCGGGTCGGGCGGTTTGGGTTCGCGGGACACGCCGTAAACCCATCCATGGGGGCTCGATGGCGCCATCCATGGCGCCAACGGTCCCGCGAACCCAACCCGCCCGACCCCCGACAGTTTCCGTGCGCGTCCAGCCCACGGAAAAGAAATTAAGAGCAGAAGCAAAAGCGAAAGCCGGTCGCTGCGCTCGCGGGGTCGGATCCCTTTCCGCAGGAAAGGGATCCGACCCCTCTCCATATATGTATCGACATCCACATCTGCTCCTGCTCTGCTCTGGCACTTACCATCAGTCACCACGGAACCTGACAGGGGTGGGGCGGTGTGGGTTGGCAGGACCGTTGGCGCCATGGATGGCGCCATCGAGCCCCCAAGGATGGGTTTACGGCGTGTCCTGCCAACCCACATCGCCCCACCCAAACCCAGACAACCCAGAGCCGACGAACCCAGGCTCTGCGCCCTAAGCTCTGGCTTGAAGAAAGCGGCGCCGGCCGCAGGCCGGCTACAACCCCCAACTCCCCGCTGCGCTGCGGCACGCCTGCCGCCGAGCGATCTGGGATAATGGGCGTTCTTGTTTACCCTGCTGCCGGACCGGTCATGACCCAGAAAACGCTGCTCAACGATACCCACCGCGCCCTTGGCGCCAAGATGGTCGATTTCGGGGGTTGGGACATGCCCATCCACTACGGCTCGCAGCTGGACGAGCACCACCTGGTGCGCCGCGAAGCCGGTGTCTTCGACGTCAGCCACATGACCGTGGTCGACCTGCGCGGTGAGCAGGTCAAGCCGTTCCTGCGCCGCCTGCTGGCCAACTCCGTCGACAAGTTGAAGGTACCGGGCAAGGCGCTGTACTCGTGCATGCTGAATCCGCGCGGCGGCGTCATCGACGACCTCATCGTCTACTACCTGGCCGATGACTTCTTCCGCATGGTCGTCAACGCCTCCACCCGCGAGAAGGACCTGGCCTGGCTGCGCGAACAGGCCGCTCCGTTCGGTGTCAGCGTCGAGCAGCGCCCGGACCTGGCCATTCTCGCCGTGCAGGGCCCGCAGGCGCGTGACCTTGTCGTCGGCCTGGTCGGCGGCGGCGACCGCGATGCGCTGGCCAAGCTCGTTCGTTTTGCCGCCCTGCAGGTCAAGGCCGATGACGGCGTTGAACTGTTCGTCGCCCGCACCGGCTACACCGGCGAAGACGGTTTCGAGATCCTGCTGCCGCAGGAGGCCGTGGTCGCTTTCTGGAACCGCCTGCTGGCGGCGGGCGTAAAGCCGGCCGGCCTCGGTGCGCGCGACACCCTGCGCCTGGAAGCCGGCATGAACCTGTACGGCCAGGACATGGACGAAGCGATCAGCCCGTACGAAGCCGCACTGGCCTGGACCGTGTCGCTGGACGAAGGCCGTGACTTCATCGGCCGCGATGTACTGGAAGCCCAGAAGGCAGCCGGTGACGCGCGCCAGATGATCGGCCTGGTGATGGACGAGAAGGGCGTGCTGCGCCACGGCCAGGCGGTGACCACCGCCAGCGGCCAGGGCGAGATCCTGTCCGGTACCTTCTCGCCGACCCTGGCCAAGGGCATCGCGTTCGCCCGCGTGCCGGCTGGCGAACTCGGCCAGGTGACCGTGGACATCCGCGGCCGGCAGGTGCCGGTGCGCGTGGTCAAGTTCCCCTTCGTGCGCGAAGGCCAGGCCCAGCCCGGCGTGCTCGCCGACGCCTGATCCGAACGTGCCGGTCGTCACTGACAGCAGTGGCGGCCGGTTGGTTACACTAGCCCCGATTTTTCCACCCCCTGCAAAACCTGGAGCAGTTCCCATGAGCGAGATCCCCGGCGACCTCAAGTTCCTCAAGTCCCACGAGTGGGCCCGCGTCGAAGGCAACGGCCGTGTCACCGTCGGCATTTCCGACCATGCCCAGGGCCTGCTGGGTGACCTGGTCTATGTCGAGCTGCCTGAAGTCGGCGCCGACGCCAAGGCGGGCGAGCAGATCGCCGTCGTCGAGTCGGTCAAGGCGGCCTCGGACGTCTACAGCCCGATCAGCGGCAAGATCGTCGAGGTCAACTCAGCACTGTCGGACAAGCCGGAAACCATCAACGAAGATGCCTACGGCGAAGGCTGGATGTTCGTGGTCGAACTGACCAACGCCGAAGAGCTCAACGAGCTGCTGGATCCGGACGCCTACGCCGAAGCCCTGGAAGACGAAGACCACTGAGTCTTCGTTTCCTGGTTCAAGAACGGCCACCTTCGGGTGGCCGTTTTCGTTCCAGTGACCGTAACCGGCTCATGCCATCGGGTTCGCAGCACACCTGTCGCCTGGCATCAGGCGGCGTTGAAAGGCGCGATCCGGCGTGCGCAGTTTTGCGCAAATCCGCATTTCCGCCCCGCGTCGGCGCGCTCGAATGTGAAAACTTTTACCCCCCGTTGCAGACCTGTTGTGGTGTGCCGGGCGGGTACGCGCACGCGCGCCTGGCGACGATGCGCGAAGTGCGGTGCCTCTTCGTGCCTATCAACGCAGAGTGCTTATTTCAAGCGTTTTTTATTCAGTGCGTGCGAACAGGCGTTGCTGTGCGTGGCGTTGGCAGTGCGCGATGGAGGGCCAGGATGGCACCGCAGGGCGGCGCTGTCGGCGGCGATTGGGTGGACACGGATGTGAAATTTTTTCGCGGGGGTTGTTGACAGTAAAAAAAACCGTGATTAGGTTTCGCCTCAGCAGACCTTGCCTGCCAAACCGAGTGCGCAGAATCAATCGTCCGATGCGAAGCAGCCCCTCCAAGACCACCGCGTTCCTGCTGACGGTGGACAGGGCCCCGCTTCCCCCGGAGAAATGCAAGGGATCTTCCGTTCCGATGCCCGCTCCGCCGATCGAGGCGGGCATTGCCGCATCCGTAACGGCGCGCCTGACGCGCCGGCGGTCCCCGCACGCAGCACCTGCGGGTTTGATCCACCTGGGCGTTTCAACTCCCTATCACTGACGAGGAGCCATCCCATGGCAACCAAGAAAGCTGCGAAGAAAAAGCCCGCCGCCAAGAAAGCGGTGAAGAAGGTCGCTAAGAAGGCCGCTGCCAAGAAGGCAGTGAAGAAGGTCGCGAAGAAGGCGACCGCCAAGAAAGCCGTGAAGAAGGTCGCCAAGAAGGTCGCCAAGAAGACCACTGCGAAGAAGGCAGTGAAGAAGGCGGCGAAGAAGGTTGCCAAGAAGCCGGCAAAGAAGACCGCGAAGAAGGCCGTCAAGAAGGTCGCCAAGAAGGCTACTGCCAAGAAGGCAGTGAAGAAGGCGGCGAAGAAGGTCGCCAAGAAGCCGGCAAAGAAGACCGCGAAGAAGGCCGTCAAGAAGGTCGCCAAGAAGGCAGTAAAGAAGACTGCCAAGAAGGCCACTGCGAAGAAGGCCACCAAGAAGGCTGCCCCGAAGAAGGCTGCCAAGAAGGTCGCCAAGCGCAAGCCGGCCGCCCGCAAGAAGAAGGCCGCTCCGGTCGCTCTGCCGGCAACCCCGGCGCCGCTGATCTAAGTACTTCCCGATAGCCGTACCCTGAAACCCCCTTCCCTGGCTGCCCAGCGGGGAGGGGGTTTTTTTATGGGCGCTTGCCGGCGGTCGAGTCGACTGTCAGTCGACTGCTCTTTGATCGGTATCGCCGGAGTCGACTGTCAGTCGACTCTACCGGTACGCCGCCGGCGGGAACCGCTCCACCAGGAAGTCCAGGAAGCTGCGCAGGCGGGTGGAGGGATAGCGGTCGTGCGCGTGCACCACGTGCATCGGACGACCCGCCTGGCCGTGCTGCGGGAACAGTTGCACCAGCCGCCCGGCCGCCACGTCTGCAGACAGCAGCAGGGACGACTGCAGCACGATGCCCAGCCCGTGCAGCGCGGCCACACGCAGCGCTTCGCCGTTGTTGATCTGCAGGCGCGCAGCGGCGATACGCTCGAGGCCGCCAGCCTCATCCTGCAGCCACTGCGCCAGCGCGCTGGGCTCGAACGACAGGCAGTGGTGCGATGCCAGTTCGGCAAGTGCATGGGGCGTACCGTGGCGGGCGAGGTACGCCGGCGAGGCGCACATCATCAACCGGTAGGGCGTCAGCGGGCGTGCCACCAGCGTACTGCTGTCGGCCAGGGGGCCGATGCGCAGCGCGGCCTCGAAGCCTTCGTCGGCCAGGTCGACCACGCGGTCGCTCAGGGTCGCCTCCACCCGCACCTGCGGATGGCGCTGCATGTACTCGGCCAGGGCCGGTACCAGCGCGTGCGTGCCGAAGATGACCGGCGCGCTGATGCGCAGCGTGCCTGCCGGCGCCAGGTGTTGGTGGGCGGCCTGTGCATCGGTCTCTTCCACCAGCCGCAGGATGTCTCTGCAGCGGGCGTAGTAGTCCTCGCCGAACGGTGTCATGTGCTGGCGGCGCGTGGTGCGGCTCAGCAGCTGCATGCCCAGGCGCGCTTCCAGGGCACGCAGGTGTTTGCCGGCCATGGTCGCCGAGATGTCCATGGCCGCGGCGGCAGCGCTGAGGCTGCCCCTGTCCACGATCAGCACGTAGACCTGCATGCTCTCCAGCAGGTTCATCTGACACTCCGGGTGTTGAATGCTGAAACCTGCGCGGAGTTTATCAATCAGGGGTGATCAAAGAGCATGCCTGCGAGGGCCGGATGTGCCGGCCACGCATGAGGGACAGCACCATGGATCTGAAACTGGAAGGACGAAACGCGCTGGTGACCGGCGCGGGCAGCGGCATCGGCGCTGCGGTGGCGCGACAGCTGGCGGCGCTCGGCGTACGCATCGCGATCAGCGCGCGCCGACTGGAGCCGCTGCAGTCGCTGGCGGCGGAGATCACCGCCAACGGTGCCGCCGCACCCCTGATCCTGCCGGGTGACCTCACCGACGCTGCACAGCTGTCGCGCATCGCCAGCGAGGCCGAGGCCGCGCTGCAGCGCGTGGACATCCTGGTCAATGCCGCAGGCGGCTCGCGGCCGACCACGCCGGATGCCGATGAAGACGTCTGGAAGGAAGCGATGGCGTTGAATTTCTCCGCGTCGCGGCGGCTGACCCAGGCGCTGTTGCCGGGCATGCAGGCGCAGGGTTGGGGGCGGGTGATCAACTTCAGCGGCTCGATGGAGCCGCGTGCCGTGAATGCCGCGACGGCGGCGAAGGCCGCGCTGCACCTGTGGAGCAAGGGCCTGTCATCGGAAGTGGCTGCGCAGGGCATCACGGTCAACACCCTCGCGCCGGGGCGGATCAACAGCGCGCAGATCCTGGGCCGGTTGCATCCTACTGAGGAAAGCCGGCGCGCGTTCATCGAACGCAACATTCCGATCGGGCGCTTCGGCGAACCGGAGGAGGTCGCGCCGCTGGTGGCGTTTTTGGCGTCGCCGCTGGCCGGCTACATCACCGGCGCGGTCATCCCCGTGGACGGCGGCATGCACTACTTCGCGCACTGAGCGGGCGTTGGTAGAGTCGACTGTCAGTCGACTGCTTTTCGATCCGGCACTACGTGAGTCGACTGACAGTCGACTCTACCAAAGTCGACTGACAGTCGACTCTACCAAAGTCGACTGACAGTCGACTCTACCGGAGCTGCCGCGCTCAGCGCGGCGAGGCCACGGCGCTGTTGCTCGAGGCGCCCTTGCCCTTGCGCTTGTCCTGCTGTGCGGGCGTTGCGCCCTCAGCCATCAGGCTGTCGCTGCCGAAGTCGGTGTCCACGTCCAGCCAGCGCTGCGCCGGCAGGCCCAGGGCAGAGTCGAGCACGGTGGGCAGCAGGCCGCTGGGCAGGCCGCTTTCGCCGTTCCACATGATCGCAATGCCCAGGTCACGCTCGGGCACCAGCGCGACCAGGCCACGGTAGCCCTGCACGGCGCCGGCATGGAACACCACGTCGTGGCCGGCGTAATCGAAGGTGCGCCAGCCCAGTGCGTAGCCGGCCGAATGCAGGCGCTCGCGGCGCCAGCCCGAACGCATTTCGCCCGGGGTGTTGATCAGGCTCGAATGCAGGGTGGCCAGCAGCGGTGCCGGCAGCACGTCGGGGCGATGGCCGGTGTGGGCCAGCAGCCACTGCGCCATGTCGCTGGCACTGGCATTGACGCCGGCAGCCGGGGCGACGCGGTAGTAGGTCGGCTTCGGCGTCAGCGACACCCAGCCGTTGCGGCTGCGCACGTGCGGGCGCGCCCAGCGCGAACTGGCCTGGATGCCGGCCAGGCCGAGGCTGGCATCGTTCATGCCCAGCGGCTTGAAGATGCGGCGCTCGACCGATTGTTCGTAGAAGCTGCCCGAGGCGGCGTAGACCACGTCGCCAATCAGGCTGAAGGCCACATTCTGGTAGGCGTAGCAGTCGCCCGGCAGGCACTTGAGGCTGGTGTTGGCCAGCTTCTGGGTCAGCGTGTAGTACTCGGCGTTGCCTTCGATGTCGCGGTCGTAGGCGTTGTAGGGCAGGCCGACGCGGTGGCTGAGCACATCGGCCACGGTCAGGCGGTCGGTCGCTTCTGGGGAGTTGAGGCGGAAGCCCGGCACGTAATCGGTGACCTTGCTGTCCCAGCGCAGCGTGCCATCGTTGACCAGCAGGCCGGCCATCGTGCCGGCGAAGGCCTTGGACAGCGATGCCAGGCGGAACACGGTGTGCGCGTCGACCGGCAGCGGATTGTTGACATCGGTGACGCCGTAGCCGCGCGCGCTCAGCACGCGGCCGCCCTGCACGATGGCCACGGCCATGCCCGGCACACGCTCGCCATAGGTCAGCTGCTGCGCCATCGATTCGATGTGGGCGACGTTGAAGCCGGCGGCAGGCAGCTGCACCTGCGGCACCAGGCCGGTGCGGTAGGCCGCCGGCTGGGTGTGGGCGACGCTCGGGCCCGCAGCGGTTTCAATGTTGGTCGGCATCGGCGGCAGGGCCGGCGGTGTCTGCGCGGTGGTGGACAATGCCACGGGCATCAGCATGCCCAGCAGACCGGTGGCCGCCACCCGGATCGGGCGACGCAGGTTGTTCATTTTCATCGGTTTGGACCCGTGCGCGACTGCTGTTTGTGATTCTAGCGCCGCTTTTCGCCTGTGCACAAACAAAGCGAAGATGAATGCGCATCTGATTGAAAAAGTTGGTTTTTTGACGCTCGTCGATGGCGCCCAGACGTTCCCGCGCGCGCCCTGCGCAGCGCCTGTGCGGCGGCATCGGCACACGGCGCGCTGGCGATGTTGCAGTGCATTGTCTAACGTACGCGCTTCACCGCCCCCGGAGCCTGCCATGTCGTCATCCAACCGCTGGGTTCCGGCCAGGGCAACGGCGTGAGCGCGGCCACGGGCAAAGGGCCGCTGCGCGGGCTTGTGGCGGCGCTGCGCGAATCACCCGCGCTGTGGTGGTCGTTCCTGTATTTCTTCTGCCTGCTCAGCGGCTATTACGTGCTGCGTCCGGTGCGCGAGGCGATGGCGGCCTCGGCGGATCTGGAGACGGTCTTTCCGCCGCTGCTGATCGGCTGGTTCGCCAGCCATGGCATCGCCCTGAAGGACTTCGTCCTGCAGTTCCTGTTCACCTGCGTGTTCGTGATCATGCTGGTGCTGCAGCCGGTCTACGGCTGGCTGGTCAGCCGCTTCCCGCGGCGGGTGTTCCTGCCGGTGGTGTATGGCTTCTTCATCGTCACCCTGCTGCTGTTCTACCTGCTGTTCGACAGCGGGGTGCCGGGGCGGGGCATGGCGTTCTTCCTCTGGATCATGGTCTTCAACCTGTTCGCGGTGGCCGTGTTCTGGAGTTTCATGGCCGATGTCTTCAGCAATGCGCAGGCGCGTGCGTACTACGGCTACATCGGCGCGGCCGGCACCGTCGGTGCGTTTCTCGGCCCGATCATCACCAGCGCGCTGGTGCAGCGCGTGGGCATCGCCAACCTGATGCTGGTGTCCGCGGGATTCCTGCTCGTCTGCCTGGTCTGCATCTGGCGCCTGCGGCACTGGGCAGTGCTGCGCGAGCGCGAGCAGGCGCTGGTGTCCGGCGAGAAGCCGATGGGCGGCAGCGTGCTCGATGGCCTCAAGCTGATCGTGCGCGAACCACTGCTGCGCTGGCTGGCAGTCCTGGTGGTGTTCGGCGTGGGTGTGGGCACGCTGCTGTACAACCAGCAGGCCAGCATCGTGCGTGCCGCCTTCAGCGACCCGGCGGCCAGCACGGCGTTCTTCTCGCGCATCGATCTGGCGGTGAACGCATTGACCCTGCTGCTGCAGCTGAGCCTGACCCGCTGGCTGCTGTCGCGCCACGGCATCGCACCGGCCCTGCTGATTCCCGCCTTTGCCATCCTGCTCGGCTTCTCGGTGCTGGCCGCCTCGCCGCTGCCGATGATGGTGGCGGTGGTGCAGGTGCTGACCCGGGCCAGTGAGTTTTCGCTGTTCAAGCCGGCACGCGAGACCATCTACACCCGCGTGGATCGCCAATGGCGCTACAAGGCCGGCGCGGCCATCGACACCGTGATCTACCGCGGTGCCGACCTCAGCTTCACCTGGGTGCACAAGGCGCTGTCGCTGCTGGGTTCGCACGTGGTATTCGTTGGCGGCATCCTGGCAGCGGCCTGCATGACGGCCGCCGCGTTTGGCGTGCTGCGCGAAGAGAAGAAGCTGCCGCGCGACCGCTGATTTGCCGGGGTCAGATCCCTTTCCCGCAGGGAAAGGGATCTGACCCCATTCTCCCTCTCCGTTCAAGGAACCGCCCATGTACTGGATCGCACTCGCCCTGACCCTGCTGGTCGCACTGCTGCACGTCTACTTCCTGGTGCTGGAAATGTTCCTGTGGACCCGTCCGCTGGGCCTGAAGACGTTCCGCAACACGCCGGAGAAGGCCGAGATCACCCGCGTGCTGGCGGCCAACCAGGGTCTGTACAACGGCTTCCTGGCGGCGGGTCTGTTCTGGGGCCTGTTCGATCACCTGCCGATGCTGGTGAACTTCTCGCTGGGCTGCGTGATCGTGGCGGGCTGCTACGGCGCGTGGAGTGTGAACAAGCGCATTTTCTTCATCCAGGCGCTGCCCGCGGTGCTGGCTGCGCTGGCATGGTGGTTCGTGCCGGCGTAATCGTGTGATGGCGGTGCGCGTATCCACCCATGGGGTGGATCTACTGCGGTAGAGCCACGCAATGCGTGGCTCCGCACCCTCCACAAAAAAACGGCGGGCCGAAGCCCGCCGTTTTCATGTCCGCTTACTCCAAGCGATCACGCTGCCTGCGAATGCGGATCCTTGTGCTGGCGGTCGTAGTAGCTGGCCGCACGCAGTTCGTGGGTGTCGAAGTCGTCCACGGTGATGGTGTCCAGGGTCAGCGTGCGCAGTTCTTCCAGCAGGCTGCGCTCGTCCTGGGTGATCACGCCTTCGGCCACGGCCTCGTCCAGCTGCGCCTTGAAGTCCAGCGCTTCGATGCCCTTGCTCTTCAGCGCCTTCAGGAACTTGCGCTCCACCGGCTCGGCCATGATCGCCTTGCTCAGGTAGCTGTTGATGCGGCCGCCCGGGTTGTTCTCGCAGGGGGTCAGGAACACGCCACTGGCCAGGCGGTCGCGGGCTTCGTTCGGCGCCATCAGCAGGGCAGCGACGCGGCGGCTCAGGCGGTCGCCCGGAGCTTCGGCGCGGCGGCCCAGCGGGAAGATCAGCGCCCACATCAGCCAGCCGATCGGACGGATCGGGAAGTTGCGCAGGGCCGCCGACAGCGACTCTTCGATCTTGTGCACGCTGTCATGGAAGGCCCAGGCCAGCAGCGGCTGGTCGGCCTGCGGTGCGCCTTCGTCGTGGTAGCGCTTGAGCATGGCACTGGTCATGTACACATGGCTCAGCACGTCGCCCAGGCGGCCGGACAGCGATTCCTTGAACTTCAGCTTGCCACCGAGGGTCATCATCGAGATGTCAGCCATCAGTGCCAGGTTGGCCGAGTAGCGGTCCAGCTTGCGGAAGTAACGGCGGGTGTAGGCATCGCCCGGGGCGGCTCCGAAGCGCGCGCCGGTCAGGCCGAACCAGAACGAACGCACCGCATTGGAAATGCCGTAGCGGATGTGGCCGAACAGGCTGCGGTCGAAGTCCTGCAGGCCGGCACGGGTGTCGGGATCCTGCGCGGCCTTCATTTCCTTCAGCACCCACGGGTGGCAGAGGATCGCACCCTGGCCGAAGATCAGCAGGCTGCGGGTCATGATGTTGGCGCCTTCCACGGTGATCGCGATCGGCGCGGCCTGCCAGCTGCGGCCGGCGAAGTTGCGCGGCCCCAGGATGATGCCCTTGCCGCCGATCACGTCCATCATGTCCGAGATCACTTCGCGGCTCATGCTGGTGCAGTGGTACTTGGCGATGGCCGAGGGCACCGACGGCACGTCGCCGCGGTCCACCGCAGCAGCCGTGGCCTGCGACAGCGCGCTGATCTTGTAGGCCTTGCCGCCGATGCGGGCCAGCGCTTCTTCCACGCCTTCAAAGCGGCCGACCGACAGGCCGAACTGCTTGCGGATGCGCGCGTAGGCGCCGGTGACTGCAGCGCCCGCCTTGGCACCGCCACTGGCGGTGGAGGGCAGGGTGATCGAGCGGCCCACAGCCAGGCACTCGTTGAGCATGTTCCAGCCCTTGCCGGCCATCGCAGCGCCGCCGATCAGCTGGGTCAGCGGAATGAACACGTCCTTGCCCCTGATCGGACCGTTCTGGAAGGTCGAGTTCAGCGGGAAGTGGCGACGGCCGATCTCCACGCCGGCGGTATCGCGCGGCAGCAGGCCCAGGGTTATGCCGATATCGCGGGTGTCGCCGATCAGGCCATCCGGGTCGTACATGCGGAAGGCGAGGCCGATGAGCGACGCCACCGGGGCCAGGGTGATGTAGCGCTTGTCGAAGGTCAGCTTGACGCCGAGCACCTGCTCGCCGTTCCACTCGCCCTTGCAGACGATGCCGTAGTCGGGAATGGACGTGGCGTCGGAACCGGCGAACGGACCGGTCAGGCCGAAGCAGGGCACTTCGCGGCCATCGGCCAGGCGCGGCAGATACTGGTCCTTCTGTTCCTGGGTGCCGTAATGCACCAGCAGTTCACCCGGGCCCAGCGAGTTCGGCACGCCGACGGTGGAACTGACCACCGAGGACACCGAGGCCAGCTTCTGGATGACCTTGTGGTGGGCCAGCGCGGAGAAGCCCAGGCCGCCATACTCCTTCGGGATGATCATGCCGAAGAACTTGTTCTTCTTGATGAAGGCCCACAGTTCCGGCGGCAGGTCAGCGTGGACGTGGGTGATTTCCCAGTCGTTGACCATCGTGCACAGTTCTTCGACCGGGCCATCAAGGAAGGCCTGTTCTTCGGCGGTCAGCTGCGGCTTGGGGTAGTTCAGCAGGATGTTCCAGTCCGGATCACCGGTGAACAGCTCGCCCTCGAAACCGACCGAGCCGGTTTCCAGCGCGATGCGCTCGGTCTGCGACAGCGGCGGCAGCACCTTGCGGAACACCTTCATCATCGGGCCGGTCAGCAGCGGCTTGCGGATGAACGGCAGCAGCAGCGGCACGGCAATCACGGCCAGCACGGCAGCGGCGACGATCGTGGCGGTCTGGTTGACGTAGGGCACGAACCAGCAGGCGGCCAGCAGGGCCACGCTGATCAGCGTCCAGGTCAGCAGCCGCATGCGGTGGTAGGCGACGAACGCGCCTGCCAGCAGCAGGGCGAGGAAGGGAAGAACGATGCTCATGAGCGTGCTCCGGTGACGTGCTCGTTTGTGGCGGACGAAGCTGCGGCATCCACCGCAGGCAACACGTCCAGATAGTCCAACACAGTAGCGGTAAAGGCGTCGTTGTCATCACCGGCGACCATGTGCGTGGCCTGCGGCAACTGTACGTGGCGCGCGTGCGGCGCCAATGCCAGGAATTCGGCCACGGTCTGCGGCGTGACCAGATCGCTGCGGCCGCCGCTGACCAGCAGCAGCGGGCACTTCACCTGGCGCGCGGCGGCGGCCAGCGCACCCTGGTGCTGCTCGCTGTCGCGGGCCAGTTCGGCCACCAGGCGCGGGTCCCAGTGCCAGCGCCAACGGCCCTCGCCATCCTCGCGCAGCAGCGCCCGCAGCGACTGCTCGGATTTGCGCGGGCGGTGCGGCAGATAGGCCGAAATCACATCGGCGGCGTGGGTGAGCGAGGTGAAACCCTCGGGATGGGCGGTCATGAAGGCCAGGATGCGCTCCACACCTGCGGTGTCCCAGCGCGGGGTGATATCCACCAGCACCATCGCCGAGAACAGGCCCGGCCAGCGCGATTCGGCGAGCAGGCCGAACAGGCCGCCCATCGACGCGGCGACCAGCACCGGTGGGCGCGGCTGCTCACCGGCCAGCACGATCAGGTCATCGGCGAACTGTTCGCCGTGATAGGGCAGGTCGGCGGCATTCCAGTCCGAATCGCCGTGGCCGCGCGCATCGTAGGCCAGCGTCTGCAGGCCAGCGGCGGACAGTGCACGGGCGGTGGCATCCCAGGCGTGGCGGGTCTGGCCGAAGCCATGCGCGAACAGCACCCGCCCACGGCGCCCGTGGTCACTGGCGGTCGCGGCGAGGTGGGCACCATGGGCCGCCTCCAGACGCAGGTCATGGAACGCAGCGGGAGTCGGGGGCATAACCATACTCGCTAGTATGGATTGCTGGTGATGGAAGTCAATACCATGCAGTATGGTGCGCTGCGGAAGGCGTCATTGCCCGCCCCGCGACGGTTTCGCGCGCAACGGCGTACTGCAACGAACCCCGCCGTATGGTTAAATCGTCCCCATGAATCAACCTGACGCTTCTGCCGGCGAACCGCGTGCCGGCCGCAACAGCCGCCTCAGTGCCGAAGACTGGGCACAGGCGGCCCTCGATCTGATTGCTGAACAAGGTGTGGGTGCCGTCGCGGTGGAACCGCTGGCGCGCCGCCTGGGGGTGACCAAGGGTAGCTTCTACTGGCACTTCCCTTCGCGCGATGCCCTGCTGCAGGCAGCGCTGGAACGCTGGGAGCTGTTCGAGCAGGAGCAGGTCTTCGGCAGCCTGGAAGACGTCCCTGATCCGCGCGCGCGCCTGCGCCAGCTGTTCCAGATGGTGGCGCACGAAGTGCAGCCGCACATCATCTACAGCGAACTGCTGAAGGCGCTCGACCACCCGATGGTGCGGCCGGTGATCGACCGTGTGTCGCAGCGCCGCCTGGATTACCTGGTGGCCTCGTTCCGCCAGGCCGGGCTCAGTTCGACCGATGCGCGCCATCGTGCACGGTTGGCCTACGCGGCCTATGTCGGCTTCCTGCAGCTTTCGCTGCAGCTGCAGCAGCCCAAGCAGGCGCGCGAGGATTTCGAGGCCTACGTGGAACACCTGATCGAGACGTTGATTCCGAACGGGTGATGCAGTTCCAGGTGTACGAAAAAGCCGCGACAGGGTCGCGGCTTTTTTGTTGCCTGCGCGCCTGCGTGGCAGGTGGGCGAGGCAGGAAAAACAACGGCCCCTTGCGGGGCCGTTGCTGAAGTCAGCGATCAATCAACCGATCAGAACTTCTGCTTGTACTGCATGTAGATCAGGCGACCGATGTCGTAGCCGCCGTAGTAGGCGTACTGCGAATTCGGGTTGGAGTACATCTGCGGGCCGTAGTGATCGAACACGTTGCGTGCACCGACACCGATGGTCGCATTCCACGGGGCGTTCCAGGAGAACTGGACGTCGTGGAAGGTGGTCGCGCCACGCTTGTTCTGCGCCTGGTTGCGGGCCGGATCCGGCGAGCCGTAATCGGGCAGCGAGCACTCGGTGTCGTAGTAGCAACGCTCCTTCACGCTGGAGAAGTAACGGGTGCCCCAGGTGATGCCGAAGTCGCCGAACTCCCAGCCAATGGACAGATTGGACTTCAGGCGGAAGTTGCTGCCGAAGCCGTTGTAGATCTGTACCGGCGAGTCGTCGTTGGCGGTCTTCAGAACATTCTTGGTGACGTACGTGTTCTGCAGGTTGAAGTTGAAGGTGCCCCACGCGTCGGTGGCGTAACGGTAGCTGGCGTCGAAATCGAAGCCTTCGGTTTCGATGAAACCAGCGTTACGGCTGCCGTAGCTCAGCGTGTTGACGAAGCCGCGGGTCGCATCACGGGTGAAGGTCGAGCAACGCTCAGCGATGCCAAGCACATAGCAGTCGTTGAGCTGATCCGTCGGCGTATCGGCAACGATCGTGTTTTCGATCTTGATGTTGAACCAGTCCAGGCTCAGGTTGAGGCCTTCGGCGAAGCTCGGGCTCCAGACCAGGCCGACCGTCTTCGACTTCGACGTTTCCGGGGTCAGGTTCGGGTTCGAGCCGGAAATGAACGGCACCGGGCTCTGCTCATCCGGGCCTTCGGCGGGGACGTAGCCCTGCTTGAGCTGACGGAACGTCGGTGCCAGCGCGCCCAGGGCGGCAGCACAACGCTGGGCGGTGGCAGCGTCGGTTGCGGCCAGGCCGAACGACGTATCGCAGGGATCGGTGAAGTACTCGAACGACTGCGAGCTGCCGCCGTACAGGTCGGCGATGGTCGGCGCGCGGAAGCCTTCAGCATAGGTTGCGCGAACCAGCAGCTGGTCGATCGGGCGCCACTTCAGGCCGAACTTGCTGTTGGTCGTGTTGCCGAAGGTGCTGAAGTCCGAGAAGCGGGTGGCCGCGCTCAGGCTCAGCTCGCGTGCGCCGGGCAGGTCGGCCAGGATCGGCAGATTCAGCTCCAGGTACACTTCATTGACGTCGTACTTGCCGCCGGTGGGGCCCGACGCGAGATCCGTCGAGTAGCCCGACTGCGACAGGGCGTCCGGGTTGAAGCTGCCCTTTTCTTCGCGGTACTCGTAGCCGAGTGCGAAGCCCAGGTCGCCTGCCGGCAGGGTGACGATGCTACCCGCGATGTTCGCGTAGTAGGAGGTCATCGTGGTTTCGCCGACGTTGTGCGTGGTCGGGAACAGGAACTGCTGCAGATCCGGATTGCCGGTCAGGCCGCCGTCACCGACGCGGCCGAACGGAATGGCCGGATTCCACGGAATGCAGCCGCCTGCGCCGGCGCCGTAGGCCGGGTTGGTGCCAGCGGCCAGGCCCGCAGCCGTGCCGCACTCGACGCGACCGGTATCCGGGTTGAAGAACGATGCACCGGTCGCCGCATTGGCAGCCAGCACATTGTAGTTGCCGGTCTGGCTCTGGTTGTTCTCCGAGTTCTGGTACAGGTAACCCGCTTCCCAGTCGAAGAACTTGTCATTGAACTGGAACGAGCCCTGCAGCGCGCCGCTGAAGCGGAACGTGGTCAGCTTGTTGTTGGACACGCGCGGCACTTCCCAGCCGCGGCGCACGTACGCCATGTCCTGACCGAAGGGGTTGTAGTAGCTGTCAGCCGACCAGATGGAGCCGAGGTTCGTGTACGCCTCGGACTGCAGCGGATAGCCCGCGACCTGGGCTTCGGATTCGCGGCGGGTGTACATCAGGTCGCCGCTGAAGCGCACGTTGTCGGTCAGGTCGTACTGAACGTTCGCGAACACGCTGCGACGTTCGGTCGGGGTCAGCAGCTGCATCTGCTCGTTGGAATTGCTGACGTCGCCGGTGATCGGGGTCAGATCGGTCTCGTGGAAATCGCCCGCGTCATACGGGTTGCCACCACGGTTCAGGGTCAGCAGCGGGGAATCAGCATCAGTGGGATCGTAGACCGCGCCCCACTGGCTGACCGAGGTCCAGCCGGCGGTCGGGTGACGGTTGGTGCGCGAGGACTGCGAGAACCAGCGATCCTTGGCCCAGACAGCCTTTTCCTTCGAGTACTCGGCGCCGATGGTCACCGAGCCGCGATCACCGGTGAAGCCGGTGACGAAGTCCATGCTCTGCTTCTGGCCGTCACCTTCGCTGTACTGACCGGTGTAGACGTTGGCTTCCATGCCCTCGAAGTTCTTGCGGGTGATGATGTTGATCACGCCCGCCATCGCATCCGAACCGTAGATCGAAGACGCACCATCCTTCAGCACGTCGATGCGTTCGACGATGGCCGACGGAATCTGCGAAACGTCCTGGTAGCCGCTGACGCTGGCACCCAGACGCTTGCCATCGACGAGGATGAGCGTGCGCTGCGCGCCCAGGTTGCGCAGGTCGATGTAGTAGCCACCGACCATTTCGCCCGAGGACAGCGGCTCGGAACGGCTGATGGCCGGAGAACCGGCGGCAGAGATGTTCTGCAGCACATCGGCGACCGTCTTGAAGCCGCTCTTTTCGATGGCCGCGCGGCTGACGCTCAGCACCGGCTGTGCGGTTTCGGTGTCAACCTGGCGGATGCGCGAACCGGTGACCGAGATGCGGTCCAGGTTGGTTGCTTCCTGGGCCTCGGCGGCGATGGATGTCGTCGCGCCGGCGACCAGCGCGATGACGACCGCATCACGCAGCTTGTTGGACTTGAAATTCATTGGCTCTCTCTCTCCAAGGAAATCTTGGCTGGGTTGTTGCCTGCGTGTGGATCGCAAAAAGTGGATCCAAAAAAACGCAAGGCTGAACCGATAGTAACGGCGCCCCCCGGAAAATTAAAGCAGCGTTAACTGCAGTCCCCTGAGCTCAATTCAGCTGTACGGAATCTTTTCGATTCAATGACTTGTAGTACATGACTGAGACACAATCGTGACTTGAGTATCGTTTTGTCAGAAAAAAAGTTTCTGTTGATACGTGTCACTTTGTGTCTGAACGTAACAAGCCGGCGGTGCCCAGGCTCCATCGTTACCCGTAGAAACAAACAGGGCGCCCCTGGGGCGCCCTGATGATGTGGAGCTCACGTACGAAGACGGGGAAGCCGGTTACAGATCCTGCTCGTAACGCACGTACGGCACGGTGCCGTCGTCGTTGCTTTCGTTGCGCGGGGAGAACGGATTCTTGCCGCGGCTGATCACGTTCTCGGCGCCGACGGTCAGCTGGCCAGACCACGGTGTGCGCCAGGTGAGGCCGATGCCCAGGCCTTCCCACTTGCCGGGCTTGCCCGGAACGTCGACCACACGGCCGATGATGCTGCCGCTGAAGTTGCCGTAGCCGGCACCCAGGCTCAGGCTCTTGCTGTCCCAGCGGTCGACCAGGGCGGGCGATGCATCGGAAATCGGCACCAGACGCGCCTTGGCATAGGTACCGGCGATGGAGACGAAGCCCTCGCGGCCGATGTTGCGCTGGGCGAACACGGTCAGGTCGTTCTGCTCGGCGCGCAGGGAAGGGGTCTTGTTCGGCGAGGCCAGCCAGGCCGGCAGGGTCTCGCGGCTGGTACCGGCGGTGATGCCCAGGCGGTTGACACCGCGGTTGAGCGCAGCGGTGCCGGTCAGGCGGCGGGAGTTCGGTCCGATGGCATCATCGTCATCGCCCAGGCTGGCCAGCATGCACTGGCTGGCCAGACCGCTGATGCTGGTACCGCTGCTGCTGTTGCAGAGCAGGCCCAGCGAATCGCCCGAGGACAGGCCGAAGGCGGCGTCCAGTGAATTGCGGCCGAAGTGCCAACGGGCACCGGCAGCCTGTTCACCGGTCGGCTCCAGGTACAGCAACGCCTCGACCTTGCCGCTGCCCTTGTTCCAGACCGGCAGCACGGTGCGGGTGTCCTTGCTCTGCGCATGCGCGCCCGTGATCGCGCCAAGGGCGATCAGCAGGGCCAGCGGTAGACGCAGGAAGGTACGCATCGGACCAGTTCAGACAGGGATGGACAACGGAAGTTCCCGCTGGGGCGGGAACTCGATCCTAGGGTGTTTATGAAATCTTAACAAGCCTTGATCCTCCCCAGAACACAAGACCTGCTCATTCATTGAAGTCGTTCAGGTGCCGGTACAGCCCCCTCGGCACCGTGGAACAGTATGCCGAACTCCGTCAACGGAAAGTGATACTCCCGTCCGCAGAATTCGCAGCGGACGTCCACCGAGCCGGTATCTTCAGCGGCGGCGCGGGCTTCTTCCTCGCCCAGCGAGACCAGCATCGAGGCAACGCGCTCACGCGAGCAGGAGCAACCGAAGGCCAGCGGCTTGCTGCCCATCAGTTCCGGCTTCTCCTCGTGGAACAGGCGATGCAGCATCTGCTCGGCCGGCGTGGCCAGCAGTTCGGCCTTGCCCAGCGTGTCGAACAGGGCGCTGGCACGGGCCCAGCCATCGTCGTCGCCTTCGTCGCCGGGCAGCTTCTGCAGCAGCAGGCCCACGGCACCTTGCCGGTCGGCGGCCAGCAGCAGGCGGGTCGGCAGCTGTTCGGACTGGCGGAAGTAGTCCTCGAAGGCCTCATCCAGCGCCGGCGCAGTCAGGCCCACCAGGCTCTGGTAGCGCTGCGGTTCGCGCGGGTCCAGACCGGGGTTCTCGATGGTGATCGCCAGCAGGGCGTCGCTGCCCAGGTCGGAAAGGTCACGCGGGGCGTCAGCGCCGTCGGCCAGCTGGGCGATGCCGCGCAGGGTGCCGGCGGCGGTGCATTCGGCGAACAGGGTGCGCAGGCCGGTGCTGCTGCGCAGCTGGATGGACAGGCGGCCATCCACCTTGGTGTGGCCGGTGAACAGGGCCGAGGCCACGCAGGCCTCGCCGAGCAGTGCAGCGGCGTTGTCCGGATACACGGCGTGGGACAGGATTTCCTGCCAGGTGGCCTGCAGTTGCACGTGCACACCACGGACGCCGGCGTCGGGCAGCAGGAAGCGGATCAGGGAATCGGGTTGGGCGGTCATCGGCTCACATCGCGCGTAAACAGGGGCGGTTGCCGGATAATGCGCCGACAACCAGGCATGAGAAGGATGCACCAGTAATGGGGGCAGGGGGAGAGCAGGACAAGGTGGAGGCCCAGCAGGCCGCGGCGACCGCGCCGACCGCGCCGACCGCGCCGGTCCGGCGGCGCTGGCGCTGGAAGCGGCTGCTGTGGCTGCCGGTGCTGTTCGTGGGCTTCAGCTGCCTGCAGGTGCTGGTGCTGCGCTTCGTCGACCCGCCGCTGTCCACGGTGATGCTGTGGCGCTATGGCGAGGCACTGGGCGAGGGCGACTGGTCCTACCGGCTGCATTACCAGTGGCGCGACCTGGACCAGATGGCGCCGAGCCTGCCGATCTCGCTGGTGGCGGCCGAGGACCAGCGCTTCCCCGAGCATAACGGTTTCGATCTGCAGGCCATCGAGAAGGCGCGTGACCACAACGCCCGGGGTGGGCGCCTGCGCGGGGCCAGCACGATCAGCCAGCAGGTGGCCAAGAATCTGTTCCTGTGGCAGGGCCGCAGCTGGATCCGCAAGGGGCTGGAGGTCTGGTACACGGTGTTGATCGAGGCGTTCTGGCCGAAGGAACGCATCCTGGAGATGTACGCCAACATCGCCGAGTTCGGTGATGGCGTGTATGGCGCGCAAGCGGCTGCGCGGACGTTCTGGGGCAAGGATGCGGCGCGCCTGGCGCCGGGCGAAAGTGCCCGGTTGGCGGCGGTGCTGCCGGCGCCGCGGCGCTACAACGCGGCCAAGCCGGGGCCGTACGTGCAGCGGCGGGCGGCGTGGATCCAGCGCCAGGCCCGGCAGCTGGGCGGGGCGGGGTATCTGGAGGAGTAACGGTTGATGGTTTCGCGGCGCCTTGTTTTTCCTTGCTTGGAGCCGGAGCAAGGCGACAGGCAGGACACGCCGTAAACCCCCCTCCGGGGTCCGGCCCAGCCGCTGGCGGCTGTGCGTTCGGGCGCTTGCGAAGCAGTGCTTCGCAAGCAAAGCGCCCTCACCCATGGGGGCTCGTTGGCGCCATCCATGGCGCCAACGGTCCTGCCTGGGCCGCCCTTCCCCCGCCTGACAGTTTCCTGCGCGCGCGGAACGAGAGCGGGAATTCAAAATCAAAAGAAGAAGCAGGATCAAAGGCTGTGCCAACCAAGGTTGGCAGCTACCAAAAGCAGAGGGCAGCGCGTGCATGCACCGCGCTCGCGGGAACGTGTCCAGAGGCGGAGGGCATGGCCGTGCAGGACCGTAGGCGCCACGGACGGCGCCTACGAGCTACATGGACGTATTCACCGCGTGTCCTGTACGGCCATGCCCTCCGCCTCCCCACGCATCAGGAAGGCGCTGCTTCTGCCCTTGCTCCTGGCGGGCCGGCGGGCTGCAAGCCCGCCAGCGACGTACAATCCCGGCATGAGCCGCCAACGCCTGACCTTCGTCATCGCCGCCCATAACGAGGAGTTGGCGCTGCCCCAGCTGCACCCGCGCCTGTGCGCGGTGCTCGACGCGCTGGAGGATATCGACGGACACATCCTGTATGTCGATGACGGCAGCACCGATGCCACCTGGGACGTGATCGAGCGGCTGGCCCATCCCGACCCGCGTGTCTCGGCACTGCGGCTGTCGCGCAACTTCGGCAAGGAAGCGGCGCTGACCGCCGGGCTGGACCAGGTCCGCGAGGGCGCTGCGATGATCCTCGATGCCGATGGCCAGGATCCGCCCGAGCTGGTGCCGACCTTCGTGGCCCACTGGAAGCAGGGCTATGACAACGTCTATGGCACGCGCCGGGTGCGCGACGGCGAGAGCTGGAGCAAGCGGACCACCGCTGCGATCTTCTACCGTGTGATCGGCCGCCTGTCACGTACGCCGATCCCCGCCGACACCGGCGACTTCCGCCTGCTCTCGCCGCGCGCCCTCAGTGCGCTGCGCGAGATGCGCGAGCGGCACCGTTTCATGAAGGGCCTCTTCAGCTGGGTCGGTTTCCGGCGCGTGGCCGTGCCCTACCACCGCCATGCGCGCCTGGCCGGCAACAGCAAGTTCAGCCTGTGGAATCTGTGGAACTTCGCACTGGAAGGCATCACCGGGTTTTCCACCGTGCCGCTGCGGGCAGCCACCTACCTGGGTCTGGCGACTGCGGCAGCGGCCTTCGTGTTCGGCGGGTGGGTGATCGTCAAGGCGGCCCTGTACGGCGACCGCGTGGCGGGCTGGCCGACGATGATGGCGGTGATCCTTTTCCTGGGGGGCGTGCAGCTGATCGCCCTGGGGCTGATCGGTGAATACCTGGGCCGGCTGTACGAGGAGTCCAAGCAGCGGCCGTTGTACCTGGTTGACGCGTGGTTGGCGCCTTCCGTGGCAGACTCGGGCCTGCAACCCACCCTGGGAGGGCAGGCAGATGACGTCGGTACGGCAACTGTTGGACGGCAAGTCCCCTGAAGTGCATGCGGTCGCGCCGGGCGCGGCGGTGATCGATGCGATCCGGTTGATGGCCGAGAAAGGCATCGGTGCGGTGCTGGTGATGGAGGGGCCGCGACTGGTCGGCATCCTGTCCGAGCGCGATTACGCGCGCAAGATCGTGCTGCACGATCGTTCCTCGCGCGACACGGCTGTGTCCGAGATCATGACGGCGAAAGTGGTGACGGTGTCGCCAGGCGAGCAGGTGGAGCACTGCCTGCAGCTGGTGACCGATTACCGCATCCGTCACCTGCCGGTGGTGGAATCGGGTTCGGTGCTGGGGGTGATCTCCATTGGCGACCTGGTCAAAGCGGTGATCGATTCGCAGCGGCGGGAGTTGGATCAGCTGCAGCAGTACATCGTCGCGGGGTAGGTCTTTTTCCGCTGGCGGTCCTGTAGATCCACGCCATGCGTGGATGCTTTTCCATGTGGAAATCATCCACGCATGGCGTGGATCTACTGCGCGGAAATCATCCACGCATGGCGTGGATCTACTGCGCGGAAATCATCCACGCATGGCGTGGATCTACTGCGCGGAGACCATCCACGCATGGCGTGGATCTACTTCGCGTACTGCCCGCCGCAGTTGGCATCCTTGCCCGGCCCCAGTTCGATCGTGGCCAGCAGCGCTGCCGGTGGGGCGATGCTGCCCAGGGCCAGGGCGACTGCACCCCGCAGGCCCAGGGCCTTGAAGTCCGGCCGGAACGAAGGATCCTTGAACGTGCCGCCGATGCGCAGCGGTGAGCGCAGCACCAGGATGCTCTTGTCTTTCGGGCGCGGCTTCAGCAGCAGGTCCATCTGCTCATCGCGCAGACTCACGCTGCCTTCGCCGATGATGATCGTATCGGTGGTGTCCACCGCCATGGTGCGGCTGGTCATCAGGCCGTCGCGCACGCCGAAATCAGCGAACGCGCAGCGCAGCGGAATCTGCCGGTCACCGGTGAACAGGAATTTCAGCGACTCGGTTATGTCCAGGCCGGCCAGCTCCATCACCAGGTTGCCGACATGGCCACGGCCCATCGCCACGCCCACATCGCCGCTGCTGCTGCCGAGCATGGCGGCAATGGAATTGCCGCGCCCGGCCAGGTCGATCTGGCCGCTGATGCCACCCTTGGCCTGTTCGGCCAGCTTTGCATCGGGGAACAGCTGGCCCAGCTCCACGCCACGCACGCTGGCCTTCAGTGCCGTGGCGATCTGCGGCCGGCGTGCGTCCATGCGGATGGTGCTGCGGATGTCACCGCCGGCCACGCCGAAGTTCAGGGGATCGAGCCGCAACACGCCATCGTCCAGCAGCAGGTGCGCGTCCATGTCGTCCAGCGGCAGCGAGGGCGCATTGATGCGGTGGGCCTTCCAGCGCACGTCGGCATCCATGGCGCGCAGCTTGCCCAGGTTGTAGGGCGTGTCCGGCAGTACCCGCAGGCTGGCGGCGACCTCTGCGGCCTGTGCCTTCTGTTCGGCGTTGGCGGTCTCACCGCCACCGGTCTTCGGCGGTGCGCCGACGAAGCCGGCGAGATCGTCGAAATCAAGCCGGCGCGATTCCAGCGTAGCGGTCAGGCGCGGGCGGTCCCGGCCCACTTCAAACTGCAGGCTGCCGCCCAGATCACTGTCACCCACCTTGCCGGTGAACCCTTCGTAGCGCCAGGTGTTGTGGTCGCGCTTCAGGCGGCCATCGAGGGCATAGGGCGGCGAGGGGGGGATGGCGATGCCCAGCAGCGGATAGAGGTCGGCCAGATCCTGGCCGCTGAGCGCGAACTGCAGGTCGAACACCTGCAGCGCAAACGGGTTGGTCAGCGTGCCGGTGGCCACGGCATGGGTGCCGCCCGCACGGCCATCGAGGTGGATACGGAACGGGTGTTCGCTGTCGCTCAGCTGCAGCGGCGATTCGGTGCCGCCACTGAGCGTGAATGGATTTCCCTGCCAGCGCCCCTGGCCTTTCACCAGCAGCGGCGGGGCAGCGTCGGCTTGTTTCGGTTCGCCGCTGCGCACGCCCACGCGGATGTCGGTGCGGCCCAGCGCATCCAGGAACTGCAGACGGCCATCATCGATGCGCAGGCCCTTCAGTTGCAGCGTGCTCTTGCCATCGCTGGCGGGCAGGAAATCCCAGTTGCCGGCGTCGCCCTTGCGCGGCGCGGTTTCCAGCAGGACATCAGGACGGGTCAGGCGGACTTCCGGAAGCTGGATGCTGCCGCGGAGCAGCGGCCAGACCCGCACGTCGATCTCCACGCGGTCGGCACTGGCCATGTTGGCCTGCTTGGACCACGTGGCATTGGCGAAGGTGATGGCATCGGCGCGGATCGTACTGGTGCGGCCGAGGTCGACGTCGAGGTGGCCGATGTGCAGGGCACGGCCGGTGCGCGCCTGCACCGCGCGTTCCACCGGACCCTTGAACCAGTTCCAGTCCCACAACGCGATGAGGATCAGCAGTGCGGCCAGCAGGAACACCAGCACGGCCAGCCAGCGCTGGCCACGTGGTCCGGGGCGGCGGAAACGCCAGCGCGAAGCGCGCGGCGCAGCAGGGGCGGGGGCAGCATTCACATGGCCATGGTTGCCCCATCCCGGTGGACGGGGCGCGAAGCGCTCATGTGCATGGCGTGCACAGGGGCGCCGGATGACAGGCTTACAGCACCTGCTTGGTCACCGCGACGAAGTGGCAGACGCTGCCGCCAATGACGAACAGGTGCCAGATGGCGTGCGAATAGGGAATGGATTCGCGGTGGTAGAAGTAGGTGCCCAGCGTGTAGGACAGGCCGCCGCCGAACAGCCAGGCCAGCGTCGCGCCGTCGATGGAGGCCCACATCGGCTTGATCGCCACGATCACCAGCCAGCCCATCGCAATGTAGATGCCGGTGGACAGGGCCTTGAAGCGGCCCGTGTAGAACAGCTTGAACACCACCCCGCCCAGCGCCAGCGCCCAGATGGCCGTGAACAGGCCCCAGCCCCACGGCCCACGCAGGCCGATGAGCGTGAATGGCGTGTAAGTGCCGGCAATCAGGATGTAGATCGCGCAGTGGTCAAAGACCTTCAGGCGGCCCTTTGCCAACGGGTGCTGGATGGCGTGATACAGCGTGGAGGCGGTGTACAGCAGCAGCAGGGCGATGCCGAACACGATGGCGCTGGCCAGCTGCCAGCCGTCGCCGTAGATGGCGGCCAGGGTGATCAGTACGGCGCTTGCGGCCAGCGCGGACACGGCGCCGAGCCCGTGGGTGAGGGCGCTGGCGATTTCTTCACGGATGGAAGCGGCAGTCGTGGAGGACATGGCAATGACGGAGTTCGCGGGGAGGGGGACCCGCAGCCCCCCTATCATCGCCGCGATGGCGGGCGCTTGCACCCCCGCCGCCGTATGGTGGATGAATCCGCGCCCATCACCGTCCGCGGTAGATCCACGCCATGCGTGGATGAACGGAAGGTGGCGAAGGGGTCAGAGCCCTTTCCGGGTGGAAAGGGATCCGACCCCTGGCTTTCACGTGTACGGGGTCAGACCCCTTTCCGCCAGGAAAGGGCTCTGACCCCGCAGGTTCAGCCCACCGACACGGTGTGGGCTGCTTCGCGGGTGGCCGAGAAGCGCACGTCCGGCGCGCGTTCCTGGGCCAGCTGCAGGTTCACCCGGGTCGGGGCCAGGTAGACCAGATGGCCGGCCGCATCCAGGGCCAGGTTCAGCGCGTTCTTCTCGCGGAACTCTTCCAGCTTCTTCTCATTGCTGCAGTGGACCCAGCGGGCGGTGGTGACGCTGACCGGCTCGAAGGTCGCCTCCACGCCGTACTCGTCCTTCAGGCGGTAGGCAGCCACGTCGAACTGCAGCACACCCACCGCGCCCAGGATCAGGTCGTTGCTGGTGAGCGGGCGGAAGAACTGGGTCGCGCCTTCCTCCGACAGCTGGGCCAGGCCCTTCTGCAGCTGCTTGAGCTTGAGCGGATCGCGCAGGCGTGCACGACGGAACAGTTCCGGGGCGAAGTTCGGAATACCGGTGAACGTGACCGCTTCGCCTTCGGTGAACGTATCGCCGATGGAGATGGTGCCGTGGTTGTGGATGCCGATCACATCGCCCGGCCACGCTTCAGCGGCGATTTCGCGGTCGCTGGCCATGAAGGTCAGCGCGTTGGCCAGCTTCATGTCCTTGCCGGTACGCACATGGAAGGTCTTCATGCCGGCGCTGAAGCGGCCCGAACAGATGCGCATGAACGCCACGCGGTCGCGGTGCTGCGGATCCATGTTGGCCTGGATCTTGAACACGAAACCGCTCAGCTTGTTCTCCTCCGGCGCGATCTCGCGGCCGGTGGTGGTGCGCGCCTGCGGCGGCGGGGCATGCTCGACGAAGAAGTCCAGCAGCGGCTGCACGCCGAAGTTGTTCACGCCCGAGCCGAAGAACACCGGGGTCTGCTTGCCGGCGCGGTAGGCGTCGAGGTCGAACGGGTGGCTGGCGCCCTGCACCAGTTCCAGTTCGTCGCGCAGCTCGGCCAGCATCTGTGCACCAATCTTCTCGGCCAGGCCGGGCGCATCGATGGACGGGAAGATGGTCGAATCCTGGCGGGTGAAGTTGCGGCCCGGTTCGTACAGATGCACTTCGCCGGTCAGCAGGTGGACCACGCCCTTCAGGCGCTGGCCCATGCCGATCGGCCAGGTCACCGGGGCGCACTGGATGCCCAGCACGGTCTCCACTTCATCCAGCAGCTCGATCGGGTCCTTGCCCTCGCGGTCGAGCTTGTTGATGAAGGTCATGATCGGGGTGTCGCGCAGGCGGCACACTTCCATCAGCTTGATGGTGCGCTCTTCCACGCCCTTGGCCACGTCGATCACCATCAGCGCCGAGTCCACCGCGGTCAGCACGCGGTAGGTGTCCTCGCCGAAGTCGGCGTGGCCGGGGGTGTCGAGCAGGTTGACGATCTTGCCTTCGTACGGGAACTGCATCACCGAGGAGGTGACGGAGATGCCGCGCTCCTTTTCCAGCGCCATCCAGTCGGACGTGGCGTGGCGGGCAGCCTTGCGGCCCTTGACCGAACCGGCCATCTGGATCGCGCCTCCGAACAGCAGCAGCTTTTCGGTCAGCGTGGTCTTGCCGGCGTCAGGGTGGGAAATGATGGCGAAGGTGCGGCGACGCGACGCTTCGGTGGCGACTTCGGACATGGCAGTGGCGCCCGCCCGGGGCGCTTTTCAAAGAGATAAGCGCCCGATTATACCGGCCGGGGCTGGTCAGCGCCCGGTGCCACCTTCGGCGTCGCCCTGGCGGGCGAACTGCAGTTGCCCCTGCGCGGTGAAAATGCGCACCGGCACCGAGCGCAGGCCCATGCCTCGGTTGACCTGGACCACGAAGTGCAGGTGCGGGGCGGTGCTGTAGCCGCTGTTGCCCGACAGCCCGATCGGCTGCCCGGCCTGCACCGCCTGGCCGGGCCGCACGCGCATGCCGCCGGCCTGCAGGTGCCCGTACAGCGCCATGCTGCCGTCGCTGTGCAGGATGCGGATGAAATTGGCGCGGCCGGCATCGCGCGCGCGGTCCTGGCCATTGGCCTTGAAGCCATCCTGCACCTGCATCACCGTGCCCTCGCGCGCGGCCATCACCAGGGTGGCCTGGGGCAGGGCGAAATCCACCGCGTCGCGGTTCTCCTCGTCCTGGTGGCTGAAGCGACCGTTGGGTGCCTGGTCCACCCGCAGCTGCGGTGCCTCGAAGGGCAGCCGGTAGGCCACGTCCTCGGCGCGTGCGGCGGGGTTGCCTGGCACCGACTGCAGGCGCACCTCCAGGCTGCGGCCATCGGCCGGGGCCGGCAGGTGGCCCACCACCAGGCTGCCACCGCCCTGTACCAGGGAACGCAGCGGCAGCCCGTCGATGGCACTCCCCGGGGCCGGCCGCAGCTCGATCTGCACGGGGCCGGCCAGCGGATTGTCGATGCGCGCCTGCCATTGCCCGCCCATCGCCTGCAGCTGCAGCCGCGTGGTTGGTGCGGCCTGCGGGGCATCGTCGCCGGCCGCGGCCGCGGCCGCATCTGCCTTCGGTACCAGGCCCCAGCCCTGGCGCCAGTCGCTGGCGTGTGCGGTTACGCTGGCCAGCAAAGGCAGCAGCAGGCAGGACAGGGGCAGGCGGGGCATCGATGGATCCAGCGGGAAAGGGCGCAGGGGACTGTACCGGATCCTGAACATGCGAACCGGCAGCCGTTCCCGGAATGGTGGTTCATTTATTCCATCGCTTTATCCGCATGAAGGGATTGACATGCCCGGAAAGGGCTGGCATCGTGGCTCCACCATCGAGACCGGCAGAGGGACAGGCCCTTTGAAGCCGGGGCAGCCCGCAGACGCGAAAGCTTCTGCGTAGGTGCCAAATCCTGCGGGGACCGTGGCGTCCACCGAAAGATGGTTCGATCCATGCACCGCACGTGCATCTCGAACGCGAGCCCCGCGAAGGCTCGATGGCCGATTCCCCCAACGGATCCCGCCATGAGCTTCGCCCCCAGCACCGCCGCCCGCCCCGAATCCTTTGTCCCCGTCAGCGTGCCGGTCGATGACCGCGTGCACGCCGAACGCGGCGAGTTCGCCGCCGTGCTGTCGATGCGCCACGCCGGGGCCAACCCGGTACGCCTGCGCTATGAGTGGGTGGGGCCGGCCGACGCGCCGGTGGTGGTGCTGGCTGGTGGGATTTCCGCGCACCGCCACGTCGCGTCCAATGCACAGTTCAGCGAGAAGGGCTGGGCCGAGGACCTGGTCGGCAGTGGCCGCGCGCTGGATCCGCAGCAGCTGCGCGTGCTGGCCTTTGATTTCATCGGTGCCGATGGCGCGCTGGACGTGCCGATCGACACCGCCGACCAGGCCGATGCGCTGGCGTTGTTGCTGGATCATCTCGGCATCCGCACCCTGAAGGCCTTCGTCGGCTATTCCTATGGCGCGCTGGTCGGCCAGCAGTTCGCCATCCGCCACCGCAACCGCGTGCGCCAGCTGGTCCTGGCCAGCGGCGCGCACCGCCCGCACCCGTACGCCGCCGCCTGGCGCGCGCTGCAGCGCCGTGCGGTGGCCCTGGGCCAGCTGCAGTGTGGCGAGGACCATGGCCTGGCGCTGGCCCGCCAGTTCGCCATGCTCAGCTACCGCACCCCTGAAGAATTCGGTGAACGCTTCGACGCGGCGCCGGAAGTGGTCAACGGCCGCGTCCGCGTGGCCGCCGAAGACTACCTGGATGCGGCCGGTGCGCAGTACGTCGCGCGTACGCCGGTGACCGCCTACCTGCGCCTGTCCGAATCGATCGACCTGCACCGCGTCGACCCTGCCGCGATCCTGCCGCCCACCGTGGTGGTGGCGGTGGAGGGCGACCGCCTGGTGCCGCTGGCCGATCTGGTCGGCCTGGTCGAAGGGCTGGGCCCGCGCGGCAGCCTGCGCGTGCTGCGCTCGCCCTATGGGCACGACGCCTTCCTCAAAGAAACCGATCGCATCGACGCGATCCTCGCTACCGCCTTCCGCACTTCTGGAGAGTCCGCATGAGCCTGCACGCCAACGAGCCGTCCTGTAGCCGCACCACTGCCGCTGTCCGCGCCGGCATTGATCGTGACACCGCCCACGGTGCGGTCACGCCGCCCATCGTGCTGTCGTCGAACTTCAGCTTCGAGGGGTTTGGCAACAAGCGGCAGTACGACTACACGCGCAGCGGCAACCCGACCCGCGACCTGCTGGGTGAAGCGCTGGCCGAACTGGAAGGCGGTGCTGGCGGCGTGATCACCGCCACCGGCATGGGTGCGATCAACCTGGTGCTGAATGCACTGCTGCAGCCGGGCGACACGCTGGTCGTGCCCCACGATGCCTACGGCGGCAGCTGGCGCCTGTTCAACGCGCTGGCGAAGAAGGGCCACTTTGAACTGGTTACCGCCGACCTGACCGACCCGCGCGCGCTCGCCCAGGCGCTGGCCACCCAGCCGAAGCTGGTGCTGATCGAGACGCCATCCAACCCGCTGCTGCGCATCACCGATCTGCGCTTCGTCATCGATGCCGCGCACAAGGCCGGCGCGCAGGTGGTGGTCGACAACACCTTCCTGTCACCGGCGCTGCAGCAGCCGCTGGCGTTCGGTGCCGACGTGGTGCTGCACTCGACCACCAAGTACATCAACGGCCACAGCGACGTGGTGGGCGGTGCGGTGATTGCGCGCGACCCGGCGGTGCACGAGCAGCTGGTGTGGTGGGGTAACGCGCTGGGCCTGACCGGTTCGCCGTTCGATGCGTTCCTGACCCTGCGCGGCCTGCGCACCCTGGATGCCCGCCTGCGCGTGCACCAGGAAAACACGGCGTCGATCGTGGCCCTGCTGGATGCGCACCCGGCCGTGGCGCGCGTCTATTACCCGGGGCTGGCCGATCACCCCGGCCATGCCATCGCCGCGCGCCAGCAGAGCGGCTTCGGCGCCATGCTGTCCTTCGAGCTGGCCGACTGCGAAGGCGAGGATCCGCATGCAGCGGTGCGTGCCTTCGTCGATGGCCTGCGTTGTTTCACCCTGGCCGAATCGCTGGGGGGCGTGGAAAGCCTGGTCGCACACCCGGCCACCATGACCCACGCGGCCATGACCACCGAAGCACGTGCTGCGGCCGGCATCAGCGAAGGCCTGCTGCGGTTGTCGGTGGGCATCGAGGCGGAGCGTGACCTGCTGGCCGATCTGGGTGCCGCGCTGCAGCGCGCCGAAGCGGTGATCGACGCCGCAGCGCGCCGCAAACAGGTGGTGGATGCATGAGCGTCCTTGCTGCTGAGATTCCTGCGCTTGCGGGCGGTCGTCTGGCACTGCTGGGAACCGGTACGGTCGGCTCGGCGTTCGTGCAGCGTTACCAGGCGTTGCAGGCGCGCGGCCTGGAACTGCCCAGCGTGCAATGGCTGGCCAATTCGCGCACCGCGCTGGCGATCGACCGCGATCTGGCGTTGCCGCTGGAGCTGGCGCGGCGTGCACCGCGCGATGGCCAGAGCGCGCCGCCGTGGGCGGGTACCCAGGGCCTGGACCGCGGTGATGTGGTGGTGGATGCCACCGCCAGTGAAGAGGTGGCCGCGCGCCACGTACAGTGGCTGGCCCGTGGCGTGCATGTGGTGACGGCCAACAAGCTCGGGCGTGGCTCGCAGCTGGCCCGCGCCCAGGCCATCGCCGCGAGCTGTGCCGAGAGCGGTGCGCGCTACGGCGACAGTGCCACCGTGGGTGCCGGCCTGCCGCTGCTGAGCAGCCTGCGCGCGCTGGTGGCAGGCGGTGACCACATCCATGCCATTGAAGGGGTACTGTCCGGTTCACTGGCCTGGCTGTTCCATCGCTATGACGGCCGCGCGCCGTTCTCGGTGGCGGTGCGCGAAGCGCTGGACGCCGGCTACACCGAACCTGACCCGCGTGTGGACCTGTCTGGCGAAGATGTGCGGCGCAAGCTGCTGATCCTGGCGCGCAGCAGCGGGTTGGCGCTGGACGCCGCGCAGGTACAGGTGGATTCGCTGGTGCCGGCGGCGCTGGCAGCGTTGCCCTTGGACGAGGCCTTGGCCGCGCTGGCGCAACTGGATGCACCGCTGCAGGCGCGCTGGCAACAGGCGCATGCACAGGGGCGGGTGCTCCGCTTCGTCGGTCGTGTGGATGCCGACGGTGCCCAGGTGGGGCTGCGCGAACTGCCGGTCGATCACCCGCTGGCACAGGGGGCGGGCACCGACAACCGCGTTGCGATCCACAGCGATCGCTATCGGCAGCAGCCGCTGCTGATCCAGGGCCCGGGGGCGGGTGCGGAAGTGACCGCGGCGGCGCTGCTGGATGACGTGTTGCGGATTGCCGGTTGACGGCCTGCCGCATGCCCGGTGGATCAGCAACCTGGTAGAGCCGAGCCGAAGCTCGGCTGCTCGCCCATAGGTAGAGCCGAGCCCATGCTCGGCTGCGCTTGACGTAGCCGGTCCTGCGCGATCAGCCGAGCATGGGCTCGGCTCTACAGAATCAACGCGTCTTCAGCACCTTCAGCAAGGCCGCGTTGAACTGCTTGGGGTCCTGCACCTGCGGCGAGTGGCCCAGTCCGGCGAACTCCACCAGTACCGCGCCAGGGATGGCCGCTGCGGCGGCCTTGCCCAGCACCGGGTAGTTGCCCAGCGTGGCCTTCAGCTCCGGTGAGGCGCGATCGCGACCAATCGCCGTGCGGTCCTTCTGCCCGATGAACAATGCGGTCGGTACCTGCAGGTGCTTCAGTTCGTAGACCACGGGCTGGTTGAACACCATGTCCGAGGTCAGCGCCTGGCTCCAGGCCACGGCCTGCTTGCCGTCACCGTCGTACATGCCGGACTGCATGCGTGCCCAGCGCTCGTACTCGGGCTTCCATTGCCCGTCGTAATACACATCCAGCTGGTAGCGGCGGATGCTTTCATAGCTCGTTTTCAGTTCGCCGGCATACCATTCATCGACGCTGCGCCATGGCACGCCCAGCGCCTTCCAGTCTTCCAGGCCGATGGGATTGACCAGCGACAGGCTGCGCAGGTCCTGCGGGTACATCAGCGCATAGCGGGTGGCGAGCATGCCCCCCATCGAGTGGCCAACCAGGTGCACCGGCAGGTCGCCCAGCTGCAGTTGCTGCAGCAGTGCATGGGTGTTGGCTGCCAGTTGGCCGAACGAATACTGGTAGCGCTCGGGTTTGCTGGCCTTGCAGAAGCCAACCTGGTCCGGCGCGATCACCCGGTAGCCGGCGGCCACCAGCGGCGCGATGCTCTGCTGCCAGGTGGCGGCGCAGAAGTTCTTGCCATGCAGCAGTACCACCACGCCGACCGCCTTCCGCTTCGGGGTGACGTCCAGGTAGGTCATTTCCAGCGGCTGGCCCTGCGATTGCAGGGCGAAGGTCTTCACCGGGTAGCCGTAATCGAAGCCTTCCAGGCGCGCACCGTAGGTTGGTGGCGGCGCAGCCAGGGCGGACAGGGGCAGGCAGGCGAGCAGGGCGGCGGCGATGACGCGCATGGGATAGTCCGAAGCGGGGGAACCCCGAGCCTAACCGCAAGACGGTGATGGTGTCGCCAGCCGGGGGGGTAGAGTCGACCGTTGGTCGACTGCTCTTCCGACAGCGCTGCGCTCCAGTCGACCAACGGTCGACTCTACCCACCTGCGTCCGCGCAACCCCACCGTACCGGCAGCGCCAGCCCTCAGCACTCGATGACGTTCACCGCCAGGCCACCACGGCTGGTTTCCTTGTACTTGTCCTGCATGTCGCGGCCGGTATCGCGCATGGTCTTGATGACCTTGTCCAGCGATACCTTGTGCTTGCCGTCGCCACGCATGGCCATGCGCGAGGCATTGATCGCCTTCACCGCACCCATCGCGTTGCGCTCGATGCACGGAATCTGCACCAGCCCGCCAATCGGGTCACAGGTCAGGCCGAGGTTGTGTTCCATGCCGATTTCCGCAGCATTCTCGATCTGGCTGGGGTTGCCGCCCAGCGCGGCCACCAGGCCACCGGCCGCCATCGAGCAGGCCACGCCCACTTCGCCCTGGCAGCCCACTTCGGCGCCGGAAATCGAGGCGTTTTCCTTGTACAGGATGCCGATGGCCGCCGAGGTCAGCAGGAAATCGAACACCCGCTGTTCGTTCGCCCCCGGGCAGAAGCGATCAAAGTAATGCAGCACCGCCGGCAGCACGCCCGCCGCGCCGTTGGTCGGTGCGGTGACCACGCGGCCACCGGCAGCGTTTTCCTCGTTGACCGCCAGGGCATACAGGTTGACCCAGTCCAGCGTGGTCAGCGGGTCGCGCATCGCGGCCTCCGGTTTGGAGGACAGTTCGCGGTACAGCGCCGGTGCGCGGCGGCCCACCTTCAGGCCACCGGGCAGCACGCCTTCCTCGCGGATGCCGCGCGCCACGCACGACTGCATCGCGCTCCAGATCTCGCGCAGCTGGGCGCGGATCTCATCTTCGCTGCGCCAGCACTTTTCGTTCTCGAACATCAACTGGGCAATGCTCAGGCCGCTGCGCGCAGTCTGCGCCAGCAGCTCGTCGCCGCTCTTGAACGGGTAGGGCAGGGGCGTTTCATCGGGCACGATGCGGTCGTCGGCCGCGTCATCCTGGTTGACCACGAAGCCGCCACCCACGGAGTAGTAATCGCGGGTGGCGATCACTTCGTCTTCGGCGTTGTAGGCAGTGAAGCGCATGCCGTTGGTGTGGTACGGCAGTTTCTGGCGCTTGTTCATGCCCAGGTCGCGCTTCTCGTCGAAGGCGATCTCGTGCTGGCCCATCAGCTGGATGCGCTTGCTGCTGCGGATGCGTTCCAGGGTGGCCGGGATGATGTCCGGATCGATCAGGTTCGGGCGCTGGCCTTCCAGGCCCAGCAGGATGGCCTTGTCGGTGCCGTGGCCGCGGCCGGTGAGGGCCAGCGAGCCGTAGACATCGGCGCGGATGCGCGCGACCTCGTGCAGGCGGCCGGGGTCGAGCAGCCAGCGGTGGATGAAACGCTCGGCGGCCTTCATCGGCCCGACGGTGTGCGAGGAACTCGGGCCAATGCCGATCTTGAAAACGTCGAACGTGCTGACAGCCATGGTTGCCGTACTGCGGGTACCGGAAGAGACCGCTATTCTAGCGGTTCGTGCCGCACCGCATGGCTGCGGCGCAGCATTTCCGCCGAGGGGGACGAACCGGTGTTGACCCTGTTCCAGCGTGACGATTGCCACCTCTGTGACATGGCCCTGGCCGAGCTGGCCAAAGCCCGGGCGCCGGAGTTCGAGTCGGTGTTCCTGGATGACCAGCCGGCGCTGGAGGCGCGTTACGGCGCGCGCGTGCCGGTGCTGCGCGATGAGGCCGGCAACCGGGAGCTGGACTGGCCGTTCGATGCGGCCCGTGTGCAGGCCTGGCTGGCCATCGATCGGTAGTGCCGGCCGCTGGCCGGCAACCCCACGATGCCCGGTGATGCCGGTGTTGCCGGCCAGCGGCCGGCACTAACTGATGCGTTGGGATGCGTTGGGATGCCGGCCAGCGGCCGGCACTACCTGGTGCGGTTCATTTCGCGTCGAACTTCACGATCGTGCTGATCGAGGTCTCGTCCGGGATGGTCTTGGTGTCGGCCCAGTCGCCGCCGCCCACGCCGAAGTCCAGGCGCTTGACCGTGGCCTTGCCGGTCAGCACCGGCTGCGCGCCCGGCTTCCAGGTGAAGGTGAGGGTGACCGGCTTGCTCACGCCGCGCAGTTCCAGCGTGCCGTCGGCGGCGTACTGGTCGTTGCCGACCGCGCGGAAGCCCTTGGCGGTGTAGTGGGCGGTGGCGAACTTGCCGACGTTGAAGAAATCCGCGCCCTGCAGGGTCGAATCGCGGTCGCTGTTGCCGCTCTTGGCGCCGGCCAGCGGGATCACCACGTCCAGCGAACCGGCGGCGGGGTTGGCCGGGTCGAAGCTGAGCTTGGTGGCGAAGCCCGGGAAGGTGCCGGTGAACACTTCGCCGTCGTACTTGGTGGCGAACACCAGGATCGAGCCGGCGCCGGGGGCCTGCGCGTAATCGGCGGCGAGAACCGGGGCGGTGGCCAGCATGCCGGCCAGGGCGGCGGCCACGGCGGCCGGGGTAGTCAGTTTCAGGGTCATCGGTCAGTCCTTCTGGGGGGAGGCGAGCCAGCCGCGCGGCAACATCCGCGACAGGGTGGCATCACGCTGGAACAGGTGGTGGTAGAAGGCGGCGCCGGCATGGGCCAGCACCACCGCGATCAACAGCCAGAAACCGTATTCGTGGATGGCATGGGACACCGCGACGGTCTGCGGGTCGGGGCCGCTCAGCTTGGGCACATCGACCAGGCCGAACCAGCGGAACGGACGCAGGCCGCTGGCCGAGTCGTACAGCCAGCCGGACAGCGGAATGGCGAACATCAGCACGTACAGCAGCACGTGGGTGGCGCTGGCGATGCGCTCCTGCCAGCTGGGAGTGCCCGGCACCGGCTTCGGCGCACCGGCATACAGGCGCCAGCCGAGGCGGAACAGCACCAGGGCCAGCACGGTGATGCCGATCGATTTGTGCGCGGTGTAGACCCAGAAGTACTTCGGTGTCTTGGGCAGTTCACCCATGGTCAGGCCGACGATGCCCAGGGCGAGGATCAGCAGGGCGATCAGCCAGTGCAGGGTCTGGCTGACACTGCCCCAGGCGGCGGGCGTGTTCTTGGCGGTCATCGGGGGTCCTTGGGGGCCGTCGTGCGGTCGGAGTGGGAATCAGGGTCGGGAGTTCCCGGCGCGCTGCGGTCGAATGCGGCCTCGGCCTCGATCCTCACCTGTACGGCATCGCCGATGACGCCCGGCCAGGCGGTGATGCCGAAGGCACGCCGGCTCAGCGTCGTGGTGGCCGAGAAGCCGACGGTGCGGCGGAAGGGGGGCAGCGGGTAGCGCTTGACGGCGTTGAGGGTGACATCGAGTACCACCGGCTGGCTCACCCCGCGCAGGGTCAGGGTGCCGGCAACCTGTGCATGCTTTTCGTTGATCGGCTCGACATGGGTGGAGACGAAGCGTGCGGTAGGGAAGCGTTCGCCATCGAGCAGGCTGCGGGCGAGGGTGGCCTGGTTCCACTTGGCGTCACCCAGATCCAATCGCGACACGGGAATTTCGACGTCCAGTGTCGCATCCCGCCAATTGTCGGGATCGAACCGCAGTTGCCCCGCGCTGCCGGAGATCGTGCCCATCGCCTGCGAATAGCCTGCATGGTCGATGGCGAACAGTACGCGGGTATGCACCGGGTCGATGCGCCACGCATCATTGCCGGCCCACACCGGGGCGGCGGCAAGCAGCAGGGGCAGCAGGGCCAGGCAGGAACGCATCGGCAGGGGCTCGGCGGAAAGGTGGTTCGATCATACGCACAGGCCCTGTCCTGCGCTGTGTGCACGGCTGCAACAGTTCGTGGTGGCGATGCCTCTGGAAACAGCCTGTTGCAGCGATGAACGCGGCCCTGTGTGACAATCGGCGCAGGACAGGGGGTTCAGGATGACGAGCGGCTGGCGCCGGTACTGGCGGGGCATCGCAGGGGCAGGTCTGTTGCTGGTGGCGCTGGCCACCTCCGCAGCAACCTTGGACATGGCCGGTGAAACACCTCGCCTGCGCCGTTTCGGTGCGGCCGAAGGCTTGCCGTCGCGCATGGTGCTGGCCCTGGCCGAAGACCGCACCGGCCACATCTGGGCCGCCACCGACGGTGGCCTGGCGCGTTATGACGGCGGTACCCTGCGGGTCTGGCAGCATGATCCGGAACAGCCCGGCTCGCTGCCGGGCAACGAGATCGAGACGCTGCTGGTCGATCCACTCGATCGCGTCTGGGTTGGCATCAACGGCAAGGGCGTGGCCCGGCTGGATGCCGACCGCGAGCGCTTCACGTCCTTCGATGCACTGAACAACGACTGCCAGGGCCAGGTCTGGACGCTGGCCTATGCCGAGGACGCGCTGTGGGTCGGCAGCAGCACCCATGGCGTCTGCCGTTACGGCGAGGATGGCAGTCTGCGCTTCTTCCGGCAGGCGCCGGGTGGCCTGCCCAGCGACACCATCTACAGCAGCCTGGTCGATGCGCAGGGGCGCCTGTGGCTGGGCACGGAAGCGGGCCTGGCGCGCTGGAACGGGACCGCGTTCGAGACGGTGGCCGCGCGCGAGCTGGGCGCGGTGAGCGTACTGCGGTTGAGCCGGGACGCCGAGGGCGCGATCTGGATCGGCACCCAGAACGATGGCCTGTACCGGATCGACGCGCAGGACCGGGTCAGTCGGCCTGCCTGGGCCGACAGTGCGCAGCTGCGCTCGGCCATGGTGCTGGCCGACCGCCAGGGCGGCTACTGGGCCGGTACCTCCGATGGCCTGCTGCGCGGCGATGCCCGCCAGCTGCGGCGGCTGGAAGGTGACCGCGGCAGCGGCTTCCTCACCAGCCACAGCGGCGTGCTCGATCTGCTGCAGGACCATGAAGGTGGCATGTGGGTGGCCCTTCTGACCCAGGGCCTGGCCTACCTTCCACCGGACTGGCGACGGTTCTCCACCTGGTACCAGCTCGATGGGCGCCCGCTGGACAGCCAGTACCTGTTGAGCGCGGCCAGCGACGGACGCAACTACTTCGTGGGCTCGGCGCATGGCGTCTACCAGATCAACGCGCAGGGCACGCTGAGCCTGCTGGCCAGCGACCGCGAACTGGGCAGCGGTGCAGTGTGGTCGGTGCTGCCGCGCCCGGATGGCCGGTTGTGGCTGGGCCGGGCAGGACGGCTCAGCGTCTACGATCCGGCCCGGCGCACGCTGCGCGACTGGCCCATTGCCGGTGGCGCCGACCTGCGCCAGCGTATCGACCTGATGCGGCAGGCACCGGATGGCACGGTGTGGATATCGGTGATGAACCTGGGGCTGCAGCATCGCGCCAGCGATGGCCGCGTGCTGCGTACCTTCGAGCTCGCGGCGCTGCGCGGCGAGGGCGATGCACCCGTGGAGCAGATCCGCTTCGATGCACGCGGCCAGGCCTGGCTGGTGGGCGCCATGGGGATCTGGCGCGAGCAGGCCGAACGCTTCGTGGCGGTGCCCGGCGTGTCGCAGGGGCAGATCTACGACCTGGTCTGGATCGATCCGCAGCAAGTGTGGCTGGCGCGGCAGGGCGCGTTCGAGCGTTACCAGTGGGATGGCCTGGGCCTGCGCCTGATCCAGCGCGTCGATGCCAGCCATGGCATGCCGCCGGTCAGCATGGGAGGGCTGGCGCTGGCCAGCGACGGACGGTTGTGGGCAACCACGCCGCGCGGCCTGCTGCGCTGGGATCCGCAGACACGGCGCGTGCAGCAGTTCAGTGAACGCGACGGCCTTCCCGATGCCGAATTCACCGGGCGGCCGCCGGCCATCGGCGCCGATGGCCGGGTACTGGCGGTCACCCAGACCGGCCTGGTGGGGTTCGATCCCGATGCGCCGGATGTTGAACTGCCGCCCTCGCAGCTGGTGATCGCGCAGGTACGCGTGCGCCGCGACGACGCGCGTGGCTGGCAGCCGCTGCCAGCCAGCGGCACCCTGCTGCTGGGCCCGGATGACCGCGACCTGCAGATCGACGCGCGCCTGCTGTCCTACGCCAACCCGCAGGGCAACCGCTACCGGTTCCGCATCGACGGCTACGACCAGAACTGGGTGGAGCAGGGCGGCGATGGCCAGCGCACGTTGTCGCGGTTGCCGCCGGGGCTGTATTCGATTGAAGTGCAGGCCGCCACCGCCAGCGGGCCCTGGACGGCCTCGCAGCGCCTGCAGGTGAAAGTGCTGCCGCCGTGGTGGCGCAGCGGCATGGCCATCTTCGGTTACCTGATGCTGGGTTCGCTGTTGCTGCTGGTGCTGGTGTGGTCGATCCGCCGGCGCCTGCGGCGGCGCCAGCAGTGGCAGCTGACCGTGCACAAGCAGCAGCTGGCCGAACAGGCCTCGCAGGCCAAGAGCCGCTTTCTGGCCACGCTGGGCCACGAGGTGCGAACACCGATGACCGGCGTGCTGGGAATGAGCGAACTGCTGCTGGCCACCGAACTGGACCCGGTGCAGCGCAGCTATGCCGGGTCGATCCAGCAGGCTGGCAGTCACCTGCTGCGGCTGGTGAACGATGCGCTGGACCTGGCCCGCATCGAAGCCGGCCGGTTGGAACTGGATATCCGTCCGTTCGATCTGAACGGCCTGCTGGACCAGGTGCAGGCGCTGATGCAGCCGATGGCGCAGCAGCGGCATCTCGCATTCCGGCGCGAGGATGCGCTGCCGGGGCCGATCTGCGTCAGCGGCGATGAGATGCGGGTGCGGCAGATCCTGCTCAACCTGCTGGGCAACGCGGTCAAGTTCACCGATCGTGGCCATGTCGGGCTGGGTGCGCGACTGGAAGAGGACGGCAGCGCGGTCACCTTCGAGGTCAGCGACAGCGGTCCGGGCATCAACGCCGAACAGCAGCGTCGGCTGTTCCACCGGTTTGAGCAGGCCGACGGGCCGCGCACTGCCTCGCGCTATGGCGGCAGCGGGCTGGGCCTGGCGATCTGCCAGGAACTGGCGGTGGCGATGGGCGGTCGCATCGATGTCGACAGCCAGCTGGGCAAGGGGGCGCGTTTCCGCGTGCATGTCCCGCTGCCGTGGAGCCGCCAGGCAGCGTCCACACAGAGCGAGGTGGTCGCCACGCCGGTGCTGCCGGCCCTGCGCATCCTGCTGGTGGAGGACGACGTCACCGTGGCCGAGGTCATCGCCGGCCTGCTGCGCGCGCGCGGGCACCAGGTGGTGCACGTGCTGCACGGGCTGGGCGCGCTTTCGGAAATCGCCACCGAGGGCTTCGATGTGGGCCTGCTCGACCTGGATCTGCCGGCACTGGACGGCACCGCCATCGCCCGCCAGCTGCGCGCCATGGGCTACGAACTGCCGCTGGTGGCGGTGACTGCCCGATCCGATGCCTATGCGGAAACACAGGTGCTTGCCGCCGGGTTCGATGGCTTCCTGCGCAAGCCGGTGACCGGCGACCTGCTGGTGTCGGCGATTCTCCAGGCCCGGGCGAAACGCCAGGCAGACGGCTGATCGAGGCGGTTTCTGGCGTGAATGCCCTGATTTTCGGTTTACCATGCCGACGCCGCACAACGCGGGGTCCACTAACAGGCAGCGTGAGGAGGCAATCGGTGGCGTATCTGCGGGCGGCGACGCTGCTGCTGATCCTCCTGTGCGTCCTGGCACCTGTGGCCGCGCAGCCTGTGCCGCCGACCCCACGGCAGGTGACCGTGTTCGACGGTCTGCCGTCCAACACCGTCAACCGCATGGCCGAGGACCGCTACGGCTATCTGTGGATTGCCACCAATGACGGCCTGGCCCGCTACGACGGGCGCAACTACCGGGTCTGGCGTTCCGAGGACGGCCTGCGCGACAACCGTATCTGGACCGTGCTGGTCGACGCCCAGAACGAGCTGTGGATCGGCACCGAGAATGCCGGCGTGGTGCGCATGTCGGCCGACCGTCGGCAACTGCGCTTCTACGACCGCAGCAGCCAACCGTTGATGGCCAGCAACACCGTGTGGAGCCTGGCCGCTACGCCGGACGGTTCGATCTGGTTCGGCACCTACGGCGGCGGCCTGTACCGGCTGGATGGCACGGACCGCCTGCAGCGCTTCCTGCCCGAAGCGGACAACCCGCGCAGCGTGCCGGCCGCGTCGATCCCGTTCCTGGCGACGTTGCCCGATGGCACCCTCTGGGTGGGTACCAAACATGGCGTCGCGCGCTGGACCGGCAGCGATTTCGAGCGCATCGGCGCCGATGCGCTGCCCAGCCAGCTGGTCAATGGCCTGAGCGCCGAGCCGGACGGCAGCCTGTGGATCAGCACCGTGGCCGGAGCGACCGTGCGCCGGCCGGATGGTCACTTCGAGGCGCCCCCCTGGAAGCTGCCTGCCGGTGACCAGGTGCTGGGCATGATGCTGCGCGACGAACAGGGCGGGCACTGGCTGGACACCCGCAGTGGCCTGGGCCGCGCGGTGAATGGCCAGTACCAGACCGTGCCGCTCTACAGCGCGGTGGCCCGTGGCCAGGTGCGGCCGAACTGGGCCGGTGCCTATGAAGACCGCGAAGGCGGTATCTGGCTGGCCAGCACCAATGCCGGCCTGTGGCACCTGCTGCCGCGCTGGTGGCAGTTCTCGGTGTTTTCACGGCTGGAAGACGATCCATCGTCGCTGCGCAATGCCTACGTGCTGGGGACCAGCCCATCGGCCAACGGCGGCGTCTGGACGGTCGGCGGCCACGGTGCGCTGGATCGTTTCGACCCGCGCAGCGGCGACATCGAACAGCACCGCACCTTCCTCAACGGCATGCATTGGCTGACCTCGGTGCGCGAGGATCGACGCGGCTACGTCTGGGTCGGTTCCACCGACGCGCTGCTGCGCTACGACCCGCGCACGGGCGCGCTGCGGCGCTGGGATGGTGACAGCGGTGCCGATGCCACGATGGAAGGCAACATCGATGCGATGATGACCTGCGATGGCGACAGCCTGTGGCTGATGCTGCCTTCGGGCCTGCAGCAGCGGGATCTGGACGGCCATCTGCGCCGGCAGCTGGAAAACGGCCGTGACGGCCTGCAGGCCGGCCAGCTCAACATGGATGTCGAATGTGGGCCACAGGACCGGATCTGGCTGGCCAGCAGCCGTGGCCTGCTGCAGTGGCAGCCCGACGCACACCGCTTCCAGCCGGTGCCCGGAGCGCCGGCCACGCCCGTGTACGCGATTGATGTGGGGGCCGACGGCCAGGTGTGGCTGTCCGAGGACGGACGCCTCTCGCGCTACCTCTGGCGCAACGGGCGCCTGGAGCGGCAGGCGGTGATCGGCAGCGAGCAGGGCTACCCCGCCATTGCCGCGACCGGCCTGGTGGTGGATGCACAGGGCGTGGCCTGGGCCAGCGGTGCACGCGGCCTGGTACGGGTGAGTGCCGACGGCCAGGGCGTACGCCTGTATGGCGTGCACGACGGTCTTCCCAGCCAGGAGTTCCGCGAACACACGCTGATCGCCACCCAGACCGGGCGGCTGGTGGCCGGCACGCCAGCCGGTGTGGTTGCGTTCGATCCCGCGCTGGTACGCCCTTCAACCCGGCGCGCGCCCCTGGTGATCGAACGGGTGGAGGTGCGCCGCAACGAACAGGTCCTGGACCTGACCCACGACACGCCGCTGCAGATTGCCGATGGTGACCGCGACCTGCGCATCGTCGCGCGCCTGCTGTCCTTCGCCGATTCCGCGTCCAACAGCTACCGCTACCGCCTGGCCGGCTACGATCCGGACTGGGTGGAAGTGGGGCCGGCGGGCGAACGCCTGTTCTCGCGCCTGCCACCGGGTGCGTACCGGCTGGAAGTGCAGGCGCGTTCGGCCGACCACATCTGGTCCCGGGTGGAAGTCCTTGAGTTCCATGTGCAGCCACCGTGGTGGCGCAGCCTGTCAGGGTTGCTGGTGCTGGCCTCCATCGCCCTGCTGCTGACCAGCTGGTTCGCCTGGCTGTACCGCCGCCGCCTGCAGCGCAAGCATGCCTACCAGTTGGCACTGCACAAGCAGGAGCTGGCCGAACAGGCCTCGGCCGCCAAGACGCGGTTCCTGGCCAACCTGGGCCACGAGATACGTACGCCGATGACCGGCGTGATGGGCATGAGCGAGTTGCTGCTGGCTTCACCGCTGGACCCGCAGCAGCGCGGCTACACCCAATCCATCCGCAATGCGGGCGAGCACCTGCTGCACCTGGTGAACGATGCACTGGATCTGGCGCGGATCGAATCGGGGCGGCTGGAACTGCAGTCGCGTCCCTTCGCGCTGAACGGCCTGCTGCAGGATCTTGCAGGTCTGATGGGCCCCCTGGCGGCGCAGAAGGGCCTGCGCTTCGTGCTGGACAACCAGTTGCCAGCGGGCCTGCAGGCCATCGGTGATGCGATGCGGGTCAGGCAGATCCTGTTGAACCTGCTGTCCAACGCGGTGAAGTTCACCAGCCGCGGCACCATCACCCTGCACGCCCGCTGCGAAGAGGGCGCGCGCGGCCTGCACTTTGAAGTGCACGATACCGGGCCGGGCATCAGCCAGGAGCAGCAGCAGCGTTTGTTCCGTCGCTTTGAACAGGCTGACGGCGCACGCACGGCCGCACAGTACGGCGGCAGCGGCCTGGGCCTGGCGATCTGTCGCGAACTGGCGCAGGCGATGCAGGGCCGCATCCGGGTGGAGAGCCAGCTGGGCAGCGGTACCCGATTCGAGGTGAGCCTGCCGTTGCCGCTGCAGCAGGATGGTGCAGGCGATGCCGATGATGTGGCGCTGGCGGAGGATGCCGTCGCGAACATGCCCGCGCTGCGCGTCCTGCTGGTGGAAGACGATGCCACGGTGGCCGACGTGGTGTCGGGTCTGTTGACCGCGCGTGGGCATCAGGTGGTACATGCCGGCCACGCGCTGGCCGCGCTGCGCGAAATCAGCGCGGGCGATTTCGACGTCGGCCTGCTGGACCTGGACCTGCCGGGCCTGAGCGGTTTCGAGCTGGCCCAGCACCTGCGCAACCAGGGCTACATGCTGCCGCTGCTGGCAGTGACCGCGCGTACCGATGCGGATCTGCAGGAGCAGGTGGAAGCGGCGGGGATCAACGGATTCCTGCGCAAGCCGGTAACCGGCGAACTGCTGGTGGAAGCGATCGCACGCGTGCTGGGCCGGTAGTGCCGGCCGCTGGCCGGATTCCGCTCTGGCAGGTGTCGACCTTGGTCGACACGGTGGATCCACGCACGGCGTGGATCCACCAGGAAAAACCTACTCCGCCACCGACTCGACCTGCCGCGGTTCCGGCCTCGTATCCGGCAGCTGCCAGAAGATCATCGTCGAGGTCAGCGTGATCGCGCCCACGCAGATGAAGGTCGCATGCAGCGCCGCCGTCGCGCCGTGGCCCTCCAGGTGCGTGCCGAACGCCGCCAGCAGGCTGCCGGCCGCTGCCGCACCGAAACCGGCCGCAAGCATCATCACCATCGACAGCAGGCTGTTGCCAGAACTGGCATATTCGCGATCCAGATCGCGCAGGGTCACGGTGTTCATCACGGTGAACTGCAGCGAATTGACCGCGCCGAAGAACGCCAGCTGCAGCAGCCGCCAGGCCAGGTGCTGGCCCGGTGTCATCAGGATGAAGCTGGCCATCGCCAGGCCCACCAGCACCGTGTTGACCATCAGCACGCGCCGGTAGCCGTACTGCTCCACCAGCTTCACCGCCAGCTTCTTGGACACCATGCCCGCTGCTGCCACCGGCACCATCATCAGGCCGGCGTGCATCGGGCCAAGGCCCAGACCCACCTGCAGCAGCAGGGGAATCAGCATCGGCATGGCGCTGCTGCCGATGCGCGAGAACAGGTTGCCGAGGATGCCGATGCGGTAGCTGGGCACGCGGAACAGCGCCAGCGAGAACAGCGGTGCGGTGGAGTTGGCCGCGTGCAGCCAGTAGCCGACCAGCGCGGCCAGGCCGCCCACGGTCATCAGCATGATCAGCGCATGCGGCGTGCCCAGGCCGGAAATGCCGTCCAGCGCCAGTGACAGCACCACCATCGCGAAGGCCAGCATGATGTAGCCGCGCAGGTCAAAGCGGGTGCGATGGCTGGCGTAGTGGTCGGGCATGATCTTCATCGCCGCGATGAAACCGATCACGCCGATCGGCAGGTTGATCAGGAAGACCCAGTGCCAGGAGGCGATTTCCACCAGCCAGCCACCCAGCGTCGGCCCGATCAGCGGGCCGATCAGTGCCGGAATGGCGATGAAGCTCATGGCGCGCAGGAAATCCTCGCGCGGCACCGAGCGCATCACCGCAAGGCGACCCACAGGCAACAGCATTGCGCCACCGATGCCCTGCAGCACGCGGGCGCCCACCAGCTGGTGCAGGTGCTGGGCCAGTGCACAGGCCAGCGAGCCGAGGGTGAACAGGATGATCGCCACCAGGAACGTGCGGCGGGTGCCGTAGCGGTCGGCGATCCAGCCGGACGCCGGAATGAACGTGGCCACGGCCAAGGCGTAGCTGAACACCACCGACTGCATCTGCAGCGGGCTTTCGCCCAGGCTCTTGGCCATCGCCGGCAGCGCCGTGTTGACGATGGTCGAGTCGAGCATCTGCATGAAGATCGCCAGCGAAACCAGCCACAGCAGGGGGCGGAAACGGGCGTACTCGGCAGGCGATGCGGGGGTGTCGGGGGTGTCGGGGGTGTCGGGGGAGGGTGTACCTGTGGACGACGGTTCGGACATGGCGTGGGGGCCAGTGCAGCGTGGGGCCGCCATGATCGCGCAATGCAGGTCACGGCGCGATAAACGTCGCGCCGTGACGTATCTGCCAATTGACTCAGCGCTGGCTGTGCGCGTGCACTGCGTCGACCAGCACCTGCACGTGCGCCGGATCCATGTCCGGCGACATGCCATGGCCCAGGTTGAAGACATGCCCCTCGCGCGAACCGCCGTTGCCGGCGGCGTAGGTATCGAGCACGCGTGCAGCGGCGGCGGCGATGGCATCGGGCGATGCGTACAGGGTGGTCGGGTCGAGGTTGCCTTGCAGGGCAACGCGGCCACCGGTGCGGCGCAGGGCTTCATCCAGGTCCAGCGTCCAGTCCAGGCCCAGCGCATCGGCCCCGGTCTGCGACAGGGCTTCCAGGTGCAGGCCGGTGCCCTTGCCGAACAGGATCAGCGGTGTGCGCTCACTGCCTTCACCGCGTTCCAGGCCTTCGGCAATGCGCTGCAGGTAGCGCAGCGAGAATTCGCGGTACATGGCCGGCGACAGCACGCCGCCCCAGGTATCGAACACCTGCAGCGCCTGCGCACCGGCCGCGCGCTGTGCGCCAAGGTAGGCGATGACCGCGTCGGTGGTCACTTCCAGCAGGCGGTGCAGGGCCTGCGGGTGATTCAGCGCCATCGCCTTGATGCGCGCGAAATCCTTGCTGCCGCCGCCTTCCACCATGTAGCAGGCCAGCGTCCACGGGCTGCCGGAGAAGCCGATCAGGGGGACCTGGCCGTCCAGTTCGCGGCGGATCAGGCGCACCGCATCCATCACATAGCCCAGGTCCTGTTCCATGTCCGGCACCGCCAGCCTGGCAATGGCCGCTTCATCACGCACCGGGTGGCGGAACTTCGGGCCTTCGCCTTCGACGAAGTACAGCTCCAGGCCCATTGCATCGGGAATGGTGAGGATGTCCGAGAACAGGATGGCCGCGTCCAGCGGGAAACGGCGGAGCGGCTGCAGGGTGACCTCGCAGGCGATCTCGGGGTTCTTGGCCATGGCCAGGAAGCTGCCGGCCTTGGCCCGGGTTGCGCGGTATTCCGGCAGGTAGCGTCCGGCCTGGCGCATCAGCCAGACAGGGGTGCAGTCCACCGGTTCGCGGCGCAGGGCGCGCAGCAGGCGATCGTTGCGGAGAGGGCTGGTCACGATGGGCATTCCTTGGGCGAAAGTTGGCTGCGGCGTCAGTCGCCGTGCGAAAGAATCTGGAAGCCGCGATGCAGTTCGGCATCACGGGCCTTCTCGAAGGCATGGCGGGCTTCGTCGGCCTGCAGGAACAGCTCGCGCCGCAGCTGCGAGCGCGCACCGACCCGGCCGCTTTCGCGCAGCAGTTCCCAGCCGCCAAACAGGTCCGGCTGCAGGCTCAGGCGCAGGAAACGCGGCGCCTGCGCACCGGCATCGGGATGTTGCAGGTAGACGTGCATGGGCCGATTGTAGCGGGGCAGGGGTGACCCCTGCCGCAACGCGGGATTGCCGGCCAGCGGCCGGCAACGTCGCGGTAGTGCCGGCCGCTGGCCGGCAACGTCAGGTACGGGGTTGCCGGCCGACGGCCGGCACTACCGGGCGGAGAGCACCTTCAGCACCGCCTCTTCATCCACGTCCGGTACCACTTCGGCCAGGCCCATGCCCCGCCACAGCACCAGGCGCAGGCGGCCGGCCACGTTCTTCTTGTCCAGCCGCATGCGCCCCAGCAGCGCCTGCGGGTCCAGCCCGGCGGGGATCGCCACCGGCAGCTGCAGCCGTTCCAGCAGTGCCTGCAGGCGCACGCGGTCGGCATCGTCGGCCAGGCCCAGGTCGGTGGAAAGCCGTGCCGCCAGCACCATGCCCACGGCCACGGCCTCGCCATGGTTCAGGGCATCGCGGCCGGGGGCCGAATAGCCCTGTTCGGTCTCGATGGCGTGGCCGAAGGTGTGGCCCAGGTTGAGCAGCGCACGCTCGCCCTTCTCGAACGGGTCGCGTTCAACGATGGCTGCCTTGTGCCGGCAGCTGCGCGCGATGGCTTCGGCCAGCACCCCATCATCGCCAGCCAGCAGTGCATCGGCATGCTGCTGCAGCCATTCAAAGAACACGGCGTCGCCCAGCGCGCCGTACTTCACCACTTCTGCCAGGCCAGCACGCTGTTCCCGCGGCGGCAGGGTCGCCAGCACGCGGGTATCGGCGATGACCGCACGCGGCGGATGGAACGCGCCGACCAGGTTCTTGCCGGCGGGGATGTCCACGGCGGTCTTGCCGCCAACGGAGGAGTCGACCATCGCCAGCAGGGTGGTCGGCAGCTGCACGCAGTCCACGCCGCGCATCCAGCAGGCCGCGGCGAAGCCGGCAAGATCACCGACTACGCCACCACCGAGGGCAAACACGCAGGCATCGCGGGTGGCGCCCAGCGCGGCCAGCGCTTCGATGGCGCGGCCGAACTCGGCCAGGGTCTTGGACGCTTCGCCGGCCGGCAGCACATGCTCGCCGACGATGAGGTCCGGGCGCGCCTGCAGCAGCGTCTGCCTGACGGCTGCCAGGTAGAGCGGGGCGACTTCGCTGTCACTGAGCAGCAGCACATGCCGGCCGCGCACATGCGAGGCCAGCGCGGCGCCGTCGGTCTGGGCGCCAGCGCCGATGGTGATGGCATAGGGGCGGTCGCCGCCAACGGCGACCTGCAGCAGGGAGGAGGTCATGCGGTCAGGTCCTGGCGCTGCCATTGCGTGGCCAGCTTGACGACAAGCTGGGCGGTGGCATCGGCAGCGGTAAACGGGTCGGTATCGAGGGTGAGGTCGGCCAGCTCGCGGTACAACGGGTCACGCAGCGCGGCAAGATCGTGCAGCACCTGCTCGCGATCCGGGCGCTGCAGCAGCGGCCGGCCCTTGTCGCGCGCCAGGCGTTCCAGCTGCGCGGCCACGCTTACCCGCAGGTACACCACGAAGCCACGCTGGGCGATCAGCGCCCGGTTGCCTGCATCCAGCACGGCGCCGCCGCCCGTGGAAACCAGTCGGCCCTGGCCTTCCAGCACCCGGGAAAGGGCCTCGCGTTCATGGCTGCGGAAGCCGGCTTCGCCGGAGTGCTCGAAGATCGTGGGGATGCTGGCACCGGCCGTGTCGACGATGGCCTGGTCGACATCGACGAAGTCCAGCGTGAAGCGCTCGGCCAGGCGGCGGCCGATGCAGGTTTTGCCGGCGCCCATGGGGCCGATCAGGATCAGGTTCGGAGCAGGATTCATGCCCTCTGATCCTACCACTTCCAGGCCACTGGCCTGGCACGATGGTTGCGAATGGAAGCATCCGCAGCGCGCTGGGGAAGGCCTCAGCGTACCGACTGCACCTGCCGCTGGGCGTCCAGCAGCACCACGTGGTCGGCGCGGGCGGGCAACGCGCGCAGTGCCTGGCGGCTGACCCGTTCGTAGTACTGCACGAAGCGCTCAAGCTGTGGGCGGCTCATGCCGTGCCGGCCTGGCTGGGCAGCCTGCAGATTCTGCTCCTGCTGCCAGCGCCAGCGCGGCACTACTGAAAAATCCGGTGGCTGCAGGAACCACAGGCGGTCGCAGCGCTGCCACAGTGCCGGATAGTCGCGGGACAGCGCCTGGTTGCACCAGCGCCGCCAGCGTCCATCCGGGTCCGCTTCGCGTTCCAGTGCGTTCAGCGGGGCATCCAGCTCGGCCTCGTCCTGCGCGGGCGTGCCGAGGAACCACCCCTCGAACACCAGCAGATCCAGCGGTTGTTCCAGCGCTGACCACTGCGCCTGCGGCAGGCGTTCATCGGCCAGCTTGTCGAAGCGCGGCAGCGCCAGCGGCTGGCGCGCGGCCACGGCATCCAGCACGGCATGGACCAGCGGCAGGTCGTGGGTGCCGGGCGGGCCGCGGGTGATCAGCAGCGGGTGCACCTGGCGGGCCAATCGTTGCCGCTGGGCGCGGGTCAGGTAGACATCGTCGATGGACAGCGCGGCTGCCTTCAGGCCGCGGGCGCGGGCACGGGCGACCACCTGTGCGGCCAGCGTCGATTTGCCGCTGCCCTGCACGCCGCTGATCGCCAATACTGGCACCGTGGCACCACTGGCCAGCGCATCGTCCAGCGCCTGCTCGGCAAGCGCTTCGGGGAATCCTTTCACCTGGGGCATGTACGCAGCAGCAACCATGCCGCCACAATAGCCCAATCCGTGTGAGAAGAATCGAACCATGAGCGACCTTTACGCTGAAGCCCTGTCCACCTTTGCCGCCTTGTTCGATGAAGCCGGGCAGAGCCGCGAGGTCGAGCCCAATGCGATGACCGTGGCCACCGCCGATGCGCAGGGCCGCCCGTCGGCGCGCACCGTGCTGCTGAAGGCATTCGATGCGCGCGGCTTCGTGTTCTACACCCACCTGGACAGCCACAAGGGCCAGGAGCTGCAGGCCAATCCGCAGGCGGCACTGCTGTTCCTGTGGCGCAGCCTGCGCGAGGCCGGCATCCAGGTGCGCATCGAAGGGCGCGTGGAGCAGGTGGCCGATGCCGAGGCCGATGCCTATTTCGCCAGTCGCCCGCGCATGAGCCAGATCGGCGCCTGGGCCTCCCGGCAGTCGAAGACGCTGGCCACGCGCGAGGAGTTCGACGCACGCGTGGCCGAGGTCGAGGCGCGCTTCGAGGGCAAGGATGTGCCGCGCCCGGACGGCTGGAGCGGCCTGCGCGTGGCGCCCGACCGCATCGAGTTCTGGTACGGCGCGCAGTTCCGCCTGCATGAACGCTGGTGCTATGAAGCCGGTGCAGACGGGCGCTGGACCAAGCGGCTGCTGTATCCGTGAGTATGGCCGCGCCGACCATCCGCCAGGCAACGCCGGCAGATGCGGGTGCGTGGGCCCGGTTGCGGCTGGGCCTGTGGCCCGATGCCGATGATCCGCTGCATGTGCTGGCACAGTCCTTGGCGGATGCCGAAGGCGCCGTGTTCCTGGCCTGCCTGCAGGAGGGCGAAGCGGTGGGGTTTGCCGAGGTTCGCCTGCGGCATGACTACGTGAACGGCACCGACTCCTCGCCGGTAGGCTTTCTGGAAGGGTGGTACGTGCAGCCGCAGTGGCAGGGCCATGCGGTTGGCCGCGCCCTGCTGGCAGCGGTGCAAGCGTGGACGCGCGCCGCGGGTTGCAGCGAACTGGCATCGGACAGCCGCGTGGAGGATGTGCAGGCGCACGCCGCGCACCGTGCGTGTGGCTTCGAGGAAACCGAGCGCGTGGTGTATTTCCGCATGGCGCTGGACACCGAACCACACCGGTAGCCGCCAACCTTGGGTGGCGTCTGGTGCAGCGAGCGTGTCAACCAAGGTTGACACCTGCCCAGTCGAGCAGGCTCGACGCTACAACCCCTCCGCGCGCAGCCAACGCCACAGCGTGGTGCGTGATACGCCCAGCGCCTGCGCCATGCCTTCGCGGTCATTGCGGTGTTCATGCAGCAGTGCTTCCAGCTGCGCGCGCGGCGGGCGCCTGCCGTTGCTTTCCAGCGGCAACGCGGTGGCACCTTCATTCACCAGCTCCGGCGCCAGCTGCAGCAGGCGCGCCGCGTCGATGGCCCCTTCACCCGGCTTCCAATGGATGCGCAGGCGATCCACCAGGTTGCGCAGTTCGCGCACATTGCCGGGCCAGTCGGCGGCGGTCAGTACGGCCAGTGCTGCGTCGTCCAGCGGTGCGTCGATGCCGCGCAGCTGGCGGAAGAAGTGCTGTGCCAGCAGCGGAATGTCACCGCGCCGCGCACGCAGCGGGGGCAGGGCGATGCGCAGCGCTGCCAGCCGGTAGTAGAGATCGCGCCGGAAGCTGCCGGTTGCCGCACGCTGCTCCAGCGATTGCAGGGTGGCCGCGACCACGCGAACGTCGACCGGGGTCGGCTCGGTGGCGCCCACGCGCAGCACTTCGCGTTCTTCCAGTACCCGCAGCAGGCGGGTCTGCAGCGGCAGGGGCAACTCGCCGATCTCATCCAGGAACAGGGTGCCGCCATCGGCCGCTTCCACCAGGCCGACACGGCCGCCGCGGCGGGCGCCGGTGAAGGCGCCATCGCTGTAACCGAACAGTTCCGATTCCAGCAGGGATTCACTGATGGCGCCGCAGTTCAGTGCCACGAAGCGACCGCGACGGCCACTGCCGGCGTGCAGCTGGCGCGCGACCAGTTCCTTGCCGGTGCCCGTCTCGCCGGTCACCAGTACGGTGCTGTCATGCGGGGCGTACAGCGCGATGTGGGCGCGCACCTGCGCCATGGCGTCGCTCTCGCCCAGCAGGGCATGCGCATCACTGCGCAGGGTGGCGCGTCGGCGCGGGGGCGGGCGGCTGCCGCTGGACCGCGCGAGCGCCTGGGTCAGCTCCAGCGCGTGCTCGAAGGCCTGGCGCACCGAATCGGCCGAGTACAACAGCACGCCGGGCAGGCCCATCTGTTCGGCATGGTCGATGGCCATGCCGGTGCCGACGATCACTTCGATGCCGTTGGCGCGCAGATCGGCGATGCAGTCGCGGGCATCCTCGCGGGTAACGAAGCGGCGGTGCTCGATGTCCAGGCCGAAACTGTGCTGGAAATTACTGAACACCGGCACATCGCTGGCATGGGTGACCAGGCCGATGCGCGAGGCAATGCGGCGGGCGCGGGCGAGCGCTTCCATCAGGTCGAAGCCGTTGGCCTGGATCGGTACCAGCGGCAGTTCCAGCCGGCCGCGCAGCCAGGCCGCGTTGGAGCCGCCGGCGATGACGACGTCACAGTGCTCGCGGCGCAGGCGCTGGCCGATCACGTCCACGGCTTCCTCGAAACCCAGGTTGATCTGCTCGATGCGTGCGCGGCGGTCGAATTCGGGAATGACATCGCCGAGCAGGCCGGTCAGGCGCGAAACGCTGACCGTCCAGATCACCGGGCGATCGGCATCCAGCGGGGGCAGGGGCGAGCGGGGCAGGTACATGGCGGCGCGGTGCGTGCGGGTGTTTCATGATACGCCTGTTTCAATGTTTCATTTGTTTCATCTGGCAGGTGGTTTCATGGCTTTGAAATCAATGATTTGCACATTGGCATGGTGTTTGCGGGTACCCCAAGGTCTCCAACCTGGATTGCCGAATGACCGCTTCCGCTCCTTCTTCCGCCGGTGCCCGCTTCCGTGAGGCGCTGGCTGCCGAATCGCCCCTGCAGGTGATCGGTGCGATCAACGCCAACCATGCCCTGCTGGCCAAGCGCGCCGGCTTCCGCGCCATCTACCTGTCCGGCGGCGGCGTGGCGGCCGGTTCGCTGGGCCTGCCGGACCTGGGCATCAACACCCTGGAAGACGTGCTGATCGATGTGCGACGCATCACCGATGTGTGCGATCTGCCGCTGATGGTCGACATCGACACCGGCTTCGGCCCGAGTGCGTTCAACATCGCCCGCACGGTGAAGTCGCTGATCAAGGCTGGCGCGGCAGCCTGCCACATCGAGGACCAGGTCGGCGCCAAGCGCTGCGGTCACCGGCCGGGCAAGGAGATCGTCTCGCAGGGGGAAATGGTCGACCGCGTGAAGGCGGCTGCCGATGCCAAGACCGATCCGGACTTCTTCCTGATCGCCCGCACCGACGCCATCCAGGTGGACGGCGTGGACAAGGCCATCGAGCGCGCCATCGCCTGCGTCAAGGCCGGTGCCGACGGCATCTTCGCCGAGGCCGCCTACGATCTGGATACCTACCGTCGCTTCGTCGATGCGGTGAAGGTGCCGGTGCTGGCCAACATCACTGAATTCGGCGCCACCCCGCTGTTCAGCCGCGATGAGCTGGCCTCGGCCGGCGTGGCCATCCAGCTGTTCCCGCTGTCGGCGTTCCGTGCCGCCAACAAGGCCGCCGAGAACGTTTATGCGTCGGTGCGCCGTGACGGTCACCAGCGCAACGTGGTGGAGAGCATGCAGACCCGCGAAGAGCTGTATGACCGCATCGGCTACCACGCCTTTGAACAGCAGCTCGACGCCCTGTTCGCCGCCAAGAAATAAGCAGTACCCTGCACCATCAGTTTTCGGAGGGAAAACATGAACGATACGACCGCAACCCCGACCTTCAAGCCGAAGAAGTCCGTCGCCCTGTCCGGCACCGCCGCCGGCAACACCGCGCTGTGCAGCGTGGGCCGCAGTGGCAACGACCTGCACTACCGCGGCTACGACATCCTGGACCTTGCCAACACCAGCGAGTTCGAGGAAATCGCCTACCTGCTGGTGCACGGCAAGCTGCCGACCCGCGCCGAACTGGTCTCCTACAAGGCCAAGCTGAAGTCGCTGCGCGGCATCCCGGCTGCGGTGAAGGCTGCGCTGGAAGAACTGCCGCCGTCGGCCCACCCGATGGACGTGATGCGTACCGGCGTGTCCGTACTCGGCTGCGTGGCACCGGAAAAGGATGACCACAACCATCCGGGCGCGCGTGACATCGCTGACAAGCTGATGGCCTGCCTCGGCTCGATGCTGCTGTATTGGTACCACTGGAGCCACAACGGCCGCGCCATCGACGTGGAAACCGACGACGATTCCATCGGCGGCCACTTCCTGCACCTGCTGCATGGCGAGAAGCCGCAGGATTCGTGGGTGAAGGCGATGCACACCTCGCTGATCCTGTACGCCGAGCACGAGTTCAACGCCTCGACCTTCGCCTGCCGCGTCATTGCCGGTACCGGCAGCGACATGTACAGCGCGATCTGTGGTGGCATCGGCGCGCTGCGCGGTCCCAAGCACGGCGGCGCCAATGAAGTGGCGTTCGAGGTGCAGAAGCGCTACGACAACCCCGATGAGGCCGAGGAAGACATCAAGGCGCGCGTGGAGCGCAAGGAAGTGGTGATCGGCTTCGGCCACCCGGTCTACACCGTGTCCGATCCGCGCAACAAGGTCATCAAGGACGTCGCCCGCGAGCTGTCCGAAGAACAGTCCAGCATGAAGATGTACGACATCGCCGAGCGCCTGGAAACGGTGATGTGGGACATCAAGAAGATGTTCCCGAACCTGGACTGGTTCAGCGCTGTCAGCTACCACATGATGGGCGTGCCGACGGCGATGTTCACCCCGCTGTTCGTGATCGCCCGTACTGCCGGCTGGAGCGCGCACATCGTCGAGCAGCGCATCGACGGCAAGATCATCCGCCCGAGCGCGAACTACATCGGTCCGGAAGATCGCGAGTTCGTCGCCATCGACAAGCGCGCCTGATCCATCAGCTGCACCCATCCGGTCGGCCACGTGCCGGCCGGATGCCTTCGTTGCCGCGTCGACGGCACCCGGCCCGCCCAAAGTACTCCGCCAGCCCATGAATACCGATTACCGCAAGAACCTCCCCGGCAGCACGCTGGACTACTTCGATGCGCGCGCCGCCGTCGATGCGATCCAGCCCGGCGCCTACGCCACCCTGCCGTACACCTCGCGCGTGCTGGCCGAAAACCTGGTGCGCCGCTGCGACCCGGGCACGCTGACCGATTCGCTGGCGCAGCTGATCGAGCGCCGCCGCGACCTGGATTTCCCCTGGTTCCCGGCGCGCGTGGTCTGCCATGACATCCTCGGGCAGACCGCTCTGGTCGACCTGGCCGGCCTGCGCGATGCCATCGCCGACAAGGGCGGTGACCCGGCCAAGGTGAATCCGGTCGTGCCCGTGCAGCTGATCGTCGACCATTCGCTGGCGGTGGAATGCGGTGGTTTCGACCCGCAGGCATTCGAGAAGAACCGCGCCATCGAGGATCGCCGCAACGAGGACCGTTTCCACTTCATCGACTGGACCAAGCTGGCGTTCCAGAACGTGGACGTGATCCCGCCGGGCAACGGCATCATGCACCAGATCAACCTGGAAAAGATGTCGCCGGTGGTCTACGTGCAGGACGGCGTGGCCTTCCCCGATACCTGCGTGGGCACTGACAGCCATACGCCGCACGTGGACGCGCTGGGCGTGATCGCCATTGGTGTGGGCGGGCTGGAAGCAGAGAACGTGATGCTGGGCCGCGCGTCGTGGATGCGCCTGCCCGACACCGTTGGCGTCGAACTGAGCGGCCGCCCGCAGCCGGGCATCACCGCCACCGACGTGGTGCTGGCCCTGACCGAGTTCCTGCGCAAGGAGCGCGTGGTCGGTGCCTGGCTCGAATTCTTCGGCGAGGGTGCCGCGGCACTGACCATCGGTGACCGCGCCACCATTTCCAACATGTGCCCCGAATACGGCGCCACCGCTGCGATGTTCTACATCGACGCGCAGACCATCGATTACCTGCGCCTGACCGGCCGCGAGGAATCGCAGGTGGCGCTGGTGGAAAACTACGCACGCACCACCGGCCTGTGGGCCGACGATCTGGCGACCGCGCAGTATGAGCGCGTGCTGCGCTTCGATCTGTCCAGCGTGGTGCGCAACATGGCCGGCCCGTCCAATCCGCACAAGCGTGTGGCGACCACGGAACTGGCCGAACGCGGCATCGCCGATGAAGGCAAGCTGGCGGCAGGCAAGGCCGAGCAGGCGCAGGGCCTGATGCCTGACGGCGCGGTGATCATTGCTGCCATCACCAGCTGCACCAATACCTCCAACCCGCGCAACGTGATCGCTGCCGCGCTGCTGGCGCGCAACGCCAATGCACGAGGCCTGCAGCGTAAGCCGTGGGTGAAGTCCTCGCTGGCACCGGGCTCGAAGGCCGTGCAGCTGTACCTGGAAGAATCCGGCCTGCTGCCGGACCTGGAACAACTCGGCTTCGGCATCGTCGCGTTCGCGTGCACCACGTGCAACGGCATGAGCGGTGCGCTGGATCCGGCCATCCAGCAGGAAATCATTGATCGCGATCTGTACGCCACCGCCGTGCTGTCCGGTAACCGCAACTTCGATGGCCGCATCCACCCGTATGCCAAGCAGGCCTTCCTGGCCTCGCCGCCGCTGGTGATCGCCTATGCCATCGCCGGCACCGTGCGCTTCGACATCGAGAAAGACGTGCTGGGTCTGGATGCCGAAGGCAACGAAGTGCACCTGAAGGATATCTGGCCGAGCGACGCCGAGATCGACGCGGTGGTGAAGGCCTCGGTGAAGCCGGAGCAGTTCCGCAAGGTCTACAACCCGATGTTCAACGTGCGTGTGGAACACGGCGCGGCCGTCAGCCCGCTGTACGACTGGCGCCCGCAGAGCACCTACATCCGCCGACCGCCGTACTGGGAGGGCGCACTGGCCGGTGAACGTACGCTGGCGGGGATGCGCGCGCTGGCGGTGCTGCCGGACAACATCACCACCGACCACCTCTCGCCTTCGAACGCGATCATGGCCTCGAGCGCGGCCGGCGAGTATCTGGCGAAGATGGGCCTGCCGGAGGAGGACTTCAATTCCTACGCCACCCACCGCGGCGACCACCTGACCGCACAGCGCGCCACGTTTGCCAACCCGAAGCTGTTCAACGAGATGGTGCGCAACGACGACGGCAGCGTGAGGCAGGGGTCGCTGGCGCGCGTGGAGCCGGAAGGCAAGGTCATGCGCATGTGGGAAGCGATCGAGACCTACATGGACCGCAAGCAGCCGCTGATCATCATTGCCGGCGCCGATTACGGCCAGGGCAGCTCGCGTGACTGGGCCGCCAAGGGCGTGCGCCTGGCTGGCGTGGAAGCGATCGTGGCCGAAGGTTTCGAGCGGATTCACCGCACCAACCTGATCGGCATGGGCGTGCTGCCGCTGGAGTTCAAGCCGGGCACCACCCGACTGACTCTGGGTATCGATGGCACCGAGACTTTCGATGTGGTCGGCGAGCGCACCCCGCGCGCCGAGCTGACCCTGGTCATCCACCGCCGTGACGGCCAGGACGTGGTCGTGCCGGTGACCTGCCGCCTGGACAGCGATGAGGAAGTGGCGATCTACGAAGCCGGTGGTGTGCTGCAGCGCTTCGCCCAGGACTTCCTGGAAGGCGCGAAGGTGGCATAAGGCAACCGACGGCCCGGCAACGGGCCGTCTTTCATTGCAAGGAACCGTTCATGACCTTTCTCCCGCAACTCCGTATTCCCGCCACCTACATGCGCGGCGGCACCAGCAAGGGCGTGTTCTTCCGCCTGCAGGACCTTCCTGACGCCGCGCAGGTGCCGGGCGCGGCGCGTGATGCGCTGCTGATGCGTGTGATCGGTTCGCCCGATCCATATGGCAAGCACACCGACGGCATGGGCGGGGCGACGTCCAGCACCAGCAAGTGCGTGATCATTTCCACCGCCTCGGTGCCCGACCATGACGTGGACTATCTGTATGGCCAGGTGTCGATCGACACCGCCTTCGTCGACTGGAGCGGCAACTGCGGCAACCTCAGTACCGCCGTCGGCCCGTTTGCGATTGCCAATGGCCTGGTCGATCCGGCCCGTGTGCCGCGCGACGGCCTGTGCACGGTGCGCATCTGGCAGGCCAACATCGGCAAGACCATCATCGCCCACGTGCCGATGTGCAATGGCGAAGTGCAGGAAACCGGTGATTTCGAGCTGGATGGCGTGACCTTCCCGGCGGCCGAGATCCAGCTGGAGTTCATCGATCCGTCCGATGACGGCGATGCCGGCGCGATGTTCCCTACCGGCAACCTGGTGGACACCTTGGACGTGCCCGGCGTAGGCAGCTTCGAGGTGACGATGATCACTGCGGGGATCCCGACCATCTTCCTGAGCGCCGCCGACCTGGGCTACACCGGCACCGAACTGCAGCCAGCCATCAACGAAGACAAGGCCGCGCTGCAGAAGTTCGAGACCATCCGCGCCTACGGCGCATTGCGCATGGGCCTGATCTCCACGCTGGAAGACGCGGCGACCCGCCAGCACACGCCGAAGGTGGCGTTCGTGGCCCCGGCACAGGATTACGTCTCGTCCAGCGGCAAAGCCATTCCTGCTTCGGCCATCGACCTGCACGCGCGCGCGCTGTCGATGGGCAAGCTGCACCACGCCATGATGGGCACTGCGGCTGTCGCTATCGGCACTGCCGCGGCCATTCCGGGCACCCTGGTCAATCGTGCGGCCGGTGGCGGTGAGCGCGAGGCGGTCACTTTCGGCCATCCGTCCGGCACGTTGCGCGTGGGTGCGCAGGCCGGGCAGGTCGATGGCCAGTGGACGGTGACCAAGGCGATCATGAGCCGCAGCGCCCGTGTGCTGATGGAAGGCAAGGTGCGGGTGCCGGCCGGGACCTTCTAACGGAGGGCCTTCGCGGTAGTGCCGGCCGCTGTCCGGCAACCCGATGCGTCCTTTCATGCCGGTTGCCGGCCAGCGGCCGGCACTACCCGCACCCGGGCCGATTGCCGGATCTGCGTCAACACCTTGACGCGGCGCGCCTATAATGGCCGCCTCGATCAAGGAGTGACGACATGAGCGGTCCGGCACGGCGGAAGCGGTGGGGGTGGGCGGCGGCGGTACTGGCAGGAGGCCTGTTGCTGGGCCTGGCTGGCTGCCGCAACGACAGCGGGCAGCTGCCCAAAGCCAGCGGCGAAGCCATCGCCACCAAGGCCGAGCAGGTGAAGGAGTTCACCCTGCTGCGCGCCTACCCGGACCAGAAGAGTGAAGGCCTGTCGCTGGCGCTGGAGTTCTCGCGCCCGCTGGTCGGCACCCAGGATTTCGACAAGCTCGTACGCTTCGAGGAAAAGGTCGGCAACGAAGACAGCAGCTGGACCCTGTCCGATGACGGCCTGACCCTGCGTTACCCCTTCGTCGAAGCCGGCAAGGAATTCAGCCTGGTGGTCTCCGAAGACCTGCTGGCCGCCGACGGCAGCCGCCTGGGCAAGGAACTGAAGCAGAAGGTGTTCAGCGGCGAGCTGAAGCCGGTGGCCGGTTTCGCTTCGCAGGGCAGCGTGCTGCCGGCCAAGGACAGCCGCGGCCTGCCGGTGGTCTCGGTGAACGTGCCCGAGGTCGACGTCGAGTTCCTGCGCGTGCGCGAGAAGGACCTGCCGACATTCTTCAGCCAGTACCAGCGCGGCGGCCGCCGTGGCAGCTGGGAACTGAGCAGCGACTACGAGCGCAGCCCGATCAACAAGCTGGCCGAACCGGTCTACGTCAACCGCTTCATTCTGGGTGGCAAGCAGAACGAGCGGGTCCTGACCTACCTGCCGACCCAGGACATCAAGGAGCTGCAGGAACCCGGCCTGTACTTCGCCCTGCTCAAGCGCACCGGCGATTACGAGGGTGAATTCGACACCGCGTTCTTCTCGGTCAGCGACATCGGGCTGCACACCCGCGCATACAAGGACAAGCTGTTCGTCCATACCGCCGGGCTGAAGGACGGCGCGGCGCTGAAGAATGTCGACCTGCGCGTGCTCGATGCCAAGGGCGAGGTGGTGCTCAAGGGCAGCACCGACAGCAATGGCAACGCGCTGCTGAACTACACCCTGGACGCCACCCATGTGCTGGTGGCCAGCAGCGGCAAGGACACCAGCTTCCTGCCGTTCAACCAGCCGGCGTTGGACCTGAGCGAATTCGCCGTGGCCGGCCGTGACAATGCCTGGTTCGACGTGTACGCCTGGTCCGGTCGTGACCTGTACCGTCCGGGCGAGACGGTGCGCCTGTCCGCGCTGCTGCGCGACAACGATGGCAAGCCCGTGGGCGGGCCCGGCAAGAGCGTGCAGCCGGTGTTCCTGCGCCTGAAGCAGCCCGACGGCAAGACGTTCCGCGAAACCCGCCTGCAGCCGGGCGAGCAGGGCTACATCAATTTCGAGCAGACCATCCCCGCCGAGGCGCCGACCGGGCGCTGGCAGGTCGAGTTCCGCACCGACCCGGCCAGCAAGGAAGCGATCCAGGGCATGACCCTGCGCATCGAGGAGTTCCTGCCCGAGCGCATGAAGCTGGACCTGGACAGCGCGCAGAAGACGCTGAAGCCTGGCGAAGACCTGCGCCTGCAGGCCAATGGCGCCTACCTGTATGGCGCACCGGCCGATGGCAACCGCTTCACCGCGCGCCTGGCCGTGGCCGCCGAGCAGCAGCCGGTGGACGGCCTGCCGGGTTACTTCTTCGGTGACCCGACCCTGCAGCTGCCGCGCGAAGCCAAGGACGTGGTCGATACCACGCTGCCGGCCAATGGCCAGTTGCGCGAGGACGTGGCGCTGCCGGAAGAAGCCGCCAAGGCCAAGGCGCCGATCGCCGTGGTGCTGTCGGGCAGCCTGTACGAGACCGGTGGCCGCACGGTCACCCGCACGCTCAAGCGTGTCATGTGGCCGGCCGCTGCGCTGGTCGGCGTGCGCCCGCTGTTCAACCCGGACGATGGTGCCGATGCCAACGGCAATGCGCGTTTCGAGCTGATGCGCGTGGACGCCGCCGGCAAGCCGCAGCCGGCCAAGGGCCTGAAGGTGACCCTGGTGCGCGAACTGCGCGACTACCACTGGACCTTCAACGACAACCGCTGGGATTACGATTTCACCCGCCGCTTCGAGAACAAGGACACCCGGACCGTCGACGCCGGCAGCAGCGCGGTCGCATTTGATTTCCCGGTGGAGTGGGGCGAGTACCGGGTGGATGTGTTCGACCCGTCCACCGGCCTGACCAGCCGCTATCCGTTCCGTGCAGGCTGGAGCTGGGGCGATGACAACCGCGGCCTGGATGCACGCCCGGACAAGGTCAAGCTGGGCCTGGACAAGACCGGCTACAAGGCCGGCGATACCCTGCAGGTGACGGTGACCCCGCCGCATGCCGGCAAGGGCATCCTGATGGTCGAGACCGACCGCATGCTGTACGTCCAGGAGATCGACGCCAAGCCGGGTGCCACCTACAAGATCCCGGTCACCGCCGACTGGGAACGCCACGACGTCTACATCACCGCCCTGGTGTTCCGTGGCGGCAGTGCGCCCAGCAAGATCACCCCGGCCCGTGCCGTGGGCGTGGTGCACGTGCCGATGGACCGCAAGGGCCGTACCGTGGCCGTCGGCCTGGTCGCACCGAAGCAGATGCGTCCGGAGCAGGACCTGCCGGTGACGGTGAGCGCACCGCAGCTGGCCGGCAGGACCGCGCACGTCACCGTCTCGGCGGTGGATGTGGGCATCCTCAACATCACCCGCTTCCCGGTGCCCGATGCCGGCGCGCATTTCTTCGCCCAGCGTCGTCTTGGCATCGATGCGTACGACATCTACAGCCGGGTGATCGAGAGTTTCGACGGCAGCAGCGGCAAGCTGAAGTTCGGCGGCGACATGGCGCTGCAGGCGTTGCCGCAGGCCAAGCGCCCGACCGCGCGCGTGCAGACCGTGGATCTGTTCTCCGGCCCGGTGCAGCTGGATGCCAAGGGCAATGCGCGCGTCCGCCTGAAGGTGCCGGATTTCAATGGCACCCTGCGCGTGTCGGCGCTGGTCTACAGCGATGACCAGTACGGCAAGCGCGATGTGGAAACCATCGTGCGCGCGCCGATCCTGGCCGAGGCCAGCATGCCGCGCGTGCTCGCGCCGGGCGACCGCAGCACCGTCACCCTGGACGTGCAGAACTTCACCGGCAAGCCCGGCCAGTTCAACGTGCAGGTGGACACCGAGGGTCCGCTGGGCCTGGGCGAGGGCAGCCGCAGCGTGCAGCTGAACGCCGATGCCAAGACCACGCTGAGCTTCCCGTTGTCAGCCCGCGAGGGCAACAGCGTGGCCAAGGTGCGGGTGCGGGTGGATGGCAACGGCTTCAAGGCCGATCGCCGTTACGAGCTGCCGGTGCGTGCGGCGTGGCCGCAGGTGATCCGTTCGCAGGTACGCACGCTCGATCCGCTGGCGGCGGTGAGCCTGGACAGCGGCCTGGCCGATGGCCTGATGGCCGAGTCGGTCAACGCGCGGCTGCTGGTCAGCCCGCTGCCGCCGATCCCGTTCGCCAGTGCACTGCAGGGGGCGCTGAACTACCCCTACGGCTGTGCCGAACAGACCACCAGCAAGGGCTACGCCGCGCTGATCCTGGACCAGGCCACCTCGTCGATGCTCGGCGCCGACGGCCTGGATGCCAAGACCCGCCGCGAGCGGATGGAAGGTGCGTTCGGCCGCCTGGCCTCGATGCAGGTGGCCAATGGCAACTTCTCCATGTGGGGGGACGATGGTTACGTGAACCCGTGGCTGACCCCGTACATCACCGAGTTCCTGCTCGACGCCAAGGACGCCGGCTTCGCCGTGCCGGACAACGTGCTGCAGAAGGCGCTCAACCGCCTCAGTGAGGACCTGTTGTCCGGTGGCAATCAGTTCTACGGCCAGGATGAGCGCGAGAAGCTGAAGTTCGCCAACCAGGCGTATTCAGGCTACGTGCTGGCCCGCGTCAACCGTGCGCCGCTGGGCACGCTGCGCACGCTGTACGACAACGAGCGCAGCAAGGCGGTCGGTGGCCTGTCGCTGGTCCACCTGGGCGTCGCGCTGTCGCTGCAGGGCGACGCCAAGCGCGGCCAGGCTGCACTGGCGGCGGCCTTCGCCAAGTCCAGCAGCGAACGGCCGTCGTATTTCGGTGACTACGGCAGTGCCATCCGTGACGACGCGCTGATGATTGCGCTGACCCACGAAAACAAACTGGCCAAGCCGGCCTGGGATGCGCGCGCGGTCGATCTGGGCCGTGGCCTGGATGCCCGTCGCAACGCGGGATGGATGTGGCTGAGCACGCAGGAACAGGTGGCCATCGCCCGCCTTGGCAAGGCCCTGGCCGCCAACCAGAAGGCATTGGTGGCTGGTGAACTGGTGATCGGCGGCAACAGTGAGGCAATCGGCGAACGCAAGCTGTTCGGTCGCAACTTCAGCGGCAGCGAGCTGGCCAGCGGCGTGCGCTTCACCCCGCAGGGCCAGCCGCCGATGTTCGCCAGCATCGACGTGGCCGGCATCCCGCGTACGGCGCCCGCGCCGGACAACAGCGTGCTGGGCGTCGAGCGCAGCTACTTCGGTACTGACGGCAAGCCGTGGACGCCGCGCCCGCTGAAGGAAGGCGAAGCCCTGATCGTGCGCATCACCATCAGCGCCGATACGCAGATGCCCGATGCACTGCTGACCGACCTGCTGCCGGCCGGCCTGGAGATCGAGAACTTCAACCTGGGCGACGCCAAGCAGTGGGCCGATGTGGTGGTCGATGGCATCACCGTCAGCGACCGCAGTTCTGCGTCCGACACCAAGCACGAGGAGTTCCGCGATGACCGTTACGTGGCCGCGCTGAAGCTGTCGCGCGGTGGCAAGGCCAACGTGTTCTACCTGGTGCGTGCGGTGACGCCGGGTACGTACTCGGTGCCGCCGCCGCTGGTGGAAGACATGTACCGCCCGCAGCTGCGTGGCGTGGGCCGCAGCAACCCGACCACCATCACGGTGGTCCAGCCGTGACCGCGCGGACGGGCCGCGACGGCGCGGCCCGTACCTCCGGCACGCTGCAATGAAGATCAACTGGACCACCCGGCAGGCGGCCCTGCGCCGCCGGCTGCAGCCGCTGTGGCCCTGGCTGCGCTGGGGCACGGCGGCGCTGCTGGTGCTGCTGCTGGTGCTGGATTTCGCCTTCCCGCCGCCGCTGCCGAAGCAGCGCGATACCAGCACGCTGGTGGTGGCTGCGGATGGCAGCCCGCTGCGGGCCTTCGCCGATGCCGAGGGCGTATGGCGCTACCCGGCCTCGGCCGACAGCGTTTCACCGCTGTACCTGCAGGCACTTCTGACCTACGAGGACCGCTGGTTCTGGCAGCATCCCGGCATCAATCCGCTGGCGATCCTGCGCGCCAGCAGCCAGTTGCTCCGGGGTGGCCATATCGTCTCCGGCGGCTCGACCCTCACCATGCAGGTCGCGCGCATCCTCGATCCGCATTCGCGCACGCCGTGGGGCAAGCTCAAGCAGATGCTGCGCGCGGTACAGCTGGAAGTGCACCTGTCCAAGGCGCAGATCCTGGCGCTGTATCTGGAGCGTGCGCCCTACGGCGGCACCGTCGAGGGCGTGGAGGCGGCCAGCTGGGCCTACCTCGGCAAGCCGGCCACGCAGTTGTCGCACGCCGAGGCCGCGCTGCTGGCAGTACTGCCACAGGCGCCCAGCCGGCTGCGCCCGGACCGGCACCCGGAAGCGGCGCAGAAGGCGCGCGACAAGGTGCTGGCGCGCATGGCCGAACAGGGCGTGTGGACCCCGGAGGAAGTGGACGACGCACGGATCGAGAACGTGGTCGCGCGCTCGCTGCGCCCGCCGATGCATGCGGCGCTGCTGGCACAGCGGCTGCATTCGGCGCAGCCGGGCCAGGCGCGCATCCAGAGCAGCATCGACCTGGACCTGCAGCGCACGCTGGAAGAGCGCGTGGCCAGTTACTTCTCCACGCTGCCCGAGCGCACCTCGGCGGCCCTGCTGGTGGTCGACAACCAGACCCTGCAGGCGCGTGCCTACGTAGGCACGCTGTCCTTCGGCGACCGCCAGCGCCTGGGCCACGTGGACATGGTGCAGGCGTGGCGTTCGCCGGGTTCCACCCTCAAGCCCTTCCTGTATGCGATGGCGCTGGATGATGGCCTGATCCATTCGGAAAGCCTGCTGGTGGATGCGCCGCAGAGCTTCGGCGGCTACCGGCCGGGCAATTTCGATGAGGCGTTCAACGGGCCGGTGGGAGCAGCCAGCGCGCTGCGCCTGTCGTTGAACGTGCCGGCGGTGGACCTGCTGCAGCGGGTGGGCCCGGCGCGCTTTGCCGCGCGTCTCTCGCACGCGGGCATCCAGCTGCGCTTTCCACCCGGCAGCACGCCCAACCTGTCGCTCATCCTCGGCGGCACGGGCGCGCGGCTTGAGGATCTGGTCGGCGCCTTCGCCGCGCTCAACCGCAATGGCATTGCCGGCCGGGTGCGCTACACCCAGGACGAACCGATGATCGAGCGCCGTCTGGCCTCGCCCGGGGCCAGCTGGATCGTGCGTGAGATGCTCGAATCCAACCCGCGCCCGGGCTATGGCGTGGGCACGTTCGATGTCGGCGGGCGCCCGCGCGTGGCGTGGAAGACCGGCACCAGCTATGGCTATCGTGATGCCTGGGCGATCGGCAGCACCCGCCACTACACCGTGGGGGTGTGGGTGGGGCGGCCCGATGGTACGCCGCTGCCGGGCCAGTACGGCGCGGTCACCGCGCTGCCGCTGATGTTCGAGGTGGTCGACAGCCTGCCGCGGCAGCGTGGCGATGCCGCGGCTGCACCGATGCCGGCCAGCGTCAGCCGCGCCGATGTGTGCTGGCCCACCGGCGAACTGGCCGAGGCGTTGCCCGCGTCGCTGTGCCAGCGGCGCATGCCGGCCTGGCTGCTGGACGGCGGTGTGCCGCCAACCTTCCCCGAACGTGAGGCCCGCCGCTGGCAGCCGGGCCGGCAGCGCTACATTGCCGATGCGCGTACAGGGCAGCGGCTGTCCGCCGACTGCCGTGCGCCACACGCGGAAGTGGAGCGCGAGATCGCGCGCTGGCCGGCATTGCTGTCACCGTGGTTGCCCAAGGCCACGCGCGATGCATCGCAGTTGCCGCCACTGGCCGCCGATTGCCGGGACGATGGCCGCGAAGCGAGCGTGGCCTTGCACATCGATGGCTTGAACGATGGCGCGGCGTTGGCCCGGGCCCCCAACGCACAGCATGGCGTGCGCCTGCAGCTGCGCGCGCTGGGCAGCGAGCAGGCGGTGGACTGGCTGCTGGATGGGCGCTGGATCGCCCGCACGCAGGGGGCGCAGTTGATGCAGCGCGAGTTTGCCGAGCCCGGTGCGCATACGCTGACCGCACTGGCTACCGATGGTGCGTGGACGCAGGTGCGGTTCACCGTTTTGCGCTGACGCCGGCGCTGCCGGTGTAGACGCTCCTGGTAGACGCCCACCTTGGTGGGCGGTTTTCTCAATGCCAACCAAGGTTGGCATCTACCAGAGCAATGCCAACCCCTGGTAGACGCCCACCTTGGTGGGCGGTTTTCTCAATGCCAACCAAGGTTGGCATCTACCAGAGCAATGCCAACCCCTGGTAGACGCCCACCTTGGTGGGCGGTTTTTTCAGTGCCAACCAAGGTTGGCATCTACCAGAGCAATGCCAACCCCTGGTAGACGCCCACCTTGGTAGGCGGTTTTTTCAGTGCCAACCAAGGTTGGCATCTACCAGCGCGATGCCAACCAATGTTGGCATCTGCCGGATCATTTCCCGATCCACCCGTCCAGCAGGTCGGCGAACTCATCGGCGTGTTCCTCCTCCTGCGCCAGGATCTCCTCCAGGATGCGCTTGGTGGTGGTGTCGCGGTCGCCGATGAAGGTGATCATCTCGCGGTAGCTGTCGATGGCGATGCGTTCGGCCACCAGGTTCTCACGCACCATGTCGCGCAGGTCGCTGCCTTCCTTGTACTCGGCATGGGAGCGCTTGGTCAGCGTGTCCGGATTGAAATCCGGTTCGCCGCCGAGCTGCACGATGCGCTCGGCCAGCTTGCCCGCATGCGCCTGTTCCTGCTGCGCGTGCTCGAGGAATTCGGCCTTGACCGCATCGGCCAGCATGCCCTTGGCCATGAAGTAGTGCCGGTAGTAGCGCAGCACGCACACATACTCGGTGGCGAGGGCATCGTTGAGCAGCTTGATGACGGCCTTGCGGTCAGCGCTGTAGCTGTCGGTGATCGCACCGTCCTCGATGTTGCGCCGCGCGCGCTCGCGCAGGGTATCGCGGTCGCTGATGCCGGGCACCTGCGTACCGGGCGTGGTGGTGGACTTGCTGGCTTTGGCTGGCTTGTTGGACATGGCTGGCCGGTTCCTCTTGCAGTGGGGTGTCAGGTGGGGAGGTGCTCCAGCACGTAGTCGGCCGAGGACACCTCGAACTGGCCGGGCTCCTCGATCCAGGCGGCGCGTACCACGCCGTCATCGACATACAGGGCGAAGCGGCGTGAGCGGATGCCCATGCCTGAGGCGCTGGCATCCAGTTCCAGGCCCAGCGCGTGGGTCAGTTCGGCATTGCCGTCGGAGAGCATCTGCAGGCCATCGGGCACGCGCTGGTCGGCGGCCCACGCCTTCATCACGAACGGATCGTTGACGGCCATGCAGTACACATCGATGCCGCGCTGGCGGAATGCCGCGAACTTTTCCACGAAGCCGGGCAGATGGCGCGCCGAACAGGTGGGGGTGAAGGCACCGGGGACGGCGAACAGAACCACCTTGCGTGCATCGAACAGCGCGTGGGTGTCCACGGTTTCGATGCCCTCGCGGATGCGCTTGAGGGTGACTTCCGGAATACGGTCGCCGACTTGGATCGTCATGGGAACTCCTTGCTGTGGGCAGGCTAGTGGGCCTGATGGGAGGGAGGCGTCAAGACATTGGAAACCCGGCGTGCACACCCCATCCTGAGGCCATGCCGGCAGCGTCGCCAGCTCCAGCCTGGGGCAGGGGAGCGGTGGGCGCATTGCGCTGGATCATCCGGCATCACCGGCCCGGCATGGGCAGCGGCGTAGCATGCCGGCGCGTAGAATGAACCTGGGGCGGCGCCACCGGCGCGGCCGAAGCAGATCGAGGTAGCTGGATGGAATTCAAGGATTACTACGCCACCCTGGGGGTGGAACCGAGTGCGGGCGAGGCGGAGATCAAGACCGCTTACCGCAGGCTGGCGCGCAAGTACCACCCGGACGTGAGCAAGGAGGCGGGCGCCGAGGACAAGTTCAAGGCGGTCAACGAGGCCTACGAGGCACTGCGCGACCCGGAAAAGCGCGCCGCCTATGACCAGCTGCGCGCCCAAGGCTATCGCCCGGGCGAGGAATTCAACGTGCCGCCGAACTACGGTGGCGCCGGCGGTTTCAATTTCGAGGAAGTGTTCGGCGGCGGCGGCGCGGGCGGTGGCTTCAGCGATTTCTTCGAGAGCCTGTTCGCGCGCCAGCGTGGCGGCCAGGGCGCCGGCCCGGGCCCGGGCTTCAGCAGCCAGGGCCATGCACCCAACCGCGATACCCGCGCCAAGCTGTCGGTGCCGCTGGAAGCCGCGTACAGCGGTGACAGCCTGCGCATCACCGTCAATGGCAAGCAGCTGGACGTGCGCGTGCCGAAGGGCATCCGCCCCGGCCAGGTCATCCGTCTGGCGGGGCAGGGCAACCACGGCGGCAATCTGCTGCTGGAAGTGGAGTACGCCGCCCATCCGCAGTTCGAGGTCGATGGTCGCAACATCCTCTACACGCTGCAGGTAACGCCCTGGCAGGCGGCGCTGGGTACCAGCATCAGCGTGCCCACCCTGGGTGGGGGCGTGGAGTTGAAGATCCCGGCCGATTCCGATGCCGGCCGCAAGCTGCGCCTGCGCGGTCGTGGCCTGCCGGGCAACCCGGACGGCGACCAGATCGTGGAACTGGAAATCGTTGCGCCCGCGGCGACGAACGAGGCGCAGAAGAAGGCCTACCGGAACCTGGCAAAGGCGTTCGGCGAGACCATTTGAAGGTAGTGCCGGCCGCTGGCCGGCGGATTTGAACGCGTGCCAACCAAGGTTGGCACCTACCGGGAACGTCTCAGCCCTGGCCGGCGAACACGCGTTCCAGCACCTCGGACAGTTCGTCTTCGGAGAACGGCTTGGTGATGTAGGCCTTGGCGCCCTGGCGCATGCCCCACATGCGGTCGGTGTCCTGGTCCTTGGTGGTCACCAGGATCACCGGAATGTGCCGGGTCGCCTCGTCGCGGGCGAGCGTGCGGGTGGCCTGGAAACCGTTGAGGTTGGGCATCACCACGTCCATCAATACCAGGTCGGGCAGTTCGGCTTTCGCCGTTTCCACCCCGGCCGCGCCATCGGTCGCGGTCAGGATCTGGTGCCCGAGTTTCTCGACGATGCGCTGTATCCCCAACAGCTGCGACGGTGAGTCGTCGACGATCAGAATGCGTGCCATGTTGTTCCCCGTGTCATGCCCGCAGTGTAGTGCGGGCACCTTGCGGGTGGGAGTGGGGGCGCTGCCGTCCGTCGCCTGCCTGCGACGTTCAGTCGATCCGTACCACCGTGCGGCCCAGCGAGCCTCCGGCCAGCATCCGCTCGAACACGCCCGGCAGATCCGCCAGGCCCACTTCGGCGGTGCAGATGCGGTCCAGGTGCTGTGGCTTCCACGGCCCGCCCAGCTGGGCCCACACGGCTTCGCGCAGGTCGCGCGGCGCGCTGGCCGAAGACACTCCCAGCAGCGATACACCGCGCAGGATGTACGGCATCACCGTCATCTCCAGGGTCGGGCTGGCAGCCAGGCCGGCACTGACAACGCTGCCATAGGGCACGGTCTGCGCCAGCAGGCTGGCCAGCATTGGTCCGCCTGCATTGTCCAGGCCACCGCCGAAGCGGGCCGACTGCAGCGGCGCGGTATCGGCCAGTGCTTCGCGCGGCAGCACCTCGGTGGCGCCGATGTCACGCAGGAAGGCGGCCTGCTCTGGTTTGCCGCTGATGGCGTGCACCTCGTAACCGGCGCGGCTGAAGATGTCCACGGCCAGCGCACCGACGCCCCCGGTGGCGCCGGTAACCGCCAGTGGGCCGTGCCCCGGGGTCAGCCGGTTGTCCTGCAGGCGCAGCAGAGCCAGGGCCGCAGTGAAACCGGCGGTGCCCAGCACCATCGCATCGCGCGGGCTCAGCCCGTCCGGCTGGGCGATGACCGCACGCGATTCCAGCCGCACGTACTGGCTGTAGCCGCCGTCCCGGGTTTCGCTGAGGCCGCAGCCGGTGGCCAGCACCGCATCGCCCTCGCGCCAGGCCGGGTCGCTGGAGGCGACCACCGTGCCAGCCACGTCGATCCCGCCCACCAGCGGGAAGCGCCGCAGGATCTTTCCCTTGCCGGTGCCGGCCAGGGCGTCCTTGTAATTGACCGAGGACCAGTGGGCGCGGATCAGCACCTGGCCAGGGCTGAGGTCGTCCACGCCCAGCTGGACCAGGCCGCTGCGGTAGCCGGCATCGTCGTTTTCGATGCGGAAGGCGGTGAACGGGGTGGTGGGGACCATCGGCGCTGCCTGACTTCGAGGAAAACGCCACCTTACCCGCTCAGGGCCCTTTCAAACCTGCCAGTCCGCCCCATCTTGTATGATCGGTGAAGATTCACGGCTGGCGCCGCGGGAAGGGCCCGCGCCGCAGCCCACATTTTGATGGAGCGTGCATGGCCTGGAATACACCCGGCGGCAACAAGGGCGGACAAGGCCCCGAGGACAATCGACGCGGGCCGTTCGGGTCGCGCGGTGGTGGCAATGGTGGTGGCTGGGGCGGTCTGCCCGGGCCGCTGAAGGATCTGTTCGATGGCGGCATCCTGCGTTGGGTGGTGGCAGCGCTGGTTCTGCTGGTGCTGTTCTCCAGCTTCCAGCTGATCGGCGAACAGCAACGCGGCGTAGTGCTGCGCTTCGGCCAGTTCTCGCGGATCCTGACCCCGGGCCCGAACTTCAAGCTGCCGTGGCCGATCGAATCGGTCACCAAGGTCAATGCCACCGAGATCAAGACCTTCTCGATCCAGGTGCCGGTGCTGACCCGCGACGAGAACATCGTCAATGTCTCGCTGAACGTGCAGTACCGCATCGACGACCCGCAGACCTACCTGTTCGGTACCTTCAACGCCGACCAGGTGCTGGAGCAGTCCGCGCAGAGCGCGGTGCGCGAAGAAGTCGGCCGCGCCGACCTCAATTCGGTCCTGAACAACCGTGGCCCGCTGGCCGTGGCGGCTGAAGAGCGCCTGCAGGCGTTGCTGAAGGCCTTCAAGACCGGTCTGACCGTCACCGGCCTGACCCTGCAGGACGCGCGTCCGCCGGAGGAGGTCAAGCCGGCCTTCGACGAGGTCAATGGTGCCCAGCAGGTCAAGGAGCGACTGATCAACGAGGCCCAGGCCTACGCTGCCAAGGTCGTGCCGGAAGCCCGAGGCCAGGCCTCGCGTGCCCGTACCACCGCCGAAGGCTACAAGCAGGCCGTGGTTTCCAAGGCCGAGGGTGACGCGCAGCGCTTCAGCCTGCTGCAGGCCCAGTACAAGGACGCCCCGGAAGTCACCCGCAAGCGCCTGTGGCTGGAAACCGTGCAGCAGGTGCTGAGCGAGAACCGCAAGGTCATCGGCGGCGATGGCCGCCAGCTGATCTACGTCCCGATGACCGGAGACACCCGCCCCAGCGCCTCGGCGCCGGCCCCGGTGGTGAATCCGGAGGTGGTGATGCCGTCGCTGCCGGGTACCGCAACTGAAGTTTCCCGTGATCCCGGCCGGCCGTTGACCCGCCCGACCGGGCGTCCGAGCGGCCGTGAGGAGGGCAGCCGATGAGAAGTTCTATCTGGATTGCCGTCGTCGTGGCGGCCCTGCTGGGCCTGCTGGGGTCGGTCTATGTGGTCCGTGAGGACCAGACCGCCATGGTCCTGAACCTGGGCAAGGTGGTGCGTTCGGATATCAAGCCGGGCCTGCACTTCAAGGTGCCGGTGGTGGAAACCGTGCGCGTGTTCGATCGCCGCTTCCAGGTGCTGGACACGGCACCGGCGCGTTACTTCACCGCCGAGCAGAAGGATGTCAGCGTCGACTTCTTCGCCATCGGTTACATCTCCAACGTGGGCGATTACTTCCGTGCCACCGGCGGTGACCCGCGCGTGGCCAATGCCCGCCTGGCGCCGATCATCACCGATTCCCTGCGCAACCAGATCAACTCGCGCACGCTGCAGCAGCTGGTGTCCGGCGACCGCAGCGAGCTGATCGCCGAACAGCTCAAGGGCATCAACGAAGCGGTGTCCGGGCTGGGCATGCAGATGATCGACCTGCGCATCAAGCAGGTCGACCTGCCCACCGACAGCCAGGTGATCAACGACGTGTACGAGCGCATGCGCGCACAGCGCAAGCAGGAGGCGGCCAAGCTGCGCGCCGAGGGCGAGGAGCAGTCGCTGACCATCCGTGCCCAGGCCGACCGTGACAGCACCGTGCTGATCGCCGAGGCCGAGCGTGATGCCCAGCGCCTGCGCGGTGAAGGCGATGCCGACGCCGCCCGCATCTACGGCAAGGCCGGTTCGGCCGACCCGTCGTTCTACGCGTTCTACCGCAGCCTGGAGGCCTACCGTGGCTCCATGACCGACGGCAACGGCGTGATCGTGCTGGACAAGAACGACCCGTTCCTGCAGTACCTCAAGAACGACCGCTGAGGTCGTTCGGCAAGATCCCACGGGGCCCGGCCAGATGCCGGGCCCCGTGTTTTTTCCGGAGTGCCCCACATGAAAGATCTGTTCGCGGCCGTCTGCCTGGTGGCCGTGCTGGAAGGCCTGCTGCTGTTCGTGGCCCCACTGGCCTGGAAGCGCATGGCCGAGCGCCTGCTGGACCTGCCGAGCCCGGCCCTGCGCAGCTTCGGCGGCCTGGTGCTGCTGGCCGGCCTGAGCCTGCTGTGGTGGGCACGACATTGAACGGTAGTGCCGGCCGCTGGCCGGCAATCCCGAACGGAGCGCCTGCGTTCACACGCGTGGCCCGGCTCTGGTAGATGCCAACCTTGGTTGGCCTTGCCGGCCAGCCGCTGGCCAGCAACAAACGGTAGTGCCGGCCGCTGGCCGGCAATCCCGAACAGGCGCCTGCGTTCACACGCGTGGCCCGTCTCTGGTAGATGCCAACCTTGGTTGGCCTTGCCCGCCAGCGGCCGGCACTACCTCACATGTGTGGCCTGGCCGGCACGACCGGACAGGGCGCCTGACCGGCCGGTAAAGCCGTCCGTCGGAAAGGTGGCACCCGACCCCGGAAACCCGGATAATGCACAAAAGCCGGACGGGCCTCCCCGTTCGGCTTTTTCCGTGTCTGGGCCATCCATCGCCGGCCGCTCCCCGTTTGGAGCCGCCATCGAGGTGCTGGCCAGCCCCGCCACGGTTTACCCGTCCGCGGCCCCGATGGCCGCAACAAATCGAGGAGCCCGTCATGGGTCAGTCTGTCGTAGTGTTGGGTGCCCAGTGGGGCGATGAAGGCAAGGGCAAGATCGTCGATCTGCTCACCGAGGAAATCGGCGCCGTGGTGCGCTTCCAGGGCGGCCACAATGCCGGCCACACCCTGGTCATCAATGGCAAGAAGACCGTCCTGCACCTGATCCCGTCGGGCATCCTGCGTGACGATGCGCTGTGCCTGATCGGCAACGGCGTGGTGATCTCGCCGGCCGCGCTGCAGAAGGAAATCGCCGAGCTGGAAGCCTCCGGCGTCGAAGTGCGTTCGCGCCTGAAGATCTCCCCGGCCGCGCCGCTGATCATGCCGTACCACATTGCCCTGGACCAGGCGCGCGAACGCGCTGCCGGCGGCAAGGCCATCGGCACCACCGGTCGCGGCATCGGCCCGGCCTACGAAGACAAGGTGGCGCGTCGCGGCATCCGCATCGCCGACCTGCACTACCCCAAGCAGCTGGAAGAGCTGCTGCGCACCGCGCTGGATTACCACAACTTCGTGCTGACCAAGTATCTGAACACCGATGCGGTCGATTTCCAGAAGACCTTCGACGAAGCACTGGCCTTCGGCGAATACGTGCAGCCGATGAAGTCCGACGTGGCCGGCATCCTGCACGACCTGCGCAAGCAGGGTAAGCGCGTGCTGTTCGAGGGCGCGCAGGGCGCACTGCTGGATATCGACCACGGCACCTACCCGTACGTCACCAGCTCCAACACCACCGTCGGTGGCGCACTGGCCGGCTCCGGCGTCGGCGCTGATTCGATCGACTACGTGCTGGGCATCGCCAAGGCCTACGCGACCCGCGTCGGCGGCGGCCCGTTCCCGACCGAACTGGACGATGAAATCGGCCAGGGCATCCGCGACCGCGGCGCCGAATACGGTGCCTCGACCGGTCGCCCGCGTCGCTGCGGCTGGATGGACATCGTCGCGCTGAAGCGCGCCGTGGCCATCAACGGCATCAGCGGCCTGTGCATTACCAAGCTGGACGTGCTGGACGGCATGGAAAAGCTGAAGGTCTGCATCGCCTACGAATACAACGGCAAGCGCACCGAGTACGCGCCGCTGGACGCGCAGGGTTGGGAAGAGTGCACCCCGGTGTACCTGGAATTCCCGGGCTGGAGCGAAAACACCCACGGCATCACCAACTGGGACGAGCTGCCGCCGGCCGCACGTGCCTACCTGCGTTCGCTGGAAGAGCTGGCCGGTTGCCCGATCAGCATCGTCTCCACCGGCCCGGACCGCGACCACACCATGGTGCTGCAGGATCCGTTCGCCTGAGATAGCGCTGGGCCATGCCCGGAGTGGTGGTAACGCTGTTCAATTGAAAAAGAGCGCCGCGACTCCCTATGGGGTCGCGGCGTTTTTTTTGGCCGAATCGCCGCCCGTGAACTGCCCCAGTAGTGCCAGCCCCTGGCTGGCAGAACCGAAGCCACAGCATGTCGCTTCCGGCACGCCACTGCGGCCCGCCACATCAAATTCTCCCAAGCCGCACGCCGCTCACACTCCTCGTGCGACCGCCGCATACAACTCCTGGTAAGCGATAAACGTCACGTGCAATTCTGGAGTTCAGGTTGTTTGCGACACCGTGCGTCGCACGTCCCTACGCGCCATCACATTCGCGCCTTTTCCTGTCGCTTCTGCCGTTCCCTACGCATGCAACAATTCGCCCCGCGCGCTCGATGCATCCGAGACATTCGGATTTTTCCCATTGAGTGGAAGCTGCAGGCGTAGACATCATGACGCGCCACCGAAAAAGGGTGGCCGGGAATCCAAACCCGTGACAGATGTTCCATACGCTTGCCAGCCGGCACCGTCCTGAAGCGGTGCCGGCTGGCAATCCGTCGGCCTTTATGGCGGGCGGTGCGTGGGGGTCTTCGGACCCGCCGGTCATGGTAACTATCTGTCCCGGTTTGGATCCCGCACCGTCCGCCACCCGCACTCACGCGGTGGCGCTGTCACGCACAGCCAGGGAAGCCGACGCCATGACCACTCGCAAGAACCCGCCGTTCGATGATGTTGATCCCATCAACGACGACGCCAATCCCACCGCCGATCTCAGCACGTTCCAGGGCTGCCTCACGCGCATCCGTGATGGCGAAGGCTCCGATGGCATGTTGTGGCCGGAGGAGAACCTGTCCGACGGACGACGCCAGTCTCTGGCACGGATCGACCGTGCAGCCGTGGGCATTCTCACTTCGGTGGAGATGCTGCATGCGGCAAACCGCTGTGCCGCCATGGCCACGCCCCGCAGGCATCTGGACGAAGGCGTGGTTGAAGGGCTGTTCTTCGCCTGCCGCGAACTGGCGGAACTGGTCTGCAGGGAAGTCAGGCCGGCCTGAGCCGCGCGAAAGCGCTGTGCCTTGCAGGCGAGGCCTGCGGTAGTGTCTCTCACGCTGCCGGCCAGCGGCCGGCACTACCGATGCTGCCGGTCAGTGGCCGGCATTACCGGCGCGGCGTCGCTGTACGGAGAAGCCCCGCGCATGCGGGGCTTTTTCGTTTTCGGTACTGTGGCGGCACAACCGGCAGGGAAGCGCAGCGATGACGGAGACTTCGGCATGAAAGGCGAGACGGTCGCACGGGTGACCCTGTGGCTGCTGTGGAGCCTGTGGACGCTGGCCTGCCTGGTGCTGCTGCTGGGCGCGGTGGCGAACCATCTGGCCTCTCGCACACAGACTCTGCCCCTCGTTCTGCAGCCCGGCGCAACGGCCGAGATCACGGTCTACCGGTTCATCGATGACCGTCTTCGGTTGCGCCTGCGCCACGCGGATGACGGCACCGATCCGGCCATTAATCCCGAACTGCGCCTGCGCGCGGAAACCCCGACCGACCGCGTCGATTTCCGCGCGGAGGCACGCGTGGGTGCGGCGGATCCTGATATCACCCGTACCCTGGCATCGGTGGCGCCCGACCGGTTTACCGCCTTCTACTTCGGCTACGGCCGTGGGGATGCGTTGCCACGCGGGCGCTCCTGGTTGCGGGTGACGGTGCTGGAGGTGGACCCGGCCCTGGCCGGGCGCGCGGCCACGGTGGAGCTGCTGCCCCCGATGCACGCATTGAAGGTGACCGACCTGGATTACCTGTGGTTGTGGCCGTTCTTCTTCTGGCAGCCGGTGGCGTTGCTGCTGCTGGTTGCCGGTGGAGGATTGGCGGCCGCGAGCATCGCGCTGCGGCGCTGGCAACGTCGCGCTCCCGCCCGATAGTGACAGGCGGGGGTACTTGCCAGATGCCCAATTTGGGTACGTTACTGCCCAACATGGGTATCAACGCCACCAAAGCGCCTTCCACCGGCCCCATCGGGCTGGCCGACGCGGTGTTTACCCAGACCCAGCAACGGGTGCTGGCACTGCTGTTCGGACAGGACCGCTGCGATTAATGCCTTTCTGCAGCGTGTCCTGGAACAACCCAAGGTCTGGGTGATAGGAGGGATGGATGACCTCGCCGCGCCGAATCTGCCCGGCGCGGGTAGACCGCCAGCGCGTGGAGTCTGGCAGCCCTGCATGCGAAATCCTGAACGGTCGACAGGTTGAAGGCACAAGCATCCGTGCCGCATCCTTGCGTAGCGTCAAGCGCTCCGCGCGTGGCAGAACATCAATCAACAGCAATCAAGGAAGGAGCAACATCATGGGTGCATGGGGCAGCGGTACATTCGAGAACGATGACGCCTGCGATCTGGTCTGCGATCTACGCGAAAGCACGGATCTTTCTCTGCTGGAAGACGCGCTGCGCGCTGCTGCCGAGAGCGAGGAAGATCTGGACGCCAGCGATGCCAGCAAGGCCTTGGCTGCAGCAGAAGTGATTCTGGCGCTGCTGGGCCATCCCTCGCCGGCCATTGCCGCGGAGGAAGAACTGCAGGCGTGGATGACGGCCAATCCACAGCGGCCGTCCGCTGCGCTGCTCGCATTGGCCGAGCGCGCCGTACAGCAAGTGACGGCCGAAGACAGTGAGTTGCGTGAGCTGTGGGACGAGGTCGACTCGCTGGACGAATGGATGGCCGAAGTGAACACGCTGCAGGCGGGCCTGCGCGCCGCACGCAGCGCAGCCGGCTGAGGCGTCAGCGGCCAGCCGCCTGCAGCAACGGATACGGGTTGATCGATTCGCCCTTCCACCATTGCTTCTCCGGGCCCAGCACGTGCACCTCGAAATGCAGGTGCGGGGCCTCGGCGCTGGCATTGCCGGTGCTGCCGACGTAGCCGATCACTTCCCCGCGCTTGATGGCCTGCTTTTCGGCCAAGCCATCGGCGTAACGCTGCAGGTGCGCGTAGTAGTAACACCAGCGTCCGCTGGGCTCGAACTGGTAGATCGTCAGGCCACCGCGCTCGCTGTCGAACAGCTTTTCGACTGTGCCATCGGCCACGGCCAGCACCGGCGTGCCGGCGTCGGCCATGATGTCGATCGCATCGTGCACGCGCCCCTCGCTGCGCGCATCGGTGAAGGTGTCGCGCAGCTGCGAGGGCAGGATGCCCTGCACCGGCAACAGCAGCCCCGTCGGCGCATCTCCGGTCTGCGCGGCTGCCGGTGTGGCTTCGATCGGTGGTGCCTTTGCCTGCAGCGTTACCGGCTCTTTCAACGGCGCCGTGGCCATCGCTGGCGGCGCTGCAGGCGGGGCAACGGCCACCCGCTCACCGGCATCGCGGCGCAGCCACCAGCCTGCACCCAGGCCCAGCAGAACACCCAGCACGATCAGCTGCGAAAGACGCATCGCATCACTCCTGCATCACCACGGGTACCGAGGTATCCACCGCATCGGCCACGCGCACCGCATCCCAGTTCGTCATGCGTACGCAGCCATGCGATTCGGTCTTGCCTACGTGGCCAGGTTCGGGAGTGCCATGCAGGCCGTAGTGTGGCTTGGACAGGTCGATCCAGACCCGGCCGACCGGATTGTTCGGGCCCGGCGGCAGGGTGGCCTTCTTCTCGCCCTTGCGCGCATCCCAGAACAGCTTCGGGTTGTAGTGGAACGGCGGGTCGCGGTACACGCCGAGGATCTTCCATTCGCCGATCGGCAGCGGATCGTGCTGGCTGCCGGAAGACACCGGTACCTGCGCGATCACCTTGCCCTGCGCATCCAGCAGCTGCAGGGTGGAATCGGACTTGTCGACCACCACCTTGGCCGCCTTCGGCAAGGGCGCCGGGGCAATGTTGGGGACCTGGATGCGGCTGCCGGCCTTGCCCAGATCCACACCAGGGTTGAGCGCCTTCAGCAGCTCGGGTGAGGCATGGAAGCGCTCGCCCAGTGCTTCTTCCACGCTGCCGTAGCCCAGCGCCTTCAGCTTGGCCTGCGCGGCGGGCCCCTTCGGCACCGGCTGGAATGGACCGGCCACGTCCTCTGCAGTGAGGGTGTAGCTGGCCAGTGGTGCGTTGGCATCGGCCTGCAGCGCGTTCCAGGTGGCATCGTCCAGCTCGCCGGTCACTGTCAGCCCGCGCGCGGCCTGGAAGCCGGACACCGCGCGGCGCTGGTTGCTGCCTACTTCGCCATCGATCTGGCCGGGCGAGAAGTTGGCGCGGTCCAGCAGCACCTGCGCGTGCAGGGGCGAGCGCGCTGCGATGTCCGGACCCGCGCGTTCGGCGATGGGCGCGGGCAGGTTGGCCGGTGCGTTCTGGGCGAACGCAGGAATCGTCAGCAGCGACAGCGCAAGCACGGCAACACGAGGTGAAAGCATGGGGATCTCCTGCAGAACATGCAGCCACCATGCCTGCACCCCGCGAGCAGCCGGCGTGAAAGCGCTCGTGGTTTGCTGAGTGCCAGATGAGCGCTCAACGCATCTCGCCACCTCGGACACGCCAGCTCTGCAGCACGCCAAAGCCGATCTCGGCCACGGTGAACAGCAGCAGGATCGTGCTTGCACCGTGCAGCACCGCATACACCTGCCACAGCGCGAACAGCCAGCGTGCCGCAGCGTCCAGCCGGCCCAGCAGCATGCTGGGGGCAAGCACGCGGGCCAGCGACCACATCACCACCACCGAGCCGAGCAGGTTGGCCAGCAGCATGTGCAGCGGGTCCAGCGCGGGTACCTCGCCGGGCAGCTGCCAGGCCTGGGCCAGCGCCACCATTGCCGCATGCAGCGGAGCGAAGGTCCACGGCAGGGCAAAGGGCAGGGTGACCAGCAGGTCGTAGAACGCACTGGCACGGACGATGCGGAGGTAGCGGGAGGTGAGCATGGACGCCTTCAACGGGGGAAAGAGGGCGTACTGTCAGGGCTGAAGTAAACTTCAAGGTCAAGCGTTTTCTGGAACATCCATGCAGATTGGAGAGCTGGCCAATGCCTGTGGCCTGTCGCGCGAAGCGCTGCGCTTCTACGAGAAACAAGGCCTGATCGGCGCCCGGCGCCTGGCCAACGGTTACCGCGATTACCCGGCCGAAACGGCGATGCTGGTGCATTACATCCGCACCGCCCAGCAGCTCGGCTTCACCCTGGCCGAGATCGGCCAGCGCCTGCCCAGGCTGTGGGAACAGGCCGATGCCGGACCGCTGCTGGCGGCCGCGCTGCAGGAAAAACTTGCCGACATCGACGCCCGCATCGTCGCGCTCAGCGCACTGCGCCAGGATCTGGCCACGCGCCTGGCCAGCGCCTGTCCGCTGCAGCCACACGCGGCCGCTGGCTGAACAGCCAACGTGAACCGCCACCGAAGCGCTGACGCCCGCAGCGTCAAGGTGGCGTGAGGGTGGGCCGATAAGTTCGCACCCCCCCGTTTTTGGATGTATCGATGAACTACTTGAGGAACGTCAGAGTTGCCTGGCGTCTTGGCCTGGGCTTTGCCGTGCTCCTGCTGCTGGTGGCGGCCGTGGTCGCCACCGGCGCCACCGCCATTGAAGTGCAGAAGCGCGAAATGCAGCTGGTGGTCGACGTCAGCGTGGCCAAGGTCCGGCTGCTGTCGGAAATGCTCGATGCCAACAACCAGATGATGGTCGTGCGCCGCGAAATGCTGATCCGCCAGGGGGATGCGCGCGACGCCGACGAGCAGCGCATCGCCGATCTGGTGAAGCGCTATGAAGCGAGCTGGAGCGCCTACCAGGCACTGCCCGGCGACGCCGGCGGCAAGGCCATGGGCGAGGCCATCGCGGCCAGGCGCGCCATCGCACGGCCGCTCAACAAGCAGACCAGCGAACTGATGGCGCAGGGCGATTTCCCCGGCGCCGTGGCGCTGACTTTGGGGCCGGTGCAGGACGCGGCCAACAGCTGGAACAAGGCCCTTGCCGATGGCGTGGCCTTCGAGGAAACGGAAAGCCGCCAGGCCGCCGCCGAGGCGATCCGGCTGGGCGAGCGCAGCCTGCTGCAGCTGCTGGTGCTGGGCGGCGTGGCCCTGCTGGTCGGCATTGGGGCGTCGGTGATGATCGGCCGCAGCCTGACCGGCCCGCTGGCGCGCGCAGTGCAGCTGGCACAGCGGCTGTCCAAGGGCGAGCTGGACCAGTCCTTCCACCTGGGTGGCCGCGATGAACTGACCCAGCTGGGCGAGGCCATGGCCAGCGTGCGGCAGAGCGTGCAGGCCGCCATCGGCGCGCAGCTGCAGATGGCCAAACAGCACGAGGCCGGCGCCATCGGCTACCGCATGGACGCCAGCGCCTTCCCCGGCGATTTCGGCCGCATGGTGCAGGCCACCAACAGCCTGGTGGAATCGCATGTGCAGGTGGAACGGCTGATGGCCGAGGTCATGCAGCGCTACGCGATCGGCGATCTCAGCCGCGACCTGCCGCAGTACCCCGGCGAGAAGGGCGCGTTCACCCGCACCCTGGCTGCGGTGAAGCAGAGCCTGATGGCCATCAGCGCACAGATCGACACCTTGGCCCGTGCCGCTGGCGCGGGCGATTTCAGCGTGCGCGGCGATGCCGAGGCGTTCCAGTTCCAGTACCGCGCGATGGTCGAACACCTCAATGCAATGATGGCCAGCTCGCAGGCCAGCATCGCCGATGTCTCCGACGTGCTGCGTGCGATCTCGCAGGGCAACCTGACCGCGCGAATGGACGGTGACTACGAGGGCGTCTTCGCCCGCATGCGCGACGATGCCAACACCACCACCGCACAGCTGACCGGCATCGTCCGTGGCATCCAGGTGGCGGCCGACAGCATCAACAACGCCGCACAGGAACTGGCCGCCGGCAACAGCGATCTCTCGCGCCGCACCGAACAGCAGGCCGCGAACCTGGAAGAGGCCGCCGCATCGATGGAAGAGCTGACCTCCACCGTGCGCCAGAACGCCGAGCTGGCCCGCCAGGCCGACAGCGAAGCGCATGCGGCCGGTGCTGCCGTGCGCGAAACCGAACAGGCCATGGCGCAGATGGCGGTGGTGATGGGCGAGATCGACCAGTCGTCGGCGCGCATCTCGGAGATCTCTACGGTGATCGACGGCATCGCGTTCCAGACCAACATCCTGGCGCTGAACGCGGCCGTGGAAGCGGCGCGTGCCGGTGAGCAGGGCCGTGGCTTCGCCGTGGTTGCCAGCGAAGTGCGCACCCTGGCGCAGCGCGCCGGCGTCGCCGCCAAGGAGATCAAGGAACTGATCGAGGATGCCGCCACCAAAGTGCAGAGCGGCCTGGCCGTGACCGTGCAGTCCGAAGCGGCGATCGCCCGCCTGGCGAATGCCAGTTCGCGCACCAACCAGCTGATGAGCGACATCGCCGCCGCCAGCAAGTAGCAGGCGGCCGGCATCGAACAGGTCAACCAGGTGGTGGTGCAGATGGACCAGGTGACCCAGCAGAACGCAGCCCTGGTGGAAGAAGCCACCGCCGCCAGCCGCGCGCTGGAAGAGCAGGCCAACGCGCTGACCACCTCGGTGTCGGTGTTCCAGATCTCGCAGGGCGAAGCAGCCCGCGCAGCCGTCGTGCGCGCGGCCTGATCCTCTGCAAGCGCCAGCAGGGAGCTGCCACGCGTCCGCGCGCGTGGCAGCCGCTCAGTCCTGCACGCGGTGGATGCGGCCGTCCTCGATCTTCCAGATCACATCTTCGCCCGTGGTGACGTACAGCGGCGAGCGCGCCCAGAGGCTCCAGAACACGTGCACTTCCGTCGGTGTCGGGTCGAGCATGTGGGTGACGATCATTGCCGCATTGCGCGGTGCACGCTTCAACTGGATGCAGCTGCGGGTGAACGCGCGCTGCGAGGTGATCCGGCCCTGCGCGATGTCGAACCGATAGCTGCCGCCCAGCGGGACCACGGCAGGGTCGGTGGTGGCCGGCAGCAGGTAGACCGTCCATGCATCGGCGGTCGTGCCGTCCGCCGGCAGTACCACGCTGTTGTAGGTCTTCGCGCACGCATCGACGCGGCTCTGCGTCGCCAGCGCCCGGGCAGCCGCAGCACCGGCCTGGTAGGCAGTAGGAACCGCTGGAACCGCCAGCGTCTCGGGCGCGCCAAGCAGCTTGCCCCGCGCATCGGTGGTGGCGCGGTACAGCACCACGGCGCCTTCGCCGATCATGCTGACTTCATAGCGGTCGTCCCGCCGCTCGGTTATCCAGCCCCGTACCCGGCGGTCGCCGCGCATGGCCTTCTTGAGCAGGGCATCGGTCGCGCGCTCGGCGGCCAAGTCATGCTCGAACATTTCCCTGCCCCGAGTTTCCGCCTGTGCGAGGGCCTGCGCGGTCGCCGCATCCTCTGCTGGCGGGCTGGCGCCGGAAACGGCAGGTGCTGCGGTACAGGTCAATGCCAGAAGTGCCAGCATCATCATTCGTCGGGTCATGGTCGGTCTCTTCCGCCGCGTCCTGCGGCAGGCGGAAGTATGCCGCAGACCGGCGGTCTACCGCGCGCCAGCGATTTCGGCGATGCTCGCTGCAGACACGGGGGAGGGAGCATGGACAGCAACGAGACCGAAGGCGCCTACGGCGACGTGCCACGGATGCAGGGAATGGCCGCGCCCGCCCTGCCGCCCGGCGAGGTGCCGACCGACTGGTCGATGCTGCCGTTGACCCGTGGGAATGATGACTCGGCGGTGATGCAGGCGCTGCGCCGCATGCGCCGTGAGCCGGCCCTGCTGTTCACCGTGGCCTACCTGCTGGTCTCGCTGCTGGGTCTGTGGTGCAGCTTCTGGTTCTACCGGGGCTTCAAGCTGTCGATCCTGGATTACCTGCAGCCCAGTGATTTCCTGGTGGCGGGCATCCGTGACCCGGCCTACGTGCTGCTGCTGGCCGCCGGTGTTCTGGTGGTCCTGCTGGTGAGCTGGCCGGAAACCCTGCGCATGCGCAATGCCGCCAAGCTGGAACAGCTGCGCGCACGCAGCTGGGTGTGGCGGGTGGTGCTGAAGCGCTCGTTCCTGACCAGCTGGGAGGGCGTGGGACTGCGACCACTGACCGCGATGACCCTGGCGGTAGCGCTCTTCATGGCCATCGGCGCGGCCAACTATGTGCAGGTGCGTGGTCAGCAGATCCGCGCGACGGGCAGTGGCGAGGTCATCCGGCTGCAGTTGAACGGCGACCCGACGCCATTGCCAGGCACCGCACGCCTGCTGGGGTCCAGCAGTGCTTTCCTGTTCGTCTGGTGGCCGCAGCAGCGTCGGGCCGAGGCCATACCGATAGCCTCGGTGCGGAAGCTGCAGGCGGTGACCGTGCCGGCACGTTCGGTCGCAACGACCGCCACCCCAGCCCGCTGAGGCGGGTGGGATGCATTGTTGGTGGTGGCAGAAGCCGGTGCGGTGGAAATGCCGGACCTGACGCTGCAGGTCCGGTGTGTCTGCCTGTGTGTGTGACGTTCAGTTGGCGGCGCGCGTCCGGGTGGACTTCCTGGCCGCTGTGCTGCGCGCTGCTTTGTTGCGGGCACGGGTCGCCGCTGCCTTCTTGGCGGCGGCGCTGCGGGTTGCTGCGCTGCCCTTTTTGACGGTCGCTTTCTTCGCGGCGGTTTTCGTTGCCTTGGATGCCGCGGCCTTCTTTGTCGCAGCCTTCTTCGCAGGCGCTTTCTTCGTCCCCTTGCGCGCGCTGCCGCTGCGCTTGCCGCCGCCGTCCTGCTTGTTGACGGTGGCCCAGGCGATGCGTTCGGCCGTGCTTTCACTGGCGCCGCGCTCGCGTTCGCTTTCCTCGATGTGCTCGGCCTGGCGCTTCTGCTTGTCGGTGTAGGCGGATTTGTCACCACGGGGCATGTTGCTTCTCCTGTCAGAGACGATCAGGCCAGCAGGCGCAGCTTCGGTTCCCGCGCCCATTGGCGGGTGGCCGCGGCCGCAAGGAAGCCCTTCGCATCTTCCGCTTCCACGATGCCGCCATCGTTGCCCACGCGCGCCGCCTTCAGCAGCGCCTGCCCGCCGGCATCGCTGGCGATGGCCTTCAGGTGTGCCCACGCATGGCTGATGAATTCGACCGCGGCGGCTTCCTTGGCCAGCGCCTTGGCGCCTTCTGCACTGAGCACCACGGCCACCGCATCGAACACGGCCGACGGCGTGCCGGCCAGCTGGCCATCGGCGGCCTGGCGCTTGCCATCGCTGAGCGTGGCACCGCCCACTTTCGGCGCTACCAGTTTCACGTCGGCGCCGGCCTTCTGCGCGGCCTTGCGCAGGCTGGCGATCAAGCCCGCATCGGAGCCTTCATCGAACAGGATGCCGATGCAGCGCCCCTGCAGCGTGTCTTTCGTGCGGCCGATGATGCGCACTTCGGGAACAGCGGGCATGTCCTGTGCCGGCGTTGCCGTCGGCGCGGCGTCAGGCAGGTCGGCCAGGGCCAGGCCGTCGGCCACGCGCCTGGCCAGCGATTCGTCGATGTTGCGCAGATGGCTGACGGTACGTACGCGCACTTTCAGCGTTTCAACCTTCGATAGTTCAAACACCAGCGCCGACGCGAGGTGCGCCTGCTCCGGCTTTTCCAGGCTGCGGAAGAACGCACGCGCCTGGCTGTAGTGGTCGGCGAAGCTCGCCGCACGCGTGCGTCCCTTGCGTCCGTCGTCGGCGGTTGCATGGCTGCGGAAGCCGGCCGGGGTTTCGCGCGGGCTGTCGTCTTCCAGCGAACTCGGGTCGTAGGCCACGCGACCCTTCGGCACCTGCATCTGCATGTGGCCGTCGCGCTGGTGGTTGGCGAACGGGCACTTCGGCGCATTGACCGGAATCTGGTGGAAGTTCGGCCCACCCAGGCGGATCAGCTGCGTGTCCAGGTACGAGAACAGTCGGCCCTGCAGCAGCGGGTCGTTGCTGAAGTCGATGCCCGGCGGCACGTTGGCGGGGCAGAACGCCACCTGCTCGGTCTCGGCGAAGAAATTGTCAGGCCAGCGATCCAGCACCATCCGCCCGATCACCTTCAGCGGCACCAGTGATTCGGCAATGATCTTGGTCGGGTCCAGATGGTCGAACGGGAACTGCTCGGCCTCTTCTTCGGTGAACAGCTGCACCGCCAGTTCCCATTCGGGGAAGTCGCCGCGCTGGATCGCCTCGAACAGGTCGCGGCGATGGAAATCGTTGTCGGCCGCCTGCAGCTTCAGCGCTTCATCCCACACGGTGGACTGGATGCCCAGTTTCGGCCGCCAATGGAATTTGACGAAGGTGGATTCGCCGGCTTCGTTCAACAGGCGGAAGCTGTGCACGCCGAAGCCTTCGATCATGCGCAGCGAACGCGGAATGCCACGGTCGCTCATCGCCCACATGATCATGTGCATCGATTCGGGCATCAGCGAAATGAAATCCCAGAACGTGTCGTGCGCGCTGCCCGCCTGCGGATAGCCGCGGTCGGGTTCCATTTTCACCGCATGCACCAGGTCGGGAAATTTCATTGCGTCCTGGATGAAGAACACCGGGATGTTGTTACCGACCAGATCCCAGTTGCCTTCCGGCGTGTAGAACTTCACCGCGAAACCGCGCACGTCGCGCGGCGTATCGACCGAACCGGCGCCGCCCGCCACGGTGGAAAAGCGGGTGAACACCGGCGTCTTCGTGCCGACCTCGGTCAGCACGCGTGCGCGGGTGTACTTCGCCAGTGAATGGGTCAACTCGAAGTAGCCATGGGCCGCGCTGCCACGCGCATGCACGATGCGCTCGGGAATGCGCTCGTGGTCGAAGTGGGTGATCTTCTCGCGGAGGATGAAATCCTCCAGCAGGGTCGGGCCGCGCGGGCCCTCGCGCAGCGAGTTCTGGTTGTCGGCCACCGGAATGCCCTGCGCGGTGGTCATCGGCGGGTGGGTGCCGCCGGCCTGCAGGTGCAGTTCGTCACCCTCGCCGCGGTGCTGGGTCTGGGATTTCTGGGACGGGGCGGGTGCGCGCTTGCCGGTCGGCTTGCTGGCGGCCATCGAGGGTCTCTCCGGGTACGAGGGGGCAGGCCATGACAGTCGCCCGCCGGCCGTTAACCCACGGTCCGCCGCAGGTGAACGTACGGGCAAAAGCGCCCTCGGGTATGCTTGCTGCATGCGAGTCGAGCCCACCGACATCGAAGCCCTGTTCGACGCCATCCCGGACGTGCTGTTCTTCATGAAGGACCGCCAGGGCCGTTACACCCACGTCAACCAGACCATGCTGCGGCGGCTGGGCCTGCGTGCGCGCAAGGACGTCATCGGCCGCACCGCCGCCGAGATCTATCCGACCGGCCTGAGCGCGGACTACGTTGACCAGGACGCGCGCGTACTGTCCGGCGAGGTGATCGAGAACCTGATGGAGCTGCACCTGTTCGCCAACCGCGAACCGGGCTGGTGCCTGACCTGCAAGCGGCCGCTGCTGGTGGATGGCAGCATCCAGGGCTTGATCGGCATCTCCCGCGACCTGGGCCAGAAGGACAGCCTGGGCAGCCAGTACGAGCAGCTGCGCCTGGCGCTGGCCCACCTCAACGCGCACTACGCCGAGAACGTGCGCATGCAGACCCTGCTGGACATCACCGGTTTCTCGCTGTCCAAGCTGGAACGCAGCTTCCGCAAGGTGTTCCAGATGACGCCGCAGCAGGTGCTGACCCGGCTGCGCATCCAGATGGCCATGCACCTGCTGCATGGCGATGACAGCATTGCCTGCATCGGCCAGGCCTGCGGCTTCAGCGACCAGAGCGCGTTCACCCGCAAGTTCAAGGCTGAAACCGGTTTCTCGCCGCGCGCCTATCGGGCCCGCATCGGGGAGAACGTCGACGCGACCATCGGCGGCACGGCCGGCGAGGCCATGCTGCCCTGAGCGGTCTGCTGCACTGTGCCTATCGCCGCAGGTGGCGGACAATGTAAGGTGACGCCCCTGTAGCCGCCGCCAATCCTGCCGATGCCCGCCAGCCCCGTTACGCCTGCCTCGCCGTCCCGCCTGGGCCATTCGCTCAAGCCGCGCCAGCTGATCATGATGGGCCTGGGCAGCGCGATCGGCGCCGGCCTGTTCCTTGGTTCCGGCGTGGGCGTGCAGGCCGCCGGCCCGGCCGTGCTGGTGTCGTATCTGGTCGCCGGCGCGCTGGTGATCATCGTGATGAACGCCCTGGGCGAAATGGCGGCAGCCAAGCCCACCAGCGGCGCGTTCTCGGTGTACGCAGCCGACGCCATGGGCGCCACGGCCGGTGCCACGGTCGGCTGGCTGTGGTGGGTGCAGCTGGTCATCGTCATCGCCGCCGAGGCCGTGGGTGCGGCGGGCCTGCTGGCCACGGTCTGGCCGGCGATTCCCGTGCCGATGGCCGCGCTGGCCTTCATGCTGTTCTTTACCGCGATCAACCTGCTCGGGGTGAAGAACTTCGGCGAGTTCGAGTTCTGGTTCGCCATCCTCAAGGTGGTGGCTATTCTGGCCTTCATCGCCATCGGCATCGCCCTGCTGATGGGCTGGCTGCCGCAGGTGGCGTCGCCCGGGCTGAGCAACTTCACCCAGCACGGCGGCTTCGCGCCCAACGGTCTGGCCGGAATCGGCGCGGCGCTGCTGGTTGTCGTTTTTGCCTTCGGTGGCACTGAGATCGTGGCCGTGGCCGCGGCCGAAACCGAAGACCCCGAGCGCAGCATCGCCCGTGCCATCCGCACCGTGGCCTGGCGCATCCTGGTGTTCTACATCGGCTCGCTCAGCGTGATCATCGCGGTGGTGCCGTGGACCAGCGAGGCGCTCAAGTCGCCGTTCGCCGCCGTGCTGGACGTGGCCAACATCCCCGGTGCGGCCACCGCCATCACCCTGATTGCCGTGATCGCCCTGCTGTCGGCCCTCAATGCCAACCTCTACGGCGCATCCCGCATGATCTATTCGCTGGCGCAGCGCCGTGAGGCGCCGGCCGTGCTGGGCTGGACCGACCCGCGCCAGGTGCCGGTCATCGCCGTGCTGGCCAGTGTGCTGTTCGGCTTTGCTGCAACCATCATGGAACTGCTGTTCCCCGACAAGGTGCTGCCGGTGCTGCTGAACATCGTCGGTTCCACCTGCCTGCTGGTGTGGACGCTGTCGCTGGTTTCGCAGCTGGTGCTGCGCCGCCGTGCCGAGCGCCTGGGGACCCGCCTGCCGTTCCGCATGGCCGGCTTCCCGTGGCTGACGATCTGTGCGCTGGCCATCCTGGCGCTGATCTTCGGCCTGCTGCTGAGCGAGGCGCATACGCGCCTGCAGTTCCTGTCGATGGTGGCCCTGACCGCCGCCATCGCGGCCGGCAGTGCCATCGCCCGGCGCATGCGCGAAGCGTGACCGGGGGTGCCGGCCGGCGGCCGGCACTACCACGGGGGCTGCACATCCGCCGTGCCATCCTGAGCGCGTGGGCCGTCATCGGCCCGTCGAACAGGAGTACCGCATGCTGCGCAGCCGCCCGTTCCTGATGTTCACCGGCCAGGCCGAGGCCGCCATGGCGCTGTACGCCGAGGCCTTCGCCGATTTCCACCTGCTGGCCCTGCAGCGCCATCCCGAAGGGGCGGGCGCGGGCGTGCCCGGGCAGGTACGCCAGGCCATCTTCCTGCTCGGTGGCACGCACTATCTGTGCTTCGACAGCCTGGACGTGCATGACTTCACCTTCAGCCCGTCGATCTCGCTGTTCGTCGAATGCGCCGGCAGCGAACAGTTCGAGCGTGCGGCACGTGTGCTGGGCGAGGGCGGGCACTGGCTGATGCCGGTGGGTGACTACGATTTCAGCAACCGCTATGGCTGGGTGCAGGACCGTTACGGCGTGTCCTGGCAGTTGAGCCTGGGGCAGATGCCGGACCCGTGAGAAAACGGCATCCACGCATGGCGTGGATCTACTGGAAAATGCCGACGGTAGATCCACGCCATGCGTGGATGCAGCGGACCACCCGCAGTAGAGCCACGCCATGCGTGGATGCAGCGGACCACCCGCAGTAGATCCACCCCATGCGTGGATGCAGCGGATCACCCGCAGTAGATCCACGCCATGCGTGGGTGCAGCGGACCACCCGCAGTAGATCCACGCCATGCGTGGATGCAGCGGCCCACCCGCAGTAGAGCCACGCCATGCGTGGATGCAGCGGACCACCCGCAGTAGATCCACGCCATGCGTGGATGCAGCGGACCACCCGCAGTAGATCCACGCCATGCGTGGATGCAGCGGACCACCCGCAGTAGATCCACGCCATGCGTGGATGCAGACGAAAACGGCCCGCTTGCGCGGGCCGTTCCGTTTACCGATCCATCGAGAATTTATGCCTCGACTTCATCGTCCTTGTAGGCATCGACCGGGATGCAGGCGCACATCACGTTCTTGTCGCCGTACACGTTGTCGACGCGGGCCACCGGCGGCCAGTACTTCTGCAGCTTCAGGCTGGGCAGCGGGAAGGCCGCCAGTTCGCGCGGGTAGGCGTGGGTCCACTCGCTGGCGGTCACGGCGGTCGCGGTGTGCGGCGCGTTCTTCAGCGGGTTGTCCTCGCGGTCCAGTCGGCCGTCTTCGATCGCGCGGATTTCCTCGCGGATCTGGATCATCGCGTCGATGAAGCGGTCCAGTTCGTGCAGCGATTCGCTTTCGGTCGGCTCGACCATCAGCGTACCGGCCACCGGGAAGCTCAGCGTCGGGGCATGGAAGCCGAAGTCGATCAGGCGCTTGGCCACGTCCTCGGCACCGATGCCGCTGGTCTTCTCCAGCGGGCGCACGTCGAGGATGCACTCATGCGCCACCAGGCCGTTGCGGCCGGTATACAGGGTCCTGAAGTGCGGGGCCAGGCGCTTGGCGATGTAGTTGGCGTTGAGCTGGGCCACCTGGGTGGCCTTGCGCAGGCCTTCGCTGCCCATCATGGCGATGTACATCCAGCTGATCGGCAGGATCGAGGCGCTGCCAAAGCTGGCGGCGCTGACCATGCCGACCGGGCCGTTGTCGCCCAGCTTGCCCGGCAGGAACGGTGCCAGGTGTTCCTTCACCGCGCACGGGCCGACGCCCGGGCCGCCGCCGCCGTGCGGAATGCAGAAGGTCTTGTGCAGGTTCAGGTGCGAAACGTCCGAACCCCACTTGCCCGGCTTGGCCACGCCCACCAGGGCGTTCATGTTGGCGCCGTCGGTGTACACCTGGCCGCCATGCTGGTGGATGATCTCGCAGATCTCGACCACCTCTTCCTCGAACACGCCGTGCGTGGACGGGTAGGTGATCATGATCGCGGCCAGGCGGTCGCTGTACTTCTCGGCGTTGACGCGGATGTCTTCGACATCGACGTTGCCGTTGGCGTCGGTCTTGGTCACCACGACCTTCATGCCGCACATCTGCGCCGAGGCCGGGTTGGTGCCGTGCGCCGAATCCGGAATCAGGCAGATATCACGGTGGCCCTCACCGCGCGAGCGGTGGTAGGCGCGGATTGCCAGCAGGCCGGCGTATTCGCCCTGCGCGCCGGAGTTCGGCTGCAGGCTCACCGCGTCGTAGCCGGTGCACTCGACCAGCATCGCTTCCAGCGACTCGATCAGTTCCTTGTAGCCCAGCGCCTGGTCAGCCGGCACCAGCGGATGGATCTGCGAGAACTCCGGCCAGGTCACCGGGATCATCTCGGCGGTGGCGTTGAGCTTCATGGTGCACGAGCCCAGCGGGATCATCGTGCGGTCCATCGCCAGGTCCTTGTCGGCCAGCGAACGCAGGTAGCGCAGCAGTTCGTGCTCGCTGTGGTGGGTGTTGAACACCGGGTGGGTGAGGAACGCGGACTGGCGCAGCAGGCCGGCCGGCAGTTCGTCGGCGGTGCTGGCATCCAGTGCGTCCACATCGGCCTGTGCACCGAACACGGCGGCGAGGGCGACGATGTCGGCGCGGGTGGCGGTCTCGTCCAGGCTGATGCCCACCGAATCGCTGTCGATCGCGCGCAGGTTGTAGCCGGCCGCGCGGGCCTTGGCGTGGACCTCATCGGCGTGCACGCCGGTGATGTGCAGGGTGTCGAAGAAGTCGCCACCGACCTGCACGCCGGCGCTGCGCAGCGATGCGGCCAGGATCGAGGCCAGGCGGTGGGTACGGCGCGCGATGCGGGCCAGGCCTTCCGGACCGTGGTAGACGGCGTACATCGAGGCCATCACCGCCAGCAGCACCTGCGCGGTGCAGATGTTGGAGGTGGCCTTCTCGCGGCGGATGTGCTGCTCGCGGGTCTGCAGGGTCAGGCGGTAGGCCGGCTTGCCTTCGGCGTCGATGGACACGCCGATCAGGCGGCCCGGCATCGAGCGCTTGTAGGCGTCACGGCAGGCCATGAACGCTGCGTGCGGGCCGCCGAAACCGAACGGCACGCCGAAGCGCTGGCTGTTGCCGACCACGATGTCCGCGCCCCATTCGCCGGGGGCGGCCAGCAGGGTCAGGGCCAGCAGGTCGGTGGCCACGGCCACCAGGCCGCCGCGTGCGTGCACGGCATCGACCAGGGCCTTGTAGTCGCCCACCTGGCCGAAGGTGTCCGGGTACTGCAGCAGCAGGCCGAAGGCCTCCGCTTCCAGCGCTTCGGCCGGGGTGCCCACGCGCAGCACGATGCCCATCGGCTCGGCGCGGGTGCGCAGCAGTTCCAGCGTCTGCGGGTGCACGGCGTCGTGCACGAAGAAGGTGTCCGACTTCGACTTGGCCGAACGCTTGGCCAGGGTCATCGCTTCAGCGGCGGCGGTGGCTTCGTCCAGCAGCGAGGCGTTGGCGATTTCCATGCCGGTCAGGTCGGCACACAGGGTCTGGAAGTTGATCAGCGCTTCCATGCGGCCCTGCGAGATCTCCGCCTGGTACGGGGTGTAGGCGGTGTACCAGGCCGGGTTTTCCAGGATGTTGCGCAGGATGACGTTCGGCGTGTGCGTACCGTAGTAGCCCTGGCCGATGAAGCTGCGCAGCACGGTGTTCTTGTCGGCGATCGCGCGGATCTTCGCCAGCGCCTGCACTTCGGTCATCGATTCCGGCAGCGCCAGCGGTGCGGGCGACTTGATCCTGGCCGGCACGATGGCATCGGTCATCGCATCCAGCGACGCATGGCCGACGACGTCGAGCATCTGCGCGATCTCGGCATCGTTGGGGCCGATGTGGCGCTCGACGAACGCCGAATGGTGCTCGAGCTCGCGCAGGGAGGGGGTGTTCTGGGACATGGCGAAGGATCCGTCAGGAAAGGGCACACGCACGGGCACAAAGCCGCCGGCTGGCGGTCTGCGGGGCGCCCCTCTGTCCTTTTGCCTGAGAGTTTAAAAGCGCGGCAAACCGCAGCTTCGTGCCCCTTCGGCGCCGGATCGAACCGGTCTCTCCAGAGTTCTGTTACGGGTGGTATCGGGCCTGAGCGATTACGGGCGTTGCGCCTTCGGCAGCGGTGTTCCGCTTCTCCCACCATGTTGCCTGCCCATTATAGCCGGTTGCCATGGCTGAACGCGGCCCGGAAAGCCGGGCAGGGCACCGGCCCGCCTGAACGGCCGATGGCCCGGGCATGCGTTCGGTGCAGTGGTCGATGGCATCGGCTGCATTGGCGGCCTATCATGGCCGGACTCTCGTATTCATCTGGCGCCGTCCCTGCTGCAGGGGATCGGCGCCCGCCGTGCGTGCCGCGCATGGCCCTGCCGGACGCTTTGCCGATGACCGCCGCTGTTGCCCCTTCCACCCGACGCATGGCCCTGCTGCTGGCAGGCCTGGCGATGTTCGGCCCGTTCTCGATCGACACCATCTTCCCGGCCTTCCCGCAGCTGGCCCAGCGCCTGGCAGTGGATGAAGTGGCCGTGCAGCAGACCATCAGCGTCTACCTGCTGTTCTACGCGCTGATGAGCCTGGCGCACGGGCCGCTGTCCGATGCCTGGGGCCGCAAGCGGGTGATCCTCGCCGGCCTGGTGGTGTTCATCGGTGCCTCCGTCGGCTGCGCACTGTCCACCGACCTGACCACGCTGCTGGTGTTCCGCGCGCTGCAGGGCCTGTCGGCCGGCGTCGGCATGATCGTCGGCCGTGCGGTCATCCGCGATCTCTACCACGGCCACGACGCGCAGCGGCTGATGAGCCAGGTGTCGATGCTGTTCGGCATCGCCCCGGCCATTGCGCCGATCATCGGTGGCTGGATCCTGCTCAGCGGCGCCGGCTGGCCGCTGATTTTCTGGTTCCTGGTGGCGTTCTCGCTGCTGCTGCTGGTCTGCACCGCACGCTTCATGCCCGAAACCCATCCGGTGGAAGCGCGCATGCCGCTGTCGCCGCGTGGGCTGCTGCGCGATTACGTGCGCATCGGCTTCAATCCGCGTTTCCTGCGCCTGGCGCTGGCCGGCAGCATCAATTTCGGCGGCATCTTCCTGTACATCGCCTCGGCGCCCGTGTTCGTGATGCAGCACCTGCACCTCGGTGAGGGCGGTTTCGCCTGGCTGTTCATTCCCACCATCGGTGGCATGACGGCAGGCTCGTTCCTGTCCGGTCGCATGGCCGGGCGCACCGCGCCCACCCGCCAGATCGCCATCGGCTTCACCCTGTGCGCGGTGTCGGTGCTGCTCAACGTGGGCTACGTGGCACTGGCGCCGCAGTTCGCCCTGCCGTGGGCGGTGCTGCCGATCTTCCTGGGCGGCATGGGCATGGCGCTGATCTTCCCGATCCTGGCCCTGGCCGTGCTGGACATGTACCCGCACCAGCGCGGCCTGGCGTCCTCGCTGCAGGCGTTCATCCAGCTGATGATCAGCACCGTGGTGGCCGGCCTGGTCTCCCCGCTGCTGAGCGGCACCCCGCTGCATCTGGCGCTGGGCCAGGCCGGCTTCTTCGCCGCCGGGTTCGTATTCTGGTACTGGGAACACCGCCGCGAGCGCGCCCTGCAGGCCGTGGCCACGGGCCGCTGACCGGCCGCGGGAGCGGTGGCGGGCGCCCCGTGAAGCGGCACCGCGGCCGGGGTGCGCTATCCTTGCGCCCCCCCGTAGCGATGCCGCCCCCATGTCCACCACCTCCAAGACCCGCCGCGACCAGCGCCGCCGCCAGGAAGAGAAGGCTGCCAACAAGGCCGCTGCCCAGGCTTCGCCGGTGGAGCCGCATGCCGAACTGCGCGATGCGCAGCGCACGCTGCTGGCCGGTGTCGTGCGCCGCGATGGCGAGTGGGTGCTGGGCATGGATGGCCGCATCGCCGGGCACAGCGAGAGCGCCGCGCAGGTGCTGGCGCTGATCATGCAGGCCGGTGAACTGCACGAGCGCAACGGCACGCCGGTGCGCCTGATGTACTCCGACGCGCTGCGCGATGCTGCGCAGGCCGAGGCCAGGGAGAAGGGCCAGACCTTCGAGGAATACAAGGCCGAGCTGGCCGCCGCGATGGCGGCGAAGAAGAACAGTTGACGTCATGAGGTAGTGCCGGCCGCTGGCCGGCAACCCATTGCCGGCCAGCGGCCGGAACTACCGAAAGGGGCGGATCCTCGCGGATCCACCCCTTTTCTCATTTCGCTGCCGGTGCCGCGCTGGCCTGCCAGCCGCACATCTGGCCCTGGTTCTGCTGCTTCAGCCATTCGTTGACCGGGCTGAAGTACTCGATCATCGGGCCCGCATCGAGCTTGTCGCTGCCGGTCAGTTCCTTCAGCGTGGCCTGCCACGGCTGGCTGGCACCCTTGCTCAGCATCGCCCAGTACTTCTGGCCGGCTACCTTGTTCCCGTAGAAGGTGCACTCATGCAGCGGCCCCTTGTAGCCGGCGGCATCGCACAGGCCCTTGTAGAACTGGAACTGCAGGATGCGCGCCAGGAAGTAGCGGGTGTACGGGGTGTTGCCCGGCACATGGTATTTCGCGCCCGGATCGAAGAATTCCTCGCCGCGGGTGCTGGCCGGGGCCACGCCCTGGTACTTGGCCTTCAGATCCCACCAGGCCTTGTTGTAGTTGTCCGGGGTGATCGAGCCATCGAACACACCCCAGCGCCAGCGGTCGATCATCAGCCCGAACGGCAGGAACGAGACGCCCGACAGGGCCATGCGCATCTGGTTGTTGATGACCGCCTCGCGGCTTTCGGTCGGCGCATCCACCAGGCCGATCGAACTGAGGTACTTGGGCGTCATCGCCAGCACGATGGTGTCGCCGATCGCTTCGTGGAAGCCATCGTTGGCACCGCTCTGGAACAGCGGCGGCAGCGGGTTGTAGGCCAGGTCGTAATACAGGTGGCCCAGCTCGTGGTAGATGGTGGTGAAGTTCTCTTCGTTCGGCTTGATGCACATCTTGGTGCGCACGTCGCCTTCCATGTTCATGTCCCAGGCACTGGCGTGGCAGACCACGTCGCGGTCATCGGGCTTGATGAACTGGGTGCGTTCCCAGTACGTCTGCGGCAGCGAGGGCATGCCCAGCGACACGTAGAAGTCCTGCGCGCGCTCGGTCATCTGCTTGGCGGTGCGCAGTTCGGCCTCGCGCTGCGCCTTGTATCGGGCGGTCACGCCGGCATCCCTGCCGGCCTTGTCCAGCGCCGCGCTCAGGTTGGACTGGTACTGCTTTTCCAGCGCCGCCGTGATGTCCAGGCTGCCGGCACCGGGGTATGGTTCCAGCTGGTCCCACAGGTTGGACCAGTCCTGCTGCCACATGTTGCCCAGCAGGTGCGCGGCGATCAGGCCGTTGCCCACTTCGGCCTTGTCCTTGCCGTAGGTCGTGTCCAGCTTGCCGCGTGCGTAGCAGTGCAGCTGCTCGTACATCGGCTTGACCTGTTCCCACAGCCGGTCGGTTTCCGGCCCGATCTGCTCCGGCGGCATGTCGTAACCGCTGCGCCACATCTGCCCGGCATCGGTGAAGCCCATGCCCTTGGCGCCTTCATTGACCAGGCTGACGAACTGCTGGTAGTCGCCGCGCATGCTCTTGGTGGTGCTGTGCCAGCCCTGCCAGGCATCGAGCTGCTTGTCGTAGTCGCGGCTGCGTGCCAGCACCTGTTCCAGCTCGCCCAGCTGGCGGCAGGAGTTGGGATCGTTGGCATCGGTGCAGTACTTGCCTGCGCCGTAGCTGCCTTCCATGCGGGTGGCGATCTGGGTCAGCTGGGCCAGCTTGGCCGCATCACGCGGTGCGGGCATCGAGGACATCAGCTTCAGCAGGTGGATGGCGCGCTTGCTGTCCTCGCTCATCGGCTGGCCCTCGAACTTCGCGGCCTGCTCGATCCAGCTGTTGAGCTGGGTCAGCGAACGCTCGTTGGCCTTGGCGGCGATCCGCTCGGAATCGCTGTTGATGTAGGTGGAGGACAGCCACTGGGCCGAGGTCATCTCCGGGTAGGCGGCCTTGAATTCGGCGTTGATGCGGGCGACGAACTGGTCGGCGGTCTCGCCGGCAGGGGCGCTGGCGGTGGCGGCCTCGGTGCCGGGCGAAGGTTCCTTCTTGCAGGCGACCAGGGCCAGCGTGGCGGCTGCGATAGCCGAGGCCAGCAGGAGATGGCGGTGAGTCACGGGCGGTCCTTGGGTGGTGAACGACGGCCGAAGGCTAGTGGGCAGTCGTTGCCACCGCAAGTGGCAAAGGTTCGGCAGGGCTTGCAGCCCTGCACCCGCGCCTTCGACAGGTTCGCTCCGCTGTTGGTAGGTGTCGACCTAGGTCGACACCTACCAGAGCAGAACGCCATTCCGACAGATCGCAGGAGACTGTCGAAGGCGGGGTGGGTCCGGTTGAGGGGGCGTGAGCCGCATGGATGCGGCGACCGAGCCTACAGGGACGTATTTACGGCGTCCCCCTCGACCGGACCCACCCCGCCAACCCACGGATATCCCGCTTCTGACTTTGATGTTGCCGGCCAGCGGCCGGCACTACCGGGGGCTGTGCCGCAGGTGCAGGGCTGCAAGCCCTGCCCAACAAGATCCCTCAGCTCTCGCAGCCGGCGAACAGATCCCGGTCGCGCTCGTACAGCGCGGTCTTCACCTGCATCAGCCCCAGCACCGACGGGAACAGGTTGTCGTGGTCGGTGTACGCCGCCGAACGCCTGCGCACACACTGCAGGTCCAGCCCGCGGCTTTGCGCAAAGCCCGGCGAGAACCACATCGTCATCGGCACGCGCGTCTGCTCGGCCGGGGCGATCGCATACGGTACGCCATGCAGGTACAGACCCTTCTCACCCAGCGATTCGCCATGGTCGGACAGGTAGATCATCGCGGTGTCGTAATCCTGCAGACCCTGCAGCGTGCCGATCGTCCTGCTCAGGAAGTGGTCGGTGTAGAGCACCGCATTGTCGTAGCTGTTGGTGATCTCCTCGCGCGAGCAGCGGCCGATGTCACGCGTATCGCAGGTCGGCTTGAAGCGGGCGAAGGCGGCCGGGTAGCGCTCGAAGTAGGCCGGGCCGTGGTTGCCCAGCTGGTGCAGCACCACCACCCGGTCGCCCGGCCTGGCACGTACCTGCGCCGCCAGATCCTGCAGCAGGATCTCATCCATGCAGCGCCCATCGGCGCACAGCCCCGGCGTGGTCGCGTCGGACAGCGACTGGAAGTCCAGGCCCTCGCATACGCCCTTGCAGCCGGACTGGTTGTCGCGCCACAGCGGCGTGACGCCCGCACGGTTCAGCACATGCAGCAGCGACTGATGTGCACGGATCTTCTTTTCGTTGTAGTCATGCCGTCCCCACGGCGAGAACAGGCAGGGCAGTGAGACCTCGGTGCTGGTGCCGCACGAATGCATGTCCGGGAAATTGATCACCGGTGCCTGCGCCAGTTCCGGGGTGGTGTTGCGCCCGCCGTTGAGGCCCCAGTCCTGGGCACGCACGGTTTCGCCCATCACGATGACCAGCAACCGTGGCTTGCTGGTCGGCGCACGCGGCGTGGCCTTGGCATCGGTGCCGATCGGCAGCTTCGGCGCATGCTGCACCGGATTCTCGCTGCGCAGGGCCCGCGGCATGCCCAGCAGCACGTTGGCCGGGGTGGCCAGGTAGCGCACTTCGCGCTGGTTGCGCATCAGCGCCGACACATCCTGGAACGAGACCAGCGCCCCGCCCAGTGCGGTGGCGGCTGCCACCAGCAGGAAGGCCAGACGCCACAGCAGCGTACGGCCCCAGCTGCGGCGGCGCAGTTCCACCCGCCACAGCAGCACCATCGGCAGCACCGCCAGCAGCAGCACCGGCCAGATCAGCGCGGGCGTCATCAGTTCGCGGCTTTCCTTGGGGTCCGTCGCCAGCACATTGCGCAGCATGTCCGCATCCAGATAGATGTGGAACTGGCTCATGTAGTGCGCCGCGAAGGCGGTCACCAGCAGCAGCACGCTGGTCACCACCTTGGCATTCCAGCGCCACACCACCAGGCCCAGCAGCAGCCCGTGCGCGCCCAGCAGCAGCGACAGAAGTGACACGGCGTAGCGCAGGCTGCCGGGATGGCTGGCCATGGCGCTGTGCCAGAACAGGCCGTTGCCGGCGACGGCGAAGAACAGGCTAGTCAGCGCGATCAGCGCTTCGGTGGACAGCTGCGGGCGCCAGCGGCGAAGGCTGGCCAGCGCCGGCAGGCGGAACGAACGTTGGACCGATGCATTCATGCACGTGCCTCCTGGCGGGTCGGACGTTCCAGCGTGCGCCGGGCCAGCAACCGTTCGGTGATCAGGAACAGGGCCAGCGACAGCAGCCAACATATCAAGGCCGTGGCGACGTCGTGCGAAAGAAAATGGGCACCGCGCAGCTGCTGGCTGATGCCGAACACCAGGCCGCTGCCGAGGCCGATCCACAGCCCCACCCAGCGCCATGCCGGGCGCCAGAGCAGGGCGAAGAAGTACAGGCACAGCCACGCATAGCCGGCGCTGGCATGGCCGGCCGGGAAGCAGGCGCGTGCGGGCATGCCTTCGGGGCGGTTGGCCAGCAGGCCGATGAAAGGCTCATGGCCCCCGTAGCGCAGCAGGTCCCACGGGCAATCCATCGGCACCAGGGCCTTGAGCAGCGAAATCACCCCGGTGCCCAGCGCCATGGCCACCACCACGTACAGCAGCGCCCAGCGCAGGGTGCGGTCACGGCCACGGCGCCAGTGGTGGAAGCACAGCAGGATCGCCACCAGTGCGGCAGCCGTGCTCAGCCACTTGCCGCCTTTGTGCACGACGGCGCGGGTCAGCCACGCGTCCTGCAGTGCCCAGTGGCCCCCTTCCAGCCGGAACAGGTGATCGGCCAGCCACTGGTCGCCGCCGAAGCCCATCAGCAGGATGAACAGTGGAAGGCCGATGGCCACGGGCAGCAGCAGGTGCGTCAGCGCGAAGCGTGACGCGCGCCAGGAAGGGGTGAGGGCAGAGGCCGGAGCAAGGGGACGGGCGGGCATGCGGCAAGGGGCCATGGCAGGAATCCGCGGCCATGCTCGTCACCTGCATGTCGGAGAAGGGTCGTACATCTGTTCGCGCCGGGTTAATGCGGCCCCGGCGCGGGCCAGGGTTCAGTCTTCTTCTTCCGATGCACCCGCACGTTCGGCATGGCAGCTTGCATCCCAGGCACTGCCCGGCAGCAGCTGCCACCGGTTGCGGTTGGCCATGCCGATGTCGATCACCTGCGCCGGATCCACACAGGGGCTCATCGCCTTGTCCAGCACCAGCACCCAGCGTTTTTCCGGGGCCTGCGCCAGCCAGGGGCCGGCATCGTGCCACTGCTCGGCCCAGGGACGCTTGAAGCCGAATTCGCGCACCGGGCGGTCGGCCTGCAGCAGGTTCTGTTCGCGCCAGGCCACCAAGGCCAGTTCGGCATCCGGTCCGATCCGCTGGCCGACCCGGTGCATCAGCGCTGAGGCCGACGCGTAGGGGTCCAGCGTCGGCATCAGCAGCAGCCCGTACAGCATCCACAGCAGGCCGTGGGTGAGCAGCACCAGCGTGGCCGCACGGCGCACGCGCAGCCAGACCGCCAGCGTGGCCACGGCAATGGCGAAGACCAGCAGGCCATTGCCCAGCACCGGCAGCAGCGAATCCGGCATCGCCCGCCGTGCCAGCTGCGCCTGTGCCCAGTGGCTGTCGGTCATCATCATCACCCCGAGCGTGCCGGTGGCCAGCATCAGCAGCAGGCTGTAGCCGAACAGGTAACGGCGCACGCACAGGCGGCGCAGCAGGCCCGGCAGCAGCGGGGCCACGGCCAGCGCCATCGCCGGCAGCATCGGCAGCACGTACACCTCGCGCTTGCCCGGGCTGGCGGTGAAGAACAGCAGCACCAGCAGCGCCCAGCCCAGCAGCAGCCACTGCCGGCGGTCACCACGGCGCAGGCGGCGCCACCACGGCTTGAACAGCAGCGGCAGCAGCAGGCTGCCGGGCAGCCACAGGGTGAGGATCACCTGCAGGTAGTACCAGGCCGGCTGCCGGTGGTGCCAGGCGTTGGCGTAGCGGGTGCCGGTCTGCTTGAACAGCAGTTCGTGCGCGTAGGACTGCAGCGATGCACTGGGCTCGTGCAGCAGGGCCCAGCCCAGTGGCGCCAGCCACACCGCCACGCCCAGCAGGAAGGCCGGCAGCAGCCACAGCAGGGTGGCCGGGTGCGGGCCGGGCATGGCCTGCCCGCGGCGGCGCTGGTACAGCCACCAGCCGAACCACGGCAACACCATCAGCACCGGCAGGAAGCCCACGCCCTTGGTGACCGTGCCCAGGCCGGCAGCGAAGCCGGCCAGCCACAGCGCTGGCAGATTGCGGCGTTCACCCAGGTGGCGCAGCAGGCCCCACAGGGCCACGGTGGTCATCCCCACCAGCACCATGTCGATCTGCGCGCGCTTGGCCATCAGGCCGAACTGCAGCGTGCAGAACAGCGCCGCCATCGCGTACAGCGAATGCCGTGGCGACCACAGCCGGCGGGCAAGGTCGGACACCAGCCACAGGCTCAGCAGGGCGGCCAGCAGGGAAGGCAGCAGGAAGGACCATTGCCAGCTGCCGACCACCTGGTGCGCCACCGCCTGCAGCCACATGAAGACCGGCGGCTTTTCCGCGTAGAGCTCGCTGCCGCGGTGGGGCAGCAGCCACTGCCCGCTTTCGACCATGGTGCGCGCGGCCAGCACGAAGCGGGGTTCATCCGGCGGCTGCGGCTGGCGCATGCCGATGCCCGCCCCCAGCGAGACGATCATCAGCAGCCACAACAGGGGCAGGAACCAGCGGCGGGGCAGGGCTACGGGCACGGCGGGCTCCGGGATGAAAACGGACATTGTGGAAGGGGACAGGTGGGAACGGCGTCGGAGGCGGGCGCGGGACGACCGCATTCCGACATGCTCAGCGCTACCATGGTACGAATTTCCGTGGACCTTCCGCGCATGCGCTTGTTGGTGATCGAGGACAACCGCCAGCTGGTGGCCAACCTGTTCGACTATTTCGAGTCGCGCGGGCACGTGCTGGACGTGGCCCCCGATGGCATCACCGGCCTGCACCTGGCCGCCAGCCACCCCTATGACGCGGTCATTCTGGACTGGATGCTGCCGCGTATGGAGGGGCCGGAAGTGCTGCGCCGCCTGCGTGCGGAGCAGGGCTCGGAAGTGCCGGTGATCATGCTGACCGCCCGCGACGAGCTGCCGGACAAGATTGCCGGGTTCCGTGCCGGCGCCGATGACTACCTGACCAAGCCCTTCGCCCTGCCCGAACTGGAGGTGCGGCTGGAGGCTCTGCTGCTGCGCGCACAAGGGCGCAACCCGCGCAAGCGCCTGCAGGTGGCCGACCTGGTGCTGGACCTGGCCACCCTGGAAGCCCAGCGTGGCGGCCAGGCGCTGCACCTGTACCCGGCCTGCCGCAAGCTGCTGGAGGTGCTGATGCGGGCCAGCCCCGGCGCGGTGACCCGCCAGCAGCTGGAATTCGCCCTGTGGGGCGACGAGCCGCCGGATGGCGACCTGCTGCGTTCACACGTCTACGAACTGCGCCGCAGCGTGGATGGCCCCTTCAACGACAAGCTGATCCATACCCTGCCGCGCGTGGGCTACCGGTTGGCGGCCAGCGGCAGTGCAGGCAGTGGAACCGATGAAGAGACCGCGTAAACCGGGCCCGCTGTACCGGCGCGTGCTGGTGTGGCTGCTGGGGTACCTGGCGCTGATCTCGCTGGCGGTGTTCAGCGTGGGCAACTACGTGCACGAACATGCAGAGCACGCCGCGTGGCGCGCGCTGCTCAATTCCGAACTGGACAGCATCATCGAGCACGCCGAGCACGACCCGCAGTACCACTGGCAGGATTCGGACACCCTCAGCCTGTACCGCTTCGAGGAAGCGAACATGCCTGCGACCCTGCGCGCGCTGCACCCCGGGCTGCATGACGGAGTCATGGTCGGCGAGCGCGAGACGGCGGTGATGGTGCGCGATACCACCGCGCTGGGGCGGGTAGCGCTCGCCCTGGACATCACCGATTTCCACGACCTGGAACAGTTCGCGACGCGCTGGGTGATGCTGGCCGGCATCATCATGGTGTTCGTCACCGTGCTGATGGCGTCCTTCGGCATGGAACGGGTGGTGCGCCCGCTCAGCCTGCTGGCCCAGCACATCGGCGCATTGCGGCCCGGCGAACAGGGACAGCGCATCGACGTCGATCCCCGTGGCAGTTCCGAACTGCACACGATTGCCGACGCGCTCAACGATTATCTGGACCGCAACGAACAGTTCGTCGAGCGTGAGCGGGTGTTCATCAGTACCGCCAGCCACGAGCTGCGCACGCCGATCGCGGTGATCACCGGGGCGGCCGAACTGGCGCTGGAACAGCCGGGGCTGCCCGAGCGTGCGCACCAGCAGATGCAGCGCGTGCTGCGCACGGCGCAGGGTGTGGAGCAGCTGATCGAGCTGCTGCTGGTACTGGCCCGCGACCCTGCACGGCTGGCCGCGCGCGCCGAGCGGATCGCGCTGGAACAGCTGCTGCCGGAAATCGTCGACGATCACCGCCACCTGCTGGGTGACAAAGACCTGAGCATCGGCATCCAGGCGGCGACGGTGGATATCGTGGCACCACTGGCGGTGGTGCAGGCCGCCATCGGCAACCTGCTGCGCAATGCCATCGAGAACAGTGGCCGTGGCCACATCGAGCTGCGGTTGAGCGCGCAGGCCGTGCTGACCCTGCAGGATCCCGGTCATGGCATGGCCCCGGAGGAAATCGCGGCCATCCATGCCCGCATGGCCCGGGGTGAACGCGCCGACCGCGGCGGTATCGGCCTGGACCTGATCGCCCGCCTGTGCGAACACCTCGGCTGGACCCTGCAGCTGCAGCCCGTGCAGCCGCGCGGCACCCTGGCCACCCTCGACTTCGGCGCCTCGCGCCCCGGCTGACCGCCCTGGTGAATGCCAACCTGGGTTGGCATGCTTTCCGTCGACCAAGGTCGACGCCTACCAGAGCAATCACTGGGTTGGCGTGCGTTCGCCCTGGTAGATGCCAACCTTGGTTGGCATGCTTTCCGCCGACCAAGGTCGACGCCTACCAGAGCAATCACTGGGTTGGCATGCGTTCGCCCCGGTAGATGCCAACCTGGGTTGGCGTGCTTTCCGTCGACCAAGGTCGACGCCTACCAGAGCAATCACTGGGTTGGCGTGCGTTCGCCCTGGTAGATGCCAACCTTGGTTGGCATGCTTTCCGTCGACCAAGGTCGACGCCTACCAGAGCAATCACTGGGTTGGCATGCGTTCGCCCCGGTAGATGCCAACCTTGGTTGGCGTGCTTTACGTCGACCAAGGTCGACGCCTGCCAGAGCAATCACCGCCCCTTCGGACGTTCCACGTGCTGGTCGATCAGGATCACATTGCCATCCGGGTCAGCCAGCTGCAGGTAGCCGGTTCCCTGGCCGTCGGGGTCGGTGCGTGCGCTCAGTTCGATGCCCTGTGCATCCAGCGCAGCCTGCAGTTCGCGCACATCCTCGAAGTCGCCCAGTTCCTGCCGGTACTGGTCCCAGCCCGGGTTGAAGGTCAGCAGGTTGCCTTCAAACATGCCCTGGAACAGCCCGATGACGATGCCACCGTTGCGCAGCACCAGCCAGTTGCGCGCCGCATCGCCGCCGGTCACCACGAAGCCCAGTGCTTCGTAGAACGCGCGCGAGGCGGCCAGATCCTTCACTGACAGACTGACCGAGAAGGCACCCAGTTGCATGGCAGGCTCCGATGGCGATGCGCCGTTGAGGATGTTCCGATTCTGCTCAGCAGACTCGAGCGCGGCAAGCGGCGCAGCATGACCCGGCGTGAAGGCGATGTTAATCTCGGGATGCGCCGCATCCTGCGGCGTTTTTTCCGCCCTTTCGATCGACAGAGGATCCCATGCCGACCGAACCCGCTACTGCCCTGATCACCAGCGACATCGTTGGCCTGGGCCTGATTGCCGCCACCCTTGCCCTGATCTTCTGGGCCGCCAGTGGCCCGACACCCCTGCTGAAGAAGGTCTTCGCCTGGGTGCCCGCGCTGCTGCTGTGCTATTTCATTCCGGCCATCTACAACACGGCCGGTGTCATCGACGGCCACAACACCGCGCTGTACAACCCGGTGGCACGCGACGTGCTGCTGCCGGCGGCGCTGGTCCTGCTGACCCTGTCGATCGACCTGAAGGGCATCGCCAAGCTCGGCCCGAAGCTGTTGATCGTGTTCTGCGCCGGTACCGCCGGCATCATGCTCGGCGCCATCGTGTCGTTCCAGGTGATGAAGCTGATCCACCCCGAAACGGTGGCCGGTGACACCTGGGCGGGCATGGCCGCGCTGGCCGGCAGCTGGATCGGTGGCGGCGCCAACATGGTCGCCATGCGCGAAGTGTTCGGCACAGATGCCACCACGTTCGGCCAGTTCGCCGTGGTGGACGTGGCCTGCGCCAGCCTGTGGATGGCCATCCTGCTGTTCCTGGCCAACCGCGCGCAGCAGATCGACACGCGCAATGGTGCCGACACGCGCGCCATCGATGAGATGAAGGCGCGCATCAGTGCCTACGATGCGCAGAACGCGCGCATTCCCAGCATGACCGACCTGATGGTCATTGTCGGCGTGGCGCTGGGCGGGGTCGGTCTGGCCCATGCCATCGCTGCGCCGCTGGCCGGCTGGTTCAAGGCCAATGTCAGCTGGGCCAGCCAGTTCAGCCTGGACAGCCAGTTCGTATGGGTGATCCTGCTGTCCACAGCCATGGGCCTGGGCCTGAGCTTCACCCGCGCACGCCGCCTGGAAGCGGCCGGTGCTTCGCGGCTGGGTACGGTGTTCCTCTATTTCCTGATTGCCTGCATCGGCATGCAGATGAATCTGCTGTCCCTGCTGGACCGGCCATGGCTGTTCCTGCTGGGGGCGATCTGGATGGCGACCCATGTGCTGGTGCTGTGGGCGGTGGCCAAGCTGCTGCGCGCACCATTGTTCTTCTTCGCCATCGGGTCGCAGGGCAACATCGGTGCGGCGGCCTCGGCACCGGTCGTGGCGGCAGCGTTCCACCCCTCGCTGGCGCCGGTGGGCGTGCTGCTGGGCACGGTGGGGTATGCCACCGGTACCGGCTTGGCCTATGTCACCGGGTTGATCCTGAAGTGGATGGCCAACGGCTGAGCCCCGCCTGGGCGAACCGCCACGCGTAGCACGCGCTGTGTGCAGCCGGGCCCGACTCGGCTGCCGCGTGACATTGACGCAATCGGCACTAGCAATCGGCACTAATTACTGCCAGAACTGTGCGGCAGATAACGGATTAGTGGGCGCAGGGCACGTAGCGTGGCCAAATGCGTCGCGTGGGGAAGCAGGGGGCTCGCGGCGCAGCCTCCGCTGGCGGTTGCCAGCCTTCCCGACAGGTGGGTTCATGACGAATCAATGGATGTTTCGTGCGTCGGCGCTGCTGGCGCTGATGCTGGGTGCAGGATCGGCGCTGGCACAGGCGTCGCTGCAGGCGCGGCCGGCCGATGTGCAGGCGATCACCGATGCCAGCGCGCGTGACGTTGCCGCGCTGATCGCGCAACCGGGCTTCACCGATGCCGCACGGTCGGCACTGCGGTCAGCGCCGGAACGCGGCGTGCCGCTGCAGCAGGTGCTGGCGGGCTTCGATCCGCAGGCGCGTACCTTGGCCAGCAGCAGCCTGGCCCGGCAGGAGAGCCAGCTGCGGCTGCGCAAGGGCCTGCCCGGGCAGGGGCCCGCGCTGCTGCAGCTGCGTGCCTATGTTCCCGACGGCATGTCGTTGGATGCCATCGCGCCGCGTTCGCTGTGGGTGGCCAGCCTGCCACGTGGCAATGACCGCGACTGGACCACGCTGACCGCCTATGACGCACAGGGGCGCGCACACGTGCTGGATGCACAGCAGGCGCCGGACTTCCCGGTGCTGATCGTCGATGTCGATACCCGCCGCGCGGTGGCCGAGGGCATGGCCCTGGTCAACGCCGGGCTGCGTGAACGTGGTCTGCAGTCCCCCGAGCGCATCCGCATTGCCGCCGATGGCGCCAGCGCCTCGTTGGACATCACCCGGCTGGATCGTATCCGCCTGGCCGATGACCAGGAGCCGTGGGCACTGGGGGCGGCGGAGGTGTTCGCGGTTGTGTCCGGCCTGCAGATCGACAACGCTGCGCCGGAAATGGTCACCGTCGACATGCCTTATCTGGATTACGAGGACACCGATTACACCCCGCAGCAGGCGCTGGTGATCTGGGGCAACTATCGGTTCAACGCCGCCAACGTGCAGCTGTTCGAGGATGACGGCGACACCAATTACCAAGAGCTTCTGGTGGCATTGACCAGCGGGGTGAAGACCGCGCTGGGTGTGTTCGCGCCCGAGTATGCGGTCATTGCCGATATTGCCGGTGCCGTCCTCAACGCCATGCCGTCGTCCTGGTTCGCCAACGATATCGACTACCTGGACAGCTTCTATCTGCTGCAGCGTGGACAGGCCTACACCGATCGCATGGGCGCCGCCAACAACGCCAAGGTCACCCTTACGCCCATCACCCTGGTGGAGTAGGTCGGCAGGGCTTGCAGCCCTGCACCTGCGGTAGTGCCGGCCGCTGGCCGGCAACAGCAACAGCAACAACCACAGCCACAGCCACAGCGTCATTCCGTGGGATGACGCTGTGGCTGTGCGTGGATGGCGTAAACCCACCCCGCCTTCGACAGGTTCACGCGGCTGGTGGTGGGTGCCGACCGTTGGTCGGCACATCTGTCAGATATCGATAACCAAAATGGGGTCAGACCCGTTTTCCTTCGGAAAACGGATCTGACCCCGCTTGTGTCTCGCCCACACCGCCCCGCCAACCAGTGCAGTTGATCCGGCCTCTGCGGGCGCCGGGCTGCAAGCCCGGCACCCACGTTGCATCAACAGCAACGACCGCCGTTGCGACCGCCGTAGCGCGCTTCCTGCCGCTCGCGGAAGAACGTCTTGTAGTCCATCGGTTCCTGGTCCGGATGCTTTTCAAGCATGTGCCGGACGTAGTTGTCGTAATCAGGAATCCCACAGCACAGCCGTGCGGTCTGTACCAGGCGTCGCCAGATGCGGCGATGCGTCTGGTACTGGCCGACGGGAACCAGTTGCGTGCTCATTACAGATCCACCATTTCGTGCGGCTTCAGCGCCACGTACGGGGTCTCGCGGTCAGTGCGCTGCGGGTTGCGGCGCGCGGCGAGGATGGTCTTGATCGAATACACCAGCACCGCACCCACCACCAGCAGGAACAGCGAAGTCAGGCCGGTGTTGACGTAGGCATTGACCACGATCTGCTGCATCTGTGCCACCGACTTGGCCGGGGCGGTGATGGTGTCGCTGGCGATGGCGGCCTGGAACTTGTGCGCCTGCGCCAGGAAACCCTGCGCCGGGTTGCTGTCGAAAATCTTGATGAAGCCGGCGTAGGTGGTGCAGATCAGCAGCCACACCGCCGGAACCGCGGTCACCCAGGCGTAGCGGTCACGCTTCATCTTGAACAGCACCACCGTGCCCAGCATCAGCGCGATACCGGCCAGCATCTGGTTGGAAATGCCGAACAGCGGCCACAGCGTCTGGATGCCGCCGAACGGATCGACCACGCCGGTGTACAGCAGGTAGCCCCACAGCGCCACGCAGCCGGCGGTACCGATGATGTTGGCCGTCCACGATTCGGTCTTCTTCAGTGCCGGGATGAAGTTGCCCAGCAGGTCCTGCAGCATGAAGCGACCGGCGCGGGTACCGGCATCGACGGCGGTCAGGATGAACAAGGCCTCGAACAGGATCGCGAAGTGGTACCAGAACGCCATCATCGCGTCGCTGCTGCTCGGGATGGCTTCGTGCAGGATCTGCGCGATGCCCACCGCCAGCGTGGGAGCGCCACCGGCGCGGTGCAGGATGGTCGGTTCGCCGATGGCCGCCGCCGTGGCGGTCAGCTGTTCCGGGCTGATGGTGAAGCCCCAGGTGTTGGTGATGAAGTGTGCCGCCGAGGCGGCGTCGGCACCGATCACCGCAGCCGGGCTGTTCATCGCGAAGTAGATGCCCGGATCGATGATCGAGGCCGCCACCAGTGCCATCACTGCCACGAACGATTCCATCAGCATGCCGCCGTAGCCGATGTAGCGCATGTGCGCTTCATTGGCCAGCAGCTTGGGCGTGGTGCCGGAGGAGATGAGGGCGTGGAAGCCGGACACCGCACCGCAGGCGATGGTGATGAACAGGAACGGGAACATCCCGCCCTTCCACACCGGGCCGTCGCCGCTGGCCGCGAACTGGGTCAGCGCGGGCATCTTCAGTTCCGGCATGACCACCAGGATGCCGATGGCCAGCGCGATGATCGTACCGATCTTCAGGAAGGTGGACAGGTAATCGCGCGGGGCCAGCAGCAGCCAGACCGGCAGCACGGACGCTACGAAACCGTAGCCGATCAGCATCCAGGTGATCTGGGTGCCGGTGAAGGTGAAGGCCGGGCCCCAGGTCGGGTCGGCCGCTACCTTGCCGCCGAACCAGATCGCAGCCAGCAGCAGGATCAGGCCGACCACCGAGATCTCGCCGATCTTGCCGGGGCGGATGTAGCGCATGTACACGCCCATCAGGATCGCGATGGGCATCGTTGCGATCACCGTGAACATGCCCCACGGGCTTTCGGCCAGTGCCTTGACCACCACCATCGCCAGCACGGCCAGGATGATGATCATGATGAGGAAGGCGCCGAACAGGGCGATCGTGCCAGGTACCTGGCCCATTTCCTCACGAACGAGGTCACCCAGCGAACGGCCGTTGCGGCGGCTGGACAGGAACAGGACGACGAAGTCCTGCACCGCACCGGCCAGCACCACACCCACCACCAGCCACAGCAGGCCGGGCAGGTAGCCCATCTGTGCGGCGAGCACCGGGCCGACCAGCGGGCCTGCGCCGGCGATGGCGGCGAAGTGGTGGCCGAACAGCACATGCTTGTTGGTCGGGACGTAGTCCAGGCCATCGTTGTTGATCACCGCCGGGGTGGCCCGGGTCGGATCGAGCTGCATCACCTTGTTGGCGATGAACAGGCTGTAGAAACGGTACGCCACCAGGTACAGCGATACCGCCGCGACCACGATCCACAAGGCATTGATGTGTTCACCGCGGCGCAGGGCCACGGTGCCCAGACAGAATGCGCCAAGCAGGGCGAGGGCCGCCCAGCCTATTTTGGAAAACCCTTTCATGAGGTGCTCTCTCCCGGAAAGATGTTCAAAGAGTCCCGCGTGACCTGTGCACGGTCAATGTGTGAGGGACTTTTCTGCGGTAGTACTTTGGTCGAACACAACGCAGGCGCCGCCGCGCGGCGGACATGACGCGCGACGAACACCAGTGGTGGAACAATCGGTTGCGGCGCCGCCCATTGGCGCTGTGGCGCGGGGCGTCCATCTTCACTGGCATCCATCCAACAGGAGTCGCCATGAGCCTTCCCGAACCGGTACGCGTGCAGCGCACCATCCGTGGCATGCCCACCTCCGACGGTGCGGGCGTGCGCCTGACCCGCGTCATCGGTGGCCCGTCGCTGCCTGACCTGGACCCCTTCCTGCTGCTGGATGAGTTCGGTACCGACCGCGCCGAGGACTACATCGCCGGCTTCCCGGAACATCCGCACCGTGGTTTCGAGACCGTTACCTACATGCTCGACGGGCGCATGCGCCACCGTGACAACCACGGCAACGAAGGCCTGCTGACCCCGGGCAGCGTGCAGTGGATGACGGCGGGCCGCGGCCTGGTCCATTCGGAGATGCCGGAGCAGGAAAGCGGCCAGATGCGCGGCTTCCAGCTGTGGGTGAACCTGCCGGCGCGGGACAAGATGACCGACCCGAAGTACCAGGAATTCGCGCCCGAGCGCATTCCGGTGGTGCAGCCGGCGGCGGGCGTGGAGGTGAAGGTGATTGCCGGTACCGTCGATGGCACGGCCGGCCCGATCGCCCAGCCCGCCACCGATCCGTTGTATCTGGACATCCGCCTGGACGCCGACCGCGCCTGGACGTACACGCTGCCGGAAGGGCACAACGCGTTCGCCTACGTCTTCGAGGGCGGGGTGACGGTGGGCGAGCAGGACGCCGCGCGTGACGTGGCGCGCCAGGAACTGGCGGTGCTGGGCGGCGGTGAGCAGCTGCACCTGTCGGCCGGAAGCGAAGGCGCGCGGTTGATCCTGGTGGCAGGCCGCCCGCTGCGCGAGCCGGTCATGCGCCACGGCCCGTTCGTGATGAACACGCGGCAGGAGCTGATGCAGGCCTTCGTCGATTTCCAGGAAGGCCGGTTCTGAGGTAGCGCCGGCCGCGGGCCGGCAACCGCCTGCGATGGCGGCAGACGAGTGTGCCGGCCAGCGGCCGGCACTACCGATCGATCGGGTTGAAGTGCGGGGACACTGCCAGGCAGTCATCCCCGCATTCACTCAGCGACCGTCGGCCACGGCCGACGGGGTCAGGCTCATGCCCTGCGCCAGCTGCTGCAGGCTGCCCAGTTCCTCGGTGCTGCCCGGGTACAGTGCAATCTGCGCATAACGGCCCTTGTCCAGCTTGACCACGCTGATGCGCCGCTCGGCATAGCCGGGTGGCTCCTGGCCACCCAGATCGGGCTGGTACCAGTACATGGATTCACCGCCGAAGCTGCCCTTTTCCTGGCGCAGCGAACGGCTGAGCGGAATGCCCGGGTCACGCTGGCTGAGCATCAGGCTCAGCACTTCACGGCCATCGGCCGTGGCGGCGCGGCACACCACGAAACCAGGCTGTGCCTGTTCCTGCCATTGCAGGCCACTGCTGGCCGGCAGCGATGGGCACTCGACCGGAGCCTGCGCGGCAGCCTGGGCGGCGACCAACAGCAGGCTCGACAACACAACAGGCGCGAACTTCATGCATCCCCCAAGGTGGCGTGTCGTAAGGCGCCACCGGCCCGCCGGTGGCTGCGGCATCCCATCCCCGGATGCCCGACCGTCCGCATGTGTACGGACGGTCAATCCGACCTTAACGGAACGTGAGCGATCGCACAAATTGCGGTTTCAATCGTAACCATCACGCGCCGTGGGTCGGGCCTGCTCGACGGCCATCCACCTCAATACTGCGGCAGCGGAATGAATTCCTTGTCGTCGCCGGGAATGGTGCCGAACCGCCCCGCCTCCCAGTCGTGCTTGGCCTGTTCGATGCGCTCCTTCGAGCTGGACACGAAGTTCCACCACAGGTGGCGCGGTCCATCCAGCGGCTCGCCACCGAACAGCATCGCCTTCACCGGGGTCTTCGCGCGCAGGCGGCCAATGGCGCCGGCCTCGGGGATGACCAGGTGCTGGGCAGGGATATCCACGCCATCCAGCTGCGCCTGGCCTTCGAGGATGTACAACGCGCGTTCGCGATGCCCGTTGTCGATGTCGATCTCCGCATCCGGGTCGAGGTCGATGGCCACGTTGAGCGTGTCGGCGAATACCTTCACCGGCGATTCCTCGCCGTAGGCGCGGCCGGCGATGACGCGCAGCCAGACGCCGTTGCGGCGCTGCTCGGGCAGGGTGGCGGCGGCATGGTGGTAGAACGCCGGTTCGATTTCCTCATGCGACTTCGGCAGCGCGACCCAGGTCTGCATGCCGTGGATGGGGTTGTCATGGTCGCGGTCCGGCGGCGGGGTGCGTTCGGAGTGGGCGATGCCGCGGCCGGCGGTCATCCAGTTCACATCACCGGGGCGGATGATCTGGTCCGACCCCAGCGTGTCGCGGTGACCGATGGCACCGGACCACAGGTAGGTGACCGTGGCCAGGCCGATGTGCGGGTGCGGGCGCACGTCGATGGCGGTGCCGGGGTGCATGATCGCCGGGCCCATCTGGTCGACGAACACGAACGAGCCGATGCTGCGGGCCTGCAGGGTGGGCACCGCGCGGCGCACTTCCAGGCCGCCGATGTCGTGGACGCGCGGGGCGATGATGGTGGTCATGCGGGCGTTCTCGCTGGCAGGAATGATGGGCGCCAGCATGGCATGCGGTGGTGACGGGCACATGCCCCATGCGGGTAACAGCCTGTTCCGTAGCGTCGGGCTTGCTCGACGGGGTTCCCGCCAACGGCGCAGCCCCTCGTGGCTGGGTCGGTTGGTAGAGTCGACTGTTGGTAGAGTCGACTGTTGGTAGAGTCGACTGTTGGTAGAGTCGACTGTTAGTCGACTGGCCCTGCAGTTGGCCGGGCGCGTCCAGCCACGGAAAAGAAAAAAGAAAATCAAGATCAAACGCCGGTCGCTTCGCTCGCATCCACGCATGGCGTGGACGAAGCGTGTCGACCAAGGTCGACACCTACCGCAATCCAACACCGCCCCGCCCAGCAAACAGAAAAGCCAGAGCCGCTTTGGCTCTGGCTTCTGCTTTCAGGGTTGCCGGCCAGCGGCCGGCACTACCGCGGGTGCCGGGCCGCAGGCCCGGCTGATCAACTCACACCACCGGTTCGCGCAGGACGGGGTTGTCCCAACCCGGGCGCGGGGCGAAACGGTCGCCGTGGCGCTGCTGCAGCGCCTTCAGCCGCTCGACGATCGCATCGGCACCCACCGCACGGATGTGCTGGATCGGACCGCCACGGAACGGGGCGAACCCCGTACCGAAGATCACGCCGGCATCCAGCAGGTCCGCATCGGCCACCACGCCCTCGTGCAGGCAGGCCACCGCCTCGTTCAGCAGCGGCAGGATCAGGCGGTCTTCCAGGTCCGCCGGGGCCTGGTAGTCGCGGGCGACGTCCGGCTTCTTCGCCCGGCCGTTCTCCCAGGTGTAGATGCCCTGGCCATCCTTCTTGCCGCGCTTGGCCGGGTCCACCGTCGCCAGCGCCTCGGGCACCTGCAGGCCCAGGAACGGCGCCAGCTCCTTGCCCACGCCGGCGGCCACGTCCAGGCCCACCGTGTCGATCAGTTCGATCGGGCCCATCGGCATGCCGAACTTCACCGCCGCCTTGTCGATCACCGCGCCCGGAATGCCTTCGGCATACGCGGTGGCCGCTTCCAGCATGTACGGGAACAGCACGCGGTTGACCAGGAAGCCCGGGCTGCCGGCCACCGGCACCGGGAACTTGCCCAGGGCCTTGCAGAACGCGGCCAGGCGGCGCTCGGTTTCCGGCGCCATGCCGTCGTGGTGGATGATTTCCACCAGCGGCATCTGCGCCACCGGATTGAAGTAGTGCAGGCCGGCGAACTGGGCCGGACGCTGGATGTGGTCGCGCAGTTCCACCAGCGGAATCGACGAGGTGTTGGTGGTCAGCAGCGCGTCCAGCTTCATCTTCGGTTCCAGCGTCTGGTACAGCGCACGCTTGGCCTCCGGGTTCTCGATGATTGCTTCGATGACCAGGTCGGCCTCGGCCACGCCGTTGCCTTCCAGGTCGGCACGCAGGCGCGCGGCCACCGCCGGGCGCTTGCTCTCGTCGCGCACCTTCTTGGCGAACAGGGCCTGCGCACGCTCCATGGCCGGGTCGATGAAGCGCTGCTCACGGTCCTGCAGCGTCACCTCGAAGCCCTTGTAGGCAGCCCAGGCGGCAATGTCGCCGCCCATCACGCCGGCGCCGACCACGTGCACGTGGCGGATGCCGGAATCGCCGCCGCCCAGGCCCTTCAGGCGTTCGGTCAGGAAGAAGATGCGGATCAGGTTGCGCGCGGTCGGCGTGCTGGCCAGCTTCACCACCGCGCGGCGCTCGGCGTCCAGGCGCGCCTGCACCGGCTTGCCGGCGGTGCGCTGCCAGGTGCTGATCAGCGCGTACGGTGCCGGGTACTGGTCCTTTTTCGCCTTGCGTGCGACCTGCTTGACCATCTGCGGGGCCAGCAGCTTGCGCGCCAGCCAGGTGTTGGTGGCCCAGGCGGTCGCGCGCTGCTTGAACGGGCGAGTGGTGCCGGACAGGGCCAGCGCCACGGCGGTATCCAGCACCACGGCCGGTGCCACCACCTTGTCGACCAGGCCGATGCCGCGGGCGGCCGACGCGGACAGCGTGCGGCCGGTCAGCATCATGTCCATCGCCGCCGGGGCGCCCACCAGCTGCGGCAGGCGCGCGCTGCCGCCCCAGCCGGGGAAGATGCCCAGCTGGGTCTCCGGCAGGCCGATGCGGGTGCTGTTGTCATTGGAGGCCACGCGGTAGCGGCAGGCCAGGGCCAGCTCGGTGCCGCCGCCCAGGCAGTGGCCATGGATGGCCGCCACGGTGGGGCAGGGCAGCTCGGCCAGCTTCTGGTACGTGGACTGGCCACGGCGGATCGCATCGTTGACGGTGCCGCGCCGGTCGAACTCCTGGAACTCCTTCAGGTCCGCCCCGGCGATGAAGCCGGCCTTCTTCAGCGACTGGATGACCACGCCCTTGGGCGGGTCCAGGGCGATGCGCTCGAGCAGGTCGCCCAGTTCCAGCAGCACATCCTGCGACATCGCGTTGACACTGCTGTCCTGACGATCAAGAGACAGCACGACCACGCCGTCATCGCGGATCTCGGGGTGCCAGTGGCTGAAGCGGAGACCATCGAAGCCTGAGAGCATGGACGTTCCATCCGGTTGTGTATGGAGAAGCGGCTATGATCCAGAGGTTGTTTCCCCCGCGTCAAATCCCAATAGCAGGGGGGAGTTGCCCCGGATCCAGAGCCTTGGAAGGGGACGCTAGCGGAACGGTGGTTAAAAGCTGGTACGGCGCCAGGTGATCGGCGACTGAACTTTTCCCGGGATTGGCAGTCTCATTGCCCGACGTCGGTTGGGCTGACAGGAGTGCGGCCCCTCATGGCCGATGTTGAAACACCACAGGAGCTGGATCTGGAACTGGTCCGGCGCGTGCAGCGCGGCGAGAGCGCGGCCTTCGATGTCCTGGTACGCAAGTACCAGCATCGGGTCGTCGGTCTGGTCGGTCGCTACATCGCCGACTGGAGCGAATGTCAGGACGTCGCCCAGGACACTTTCATCCGCGCCTACCGCGCGATCGGGAGTTTCCGTGGCGATGCCCAGTTCTCCACCTGGTTGCATCGGATCGCCGTGAACACTGCCAAAAACTATCTGACTTCACACAATCGACGCCCGCCGACCGATGACATCGACATCGGCGACGCCGAGCAGTTCGATACCGGGACACGCCTGCGCGACACCGACACGCCCGAACGCGAGTTGATGCGCCAGGAGCTGGAACAGACGGTGATGAAGGCCGTCAACGCGCTGCCGGAAGAACTCCGGTCGGCGATCACCCTGCGCGAGGTGGAAGGCCTGAGTTACGAGGAAATCGCGCAGAAGATGGGGTGCCCGATCGGCACCGTGCGGTCCCGGATCTTCCGGGCGCGCGAGGCGATCGACACCGAACTCCGGCCGCTGCTGGACATCGGCAGCGCCACCCGCGAGAAGAGCCGCGTATGACCCACAGTCCGTTGAACGAATCACACACGCATCAATCCCCCGCCGGGCAGCGCCTGGACCAGCGCCACCGCGAGCAGCTGTCGGCCCTGGTCGACGGCGAACTCGGTGCCGATGAGGCGCGCTTCCTGCTGCGCCGCATGGAACACGACCCCGAACTGTCCGGTTGCCAGGAGCGCTGGCAGCTGATGGGTGACGTGATGCGTGGCCAGGCCTCGCTGCTGGCCCCGGCTGGCTTCAGCGCGGCGGTGGCCGCCGCCGTCGCCGCCGAGCCGTCGCCGGCGACGCTGGCCGAACCGCGCCGTGCGGTGCGCCGCAGCGGCTGGCGTGCCTGGGGCGGTGGTGCCGCACTGGCCGCTTCGGTGGCCGCGGTGGCCCTGTTCATGGGCGGCGAAAAGCTGAATGAGGCCAACCCCGGCGAGACCCTGCCGCCGCAGGTGGTGGCCAGCCAGGCCGAACTGGCACCTGCGCCGGAGCCGGCCGGCGTCACCGAAGCCTCGGCCGACGGTGCGGCGATGGCCGTGGCCGCCGCTCCGGCCGTGGCAATGGCGGCCAGCCGCCGCCAGGATGCCCGCCGCGCCAGTGCGACCCGCAGCCACCAGGCCGCGCGGGTGGCCCAGCGAGACGAGGCGCCGCAGCGTGCGGTGGCCGCAGCGCAACCGCTGCTGACCCCCAGCGTACCGGCCGGCAATGCCCGCCATCTGCCCTTTGGTGATGTCGGCAGCCTGCAGGCACGGCCGTGGCCGAAGTCCAGCCTGGCCCCGGCAGCCGGCAGCGCGCTCAATGCCAGCTTCCCGGCCTCGTCCGGTGGCGCCGCGTTCTACCCGTTCGAGCCGCGCCTGCAGGAAGAGCTGCCGGTGCCGCCGCGCCCGCGCGACTGACGCGTGCGGGCCCATGCCCCGCCCTCGGCGGGGCCCTCCTTTCCCTCTCCATCCGATCCGGAGGTTGCCGTCCGATGACTCCCCGACTTCGCACGCAGGCCATGAGCCTGCTGGCTCTGACCCTGCCGCTGGTGGCATGCGCCCAGCCCGCCGCGCCCGTCGCCGCACCGCAGGCCGCCGCCGCTGCCGCGCCACGTGCGCCGGCACAGCCGCTGGTCAGCGGCCTGCCTGATTTCACCGCGCTGGTCGAACAGGTCGGCCCAGGCGTGGTCAACGTCGACACCACCATCGTGCGCAACAACCGCCAGGCCTCGCGCGGCCCGATGGGCGACGATGACATGCCCGAGTTCTTCCGCCGCTTCTTCGGCCCGGACTTCCCGATGCCGGGGCAGGGCCAGGGTGGGCAGGACGGCGGTCCCAGCATCAAGGGCCGTGGCATGGGCTCGGGCTTCATCATCTCGCCCGATGGCTATGTGCTGACCAATTACCACGTGGTGGCTGACGCCAGCGATGTGAAGGTGAAGCTGGGCGACAGCCGCGAGTTCACCGCCAAGGTGGTCGGCAGCGACCAGCAGTACGACGTGGCCCTGCTGAAGATCGACGGCAAGAACCTGCCGACCGTGCGCGTGGGCGATTCCAATTCGCTCAAGCCGGGGCAGTGGGTGGTCGCCATCGGCTCGCCATTCGGCCTGGATCATTCGGTCACCGCAGGCGTGGTCAGCGCCCTCGGCCGTAGCACCGGCGGCCCGGACCAGCGCTATGTGCCGTTCATCCAGACCGACGTGGCGATCAACCAGGGCAACTCCGGTGGCCCGCTGCTGAACACCCGCGGTGAAGTGGTCGGCATCAATTCGCAGATCTACTCCGCGTCCGGCGGCTACATGGGCATCAGCTTCTCGATCCCGATCGACCTGGCGATGAGTGCGGTCGAGCAGATCAAGAAGACCGGCAAGGTCACCCGTGGCCAGCTGGGCGCGGTGGTCGAGCCGATCGATTCGCTGAAGGCACAGGGCCTGGGCCTGCCGGACAGCCGCGGCGCGCTGGTCAACCAGATCGTTCCCGGCAGTGCCGCCGCCAAGGCGGGCGTGCAGCTGGGCGATGTCATCCGCTCGGTCAACGGCAGCACGGTCAACAGCTGGTCCGACCTGCCGCCGCTGATCGGCGCGATGGCCCCGGGCAGCAAGGTCAACCTGGTCGTGTACCGCGACGGCAAGCCGCGTGAGCTCAGTGCCACCCTGACGGCGCTGACCGAGGACGGCCAGGACAGCGGCCGCGGCCCGTCCCCGGCCAACGCCGAAGATACCCCGCAGGCCGGTGCCAATGCCCTGCTGGGCCTGGACGTGGCCGAGCTGACCGCGCCGCAGCGCAAGCAGCTGGGCCTGGAATCGGGCGAGGGCGTGCGCATCACCGGGGTCAAGGGCGAGGGTGCCCGTGACGCCGGCCTGGCCCCGGGCATGGTGGTCCTGCGCGTCGGCAACACCCCGGTCGGCAGTGTGCAGGCGCTCAACCGCGCGCTGTCCGGCTACAAGAAGGGCGATGTGGTCCTGCTGCTGGTCCGTGCCAGCAGTGGCAACAGCGCCTTCGTGGCGGTCAAGGCCGGCCCGTAAGGCTTTCAAGAGCCGCCCCCCGGCGGCTCTGGTGCACCCCCGAAGCCCCGCCCCGGCGGGGCTTCGGCCATTCCGGACCCGGTCCGATCAGGCCGCTTTCGCGGGCAGGGCCCGGGCATGCGATAATCGACCGTTACCCTGACGACGCCGCGCGCCGCCGCCACCTATGTCTTCTGATTCGATGCGGAACATCCGCAACTTCTCCATCATTGCCCACGTCGACCACGGCAAGTCCACGCTGGCCGACCGCATCATCCAGCTTTGCGGTGGCCTGCAGGCCCGCGAGATGGAAGCGCAGGTGCTCGATTCCAATCCGATCGAGCGCGAGCGTGGCATCACCATCAAGGCCCAGTCGGTCTCGCTGCCGTACCTGGCCAAGGATGGGCAGACCTACCACCTGAACTTCATCGACACCCCCGGCCACGTCGACTTCTCCTATGAAGTCAGCCGTTCGCTGGCGGCCTGCGAAGGCGCACTGCTGGTGGTCGATGCCGCCCAGGGCGTGGAAGCGCAGTCGGTGGCCAACTGCTACACCGCCGTCGAGCAGGGCCTGGAAGTGGTGCCGGTCATCAACAAGATCGACCTGCCCACCGCCGACATCGAGCGCGCCAAGGCCGAGATCGAGGCCGTCATCGGCATCGATGCCGCCGACGCCGTGCCGGTCAGCGCCAAGACCGGCCTGAACGTGCAGGACGTGCTGGAAGCCATCGTGCACCGCATCCCGCCGCCGCAGCCGCGTGACACCGACAAGCTGCAGGCGCTGATCATCGACTCCTGGTTCGACAACTATCTGGGCGTGGTCTCGCTGGTGCGCGTCATGCAGGGCCAGATCAAGGCCGGCGACAAGCTGCAGGTCATGTCCACCGGCCGCACCCACCAGGTCGACAACGTCGGCGTGTTCACGCCCAAGCGCAAGGTGCTGCCGGCGCTGCGTGCGGGTGAAGTGGGCTGGGTCACCGCCAGCATCAAGGACGTCCACGGTGCACCGGTCGGCGATACCCTCACCCTGGCCGCCGACCCGGCGCCGAAGCCGCTGCCGGGCTTCCAGGAAATGCAGCCGCGCGTGTTCGCCGGCCTGTTCCCGGTCGACGCCGAGGACTACCCGGACCTGCGCGAAGCGCTGGACAAGCTGCGCCTGAACGACGCCGCGCTGCGCTTCGAGCCGGAAAGCTCCGAGGCGATGGGCTTCGGCTTCCGCTGCGGCTTCCTCGGCATGCTGCACATGGAAATCGTGCAGGAGCGCCTGGAACGCGAGTACAACCTGGACCTGATCAGCACCGCGCCGACGGTGGTGTATGAAGTCCTGAAGACCGACGGCACCATCATCAGCATGGACAACCCGGCCAAGCTGCCGCCGGTCAACCATGTCGAAGAGATCCGCGAGCCGATCATCCGCGCCAACGTGCTCACCCCCGAGGAGTACATCGGCAACATCATCAAGCTGTGCGAAGAGAAGCGCGGCAGCCAGATCGGCATCAACTACCTGGGCAGCCAGGTGCAGATCAGCTACGAGCTGCCGATGGCCGAGGTGGTGCTGGACTTCTTCGACAAGCTGAAGTCAGTCAGCCGTGGCTATGCCTCGCTGGACTACCACTTCGTGCGGTTCGACGCCGGCCCGTTCGTGCGCGTGGACGTGCTGATCAACGGTGACAAGGTCGATGCCCTGTCGCTGATCGTGCACCGCAGCCACGCCGACCGCCGCGGCCGCGAACTGTGCGAGAAGATGAAGGACCTGATCCCGCGCCAGCAGTTCGACGTGGCCATCCAGGCTGCCGTCGGCTCGCAGATCATCGCCCGCACCACGGTCAAGGCCATGCGCAAGAACGTGCTGGCCAAGTGCTATGGTGGCGACGTTTCGCGCAAGAAGAAGCTTCTGGAAAAGCAGAAGGAAGGCAAGAAGCGCATGAAGCAGGTCGGCCGCGTGGAAATTCCGCAGGAAGCCTTCCTGGCCGTGCTGCAGATGGACAACAAGTAAGCCCGCAGCGGCCCTTCGGGGCCGTTCGTCCGGTGACGTTGCAAAGGACCCTGAATGAAACTGTTTGAGATCCTCCTGGTCGTACTGACCCTGGCCTCGGGCCTGATCCTGCTGGCTGACAAGCTGTACCTGGCCAAGCGCCGGGCCCAGCGCGCGGGCCTGCTCGATACCGAGCCGGTGCTGGTGGACTACTCGCGGGCATTCTTCCCGGTGCTGGTGGTGGTGCTGATCGTGCGCAGCTTCATCGCCGAGCCGTACAAGATCCCGTCCAGTTCGATGATGCCGAACCTGCTGATCGGCGATTTCATCCTGGTCAACAAGTTCTCCTACGGCCTGCGCCTGCCGATCACCAACACCAAGTTCGTCCCGCTGGGCGAACCGTCGCGCGGCGATGTGGTGGTGTTCCACTTCCCCGGCCATGGCGACAACGATCCGGCCAAGGGCGAGAACTTCATCAAGCGCGTCATCGGCGTGCCGGGTGACACCGTGGCCTTTGAAGGTGACGGCGTCATCCTCAATGGCGAGCCGCTGAAGTACGACAACAAGGGGATCTACGCCGGCGACAAGGGCCAGGGCGAGGGCGCCAACCTGCTGGTCGAGCACCTGCCGGGGCGCACCCACACCGTGCTGGAGACCGATTATCCTCGCGGTCAGGGCAAGTGGACCGTGCCGGAGGGCAAGTACCTGGTGATGGGCGACAATCGCGACAACAGCGATGACGGCCGTTTCTGGGGCCTGCTGCCGGAAGAGAACCTGCGCGGCCGTGCGTTCCTGATCTGGCTGAACTGCCAGGGCTGGTTCTGCAAGGATGGCTTCCAGCCGTCGCGGATCGGCTCGGGCATCAACTGACTTCACATCCACGCGTATCTGGGGAGAACGCAATGAAGACGATGAACACGCAGCGCGGCATGACCCTGACCTCCTTCCTGGTGGTCCTGATCGTAGTGGGCTTCTTCCTGTACGTCGGCATGAAGCTGTTCCCGATGTACCAGGAGTACTACGCCGTGCGCTCGGCGATGAAGAGCCTGGCCAACGAGCCCAACGTGGGCACCATGGCCCCGGCGCAGATCCAGGATCTGTTCTTCAAGCGGCTGTACATCAACTACTCGGACAACGTGAAGCCGTCCAACGTCAAGTTCAACCGTCGTGACAACGGCTGGACCCTCAACGTCAACTACGAAGTGCGGCGCCCGCTGGTGGGCAACCTCGACGTGGTGGGCAAGTTTGAATCATCCCAGGACCTCGTTCGTAGCGGTGCCCAGTAAATTCATTCAACGTGGTGACCTGATCGGTCACGCTTTCAGCGATCCAGCCCTGCTCAAGCAGGCGCTGACCCATCGCAGTGCCGGTGCGCCGCATAACGAGCGCCTGGAATTCCTCGGCGACAGCATCGTCAACATGATGGTCGCCCAGGCCTTGTACCAGCGCTGGCCCAAGGCCGACGAGGGTGCGATGACCCGCGCCCGCGCCGAGCTGGTGCGCGAGGGCGCGCTGGCCGTGATTGCCCGCACCCTGGAGCTGGGCGACCGCCTGACCCTGGGGCCCGGTGAAATGAAGTCGGGCGGCCACCGTCGCGACTCGATCCTGGCCGACGCCGTCGAAGCGGTGGTGGCCGCGATCTACCTGGACGCCGGTTTCGAGGCCTGCCGGGCGGTCGTGCTGCCCTGGTTCGCCGCCTCGATGGAGGCCCTGCCGGCCACCGGCCGACCCGAGAAAGACCCCAAGACCCGTCTGCAGGAATGGTTGCAGGCCCGACAGAAGGCGTTGCCGCAGTACGAACTGGTGTCAGAATCCGGTGACGACCACGCCAAGCACTTCCGGGTACGCTGCAACGTCGCCGACCCTGCCGCCAGCACCGAGGGCGAAGGCCCCTCGCGCCGGCTTGCCGAACAACAAGCGGCTGCTGCCGTTCTAGAACAACTGGATTCCAAGTGAGCGAACAAACTCCCCATCATTGCGGCAGCGTGGCCGTCATCGGCCGCCCGAACGTGGGCAAGTCGACCCTGACCAATGCCCTGGTCGGCGCCAAGGTCAGCATCGTGTCCAACCGTCCGCAGACCACGCGCCATCGCCTGCTGGGCATCGCCACCTACCCGGAAGGCCAGCTGGTGCTGGTCGACACCCCCGGCCTGCACAAGGTGCAGAAGCGGGCCATGAACCGGGTGATGAACCGCGCCGCGCGCGGCTCGCTGGAAGGCGTTGATGCCGGCCTGCTGGTGATCGAAGCCGGCCGCTGGGACGAAGAAGACAGCCTGGCCTTCAACGTGCTGCGTGACGCCGGCATCCCGGTGGTGCTGGTGGTCAACAAGATCGACCGCCTGAAGGACAAGGGCGCACTGCTGCCGTTCCTGCAGCAGGTGACCGAAGGCCGTGATTTTTCGGCCGTGCACCCGATTTCGGCGCAGAAGCGCAACGGCCTGGATGCGCTGGTGCGCGACGTGCTGGCCCTGCTGCCGGAAGCCCCGCCGATGTTCGGCGAGGACGAGATCACCGACCGCAGCCAGCGCTTCCTGGCCGGCGAGCTGGTGCGTGAACAGCTGATGCGCCAGCTTGGCGAAGAGCTGCCGTACGCGACCACGGTGGAAATCGAACGCTTCACCGAAGATGGCAATCTGCTGCGCATCGGCGCGGTCATCTGGGTTGAGCGCGAAGGCCAGAAGGCCATCGTGATCGGCAAGGGCGGTGCCCGCCTGAAGGAGATCGGTGCCAAGTCCCGCCTGCAGATGGAACGTCTGTTCGGGGCCAAGGTCTTCCTGGAAACCTGGGTGCGCGTGCGTGAAGGCTGGTCCGATGACGAGGCCGCACTGAAGGCCTTCGGTTACGAATAAGCCGCGGCGGTCGCTTCGATGCTGATCGAGGACGACACCGGGTTCGTGCTGCATGCGCGGACCTACCGCGAGACCAGCCTGCTGGTGGAAGTCCTGAGCGCGCAGCACGGCCGTATCGGCCTGCTGGCGCGCGGGGTGTCCACGGCCAAGGGCCAGGTGCTGCGTGCGGCGCTGCAGCCGCTGCAGTGGATACGGTTCAGTGCCCTGCAGCGCGGGGAACTGGCCCAGCTGCGCGGCGCCGAGGCGCTGGATTCGGCCCCACGCCTGGTCGGCCAGGCGATGCTGGCCGGCTTCTATCTGAGTGAACTGACCCTGCGTCTGGCCCCCCGCCAGGACCCGCTGCCGGACCTGTACCTGGCCTATGGCGAGGCGCGCGCGCGGCTGGCGGTGGGCGCAGGCCTGGCGTGGACGCTGCGCCGTTTCGAGCGCGAGCTGCTGGCGGCACTGGGCCTGGGCTTCGAGCTGGACACGGCCAGCGACGGCCAGCCGGTGGACCCGGCCGCACGCTACGAACTGGACCCGCAGGAAGGGCCGCAACGGCTGCTCAGCGAGCGCGGGGGCGAGCGCCGGGCGGCGGCCACCGGCTCGGCGCTGCTGGCGCTGGCCGCCGACGACGAGCCAGATGCGACAGACCTGGCCAGCCTGCGCCTGCCGATGCGGCGGGTGCTGGCCCATCACCTGGGGGCCAGGGGCCTCAAATCCTGGGAACTGCTCGAGCAGCTCACCCCGCGACCAGCCCCGCACCCACGGTAGTGCCGGCCGCTGGCCGGCAACGTCGACAGTTTCCCGCGATCTGTCGGAATGGCACGGGGTCGGATCCCGTTGCGAAGCAACGGGCTCTGACCCCAGATGAATTTCGATATCTGACAGATGTGTCGACCAACGGTCGACACCTACCAACAGCCGCGCACCGCCCCACCCAACACGCAGAAAGCCAGAGCCGCTCTGGCCCTGGCCTTTGACGTTGACGTTGATTGAAGCAGGTGCAGGGCCGCAGGCCCTGCCAAACCACCCCTCAGTGCAGGAGCGCGGCCACCGCGGCCCGGAACCCGGCCTGCGCCGGCGCCGATTCCGGCGCATGGTGCAGCTGCCGCACCGCGCGCGCCAACCGCGCCGCGCCCACAAACCCGCAACTGGCCTGCAGGCGATGCAGCTGGCTGCGCAGGCCCGACGCATCGTGCTGGTCAACGGCCTGCTCCACGGCATCACGCACCCCGGGAAGCTCGGCCAGGAACAGCTCTCGCAGTGCGATCAGATGGTTGCGCTGGCCGTTCAGCGCCGCCAGCGCCGCCGTTTCGTCCCAGTCCTCCACCACCAGCTCGATCGCCGCCGGCGACGCCGCCGCACCCGCCGGCCGGTTGACCAGCGCGCGGCGCACCGCCTTCAACAACTGGTCACGGCCGAGCGGCTTGACCAGCGTGTCACTGAAGCCCGCCTCGCGCAGGCGCGCATGGATGTCCGCATCGCCATCCGCGGTATGCGCCAGGGCAGGCGTGTCCGGATGCGAACGGCGCAGTTCATGCAGCAGCTGCGCGCCATTGCCATCCGGCAGGTTGACGTCGATCAGCCACAGATCATGGGCGCCGGGTTCGGCGCGGGCCAATGCGCTTGCAAGTGAGTCAGCGGTGTCCACATCCGCTGGTAACGTTTCCAACGCCGCCTTGAAAAAACCGCGGCTGATGATGTCATCCTCGACAAGCAGGAAGCGGGGCCGGCTGGCCCGCGGGGTCATCTGCATCAGGGCTGCCTCCATGTCAGCTGTGTCCATCATCAAGCACGCGGGCGGCGGGCGCAAGCGGCCATCGGACCCCCGTGGCCCGGATCTGCGACAATACGCACCCATTTTTGCCCGCAGCCTGTTGCCACGTGGCCCGATCCCGCTCCCGCATCGACCGTACTCCGTTCCAGACCGAGATCCTCGACCTCAGCCATGATGGTCGCGGCGTCGCCCGCCGTGAAGGCGAGGGTGGCAAGGTCACCTTCATCAGTGGTGCCCTGCCGGGCGAAGTGGTGATGGCCGAACAGACCGCCCGCAGCCGTCATTTCGACGAAGCGCGCACCGTTGAGGTGCTGCAGCCTTCGCCGCAGCGGGTGACGCCCAAGTGCCCGCATTTCGGCACCTGCGCCGGCTGCGTGCTGCAGCATCTGGATGAAGACCAGCAGATCGTCGCCAAGCAGCGCGTGCTGATGGACAACCTCGAGCGCATCGGCCACGTCAAGCCGGGCACCGTGCTGCCGCCGCTGGTGGGCGAGAGCTGGGGCTACCGCCGCAAGGGCCGGTTCTCGGTGCGCCGCGTCGAAAAGAAGGACAAGACCCTGGTCGGCTTCCGCGAGCAGGATCCGCGCTTCGTGGCCGACCTCAGCCAGTGCCTGACCGTGATCCCGGAAATCGGCACCAAGGTCGAGGCGCTGTCGACCTTCATCGAATCGCTGGATGGCAAGCGCGACATCCCGCAGATCGAGTTCATCGCGGGCGACCAGGCCGTGGTCCTCACCGTGCGCCACCTGCAGCCGCTCAGCGATGCCGACCGTGAGGCCTGGGCCGCCTTTGGCCAGCAGCATGGTTTCGTGATCTACCTGCAGTCCGGTGGCGTGGACACCGTGCAGCCGCTGGACGGGCAGGGCGTGCCGCTGTCGTTCCGGCTGGCGCCGTGGGATGTCGAGCTGGCGTTCCGCCCGCTGGACTTCATCCAGGTCAACGCCAAGCTCAACGAGAAGATGATCGCCCACGCCCTGGACCTGCTGGAGCCGGGCGAGGATGAGCGCGTGCTGGACCTGTTCTGCGGCCTGGGCAACTTCACCCTGCCGCTGGCCCGCCGCGTGCGCGAAGTGGTAGGCGTGGAAGGTGATGCCGGCCTGGTCGCGCGTGCCCGCGAAAACGCGGAGCGCAACGGCCTGGCCAACGCGCAGTTCTTCAGCGCCGACCTGACCCAGGACCAGCGCAGCACCGCGTGGATGCGCCAGGGCTTCGACAAGCTGCTGCTGGATCCGCCGCGTTCGGGCGCCATCGAAGTGCTGCAGCAGCTGCCGCTGAAGCAGTTCAAACGCATCGTGTATGTCAGTTGCCATCCGGGCTCGCTGGCGCGCGATGCCGGTTATCTGGTCAACGAGCAGGGCTTCACCCTGGTCAGTGCCGGCGCCATGGACATGTTCCCGCACACCGCGCACGTGGAAAGCATCGCGGTGTTCGAGAAGCGCTGATTCAATCGGCCGGCAGCGGGTCCAGGCGCCACTGGCCGCCGTCCCGCTGCAGGCCCAGCGTCATCCGGCCATCGTGGCCACTGTTGAAGGCCAGCAGCAGCGCGCACTGCAGCTGGCCACTGTCCGGGTGCAGGTCACAGCCGTCCACGCCGGTCAGGCGCATGCCATCGAAATCCGCGCGCAGTGCTGCGCGTTCCGACGTATCGGCGCCCGCAGCAATCGCTTCTTCGATGCGGGCCTGCAGTTGCGGGGCCAGTTCTGCCACCGGCGGCTGCGGTGCCTGCAGGCGCGTGGACTGCAGGCGCCAGCCATCACCCTGCGGGACCAGCCGCATCATCCGATGGCGCTGGTCCATGCCACGTTCGTAGCCCACGCTGCAGTCGACTGCGCCGTCCTCGGCCGGTACGCACCAGGGCAATGCGTTCAAGCGCGGTGCGAACATCGCGGCGGCGACCTGGGTGCCTGTGCTTTTCCCCTGCAGTCCGGCCTCCATCTCCAAGGCCAGCGCGGCCTGCACCTGTTGCAGGTCGGGGGCGGGGCCGGGGGCCGCCACGGCCAGGGCGGGTGGGCAGCACAACAGCAGCAACAGACGGCGCATCGACCGGCATCCATGCAGGAGGGGGCGCCATTGTAGGTGGCCCCACCGTGCCGGGCACCGGTCTGGTCACCGCCATCGCGCATAATGGCCGCATGGGCATTGAAATCGAACGCAAATTCCTCGTCACCCACGACGGCTGGCGCGCGGCGGCGCATCGGGTGATTCCGATGGCGCAGGGCTACATCAACGACATGGGCTCGCTCGACCGCGGCACGCAGAATGCCTCGGTGCGGGTCCGCATCGAAGGCGACCATGCGGCGCTGAACCTGAAGTCGCGCACCATCGGCCACACCCGGCAGGAGTTCGACTATCCGATCCCGGTCGAGGACGCGCGTGAACTGCTCGCCCTGTGCGTGGGCGGGCTGATCGACAAGCGCCGGCATCTGGTGGAACACGCGGGCCTGACCTGGGAAGTGGATGAGTTCCTCGGCGACAACGCCGGCCTGGTGGTGGCCGAGGTCGAACTGGACAGCGCCGACCAAGCCATCGAGCTGCCGGACTGGGTCGGCGCTGAAGTCACCGACGACACCCGCTACTACAACGTCGCATTGGCCAGTCACCCCTATTCACAGTGGTGAACCGGAAAAAAGGGGACGGAGGGGATTAAGCCAGTTAATCCCCTCCGTCCCCTTTTTTCGCTGGCAGCGGTCCCCATGTCGTTTGAATGAAGATCGATATCTATTCCGACGTGGTCTGCCCCTGGTGCTGGATCGGCAAGCATCGCTTCCAGCAGGGTGTGCAGTTGCTGGGCGCCGATGCGCCTGAACTCGATATCCACTGGCAGCCGTTCCAGCTGGACCCCGATGCGGGCGACACCCCGGTGCCGCTGCGCCAGGCCTATGCGGCCAAGTTTGGCGGCGCCGAGCGCACCGAACAGATCCTGGGCCAGACCCAGACCACTGCGCGTGCCGAGGGCCTGCCGATGGACTTCAGCCAGGGCCAGGTGCGGGTGACCACGCTGCCGGCGCACCGGGTGCTGTGGCTGGCCGGCGAACACGGCGTGCAGGATGCGGTGGGCGAGGCCCTGTTCCGCGCCCACTTCGAGCAGGGCCAGAACCTGGCCGACACCGCCGTGCTGGTGAAGGCCGGTGTGGCCGGCGGCCTGGACGGCGCCGAAATCACGCAGATGCTGGCGTCCGAGCGTGGTCTGGCCGAGGTCGAAGCCAAGCTGGCCCAGGCCCACGCGCTGGGCATTTCCTCGGTGCCGACCTTCGTCATCGACGATCGCTGGGCCATTTCCGGCGCGCAGCCGCCGGAAGCCTTCGCCAACGCCCTGCGCCAGATCGCTGCCGAGCAGGGCGCGCCGTCGGCGGCCGGCGCCGGTGACGAGGCCTGCGGTCCGGACGGCTGCAAGGTCTGAGCAGGCTTGGGGTCGGAGCCCCTGCGGGGATCCGACCCCGGGGTCAGATCCCCGCGGGGGCTCTGACCCCAGCGTCCCACTGCCACGAACACTGCGCCCACCGGCCGGTTCTGCGACAATGCGGCACTGCGCCATGCGGGCGCCCGTAGTGGAGATCGACCATGCTGCTGATCGGCGTTGCCGGCACTGAACTGACCGCCCAGGAACGCGACTGGCTGCAGCACGATGCCGTGGCCGGGGTGGTGCTGTTCAAGCGCAACTTCGCCTCGCGCCAGCAGGTCACCGATCTCAGCGCGGCCATCCGCGCCGCCGCGCCGCGCCCGCAGCTGATCTGCGTGGACCAGGAAGGCGGCCGTGTGCAGCGCTTCCGTGAGGGCTACAGCGATCTGCCGCCGCTGCAGGACATCGGCGCGCAGTATGCCCGCGACCCGCAGCAGGCCCTGGCCCTGGCCGAACAGCACGCCTGGCTGATGGCCAGCGAAGTGCGCGCCAGCGGCCTGGACCTCAGTTTCGCCCCGGTCGTCGACCTGGGCCGCGGCAACCGCGCCATCGGCAACCGCGCCTTCAGCGAAGATCCGCAGGTCGTGGCGGCATTCACCGCGGCGTACGTGCGTGGCATGCACGCCGTCGGCATGGCCGCCACCCTCAAGCATTTCCCCGGCCACGGCACCGTCCTGGAAGATACCCACGTCGATACCGCCATCGACCCGCGCGGGCTGGATGAGCTGCGCACGCAGGACCTGGTCCCGTTCAGCGCGGGCATCGCCGCCGGCGCCGATGCGGTGATGATGGCGCACGTCATCTACCCGCAGGTGGCAGCCGAACCGGCCGGCTATTCGCCGCGCTGGATCCAGGACATCCTGCGCGGCGAGCTCGGCTTCCGTGGCGTGGTGTTCTCCGATGACATCGGCATGGCCGCCTCGCACAGCGCCGGTGGCGTGCCGGCGCGCGTGCACGCGCACCTCGATGCCGGCTGCGACGTGGTGCTGGTCTGCCACCCCGAACTGGTCGACGAAGCCCTGCAGGCCGTGCAGGGGCGTTCCCTCAATACCGCTGCGCTGCTGGGCCTGCTGGGCCGCGGCGCGCTTGGCTGGGATGGCCTGCTGGCCGATGCCCGCCATGGCGACACCCAATCCCGTTTGCTCCACACCCTTGGAAGAACCGTCTGATGCCGAACCTCACCATTTCCCAGGCCCTGGCCCAGGCCGACCTGCTGGTCGACCGTCCCACCATCGACAAGGCCATCGCCAGCATCGCCGACGCGATCGCACGCGACTACGAGGGCGAGGTCCCGCTGTTCCTGTCCATCATGCACGGTGCGCTGCCGTTCGCCGGCCAGCTGGCGCTGGAACTGGGCGCGCGCGGCCAGGACGTGCAGTTCGATTACCTGCACGCCACCCGCTACCGCGGTGAAACCACCGGCGGCGACCTGGTGTGGAAGCACAAGCCGGCCACCGCGCTGTTCGGCCGCCGCGTGCTGCTGGTCGATGACATCCTCGACGAGGGCTACACCCTGCAGGGCGTGCGCACCTGGTGCCTGGAACAGGGCGCCACCGACGTGCGCATCGCTGCGATGACGGTGAAGAAGCACGACCGTGGCCTGCCGGACGTCAGCGCTGACTACGCCGGCATCGAACTGCCTGACCGTTATGTCTTCGGCTTCGGCATGGACGTCAACGAAACTCTGCGCTGCGTGCCGGCCATATACGCGATGAAGGAATAAGGGCGGGCCGTCCGCGGCCTGTTCCTGTCCTGTCCTGTCCCGCGCCGGCATCTTCGGGGGCCGGCGTTTGTCTCTCCTGGAGTGCATTGCATGCAACAGATTGCCCTGGCCGTGATTGGCGGCACCGGTGTCTACAACCTGGCCAAGCTTGACGACGTGCAGACGCACGAGGTCGATACCCGCTTCGGCCGTCCGTCCGGTCCGGTGCGCGTGGGCACGCTGCTGGGCAACCGCGTGGCCTTCCTGGCGCGCCACGGCGAGGGCCATTCGCTGCCGCCGCACAAGATCAACTACCGCGCCAACCTGGCCGCGCTGCAGCAGATCGGCGCGCAGCGGGTGCTGGCGCTGAACACGGTGGGCGGCATCGGTGACGACTTCGGGCCGCGCGTGCTGGCCTGCCCGGACCAGATCATCGATTACACCTGGGGCCGGATCAGCACTCTCTGCGAAGAAGAGGGCACCGACGTGCTGCACGTGGACTTCGGCCACCCCTACACCCCGCTGCTGCGCAGCAAGATCCTGGCGGCGGCGAAGGTGACCGGCGTGAAGGTGCACGATGGCGGCTGCTATGGCGCCACCCAGGGGCCGCGGCTGGAAACCATCGCCGAAATCGCCCGCATGCGCCGTGACGGCTGCGACCTGGTGGGTATGACCGGCATGCCGGAAGCCGCGCTGGCACGGGAGCTGGGGCTGGATTATGCGTGCCTGGCGATCGTGGCGAACTGGGCCGCCGGCTGCGGCGACGGTGAAGAGATCACCATGGCCGAAGTGCTGGCCAATGTGCAGGCCGCCAGCAATGGACTTCCGGAACTGGTAGGCGAATTGGCGCGGGGGTGATTGTCATCCTCGGGCAAGCTTTGCATACTCAGCCGGTACGCGGGTTCAGCGTACACCACCCATTCATTGCAAAGGTCTCGCATTTCATGCCGAACGGTACCGTCAAGTGGTTCAACGACGCCAAGGGATTTGGCTTCATCTCGCCGGAGGATGGCAGCGCCGACGTGTTCGCGCACTTCTCCGCCATCAACTCCAAGGGCTTCCGCAGCCTGCAGGAAGGCCAGCGTGTCACCTATGACGTGACCCAGGGCCCGAAGGGTGCGCAGGCGTCGAACATCACGCCGGCCGAGTGATCCACTCGACAGTGCGTTGAAAACCCCGCTTCGGCGGGGTTTTTTTTGCCCGGCCCATCGGCGTGCGGGCACTCCGGCGGCCGGTAGATCCACGCCATGCGTGGATGCCGGGTACGGGCGCGGTCTCCATCCGCAATCCGCCTCGGGCACAATGCAGGCATGAAGGAACGACTGCGCATCGCCGTGATCGGCTACGGCACCGCCGGCCAGGCATTGGCCATCCTGCTCACCCGCGATGGGCATGAGGTGGAGATCTTTGAACGGGTGCCGACGCCCGGGCCGGTAGGCGCCGGCTTCCTGCTGCAGCCCAGTGGCCTGCAGGTGTTGTGGCAGATGGGCCTGCTGGACCAGGTGCGCGCGCATGCGGCACCGGTGCACCGGCTGTATGGCGACACGCCGTGCGAACGGGCGGTGATGGACATGGGCTATGCCGGGCTGGACGCGCGCCTGCATGGCCTGGGCATGCAGCGCGGGGCGCTGTTCTCACTTTTGGACCAGGCCCGCGGCGGCGCCGGCCAGCTGCATGCCGGCACCGGTATCGTCGCGGTGGATGCCGAGCAGGGCCGCCTGCGCGACAGCGAGGGGCGCGCACATGGGCCGTTCGATCTGGTGGTGGCGGCCGATGGTGCGGCGTCCACGCTGCGCGGCGGCATCGAGCAGGGCATCGCGCTGGATCGCGTCTATCCGTGGGGAGCGCTGTGGTGCCTGCTGCCCGCAGACGACTGGCCGCACGTGAATGAACTGCGCCAGCGCTATGTGGCTGCGCGCAGGATGATCGGGCTGCTGCCGGTCGGCACCCGTCCGGGCGACAGCACGCCACGATTGAGTTTCTTCTGGAGCCTGCCGCGCGCCGATTTCGACCGCTGGCAGCACGATGGCATGGCGCCATGGCTGGACGAGCTGCATGCCCTGTGGCCGCAGGCCAGTGCGCGCTTCGCTCACCTGCAGGACGCCGGCCAGCTGGCCCGCGCCGTTTACCGCGATGCGGTGATGAAGCGTTGGCACCAGGGCCGCCTGGTGCTGGCCGGCGATGCCGCCCATGCCATGAGCCCGCAGCTGGGGCAGGGCGTCAACATGGCCCTGCTCGATGCGCTGGCCCTGCGCGATGCACTACGCACGCACGGCGCGGGCGACGCCGCACTGCAGGCCTACCAGGCCGCTCGGCGCGCGCACGTGGCGGTCTACCAGCGCTGGAGCCGCTGGCTGACGCCGCTGTTCCAGTCCGAGCGGGATGCGTGGGCCAAGGCGCGCGATGTACTGCTGGGGCCGATGGGGCGCATGCCCGGTGGCCGCGGCCATATGCTGCGCGTGCTCAGCGGCACCCAGCACGGCTGGTTCGGTGCGATGGCGCTGGATCCGGCCTTCATCGACGCGCTGTCGCAGGCCCCGGCACGCTTGGCGCCCCGCCCGGTTGCCCTGCGCGCGTGAGCCACGCCGTCACGGCAATTAACAAACATCTCACTGCGGATGTGCGAGAAGAAGGGAGCACGCCATTGGCGCGTCGCCCGTTTTCCTTTCCGTGATCGAACATCGCGCGTGGCCGGGCGACGGCGCTGTCGCGGCCTGTTGCGGCCTGGATGTGCCGCTGTATTCGAGGAGGATGCCATGTTGTTCGCGGTCGATGAGCTGGAATCGGAAATCTGCAAACTGAGGGGCCTGCTGCAGATGCTGCACGAGGACCAGCCCGACGTCCTGGAAGATGTATTCGAGTTCCATGTGGGCAGCCTGATCAGCCATTCGGCGCCGGCGCACCACGCACGCATCCGTACCTGCGCACGGGAAATGCTGCTGGCCATCCAGGCCTTGCCCCGCCGCAGCAACGACAGCGGCGCTGATTTCCGGGTGATGCCGGAACTGCTCGCGCGACCGGCCTGATCGCGGCGCGGGTCCGCCCGCGCGCTGTTCAACGCACGGGCAGCGCAACCAGTTGGTTTTCCACGCAGGCGATCCATTGTTCGCCGCGCCGCCGCGGTGGCACCACGCCGGCAGTGAAGGCCGAGAAGGCCGGCAGTACGGTCTGCGCCTCGCGCAGCCAGAACGCAGGAAAGCGTCGCCGCAAGGCGGGCAGGGCGACCTGTGGATGGATGTGGCCGGCGATCACGTGCGCGTGCGCGTCCTGCCGCGGCTCGTGACAGAGCAGGAACGGGCCCAACCGCAGGTCATCATGGATCTGCACCTGCAGTGCCGCCTGTGGCAGTTGCCGATCATGGTTGCCGCGGATCACGTGCACCTCCAGTGCGGCGTGCTGCTCGCGCCAGCCCAGCCATTGCCGATGCCACGCGGCGCGATGCGCCGGCCCGTGCAGGATGTCGCCCAGGATCCAAAGTTCGCGGCAGGCCTGCTGATGCACCAGCGCCTGCAGGCGCTGCAGATCGTCTCCGGTGCCGCCGCTGGGCAGGGCGATGCCGGCGCGGCGGAACACGTCGGCCTTGCCCAGGTGCAGGTCGGCGATCAGCAGTGCCTGCCGTGCCGGCCACGACAACGCACGCGCGCCGAGCAGGCTCACCGGTTCGCCGGCAATCAGCATTGGCAGCTCAGTGGCCATGGCGGTGCTCCAGCTGCTGCGCTGCGCGCTGCACGCGGGTACGCCAGTCCTCGTTGCTGAACTGCCCGCGCAGGCGCTCGGCCCACAGTGGAAAGCCCAGCGGAGTCAGTGTCGGCGGCCGCTGCAGTGATACCGACTGCGTGGCGATGCGCTGCAGGGCCTGCTGCAGGCCGGGAAGGTCGAGCGCATCGGTGAGGACTTCCTGCTCGGCCTGGGCCAGCAGCAGGTGGCCGGGGTCATGTTCACGCAGCACGTCGTACAGCAGGCCGGCCGAGGCCTGCAGCTGGCGCAGTGAACGCGGCATGCCGCCGGGCAGGCTCGGCACCAGCAGCCCGGCCACCCGGGCGATGCCGCGGAACTGGCGTCGCGCCAGCTCGCCCAGATTCACCGCCGCGCGCAGATCGTCCAGAAGGTCGGCCGGGTCGAACAACGTCTGCCAGGCTGCCGCGTCCAGCGTGATGGCTTCGGCCGGCGCCAGGACCAGGCCGTGATCGTTCACGGCATAGCCGATGCTGTTGCGCTGCAGGCGCGTGCAGCGCAGCGACAGCAGCGCCGCCAGCGCCTCGTGCACGTGGCGGCCGGCGAAGGGATAGACGAACAGGAACTGTCCTTCGCGCCGCCGCACATCTTCCAGCAGCAGCCGCGATGGGGCAGGACGTTCCGAGAGGGCTTCCTGCAGGCCCAGCAGCGGCGCCAGCCAGCGCGCCTCGGCGCTGTTGTCCGCGCCGGACAGCACCGCTTCCAGTTCGCGGCCCAGCGCCATGGACAGCGGCAGCTGGCCGCCCTGCCAGCGCGGCACCACGCCGTTGCCGCTGCCGCGCGCCAGCCGCACGTAGGCGGTCATGTCGCGCAGCTGCACCAGTTCCAGCAGGCGGCCGGCGAACTGGAAGCGATCGCCGCGGCGCAGGCGGCTGGCGAACTGTTCTTCCACCGCGCCCAGGCCACCGCCGCGCAGAAACTGCACGCGCACGCTGCCATCGCTGCTGATGGTGCCGATGGACAGGCGGTGGCGCAGCGCCTGGCGGCGGTCATGCATGCGGTACTGGCCATCGTCGTCCAGCACGACCTTGTGGTACTCGGGGTACTGCGCCAAAGCGCGGCCACCCTGCACGATGAACGCGAGCACGTCCTGCCACTGCGTGTCCTGCAGCTCGGCGAACGCATGCGTGCGCCGCACCTGCGCGAGCAGTGCATCGGCCTGGAAGCCGCCGGCCAGCGCACGGCTGACCGCGTGCTGGGCCAGCACGTCCAGTGACAGCGTGGGCGGCGTGCGCGGTTCGGTGATGCCTTCGCGCAGGGCGCGCCGCACGGCGGCGTACTCGGCCAGCTCCAGGGCATGGGTGGGCACGCACAGCACGCTGCCGCTTGCCCCGGGCCGATGTCGCGCGCGCCCCGCACGCTGGCGCAGGCGCGCCACGCCCTTCGGGCTGCCCAGCTGCAGCACCTGGTCCACTTCGGGGAAGTCCACGCCGAGGTCGAGGCTGGAGGTGGCCACCACGCAGCGCAGCGTGCCCGCGCGCAGGCCGTCTTCCACCTGCTGGCGCAGGCCCGCGTCGAGCGAGCCGTGGTGCAGGGCCAGCGTCTGCGCATCTTCCGGCCAGACCGCCGCCAGCGCCTGGTGCCACAGCTCGGCCTGCGCCCGCGTGTTGGTGAACAGCAGCGTGCTGCGCGCCGCCATCAGCGCATCCAGCACGCGCGGCAACTGGCCCAGGCCGAGGTGGCCTGCCCACGGGAAGCGCTCGCCGCTGGCGGGCAGCAGGCTGCTGATTGCCACGGGCCGTTGTCGTGCGCCTTCCACCTGCACTGCCTCGGGCCTGCCGGGCAGCAGCACGTCGCGCGCCTGCTGCAGGTTGCCCAGCGTGGCGGACAGCCCCCACAGCTGCAGCGCAGGCGCCGCATCGCGCAGCAGCGCCAGGTTCAACTGCAGCAGCACGCCGCGCTTGTTGCCCATCAGTTCGTGCCATTCGTCCACCACCACGCAGCGCAGCTGGCGCATGCGCTGCAGCGTGTCGGGGTAGCTCAGCAGCAGCGCCAGCGATTCGGGCGTGGTCACCAGCACATCGATACGTCCTTCGCGGGCGAGGCGGCGGTCGCGGCTGCTGGCATCGCCACTGCGCAGGCCCACCTTCCAGCCCAGCCCCAGGCCCTCGATGGGCGCCTGCAGGGCGCGTGCGGTGTCGCTGGCCAGCGCCCGCAGCGGCGTCACCCACAGCACCTGCAGGGGCCGCACTGCGTTTGCCCGCGGCGGCGCGGGCAATGGATCGATCATCGCCTGCAGCAGCGGACCGCCGAACATCGCCAGGGTCTTGCCGCTGCCGGTCGGGGTGTGCAGCAGGCCGGACGCACCGGCCAGATAGTGCCGCCACATTGCACGCTGGAACGGCAGGGGTTTCCAACCGCGGCTGCCGAACCAGGCCTGCAGCCGCTGCAGCGCATCGCTTCGCTTCATCGTGCCAGGGCCTGCAGCGTCGACAGCTCGTCGGCCTCACGGGCCGGCTTGTCCTGGCGCCAGCGCAGGATGCGCGGGAAGCGCACCGCAATACCGGATTTGTGTCGCGCGCTGCGGTTGACTGCCTCGAAGCCGAGCTCGAACACCTGTTCGCCGCGCACGCTGCGCACCGGTCCGAAGCGTTCGCGGGTATTGGCGCGGATCCAGCGGTCCAGCGCGAGGATCTCCTTGTCGTCCAGCCCGGAATACGCCTTGGCCACCGGCACCAGCGTGTCGCCATCCCAGACGCCAAAGGTGTAATCGGTGTACAGCGTGCTGCGCCGGCCATGGCCGGCCTGCGCATACAACAGCACGGCGTCGATCGTGAGCGGGTCGACCTTCCATTTCCACCAGTCGCCGCGGCGGCGCCCCGCCTGGTAGATCGACTCACGGCGCTTGAGCATCAGCCCTTCCACGCCACGCTCGCGCGCCGCTTCGCGCAGCTGCGCGGCGTGCGTCCAGTCGTCGGCATGCACGTCCGGCGACAGTTGGATGCGCACATCGCCCAGCGCACCGATCAGTTCGGCCAACTGCGCGCGCCGCTGCTGCAGGGGCTGTTCGCGCAGGTCCTGGCCATCGCGTTCCAGCAGATCGTAGGCCAGTACGCGCACCGGCGTGTTGCGCAGCGTTGCCGCACCGGGCTTGCGGCGCTGGATGCGCGTCTGCAGTGCAGTGAACGCACGTGGCAGGTCATCGGCTTCATCCCAGGCCAGCAGTTCGCCATCGATCACGCAGCCGTCGGGCAGCGCCGCGGCCGCCTGTTCAATCTCGGGAAAGCGGCCATCCAGGCGCTCTTCGCCACGCGACCACAGCGCCACTTCGCCCTGGCGGCGCAGCAGCTGCAGGCGGATGCCATCCCACTTCCATTCCAGCAGCCAGTCTTCGATCGCGCCCAGGCGCTCGCCCGGCTCGCCTTCCAGTGGCGAAGCGAGGAAGAACGGATAGGGCTGCTGGCGGTCCAGCGGCAGTTCCTGCGGTGACAGCAGCTGCGCCAGCAGGCCGGGCGAGGGCACCCATTCGCCCAGCATGCGCTGGGCGATGCGGGCGATGTCCAGCCCAGACCATTCGGCCAGTGCCTGTTGCACCAGCCGCTGCGATACGCCCACGCGCAGCGCGCCGGTCAGCAGTTTGTTGAACACCAGGCGCTGGCTGGCCGGCAGTTGCCGCCAGCCGCTGACCACGGCAGCGCGGCGCACATCCTCGGGCTGGTTGGCGACGGCCAGCAGGTGCTGCTCGATCCATTCGGCCAGCGGACGGTCGGGCGCGGGCTGCGCCGGATCATCCAGCAGCAGGGTCAGCGTTTCGGCCAGGTCACCCACCTGCGCGTAGCTGTCCTCGACCAGCCACGCGGGCAGTCCGGATTCCTCGCTCACCCATGCGCGCAGTTCGCCACTGGCGGCGATCTTCCGGCGCGCGCCACCGACCTTGCCGCCACTGAGCAGGTACAGCGCCCACGCAGCATCGTGCGCGTCCGCGTGGGCGAAGTAGTCGACCAGGGCCGCACGCTTGTCCAGGGTGGCGGTGCTGCGGTCCAGCCGCTGGTACAGCGCGGCGAAGGCCTTCATTCCTCGCTCCCGAAATCGGTGCGGAAGGCTTCGGCGGCCACGCCACGTTCGCGCAGGAAGGGAATCAGCGCATCGGTGTTGCCATGGGTGGCGATCACCCGCGTCGCGCCGGTCTGTTCGATGGTCTGCAGCAGCGCGGGCCAGTCGGCGTGGTCGGACACGACGAAGCCACGGTCGACATTGCGGCGGCGGCGGTTGCCGCGCAGCTGCATCCAGCCCGAGGCGAAACCGAGCTGGTGGCGGCCGAAGCGGCGCAGCCAGGGCGTGCCGGCGGCCGACGGCGGGGCGATGATGAGCGTGCCCGCTGCGTCCGGCTGACGGCCCTGTTCGGCCACGGTCAGCGTCTCCAGCATTGGGATGCCTGCTTCGCGGTACACCGCCACGCCGTTGGCCACCGCACCGTGCAGCCAGGCGGGGGTGTCATCCACGGCCAGCAGTTCGCCCAGCACCCGCTGTGCCTTGCCCAGCGAATAGCAGAGCAGCACGGCGGCTTCTCCGCGCTGCGCGCATTCCTTCCGCCAGGCCACGATCTCCGCCGCCACGGCTGCCGTGTCGGGCCAGCGGTAGATGGGCAGGGCAAACGTCGCCTCAGTGATGAAGGTATCGCAGGGCACCACCTCGAACGGCGCACAGGTCGGGTCGGGCTGGCGCTTGTAGTCGCCCGATGCCACCCAGACCTGGCGGCCATCGTCGATGCGTACCTGCGACGATCCCAGTACGTGGCCGGCCGGATGCAGCGAGATCTGCACCTGGCCGAGGGTGAACGGCTGGCCTTCGGCGTGCACCTGCAGCGGCACGTCACCCAGCCGCCAGCGCAGGATCGGCGCGCTGCCGGGGCTGCAGTGGTATTCGCCCATGCCAGGACGCGCATGGTCGCCATGGCCATGGGTGATGACCGCGCGCGGCACCGGCCGCCACGGATCGATGTGGAAATCGCCCGCAGGGCAATACAGCCCTTCCGGGCGAAGCACCACCAGATCGTCGTTGACTGCCATGCCTGAACTGTGGCGCGGAGGTCGTGCACAGGGTGAGAACCGGCCTGAACACGGGGTTGCCGGACGATGCTGCACAATCGGCGCGCAGCCCTCTCGCCGGCAAGGATGGAACCGATGAACGGACCGAGTTTCAGCAGCAGCACGCCCTTTGAAACCCATGTGGTGTTGAACCAGCCGCCGCCGTTTGCGGGCCGCCAACTGTGGACCGACGACGTGGCGCTGGCCGAAGCCGTGCAGCGCGAGGGCGGGGCGGCATTCGTGCCGCGGCTGGTGGTGTATGGCGCGCTTGCGGGCAACCAGCTCTATCAACTCGGCTTCGATGCCAACCGTGACCGGCCACGGCTGCGCACGCACGATGCGCAGGGCCATCGCATTGATACGGTGGAATTCCATCCGGCGTACCACCAGCTGATGCACGCCGCCAAGCAGCATGGCGTGTCGGGTCTGTCATGGCATGAGCCGCAACCCGGCGCGCATGTGGCGCGGGCCGCCCTGAGCTATCTGCACCACCAGGCGGAGGCGGGCACCAGCTGTCCGCTGACGATGACCCATGCCGCGGTGGCGGTGCTGCAGGGACACCCGCACCTGGCCGAATGGGCACGCAAGGCCGCCGCCCCCATCTACGACGCGCGCGACGTGCCGGTGGCCGACAAGGCCGGCATCACCCTGGGCATGGGCATGACCGAGAAGCAGGGCGGTTCGGACGTGCGCGCCAACAGCACCCGTGCCGAGCCCATCGACGGTGAGCGCTATCGCCTGGTGGGTCACAAGTGGTTCTTCTCCGCGCCGATGTCCGATGGCTTTCTGGTGCTGGCGCAGGCGCCCGCTGGCTTGACCTGCCTGCTGATGCCGCGGCGGCTGGCCGATGGTGATCGCAATGCCTTCCACCTGATGCGCCTGAAGGACAAGCTGGGTGACTGGTCCAATGCCTCCAGCGAAGTCGAGTTCTGCGGCGCGCAGGCCTGGCGCGTGGGCGAGGAGGGCAGGGGCGTGGCCACCATCATCGGCATGGTGATGATGACGCGGCTGGACTGCATGCTCGGCGCGGCTGCGGAAATGCGCATGGCCCTGGCGCAGGCGCTGCACCATGCACGGCACCGGCGGACCTTCGGCAAGCCGTTGGTGGAGCATGCGCTGATGGGCAATGTACTGGCCGACCTGGCGCTGGAATCGGAAGCGGCCACGGTGTTGGCGATGCGCATCGCGCGCGCGGTCGACCGCGCCGGCAGCGATCCGCAGGAAGCGGCATTGGCGCGGCTGGGCACGGCGTTGGGCAAGTACTGGGTCTGCAAGCGCGCAGCGGCCTTCGTCAATGAGGCGCAGGAATGCCTGGGCGGTGCTGGTTATGTGGAAGAATCGATGCTGCCGCGGCTGTACCGGCAGGCGCCGTTGAATTCGATCTGGGAAGGCAGCGGCAACGTGCAGTGCCTGGATGTGCTGCGGGCGATGGGCCGCGAGCCGGACGCGCTGCGGGCGCTGCGTGCGGAGCTGGAGGCGGTGGCCGATCACGACACGCGTTACGCGGATGCCCTGCAGCGCTGGGCTTCGGCACCGGCCCCGGATGAATCACAGGCGCGGTTGTTCTGCGAGCGCACGGTGCTGTTGTTGCAGGCGGCCTTGCTGTTGCGGGCGCGCAGCCCGATGGCCGGGGTGTTCGTGCGCAGCCGGTTGCAGGGCGAGCATGGCCTGGTGTTCGGGACGCTGCCGGCGGGGGTGGATGTGGGGGCGATGATGGCGCGCGCGCTGCCGCAGTAGGCGGCCAACGGCGGAGCCCCTCGCGGTGGTCCCTGCATCGTGAGCGGGCCGCGCGGGTGGGCTGCGCAGGGGACGCCGTAAATACGTCCTTGTAGGCTCGGGCGCGCCATCCATGGCGCTTACGCCCCTGCGCAACCCACCCGCGCGGCCTCGGACGGTTTTCCGTGCGCGTCCACCGCGGAATCAACAGAAAAAGCAGAAGGCAGAAGCAGAAAAGCCGCGGCCATGCCGCGGCTTTTGTGTAGAGCCAAGCCCATGCTCGGCTACGGGTAGCGCCGAGCGCTGTGGCGCTTCAGTGCTTGGCTTCTTCCTTGGCGGCGTTGGCCTTGGCGTCGTCGGCGACATCGCGGGCCTTGTCGGCGACTTTCTGCGCGGCCGTGGCGGTGGCGTCGCTGGCGTGGGCGGCGGCATCGGTGGCGGCGACCTTGGCCTGCTCTGCGGCGTTCGCGGTGGCGTCGGCGGCATTGTCCAGCGCCTGCTGGGTGTCAGCGGCAGCGTGCTCGGACGCTTCAGCGGTCCTGTCAGCGGCGTCGCGGGTCGCGGCTGCGGCCTTGTCCACCGCTTCGCGCGCGGCGGCGCCAGCGCTGTCTGCGGCCTGGGCGGCGTCCTGCTTTGCCTGTTCGGCCTCGGGGCCCTTGCAGGCAGCCAAGGCAAGCAGCAGGGAGGCGGCCAGCAGGGAGGTGGTCAGCGGACGGGTCTTCATGGCGGTCTCCAAGGCTGCAATGGATGGGGACGCCAGCCTATTCATGCCGTCGTGAAGGCCCGGTGGTGGTGCGGTGGCAGGGCATCGGGCAAAGAAAAAGCCGCTGGCGAACCAGCGGCTTTTCCAGAACAGCGTGAAGAAAGAAGTTATTACTTCTTGGCTTCTTCAGCAGCGTCCTTGGCCTGCTCGGCGGTGGCTTCACCGGCCTTGGCAGCGTCGGCAGCAGCGCCGGCAGCAGCGTCGGTGGCAGCAGCGCCAGCCTGGGCAGCAGCGTCGGTCGAAGCGTCGGCAGCGGTGGCGGCGGTGTCAGCGGCCTGCTGGGCAGCGTCGGCGGTCTGGGCGCCAGCAGCGGCGGCCTGGTCGGCAGCAGCCTGGGCTTCGGTGGCGGCTTCGTTGGCCGAAGCAGCGGCGTCCTGGGCAGCTTCCTGCTTCGAGCAGGCGGCCAGGGCCAGGGCCAGGGACATAGCGACCAGCAGCTTGTTGATGCTCATTGTGTGAATCCTCGTCGTTGAATTAGGCAACGCGCAACTGCGCGCCGACAACATGATGACAAGCCAAGATTGGCTGTCAAGCGATCCCGCATTCATTTTTGCGAAATCAGCGTTAATTCCTTTCAGATCAATTCGATGGCGATGGCCGTTGCTTCGCCGCCACCGATGCAGAGCGTGGCAATGCCGCGCTTGCCGCCGTGCGTGCGCAATGCGTTGACCAGGGTCACCACCAGACGCGCGCCGGAGGCACCGATGGGATGGCCCAGTGCGCAGGCACCGCCATTCACGTTGACACGTTCGTGCGGAATGCCCAGTTCACGCATCGGCGCCATGGCGACCACCGCGAAGGCCTCGTTGATCTCGAACAGGTCCACCTGGTCCAGGGTCCAGCCGGTTTTTTCCAGCAGTGCGTGGATCGCACCGATCGGTGCAGTGGTGAACCACTCCGGCTCCTGCGAATGGGTGGCATGGCCGACAATGCGGGCCAGCGGGGTGATGCCGCGCGCCGCTGCATCGTCTTCGCCCAGCAAAACCACTGCGGCAGCGCCGTCGGAAATGCTGGACGAACTGGCGGCGGTGACACTGCCGTCCTTCTTGAAGGCCGGGCGCAGGGTCGGGATCTTGGCGATGTCCGAGCGGCCGGGCTGCTCGTCGCTGGCGAACTCGACCTCACCCTTGCGGGTGGCCACCTTCACCGCAACGATCTCATCGGCGAACGCGCCGTTGGCCTGCGCGGCCTGCGCACGCCGCACCGATTCGATGGCGTAGGCGTCCTGTTCCTCGCGGGTGAACTGGTACTTGTCCACCGCGCATTCGGCGAACTCACCCATGGCCTTGCCGTCGTAGGCATTGACCAGGCCATCGTGGGCCATGTGGTCCACCGCCTGGAAGTTGCCGAAACGGTTGCCGGTGCGCGAATTGGGCAGCATGTGCGGGGCGTTGGACATCGATTCCATGCCGCCCGCCACCACCACCTTGGCCGAACCGGCCTTGATCAGGTCATGGCCGAGCATGATGGTCTTCATGCCCGAGCCGCACACCTTGTTCAGCGTGGTGGCACCGACCGACAGCGGGATGCCGGCCGTGATGGCGGCCTGGCGGGCCGGCGCCTGGCCCAGGTTGGCCGGCAGCACGCAGCCCATCAGGACCTCGGAAACGTCGCTGGCCGGAACACCGGACTGCTCAAGGGCGGCGGCGATGGCGGCCGCGCCGAGGGTCGGGGTGGGCACGCCGTTGAACTGGCCGAGGAAGGAGCCGATGGCGGTGCGCTTGGCGGCGGCGATGACGATGTTGGACATGGCAATCTCGTTGATGCGTAAGCAATGTTCGGAAAGGAGACGGCGGCTGTTGGAAGCAACGCTGTTTCCCGGCAGACTGCGTGGGGGTCGGCCCAAGTATAGAGGGTCGGCGACGGCTGCCGCTGGGCAGCCCTTGATGCCTGCAGGGACGATGGCAGGCCAACGTTCATGGGAAGGAATCGATGGAACGCAAGACGATGGGAAGGTCGATCCTGGGATCGGCACTGGCAATCGCGTTGACGGCATGTGGCGGCGGGGGCGGCGGCAACAACGTGCGCGTCGATCCTCCTCCCACGACGCCTCCCACCACGCCTCCGCCCACGACGCCTCCTCCGACCACCCCGACCCAGCCGGTCGAGCCGGCCATCAACGCGCACCTGGCCATCACCCAGGCCGATGCGGCACGCAGTGCCGGGCTGGACGGCAGCGGCGTGCGCATCGGCATCGTCGATTCGGGCGTGCAGCGCAACCATCCCACCCTGAGCGGGCGGGTCGTGGCCAGCTACAGCTACGTCGATCCGCGCAGCAACAACCTCAACAACGACGACGTGGTCGGCCATGGCACCGCCGTTGCCGAACTGGCGGCGGGCAAGGCGTTCGGTTCGTGGCCGGGCGGCATCGCGCCGAATGCGCAGATCGTCTCGGCGCGGATCATTTCCGATACGCGGCCCACCGACGACGGATCGGGCAACGGCAACGAGGTGGATGGCGCACTGGGCCTGGCAGGGGTGCATCAGGACCTGATCAACCAGGGCGTGAAGATCATGAACAACTCGTGGGGCGGGTTGTACTGGACCAATGCCGCAGCCACTGCACCCATCGCGGCCGAGTATCGCCCCTTCATCATCAACAACAACGGCCTGGTGGTGTTCGCCACCGGCAATGAGTCCAGGGCCGATCCCTCGGACATGGCGGCGCTGCCCAGCCAGGCGGGCGTGGGCAACACGCGGCCGGCGGCCGATCTGGAGCGCGGCTGGCTGGCGGTGACTGCCGTCGATTCCACCGACCCCAGCAAGCTGGCCGGCTACGCCAATGCCTGCGGCGTGGCGGCCAGCTACTGCCTGGCCGCGCCGGGCGCGGCGATTTTCGTCAACCCGCAGTACCCGACCGGCGCCACGCTGCTGTGGAACTACGGCACCTCGTTCGCCGCGCCGCTGGTGTCCGGCGCCGCTGCGCTGGTCTGGCAGAAGTACCCGTATTTCAGCAACGATCTGGTCCGCCAGACCCTGCTGGGCACTGCCACCGACCTCGGTGCGCCCGGCGTGGACAGCACCTTCGGCTACGGCCTGTTGAACATCGCCAAGGCCATCAATGGCCCGGCGAAGTTCGACTGGGGCAACGCCACGGTCAACGTCCCGCAGACCGGTCTGGATTCGGTCTGGAGCAACGACATCAGCGGCAGCGGCGGCCTGGTCAAGCAGGGCGTCGGCTCGCTGGGGCTGTCGGGCACCAATACCTACACCGGCGAGACCCGCATCGAGCAGGGCACGCTGGCGCTGCGTGATGGCGCATCGCTCACCTCCAACGTGGTCGTCGTGCCGCAGATCGGCGTTCCGGATGGGGCTGCGCTGCAGTTCATGACCGGCACCAGCCGGATCAAGGGCAACGTGGACAACGGCGCCAGCGTCATCCTGCGCAACGCCAACACCCAGGCCACCATCGACGGCAACTACCTGCATCGTGCCGGCGCGCGGCTGAGCATTTCGCTGGGCTCCAACCCGCTGGAGATCACCGGCACGGCCACCCTGCAGGGCGGTGATGTGCACGTGGCCAGCATCGTCAGCGGCTACGTGGCGGCCGATGGCCGCACCCAGACCGTGCTGCATGCCGGACAGGGCGTCACCGGCACGTTCGATGGGGTCAGCAACAGCCTGCCGCAGGGAACCCTGCTGCAGAGTTCGTTGCGCTACGGCAGTGACAACGTCGTGCTGGTCACCGACCGCATCAACGTCACCCAGGCCGCCAGCCTGGCCCGTGCGTCCGGCGCTGCGCTGGCGTCGGCCCTGCGGGTGGAGGCCGCGTTTGAACGCCTTGATGTCGGCGTGGGTACGTCCTCTTTCGCCAACGGTGCGGCCGCGCTGCAGCGGGTGGAAGGCAACCAGGCCCTGCAGGACAGTCTCGACAGCCTGTCCGGCAAGGCACATGCGCTGGCCGCCGCGGCCACCTTCGACAGCATCGACCTGGGACGGCGCGCATTGTCGGCGCGCTTCGGCCAGGTGCAGGCCGCACCGCGCCTGGGCGGTGCCTGGCAGAACGCGCTGGGTGATGCCGGCCGGGGCAGCTTCTCGGCCAGCGGCACCGACACCCGTGGCTGGATGATGGGGCAGGACGTGGCCACCGGCGGCAACGGCGTGCTCGGCTTCGCCTTCGGTGAACTGCGCAGCTACAGCAACAGCAGCTGGGGCGGCGACCGCGGGCGTGACCGCCAATCGCAGGCGCAGCTGTACGCCGGCTGGAGCAGCGGCGGCGCCTATGTGCTGGGGCAGGTCGGTGCTGGCCAGTTCACCCGCCAGATCGACCGCCAGCTGCTGCTGGGCGCCGGGCAGTACGGTGTGAATGCGCGCTACGGCGGCAGCTTTGCCATGGCCAGCATGGAGACCGGTTACCGCTTCGGTTCGGCCAGCGCCGCGCTGACGCCCTACATGGGCGTCGACCATGCACGCGTGGACAGCGATCGCTTCAGTGAACAGGGCGGGCTTGGCTTCGGCCTGCGCACGCAGGGTGGCATCAGCAGCCGCAGCCAGGCATTGGCCGGCGTGCGCGCTGAACGCCAGTGGCGGGGCTGGTCACTGCGCGGGTATGCCGAATGGCAGCAGTTGCTGTCCAGCCACGGCCTGGACGCGGATGCCAGCTTCGTCGGCGTCGATGCGTGGGCGCCGATGGCCGGCCTGCAGCCGACCCGTTCCGGCGGCCTGTTCGGCGTGTCGGTGGAATCGTGGTTGAGCCGTAACACCCGGTTGGCGTTCGGCTACGACCAGCGCTTCGGCCCGCGCGGCGATCTGCGGCAGGTGGCACTGCGCTACAGCGCCGCCTTCTGATCGGTAGTGCCGGCCGCTGGCCGGCAGAGAAGGTTCATGCGGTTGCCGGCCAGCGGCCGGCACTACCTGATCGCGTGACCCGCGTTCAACCCCCGCGCAGGTTGCCCAGGCGCGGGGTGCTGCGGCCCAGCGGCATCTTCAGCTTGCCGATGGACAGGATGCGCGCCTCGGCGATGCGGTCGGCTGCGCGCTGCGGTGCGATGTTCTCGCGCTGGGACAGCTCGAAGATGCGGCTGAGGTTGTGGTAGATGCTGCGGATCAGGCGCATCGCACGTTCGCGGTTGTAGCCGTCGATCTCCAGCGACACATTCATCACGCCACCGGCGTTGACGGCGTAATCGGGTGCGTAGAGGATGCCGCGCGCATGCAGTTCATCGCCGATCTCCAGGCTGGAGAGCTGGTTGTTGGCGGTGCCACAGATGATCTTGGCCTTGATGCGCGGCAGGGTGTCGGCATTGATCGCGCCTTCCAGCGCGCACGGTGCGAACACGTCAGCGTTGACTTCGTGGATCTCGTCCGGCTTCACCGCCTCGGCCCCGAAATCGCTGACCGCACGATCAACCAGGCTGCTGTCCAGATCGGTCACGTAGAGCTTGGCACCACGGTCGCGCAGCAGCTTGACCAGCTCCATGCCGATGTGACCCAGGCCCTGCACCGCGATGCTGGTCTTGCCCACTTCCTCGTGGCCGAACTTGAAGCGCAGCGACGCCATCAGCGCCTGCAGCGCGCCATAGGCGGTGAACGGTGCCGGGTCGCCCGAGCCACCGTGGACCTGGTGCACGCCGGTCACGAACTGGCTTTCCAGGTAGATGTTTTCCATGTCATTGACGTCGGTGCCGACGTCCTCGGCGGTGATGTAGCGACCGCCCAGCGAATCCACATAGCGGCCGAAGGCGCGGAACAGCACCTCGGTCTTGTCCACCTTCGGGTCGCCGATGATGACCGCCTTGCCGCCACCGACGTTGAGGCCGGCCAATGCATTCTTGTAGGTCATCGTCCGGCTCAGCCGCAGCACGTCGGCCAGCGCTTCATCGGTGCTGGCGTAGGGGCGCATGCGTACGCCGCCCAGAGCCGGGCCCAGGGTGGTGTTGTGGATGGCGATGATCGCCTGCAGGCCAGCGTCGTGGCTGTGGCAGAACACAACCTGTTCGTGGCCGGTGGTGGCGAGGGTTTCGAATAGCATGGTGTCTCCGATGGCGCGATCAGCGGCGAACTGCAGCGAACTGCCAATGAACGGTAGGGTCCCAAAACAAAAAAAGCGACGTCGTCATGGCTGGGGGACGGGTCGCGCGGCGCCATTCTAGTCCATTCCCCCGGCATCTGCCGTGCAGATCCGAGCGGCCGGGGTTAAAGAAGCTGAAAGTCCGGCCGATGCAGCGTCGACGGCAGGTGGCCGATGTGAAGAACGCGCAGGGGCAGTCAGTGGCAGCAGCAGTGCAACGACAGGGCCGACCCGGATGAGGCCGGCCTGGTGGCAAACCCTGGTGGGGTGGGTGTCCCGGTTGACCGGCACCGGTGCGGTGCGTCTCGCCACGGCACCGCGGCAGGCCGTGGCCGCCGCCGCAGCCAGCCTGCAGGGCGAGGCGTTGCCGCCGGCGGAGATTGCCGCCCACCTGCAGCGCGGCCTGCATGCACTGGCGCTTTACCCGCATCTGCTGGGCGAGCCGTCAGGGGCGGCGCCGTCCGCACTGGCCGATGCGGTGGACCGCGCCCTGCAGGACCGTGACTGGGCGACCCGGCAGTTGCCGCGTCGCCCGCAGCTGCTGCCGCAGCTGATCCAGACGGTCAATGACGACGCAGCCTCGGCCCGGGTGATGGCCGCCATCATCGGTCAGGACCCGGTGCTGACCGGCAACCTGTTGCGCATCGCCAACAGCCCGGCCTACCGGGTGCACGAACGACCGGTGGACAGCCTGCAGCGGGCGGTCACCCTGGTCGGTACCGAGGGCGTGCGGCAGATCATCAGTGCCGTGCTGGTGCAGCCGGTCATGCAGGTGCAGTGCGAGGCATTCCCGCAGTTCAGCGCGATCATCTGGGAGCACGCGCTGCTGGCTTCACGCGCCGCGGCCGACCATGCGCGCACGGTCACCTTCGGCGATGCCTTCGCCGCCCAGTGGCTGGGCCTGGTGCAGGGGCTGGGAGCGGCCCTGGTGATGCGGCAGCTGCTGCAGGAAGCGCAGGCGCGCGGCGAGACCGTTGAGCCGGCGCTGGCGCTGGACCTCCTGCAGCGCTGGTCGCTGCCGCTGGCCCAGCGTGTGGCAGCGGCCTGGGACCTGCCCGAGCCGGTGCACCAGGCACTGGCAAGCGATGCCGAAGGCGCGCTGGCCGACAGCCTGCGCCTGGGCAGCGCGGCCGCCGCCGCCAGCCTGCTGTGCCGGCACGGCCATGGCCCCCAGGCGCGCATGCTGGCGCTTCTGGAACAGCTGCCCTCCGCACCACCGCATGCGCTGCGCTGGATCTGGCGACGACTGCACGGGCGCAACGTGGAAACCCTGGACGAAGCGCTGCACGACGCGCACGGCGAGGCCGGGGCCTGAGCGTTACAGCTGCGATTCCACCGGCAGCCAGCTGATCACCCGGGCGGTCAGGCGCGAGCCGAGATGGCTGCCGGGTTCCCGCCCCGCCCAATGCGGCGGAGGTTGCCGTTCGAGCCAGCGCAGCTCGTCCTCGGGCCCAAGCGCCAGCCACCAGCTGTGCAGGGGGTCGGCCAGGCGCAGGTACTCCTCGCGCAGCCGCGCGCCCAGCACCGGGTCGTCGAACAGCACGCCCATTTCCGTGTTGAGGTAAGCCGAACGCGGGTCGAGGTTGAACGAGCCCACGAAGCCGCGACGGTCGTCGATGACGAAGGCCTTGGTGTGCAGGCTGGCGCCGCTGCTGCCGAACAGGCTGGATTCGCCGGGCTCGCCGTGCGCCTTCAGCTCATACAGCTGCACGCCGGCTTTCAGCAGCGGCACCCGGTACTTCATGTAGCCACCGTGTACCGCCGCCACATCGTTGGCCGCCAGCGAATTGGTCACCACGCCCACCTGCGCCCCCCCTGCGGCCATCGCCGATAGTGCGCGCAGGCCCTCTTCGCCGGGCACGAAGTAGGGCGACACCAGCAGCGCGGTATGGCGGGTGGAATGCAGCTCCTTGACCAGCGCGCTGACCAGCCAGCCATCGCGCGCGTCGCCGCGATGCTTCATCGGCGGGTCGGAGAGGATGCGCACGTTGGTGCTCCAGTGCAGCGGATCCGGGGCCGGCTGGCGCAGCGCACGCGATGCCGCCACCCGTTGCAGGTAGGGCTGTGCCCGTGCGTGCAGCGCATCCAGATCGGACTGGCGCAGCAGCGCGCGCAGCTGGGCATCGGTGTAGCTGGCCAGTGCGTTGATCGGAATGGCCGCATCGCTGTTCCAGTAATCGTCGAAGATGCGGTTGGCCTGTTGCACCGCAGGTCCGGCGACCACCAGGTCCAGGTCCTGGAAATTCACATCGTTGCGCGCGCTGAAATATTCCTCGCCGATGTTGCGGCCACCGACGATGGCCACGCGGCCGTCGGCGATCCAGCTCTTGTTGTGCATGCGGTGGTTGACGCTGAAAGCGCGCTGGATCATTTCCAGCGTGCGGGCGATGCCGCTGCGGTTGCGGAACGGGTTGTACAGGCGGATCTCGATGCCGGGATGCGCATCAAGCGCCATCATCAGCGCGTCCTTGTCCTTGGCATTCATGTCATCGAGCAGAATGCGCACGCGCACGCCACGCTCGGCCGCGTCGTACAGCGCCTTGGCCATCAGGTGGCCGACCAGATCGTCGTGCCAGATGTAGTACTGCAGGTCCAGGCTGCGGCCCGCCTGCTCGGTGATCTTCGCGCGTGCCGCGAAGGCATCCAGGCCGTCGCTGAGGAAGGCCACACCCGACTGCCCGGGCCGTGCTTCCTGTTCGGGAACCAGCTGCCGGTCGATCACCGTCTGCGCCGGCTGCAGCGGCAGCACGTGCGAGACCGTTCCGCGCGCCTGCGGTGTCAGGTGGTCGGCCAGCAGCAGGCCGGAAAGTACCAGCAGCACCAGCGCAGCAACGATGATGGCAACGATACGCAGCAGGCTCATGCCACCATGCTAGTAGATCCACGCCACGCGTGGATGGCTTCGGCCGGCAAAGCGGGGTCGGATCCCTTGCCGCAGGCAAGGGCTCTGACCCCGGAATGTTGGATGGGGTCAGAGCCCTTGCCTGCGGCAAGGGATCCGACCCCGGACCTCAGAACCGCTCGTCGCTGCCCAGGTACCGCCACTGCCCCGGCGGCAGCGGCCCCAGTGCCACGCGACCGATGCGCAGGCGGCGCACTGCGGTCACCTGCAGCCCAGCGTTGCCCACTGCCGTCCGCAGACCCTTGGCGGTCAGGCCCTTGCCGGCAAAGCGCAGGCGCTGCTCGCTCTGCCAGCTGACCTTGGCCCCGCCCGATTCCTGCTGCAGCCGCGCCATCAGCCACGGTCCGCGTTCGGGGCCACCTTCGGCCACTTCCACCAGGTACTCCTGTTCGGTGCGGCCCAGGTTGCGCTGCAGGTGGGCGAGGGTGGCCGGGTCCTGGCTGACCACCACCAGGCCACTGTCGGCGGCCGGCAGCGACGCCGCCAGCTGCAGGCCATGGAAGTGACGCTGCAGCGATCGGATGTCACTGGCATCGAGTTCGCTGCGCGTGCTGCTGCTGACCAGCGCGCACAGCGTCTCGGCGGGCACCCCGGCGGGCTTGTTCAGCAGCATGCTGACCCGCTCGGCCTTGCTGTCTTCGGCCTGTTCGGCCACTGCGACCACTGCGCTTTCATCAACCGGTCGCTGCGGTTGTTCGACCACCTCGCCGTCAACCGTGACCCAGCCGCCCTCGATGTAGCGGCGTGCTTCGCCGCGGGGGATCCCGAGCTGGGCGGACAGGCGTTTGTCGAGGCGGATCGGTTCCATGGCAGGCAGGTCGGTCAGGGGCGCGCAGTGTAGCCGCTGCGGCCGGTCAGCGTTGGCTGCGGTTGGCCAGCTCGGTCAGGTACAGGCGGGTATCGAACTCCAGCTGCAGGTAGTCCGGTTCCATGTGCTGGCACAGCTGGTAGAACGCCTTGTTGTGGTCGGCTTCCTTCAGGTGGGCCAGCTCATGCACCACGATCATGCGCAGGAAGGCTGCCGGTGCCTGGCGGAACACCGTGGCGATGCGGATCTCGCGGCTGGCCTTCAGACGCCCGCCATGCACGCGGGAAATGGCGGTATGGGTGCCCAGCGCGTGCTTGATGACTTCCAGCGTGTTGTCGTAGCAGACCTTGTTGAGCGGTACCGATTTGCGCAGATAGCGGTCCTTCAGTTCCTGGGTGTAGTCGTACAGCTGGCGGTCGCTGCGCACCTCGTGCGGGTCGGGGTAGCGCTGCTGCAGCCAGGGGCCGAGCCGGCCCTGGGCCAGCAGTTCGCTGACCTGGGCGACCAGGGGGTCGGGATAGCCGGTGAGGTACTTCAGGACAGCCATGCAGGGGCGGCGGGGCGTCGGTAGAATGGGGCATCCAAGATTACACGCGGTACGCAACGACCATGGCAAAGCCCAACGCGCTGCAGGAACAATTGCTCAAGGCCGGCCTGGCCAAGAAGTCGCAGGCCAGCAACGCCGCGCGCGAGCAGGCCAAGGCCCGCCAGGGCAAGGCCGAATCGACCTCGGCCGAGGTCCAGCGCGAAGCTGAACGTGTCCGCGCCGAAAAGGTCGAACGCGACCGTGCGCTGGCCGCGGAGCGCAATGCCCTGGCCAAGCAGGCTGAACGGAAGGCGCAGGCGAAGCAGATCATCACGGCCCATGCCGTGCCCCACAAAGGCGATGACGAATACCGCTTCAGCGATGGCGCGGCCATCCGCACCCTGCTGATCGATCCCAAACTGCGCAAGGCGCTGTCGGTGGGTGTGCTGGTTATCGTCGCCAACGGCGAGAGCTACGCATTGCTGCCGCGTGCAGCTGCCGAGAAGGTGCGCGAACGTGCGCCGGAAGCGATCATCGTCGACCACGGCCAGCCGGGCTCGAGCGCCGAGATTTCCACCGGCAATGCCGAGGACGACGCCTACTACGCCCAGTTCCAGGTACCCGACGACCTGGTCTGGTAACGCCAAAGGAGGGGACGGAGGGGTTTAAGTCGCAATCGGCTTGATCGGACCCCGTCAGCATTCCCTCAGCTTGCTGAAGCCCCGCCGAGCATGGCTCGGCGCTACAGCAAGGCGCTCCTTTTTGGTGGGTGTATCGTCCCCATATCAGGCGACACACCTGCGGAGGATGGGCATGGCCACCGGTTGGGCGGGAGACGGCGCGGTCCAGGACCAGATCGACGCCACCGTTGATGATGCGATTGCCCGTGCGCGGCGCCAGTTGCGCCAGGGCCCGGGTCTTGAACACTGTGAGGAATGCGACGCGCCCATTCCCCTGGCGCGGCGGCAGGCTGTGCCCGGCGTCCGTCTGTGCGTGGCCTGCCAGCAGGCGCTGGACGACGAAGAGCAGGCGCACGCCGGCTACAACCGGCGCGGTAGCAAGGACAGCCAGTTGAGGTAAGGGAGTCTTTATTGCGGGGCTGCGCCCTGCACCCGCTCAATACAACGGCAACGTCAAAAGCCGAAGCGGCGTTCCGCGGGATGGCGGGGCGGTGTGGGCTTGCAGGACACGCCGTAAACCCGTCCATGGGGGCTCGATGGCGCCATCCATGGCGCCAACGGTCCTGCAAGCCCACACCGCCCCGCCTCTGACAGATTCCGTGTGCTGTTGGTAGGTGTCGACCTTGGTCGACACGATTTTTTCTGTCAGATATCGATATTCAAACTGGGGTCAGAGCCCGTTGCGCAGCAACGGGATCCGACCCCATGCCGTTCCGACAGCCCGCGGGAAACTGTCGAAGGCGGGGTGGGTCCGGTTGAGGGGGCGTGAGCGCCATGGATGGCGCGACCGAGGCTACATGGACGTATTCACGCCGTCCCCCTCAACCGGACCCACCCTGCCAACCGACGGAAATCCAGCTTTTGACGTTGACGTTGCCGGCCAGCGGCCGGCACTACCGCAGGTGCAGGGCGCAGCCCTGCAAAGAAAAACCACCCCTCAGCCGTCGCCCTGGATCCCGCCCGGGGCGTGCGAGGGATCGCGCCAGCGCCGCACCGTGCGCTGGAAGAACAGGTTGTTCGGCAGCTGCAGCACCGTGCCCTCGTGGCCCTCGCCGGTTTCCTGCAGCGTCGTGTAGATCAGGTTCACGTCGATCACCCGGCCTTTCAGGTCCGGCTTCTCGCCGTTCTCCAGCACCTCGATGTAGTCATGCAGGCGGAACGGACGGGTGGTGAAGATCAACAGCGTGCAGAAGATGTTGGACAGCACGCTCCATGCCGCGAAGAACGCCACCGCGCCCACCGCGGCAAAACCGGTGAAGGCCGTCCACAGCACCGACGGCGAAGTGCCCAGCAGGCTGAGGATGTACAGCAGCGCGCTGAAATAGACCACGAAACTGGTGATCCGACGCGCGCCCATCGCCATCTCCGGCGGCAGCGTGTAGTGGTCGGCGAAGCGGCGGATCAGGCGGCGGGCAAGTACCCGCAGCAACCAGGCGATCACCAGCACCAGCGCGATCTGCAGGGCGATACCCAGGTAGTTCAGCCATGGGTGGCTCCAGGCCGGCAGGTGATCTTTCAGCGACAACATCATGGGGCGACAACACGTGGCGGTAACGGCCCTTGATGTTACCCGGCGACTGCCGGGGTTTCGACCGGGCCGGTCCATGCCAGGCACGCCAGCGCCTGATGATGCTGCTGCAGGCAGGCCCCGGTGCGGTCGGCGCTCAGCTGCAGCGACAGATCCAGGGCCTGCAGCACGACGCAGGCGACGATCACCAGCAGGGCGGCGCAGGAGGAACTGGACATGGCAGGGCTCCGGGGGCTGTTTTCAGCAAGGACCCTGCATGGATGCAGCCAGCGCCGAAAAGGTTGCAATGCCGCCGCCGTCAATGGGCCTTAAACCTTTTTCCGGGTGGCCGCATCCAAGCGATATGCTCGACACCACCATGCCCGCGCCGCCCGCTGCCAACGACGCCACCGACGAACCCGCCCTGGTGCGGGCAGCGGCGGCAGGCGACGTCAGCGCTTACGAACAGCTCTACCGGCGCCATTCGCCGCGTGTGTTCGCTGTGTTGTGGCGCCTGTGTGGTGGCCAGCAGGCGCGCGCCGAAGATGCCCTGCAGGAAGCGTTCCTGCAGGCGTGGAAGGCGCTGCCCGGGTTCCGTTTCGAGAGCAGCCTGTCGACCTGGCTGCACCGGCTGGGCGTGAACGCGGCCCTGATGGAACTGCGGGGCCGCGCGGGCGGGCAGGACCACGACAGCCTGGACGACGTCGACGCCGATGTGCAGGCGCTGGCCGTGCATGACCGCTGCGCCGGCACCGAACGCGATCTGGAGCGCGCGTTGGCGACCTTGCCACCACGCGCCCGTGCAGTGCTGGTGCTGCACGATATCGAGGGCTGGAAACACCAGGAAATCGCCGAACAGCTGCAGATGGCTGTCGGCAGTTCCAAGGCACAGCTGCACCGCGCGCGTGGCTTGTTGCGCATGCGCCTGGGAGACATGACATGAGTGACCACGAAACCGACCACACCCCTGACCCCGTGCTGCAGGCGCGCCTGCGGGCACTGCCCGACCAGCGCATGCCACCGGCCGATGGCTGGGCGCGCCTGGCAGCCCGGTTGCCCCCGCGCGAGGCGCCCACCGCAGTGGAGCAGGCGGACAACGTCGTGGCCCTGCCGCGGCGTGCCCGCTCACGCGGGTGGCTGCCGGTCGGTGCCGCGCTGGCTGCCAGCCTGGCGGTCTACACCGTAGGCCCGTGGCGGCAGGCACCGCAGCCGGCGCCGGCGCCATCGATCCTGCAGCTGCAGGCGGCGGCAATGACCGAACAGTACCGGCAGGCCGTGGCATCGCTGCCCGCTACCCGCGCGGCGGAATGGCAGCCGGCCCTGCATGAACTGGATGAAAGTGCGGCGCAGATCCGCGCCGCGCTGGCGCAGGATCCGCGCGCACCGCACCTGCTTGGACAGCTCAAGCGGACCTACACATTGCGGCTGGAATTGACCCGGCAGGCGGCGCAGGCCGCCGCGGCCGGCCTGACAACCTGAGGAGAACCATCCCATGCGAACCTATTTCCCGCTCTGCGCCGCGTTGCTGCTGCTGCCTTCGCTGGCCCTGGCCGATACGCGCGTCGATGAGCGCCACACCCTCGCCAGCGGGGGACGCATCGAACTGAGCAACGTGGCCGGCAAGGTCACGGTACGCGGTTGGGACCGCAATGAGGTGCAGCTGACCGGCAGCCTGGGCGATGGCCTGCAGCTGCGCCAGGAAAAGAGCGCCAACCGCGTGCGCTGGGAAGTGGAATACCCGCGGCGCCACACCACCGGCACGGCCACCCTGGTGTTGAACGTGCCGCGTTCTTCGGAACTGCTGCTCAGCACGGTCAGCGCCGACCAGGACATCAGCGGCATCGATGTGCGCCGGCTGCAGGCTGATACGGTCAGTGGCAGCCTCACTGCGGCGGGGCGCAGTGGTGACAGCAAGCTCAACACGGTCAGCGGCAATGTCATCGCCAAGCTGCAGACGCCGCGCCTGGACGTGAACACGGTCAGTGGACGCATCGAGGCCGGTGGCGGCGTGTCCGGCGACATCGGCGCGCAGACGGTGTCCGGACGGGTCGGGGTGGATGCCGGCCGCGTCCAGCGCCTGGCGGTGGAGACGGTCTCGGGCGGCATTGATCTGTCCGCCGCGGGCCTGGTGCCGGGCGGTCGCATCAACGTCGAATCGGTCAGTGCGTCGGTCAACCTGCGGTTGCCCGCCAACGTTTCGGCCCAGCTGTCGGTGAACAGCTTTGCCGGCGCGATCAACAGTGATGCCGGCACCGTGGAGCGGCCGCGCTATGGGCCGGGCAGCAACCTGGACACGAAGCTGGGCAGCGGCGACGGTGACATCCGCATCCAGTCGCATTCGGGCAGTGTGCGGGTGCGCCTGGACCGCTGAGCGCGGCCCGGCAGGCCGCGGCGGCAGCGCCGCCGCGGTCAGGGTGGGTCAGCTGGCTTTCTTCAGCGACCAGGTGGTGCCAAGCACTTCGATCTTGCCACCGCTCTTGCGGAACGCGGCCAGATCGGACGCAATCGAATCGCTGCTGACCGTGGTGCTGGCGGCCGCGCCCTTGCGTTCGCTGCGGATGCTGTTGGTAGCCTTCGCGGGGGTCTTTGCCTTGCGGGGCATGGTTGCTCCTGTCAGGTGGAAGGGGAGGAAAGCGACCAGGCATCGGCCTGTCGCAGGTAATCCTGCCGCTCGCGGCGGCAGTCATCGCCGCCCATCGAAAACTGGCGGCAGATCGCCGGGCGCTGCGAATAGATCGTGCAGCGCAGGTGATAGGGATCGATCGCCGCGCACCAGCCCTCATCATTGCGCGCCATCACGGCACGGCCGTGCCTGTCGCGCGAGGTATACTGGCGGGGCACGTCGTCGCCGGCCTGCAGCAGCACGGGCAACCGGCAACAGACCGCGTCACAACGGCGGCAGTCGATGGGTGCAGGTGCTTCTTCAGGTTGTGCGGCCACAGGGGCCAGGCGGGTGCCCAAAGCGGGTCTCGATGGCGGCTCGGGTAGTACGCGGACCATGAACGAGCCAGAAGGCATGGCCGCAAGGCCCGCTGGGCGGGCCGGGCCCTACCCGGGTACACACACCGGCGCAGCCGGCGGAAGGTAGAGCCCTATCAAGCCTACCGAGGGTAGCAAAGTCCGCGTAACGTTTTGTTAATCCCGGCTGGCTGCCGCCAGCGCCAGGCCCTGGACCACGCCCAGCGAGGGCTCGCCATGGACCATGCGGGCGCCCGGGAAGGCCTCGGCCGCCGCCTGGCGCAGGTAGCCGGCGCGGGACATGCCGCCGGTCAGGAACACCGCGTCGGGGTCCCCGCCGATGTCGCTGCGGACCTGGGCCAGCAGCTCGCGGATCTGGGCCAGGTAGCCGGAGGCGGCGCTGGCCAGGCCTTCGGTGCTGCTGTCGGCATGCAGATCGCGGGCGATGTAGTCCAGCGTGCTGCGGTGGCTGGGGCTGCTGCTGAGGGCGATCTTGGCGCGTTCGACGTCGCGGTACAGGCGCGCGGTATTGCCGGTGTCCTGCAGTGCCTGCAGGCGCGAGCCGTACGGGTCATCGACGTGGTCGTACTTGTGCTGGCGGAAATCGCGCTGGCGGGTCATGTCCTGCACGGTGGCCGCTTCCACGTAGTGGTGGGCGGGTACGCGGGTGATGCCGCGGCCGAACAGCGGCATGTAGCTGGACAGGCTTAGCGACAGGTCGATATCGGTACCGCCACGGGCAATACCCCAGGCGCGGTGGATGCGCGGGGCGGCATCGCCGCCCACTTCGGCGTGGGCGATGTCGGTGGTGCCGCCGCCGATATCGACGATGACGGCCTGGTGCCGCTCGCGGCTTTCGGCGTGGTAGTGCATGGCCGCCGCCGCCGGTTCTTCGAGGAAGTCGATCTGGTCGAAGCCGGCCTGGGTGGCGGCCTCGCGCAGGATGTCCAGCGCCTGTTCGTTGCCGGCTGCGCCGATGGAGCTGCGGAACTGCACCGGCCGGCCCAGCAGGGCTGCGCGCAGCGGCTGGCCGAGCTGGGCGCTGGCGGTCAGGCGGATGTGTTCGAGGATGTGCGCGGCGATGCCGGTGATGGTCTGGCGTGCGCGCGGGTGCAGGTTGTAGCCGAGCATCGATTTCGGGCTCTGCACCAGGTTGCCTTCGTGTTCCTCGAAGTAGGCTTCCAGCGCGTCGTCGCCGTAGATGGCGTTCTGCAGCAGGTCGCTGGCGCTGCGTTCCTTGCCGGCACGGGCTTCCATCCATTCGCGGCGCAGGGCGCGCAGGGCTTCGCGGCGCAATGCCTGCGG